>JANRKK010000046.1:0-2764 GCA_033763555.1 Alphaproteobacteria bacterium | reverse complement strand
CCGTTTGCGGATTAAGCAGATATTGCAAAGCTAATGAAGATATCTCTTTTCAGGTGAAGGCGTTCTTCGTCTCCGGCGTGCCTGCTGTGGATTGGGTATATTTTCAAGTTTTCTTATAGGAAAACCTTCTTGTAAGTCTACCGGTAGTTTGGCCGTCTTTTCGGACATCCACCGATCGACATATTCATGCACTTCTTGTTTGGGAATTAAGGGTAAGACTTCTTTACAAAATGTATGATATTCTTCCCCAAGTTGTCCGAGGGTAGGGTGTTGAGACATTAGCTCACGTCCACAAGCATCTCCATGTGATTCAAAAATCAACATTCCTTCCAAACTGCCCATGGCGGCTTCGCTTATGCCCATCATGAAGCTTACCACTAGAGCCACTGGCTTAAGAGTTCTTGTAGAAGTCAGGCCTGAGGTAAGACAAATTAAAGGGGCCAAGGGGAAAATTTTTGCTTCATTATCATCCGAAGTTGTAGTTTTCATATCTACTTTTCCTTTATCAATAATGGGCGGTAATAAAATGATATTGTTAATGGCACCTTGTATAAGGCCCCTATCTCCGTGTAGTCAATTGCTTTTCTAGGTTTTTAACCCTAATAATCACTCGTCTATGTCACTCTCAGAGGTTTTCATGTCCGCATCCGCCGTCGCACGTTCCGCTGCCAATCAGGATTTCAAGGTCAAGGATATGAGCCTTGCCGAATGGGGCCGTCGCGAAATCAAAATCGCGGAAACGGAAATGCCCGGCCTGATGGCGGTGCGTGAGGAATATGGTGCGTCGAAGCCGTTGAAGGGCGCGCGCATCGTCGGTTGCCTGCATATGACCATTCAGACGGCGGTTCTGATCGAAACGCTCATCCATCTCGGCGCGTCGGTGCGCTGGTCGTCCTGCAATATTTTCTCGACGCAGGATCATGCGGCGGCGGCGATTGCCGCGGCGGGCATTCCGGTCTTCGCCTGGAAGGGTATGGACGAAGAAGAATATTGGTGGTGCGTCGATCAGACAATTACCGGGCCGGATGGCTGGAAGCCCAACATGCTTTTGGATGACGGCGGCGATTTGACGCTGCGCGTGCATGAAAAATACCCCGAACTGCTCAAGGATATTCGCGGCGTGTCGGAAGAAACCACAACCGGCGTGCATCGTCTCTATCAGATGATGGAAAAGGGCGAGCTGAAAATCCCTGCCTTCAACGTCAATGACAGCGTGACGAAATCAAAATTCGACAATCTCTATGGCTGCCGTGAAAGCCTTGTGGACGGCATCCGCCGCGCCACCGACGTGATGATGGCGGGCAAAGTCGCTGTGGTTTGCGGCTATGGCGATGTCGGCAAGGGTTCGGCCGCCAGCCTGCGCAATGCGGGTGCGCGCGTGATCGTGACGGAAATCGACCCCATTAATGCGCTGCAGGCGGCGATGGAAGGCTATCAGGTCCTGACGATGGAAGACACCGCTTCGATGGCGGATATTTTTGTCACCACAACGGGCAACAAGGATGTCATCACGCTCGACCATATGCGTAAGATGAAAGATCGCGCCATCGTCTGTAACATTGGCCACTTTGATTCCGAAATTCAAATCGACGCGCTGCGCAACTACAAATGGGAAGAAGTGAAGCCGCAGGTCGATGAAGTTATATTCCCCGACGGCAAGCGCCTGATCGTCCTCGCCAAGGGGCGTCTGGTCAATCTCGGCTGCGCCACGGGCCATCCCAGCTTTGTCATGAGCGCTTCCTTCACCAATCAGGTCATGGCGCAGATCGAGCTGTGGCAGAACCACGCGAAGTATAAGCGTGAGGTCTATATATTGCCGAAAGCGTTGGACGAAAAAGTTGCTCGCTTGCATCTCGCCAAACTCGGCGTGAAACTGACGAAGCTGAGCAAGGAACAGGCCGATTATATCGGCGTGCCGGAGCAGGGGCCCTACAAGCCGGAGCGGTATAGGTACTAACTGGCCAGCTTGCTGGCGTGGCCTTCGTCCAGTTCGCGTAACGCTTCCAGTACCATCGGCATCAGCATGCTTTTTGAGCCTTTGATGGTGATGACGTCGCCCGCGTGAGCCGTACTGGCGACAAGCGGCGCGAGTTCGGCACTGGTTTTCGTGTGGGCGCCACGCAGGGCGGGAGGCAGGGCCTCGAACAGATGTGCCATCATCTCGCCGCAGCAGAAAACCTTGTCGATTTTGGCTTCAGCAATGTCTTTTGCCAGATCGGCATGCAGCGCAGGTGAAGTTTTGCCCAGCTCGCGCATATCACCCAGCGCCAGAATGCGTCGCCCGCCTTTGCTCGGAGCCATTTGCCCCAGAACACGAATGGCAAAGCGCACGGCAATCGGACTGGCGTTATAGCTTTCGTCGATGACGGTGATGGAGCCTTCCGGAAGAGTAATGTTTTGGATAACGCCCCGGCCTTTCGGCTGTTTGTAATAGCTCAGCGCCGCGGCACAGGCTTGCAGATCGGCGCCTGCCATAACGGCGGCGCAAAGCGCGCCCAAGGAATTCATCGCCACATGCAATCCCGGCACGCTGAGGCGATAGGTGATTTTTTTGCCGAGAATATCGGCTTTGATTTCGCTGCTGTCGGTATGTTCAACGCATTCCAGCATCCGGGCATCCGATTTTACATCGCGTCCAAAGCCAAGAATTTTCTTGAGGCCGCATTCTTTTGCCGCTGCCGCCAGCCGGGCGAATTGTGGATTGTCGCGGTTGAGGATGGCAGCAGAGGCGGGTGCCATGCCCATGAAAATCTCGGCTTTGGCA
>JANRKK010000045.1:0-79858 GCA_033763555.1 Alphaproteobacteria bacterium | reverse complement strand
TCGCCGTCAACAAATGGGACACCATCAAAAATAAAAAGGCAGTGATGAAAGAGATCGGCTACCGGGCTGAAGAGTCCCTCGCCCAGGCTGCGGGCTTGCCGCTTGTGCCGCTTTCCGCACTGGAAGGTGAAGGCTTGGGCGATCTGATGAAGGCTGTTCTGAAGATCTATGAAACCTGGAACAAGCGGGTCTCGACGGGACAACTCAACCGCTGGCTCAAGGATATGGAAGACAATCATCCGCCGCCGATTGTTTCCGGCCGCCGCGTAAAGCTCCGCTATATGACGCAGGTAAAGAGCCGTCCGCCGACTTTTTCGCTCTGGGTCAACAAGCCCGTCGATCTGCCCGACAGCTATCAGCGCTTTCTGACCAATGGCTTGCGGGAGCTTTTTAAACTGCAGGGCGTGCCGATACGTTGGCAGCTAAAAAAGAGTGTTAATCCGTATGAAGATAAAAAGAAGAAGTAATTCTACTCACTCGCTTTAGCGAGGAACGACAGCTCGCCCTGCATTTCGTTGGCGTTGAGGTCGGTCAGCTGGATGGGGTAATCACCACTGAAGCAGGCATCGCAATATTGAGGTGCTTCGGCATTACGTTTGGCTTCGCCCATCGCACGATAGAGGCCGTCGAGCGAGATGAAGGCCAGACTGTCCACACCGATAAAGCGTCCCATCTGTTCTACCGTATAATTATGCGCCAGAAGCTTTTCCTTCTGCGGCGTGTCGATGCCGTAGAAGCAGCTATGCTTGGTCGGTGGGCTGGAGATGCGCATATGCACTTCTTTTGCCCCGGCGCTGCGCATCATTTCCACAATCTTGGTTGAGGTCGTACCGCGCACGATGGAATCATCAACCAGAATAACGCGCTTGCCTTCAATGAAGCGGCGGTTGGCATTATGCTTCAGCTTCACGCCCAGATGCCGGATGCGGTCGGTCGGTTGAATGAAGGTACGGCCGACATAATGGTTACGGATAATACCGAGATCAAACGGGATATGGCTTTCCTGCGCATAGCCGATAGCAGCAGGGACGCCGGAATCTGGCACAGGGACGACAATGTCAGCCGGAACAGGCGATTCACGCGCTAATTCAATACCGATCTGCTTGCGCATTTCATAAACTGAACGGCCCTCAACCGATGAATCCGGACGGGCAAAATAAATATACTCAAAGATGCAGAATTTGTGCGGATGCTTGCCGAAGGGATGCACAGTTTCAAGGCGCCCATCCTGAATGATAACCATCTCGCCGGGTTCAATGTCGCGAATGAAATCGGCACCAATAATATCCAGGGCGCAGGTTTCGCTGGCCAGCACATAAGCCTCTTCAAATTTGCCAAGCACCAGCGGCCGTACGCCATAGGGATCGCGGATACCGATCATCATATTTTTGGTAAGCGCGACGAGTGAGTAGGCGCCCTCTACTTGCCGCAGAGCCTCGATCAAGCGATCAATAACATTCCCGCCACGGGCCATAGCCATCAAATGAATGATAACTTCTGTGTCCGTGGTCGAGCGGAACAGGCAGCCGCGCTTCACTAACTGTTTGCGGAGTGAATAGGCGTTGGTCAGATTACCGTTATGGCCGATGGCGAAGCCACCAAAATCAAAATCCGCAAACAATGGCTGAACGTTGCGCAACGCCGTTTCACCTGTGGTGGCATAGCGCGTATGGCCGATGGCCATCGAGCCGAGCAGCTTTTTGATAACAGCCTCAGAGTTGAAGTTTTCGCCAACATGACCCAGCGCGTGGTGAGAGTGAAAATGCTCACCGTCGAAACTGACAATGCCCGCGGCTTCCTGCCCGCGATGCTGGAGCGCATGCAGCCCCAGCGTGGCCATGGCCGCGGCGGAATCTTTCCCGGCAATGCCGAAGACGCCGCATTCTTCTTTCAGCTTGTCATCGTCAAAAGGGTCGGTGCTCAGCATCATGGCTTGCTCTGCTGGATAATCAGCTGGTTCAGGTTGGAACGTTCCTTGTCGTCATAGGAAGAAGGTTTTTCAGTTGGCTTTGCGCCACCGCCCGGTGGCGACAGCATATCATAGGCCTGCTGGTCGATCATGCGCCGTGCGGATGATTTCTGCTCGTCATACTGGCGCATGGTTTTTTCGATGTCTTTTTCGGGAATGAAGGCTTTCAGAAGATTCGCGCCTCGCGCCAGAGCCGGACGGGTCTTGGCCTGTGCGAGCCATTCAGGCGGCTGATCTTTTTCCTTTTCTTCCTTGGCTGTGCCCTGCTCGGTATTTTCGGCAATGGTCTCCTGCCCGGCCTTGCGGTCAAGCTTGTCCATGTTCAGCCAGGGAATATAGGTTGCGCCGAGATAGACGAGGCAGACAATCAAAACGCCGCGCAGCAACCCAAACAGGAAGCCCAGCGAACGGTCGATGGCATTCAAGGCCCTGCCGCGCACCAGACGCGCGATCAGATAGCCTGCAAGAGAAAGGATGATCAGTGTGGCGATAAATATGACAAGAGCAGCCAGAACGCTGGCGCCTGTATCATTCTTGATGTAGCGGTGGGCCCAGGGTTCGGCGAGAGTGTGATATTTGGCGGAAACAAAATAGGCGCCAATCCAGGCGCCCAGGGAAAGCACTTCGCGGATAAAGCCGCGCATGAGGGCCAGAAGCCCCGACAGCAGGATAATGCCGAAGACCGAATAATCGAGGATATTCAGGCCGTGATGCACTTCCATATCCAGGACCCCCAAGAACCTGCCCGAAAACGGGGTCTATCTAGCATATAATTCTGGAAAGTTAATGGTTTCATTGAAAAAACCATATTTTAGCGGTCAAAACGCAGCCGGAAGTTGAATCAGGCGCGTTTGGCTTGAGGAGTCGCCTGAAACAGGGGCAGGAGTTCGCTGAGCTGCCGGACTTCAATCCGCTTGAGGGGGACTTCCGCAGCCGTTTTCCGCGTATTATCCATTTGCGGCATAATGGCTTGGGTGAAGCCCAGCTTCACAGCTTCCTTGAGCCGCAATTCAGGCTGGCTCACGCGACGGATTTCACCGGATAGGCCAATTTCGCCAAACACCACACATTCCGAGGGAACAGGCTCACCTGTGAGGGAAGAAAGCAGGGCGGCGGCCACAGCAAGATCGGCAGCAGGTTCCGTGATGCGGAATCCGCCTGCAACATTCAGATAGACATCATTCATGCCGAAGGCGACGCCGCAGCGCGCCTCTAGAACCGCTAGAACCATCGCCAGCCGACCGCTGTCCCAGCCGATAACGGCACGGCGCGGCGTGCCATAGGAAGTGGGTGCAACCAGCGCCTGAATTTCGACCAGAACCGGCCTTGTGCCTTCCAATCCAGCGAACACCGCCGCACCCGATGTATCACCGCGCCGGTCGGCAAGGAAGAGGGCTGAAGGATTGGTGACTTCAAGCAATCCCTTATCGGTCATTTCAAATACACCGATTTCATCCGTGGGGCCGAAACGGTTTTTCACGGCGCGTAGCACGCGGAACTGATGCCCGCGATCACCTTCGAGATACAGGACAGTATCGACCATATGTTCCAGCACGCGCGGCCCGGCGATCGTACCTTCCTTGGTCACATGTCCGACAAGGAGCAGGGCGGTGTTGCGCTTCTTGGCGATGCGTATTAGTTCCTGCGCACTGGTGCGCACCTGCGCCACGGTGCCGGGCGCGCTGTCGAGCGTATCGACATACATCGTCTGAATAGAATCGATGATCAGAATATCCGGTGCGTCGGTATCGTCGACCGCGCTGACGATGTCGCGTATCGACGTCGCGCTGGCCAGCTGGCAATTCACATCTGACAATCCCAGCCGCGCGGCGCGCAGGCGCACCTGATCAATTGCTTCTTCACCCGAGATGTAGGCAACGCGTCGCTTCTTCGCGAGCTGGCAGACAATCTGCAAGAGCAATGTTGACTTGCCGATGCCTGGGTCGCCGCCGACCAAGAGGGCTGAGCCGGGCACCAATCCGCCGCCTACGACACGATCAAACTCGCCGACACCGGAAAGATGCCTCGGGAATTCCTTTTCCGCGCCCTTCAGGGGAACAAATTCAACCCGGCTTTTTCCGCGTGCTTTGCTTCCGCCCAAGCCCTTCGGAGGGCCTGCCGCAATGGTTTCCTCGGCCAGCGTATTCCAGTTGCCGCAGGCTTCGCAGCGCCCGGCCCATTTCGGGAATCCGGAGCCGCAATTCTGGCAGACAAATTGGGTGGTCGATTTGGCCATGACCTGTGCGCTTTTATGTATGACTGGCTTACTTTTCCACAAGTACTGATGATTAACAATTCCTCAAATTTTTACCCTTAAAATAGCAAGATTACCGTCCTCTTTCCCGGAAACCGCATGAGACGGATTTTGTCCTATACGGGCATGTTTTTGCTTCTCGCCGCGCTTAGCGTTTGGGTGTCGCCTGCACATGCCTCAAGCGGTTCTTCCGAATCTAAAAAAGAAGTCAAAAAAGAAGGTGGTGAAGGTAAGCATGGCGGTGGCAAGACCGATGAAGGTGAAGAAGGCGATGCTAAAAAGGGAGATAGTGTATCAGGCGGCCGTTTTGCGGGCGATCCCATTTATGTCCGACTCCCGGTTCTAATCCTGCCAATTATTTCTGAAACGGGTGTTCAGCAGCTGGTGACGATGCAGATCGTCATTGAAGTTAAGGATTTCGGCGTCGGCGACGATGTTCACAGCAATATTCCCCGGGTGATGGATTCCCTGATGCGGGCCCTATATGGCGGTTTGGGGCAGGGTAGTCTGCGCAATGGCTATATGCTGGATGTTAACAAGGTTAAGGCTAAGGCCACCGCAGCCATTCAGGAAGTCGTGGGCGCTGGGAATGTGCGCCGTGTGCTTCTGGAAAACGTCTCCCAGAGAATGCTTTAAAGCACTGGCAAAGGCTGTTTTTCTGCCATTTCCCCCGCTTTGTCCTTGACATAAGGGCCTGATTTGGCCAAAAACGCCCGTTCGCGGCTGGCAGCGGCTTCAGACTTTTGCCATGCGCGCCTCAGACATTAAGGATTGGACCCATGTTCGCAGTCGTAAAGACCGGGGGCAAGCAATACAAAGTTGCCCAAGGTGACGTTATCCAGGTTGAAAAGCTTCCCGGTGAGCCCAACGCCAAGGTTGAACTCGGCGATGTGTTGATGCTGTGCGATGCGGGCACGGTCACTGTCGGCGCACCTTTCATCAGCGGCGCGAAGATTTCGGCTGAAGTTGTATCCCAGAACCGCAGCGGCAAGCTGATCGTCTTCAAGAAGAAGCGCCGCCAGAACTATCGCCGCAAGAACAATCACCGTCAGGAATATACGGTTCTCAAGATCACCGGAATTAAGGCCTAGGGAGTTTCGTTATGGCACAAAAGAAAGCAGGGGGTTCATCCCGTAACGGTCGTGACAGCGCCGGGCGCCGCTTGGGCGTCAAACTGTATGGCGGCGAAACGGCCAAGGGCGGCGCCATCATCGTGCGTCAGCGCGGAACCAAGTATTTTGCTGGCGAAAATGTCGGCATGGGCAAGGATCACACTTTGTTTGCCAAGGTCGGTGGCAAAATTGAGTTCCGCGAAAAGTCAGGCGGACGCACCTACGTTTCTGTCGTCGGCAAGTAAACCCCGGCTGAAAGCGTCTCTTCCGGTCTTTAATCCGGCCTTTCAGCCATGAAATTCCTCGATCAAGCCAAAATTATCGTTTCCAGCGGGCATGGCGGGCCAGGCTCTGTCAGCTTTCGGCGTGAAAAATTTATCCCCTTTGGTGGGCCGGACGGCGGCAATGGCGGCAGGGGCGGCGATATTGTTTTTGAAGCCGCGACCAATCTCAACACTCTGATTGATTACCGTTACCGCCAGCATCACGAAGCGCCCAATGGACGCGGCGGTGCAGGCCGCAACCGCTCGGGTGCCGATGGCAAGGATTTGGTTCTGCGGGTTCCTGTTGGCACTCAAGTGCTGGCGGAAGATAAGGAAACGATTCTGCTCGATTTATCCGAAGTCGGGCAACGTGAAATTCTTCTCAAAGGCGGCGCGGGCGGTATGGGCAACGCGCATTATAAATCCTCAACCAATCGTTCGCCGCGAAAATTTACGCCTGGTTATCCCGGGGAAGAGCGTGAAATCTGGCTGCGGCTTAAACTTATTGCTGACGCAGGATTGATTGGACTGCCGAATGCCGGAAAATCAACTTTTCTTGCGGCGTGCAGTGCCGCTAAACCAAAAATTGCGGCTTATCCTTTTACAACAATTTCGCCGAATCTTGGCGTGGTCCAGGTGGGCGGGCGCTATGGTGGAACGACCTTTGTTCTGGCAGATATTCCCGGATTGATTGAAGGCGCACATGAAGGCCACGGCCTTGGCACGCGCTTTCTGGGCCATGTTGAGCGCACGAAAGTGCTGCTGCATCTTGTTGACGGCACCGAAGAGGATGTCGTCAAAAACTACAAAACCATCCGCGCGGAGTTGAAAGCTTATGGCAGCGGTGTTTCCCGCAAGCCCGAGATTGTTGCCCTTAACAAATGCGACGCGCTGGACGCTGCTGAAATTAAAAGCAAAGTCGCTGCTCTGAAAAAAGCCAGCCGCAAGGAGGTTTATCCAATCTCCGCCGTGGCCGGAAAAGGCGTGCCGGATATATTAAAAATTATGGTTAAAAGGATTGGTAAAAACTGAAAGTTTTAATCCGCTTGCATGCGTGGCGCTGAAGACTAAAATAAGCGGACTTTTGGGGAATTTATTTGATTGGAATAAATATGAAAAAACAAAATGTCATTGCAACTTTTTTGTCCGCCGCGGCTCTGTTCACTGGCTGCGCTGCACGTCAACCTGCGTCGGCTTCACCGCAGCTATCTTCTAAAATGCATATAGCTTGCATAGAAACATTGCCAGAGTTCGTTCAAGTTTTAGGTTCTATCGAAGGAAAAGAGACGGCCAAAAATTTTACTCTTCGTTGTGGCTATTCCGGTGAGGGGCATTCTATTATTCCCAACTCTAACAATATGCTGATTATAACTGGTGCCGATCAATTGACGGCAGGGGATTTTACCTACGTCTCTCATGATGGAGTGCAAGCGATAAGTGTTCCGATGGCTGGTGTTAATGGTGAGATAGATCAAGGCCGGGTTATTATGGAAATTGCAGATGTCAAAGGTGTTCTTGCTCAAAATTGTCGCGTTGACGGGGTATCGTTCTTAGATTGTGTAAAAGCTGATCCTGTCATGGATCAAGGAGAAATAGACACAGCGGGTGCTTTTGTGGCTTCACGATGTGAAGAGATTTTTAAGGCGCAACGTAAGCCTTCTCCTGGGTTTTAATTTATGTCCTGTTGGCTGATCTGAGCACTATTTTTGATTAGCCAACACCCGCTTCCAAATAACCTTTGCATGCCGGATATAAAATTTAAGGTCAAAACAGGCAGCAAGCTGTTTTAGCGGTAGGTGCTTGCGCACGACTTTATCGGCTTTCAGGCGGTTCATGAAATTCGCTGGCTTGCCCTTCTGTAAATCATTCCATACGGCCATCGCGTTGGTTTGAACGCGCGCATAGGCTTGTTCGCGACTGAGGCCTGCCTGTGTCAGCGCCAGCAAAACGCGCTGCGAGGCGTAGAGGCCACCAAGGGATTCCAGATTTTCCTTAATCCGCTGCTTATAGACGACCATATTTTCGATCAGGCCCGTCAGACGGACGAGGGCGAAATCAAGCGCGATTGTTGCATCCGGCCCAAAAACGCGCTCAACAGCGGAATGCGAAATATCCCGTTCATGCCATAGCGCGACATTTTCGAGGGCAGGGGTCACGGCGGCGCGTACAATGCGCGCAAGCCCGGTCAGGTTCTCGGACAGAATGGGATTACGTTTATGCGGCATGGCGCTGGAGCCTTTCTGGCCCTTGGCAAAAGGCTCTTCGGCTTCGCGCACCTCGCTACGCTGCAGATGGCGGATTTCGATGGCCAGATTTTCAATCGAGCTGGCGATCACGCCAAGCGTTGCGAAAAACATCGCATGGCGGTCGCGCGGAATGACTTGGGTTGATATGGGCTCTGGTTTCAAGCCAAGCTTGTCGGCGACATAGGCTTCGATGCGCGGATCGACAGTTGCAAAAGTTCCAACCGGGCCGGATATGGCGCAGGTGGCAATATCATCACGCGCCGCTTGTAACCGCTTTCTGGCGCGGGCAAAAGCGGCGTAATGGCTGGCGAGCTTCAGGCCAAAGCTTGTCGGCTCGGCATGAATGCCGTGGCTGCGGCCAATGGTCATGACATTTAAATTCTGCTCCACGCGCTTTTTCAGGACGCGCAGCAATTTGTCGATGTCTTTGAGCAGCAATTCGGCTGCCTGTTTCATCTGTACGGCCAATGCGGTGTCCAGCACATCGCTGGAGGTCATGCCCTGATGGAGAAAACGGGCATCCGGCCCGATATTTTCTGCCAGATTGGTGAGGAAGGCGAGAACATCATGCCGGGTTTTCTTTTCAATTTCATCGACCCGCTTCAGCTTCCATTTGCCTTTGTCGCGGATGGTTTTTGCGGCTTTGGCAGGAATAATACCCAATTTGGCCATGGCATCGCAGGCATGTGCTTCAATATCAAACCAGATGCGCAGCCTGTTTTCGGGTTCCCAAATATGGGCCATTTCAGGCCGGGAATAGCGGGGAATCATGGGGCGTAAATCCTCAATAAACCGGGGGGTTGAAACCAGAGATTACCTCTAGCATCATTTCGGCGTTCCGCCTACTATCCCGGGTAGAGGCCCCACCTGCCGAGCGCCCGATCAGAAGGAGAGAACCATGCGCCTGAGTTCATATCTTGCCCTAACCGGAATTCTCCTTTTTTCCGTTCCGGCCATGGCAGGGAACGTGACCTCCAACAACGGCCAGTTCGTCTGGCAGCCTGCCCAGTGTCAGGCTCCGGCCGTGCCGCCCTCGCTGCAAGCCGCCAATTCCGAAACCGCAGCGGATGATATGAACAAACTGGTCACGGAATATAATCAATACACCTTGGTGATGCAGACCTATCTGGATTGCGTCAGCAAGGAAGCGCAAAGCGATTCCAGTGCCATTGGTCAGTCCATTACGCGTTCGGCTCAGACGATGATCGATGAAGCGCACAAGAATATGGCCCAGCTTGGCGCGCCGCTGAAGCAGGCCCAGCAGTAATCTTTTTTTGAAAAGGATAAGGAGCCATCATGCCGAAGGGGTTGTCGCTTGCCTTGGCGCAACTGAATCCGGCAGTCGGCGATATTAAAGGCAACGCAGACAAATTACGCACCCTACGCAAGAAAGCCGCTAGCCAAGGCGCTCAATTGCTCATGCTGTCTGAGCTTTATATTACAGGCTACCCACCCGAAGATCTTATCCTTAAATCCAGTTTTCAGAATGCCGTGCGGGAGGAAGTTGAAGCTCTGGCACTAGAAACCGCCGATGGCGGGCCAGCCATTTTACTTGGTGCTCCATGGATTGAGAATGACAGGCTTTATAACGCCTCCTTGTTGCTTAGTGGCGGCAAGATCGCAGTGAAAACTTTCAAACATGATCTGCCAAATTATGGGCCCTTTGATGAGAAACGCGTGTTTGCCGCAGGGCCGCTGCCTGAGCCGATAGAATTTCAAGGGCTGAAGCTCGGCATCATGATCTGCGAGGACATGTGGACTCCGGCTGCAGCGGCGCATCTTAAAAAACGCGGGGCGCAGATTCTGCTGGTGCTGAATGGCAGCCCTTATGAATTTAACAAACAGAATAAACGGCAATCTTTGGCGCAGGCACGTGTTCAGGAAACAGGATTGGCACTTGTCTATCTCAATCAGGTTGGCGGACAGGATGAGCTGATTTTCGACGGCGAGTCCTTTGTCCTGGATACCCAGGGCCAATGCATGGCTCAGGCTGAAGCTTGGTCTGAGGATTTTCTGTTAACTCAATGGAATGAAAAGGCAGGCATCCTTACGCCAGAAAAAGAAAAAATCCGGGATATACCTCAGGACGAATCGGCAGTTTATCACGCGCTGATGCATGGGTTGCGGGATTATGTCGGCAAAAATGGCTTCCCGGGCGTTGTTCTGGGCCTGTCGGGCGGTATCGATAGTGCGCTCGTTGCCGCGCTGGCGGTTGATGCGCTCGGTGCGGATAAACTCTGGTCAGTGATGTTGCCGTCACCCTACACGGCGCAGGAAAGTCTTGATGATGCGGCGGTGCTGGCAAAAACGCTGAAATGCCGTTTTGATACAATACCCATCACAGCCGTAATGAAAACCTTCGAGCAAACTCTTACCGGAGTGTTTGCCGGGCGTGCAGTGGATACAACTGAAGAAAATATCCAGTCGCGTTGCCGCGGTTTGATCTTGATGGCGCTCTCAAACAAATTTGGGCCGATGGTTTTGGCCACGGGCAATAAATCCGAATTGTCGGTCGGCTACGCCACGCTTTATGGCGACATGTGTGGCGGCTTTGCCGTGCTGAAAGATGTTTATAAAACGCAAGTATACAAACTCGCGCGTTGGCGCAATGCGCAGAAGCCAGATTCGGCGCTGGGGCCGGCTGGCAAAATCATTCCTGAAAATATCCTCACGCGTGCACCGACGGCGGAATTGCGATCGGGTCAGACCGATCAGGACAGTTTGCCGCCTTATGAAGTTCTCGATGACATTCTTGAATGTCTTATCGAGAAAGACATGGGCTTGCAGGACATCGTCAAGCGTGGCCATGACGTTGCCACGGTTAAGCGGGTTTGGGGCATGCTTGACCGTGCCGAATACAAACGGCGGCAGGCGCCACCGGGCGTGAAGATTACGTCGCGTTATCTCGGTAAAGACCGCCGTTATCCGATTACGAATAAGTACCGGGAGACATAAGGGCTTCCGCACGTTCATGCAGCGTCGGCGCTGCGCCCCAGCCCAGAACCTTGCGGATTTTCTTTTCAGCGGCGCGGCGTGAAACCCATAAAACAAAACTCGCCCACAGCGCCGTATTGGGCATGCGCGTGAATTTTTCCTCGCGGTCGAAGTCATAGGGATGCGTATAAGTCCACAGAATTTCATTTTTATCGGCGCGTTTGGCCCAGTGCCGCGTCAGCGCCGAAGGCATGGCATACATATAAATCCCGCCCAGATAGGGCAGGAGCAGGGGGCCGCACCGCGCGACGGGCAGCGGTAGTTCCAGCAGACCGTTGGGCCATTTAAAAGGTTTGCGCGGCGCATTGGGAAAGCCATAACGCGAGATACGCGTTGGCATGATGCTGGATGAGTATCGGAAACCAAGTTCTTTCAGAATATCCAGCGCCCATATCGTGTGTGGTGTGAGGGAGAATGCCGGAGCGCGAAAGCCCGTGATACTTTTACCCGCAAGCTGCTCCATCCGGTCTTTATCTTGCTGGCCTTCACGGCGGAAGCGTTCGGGATTTTCCTGCGTTAGCGGCACATGCGCGTGGGAGTGGTAGGCGATTTCATGACCTCGAGCGGTAATATCCCTGATGAGCTGGGGTGCCACTTCGGCGATTTTCCCAACCGTGAAAAAGGTCGCGCGGCAATTGGTTTCAACACACATGTCCAGAATACGCCGCGTCATGGCGACATAGCGTCCATTCGGATCGTAGCGTTCGCTTGGATCTTCGAGGTCGATACTGAACGAAATCATTGCCGCATGGCCTGCATTTCCAGCATCAGCGTAATTGTGTCGCCAAAGCGGCTTGGCATGTTGGGATCATCACCGATACCGAAATCGGCGCGCTTGAAACTGGCGCGAATGGAAAGTCCGATGGCTTCGCCTGTGCTTTGAGGGGTTTTACCTTGGCGGTTGAGTGTGGCTTCCAGCGTTAAGGGTTTGCTCGTGCCATGAAGTGTCAGCGTGCCTTTCAGGCTGGCTTTGCCTTCGGCGAAGGCGGCGCTTTCGGGTGCGGTGATGCTTATCTCAGGAAATTGCGTAACGCCCAGCAACATGGCGAGATCATTCTGACTTTCGGGATTGTTGCTCATGACGCTTGCTGCATCGATGGCGAGGCGCAGGCGGCTGATGCTTTTGCTGTTCTCATCGAATACAAAACTGCCTGTTGCGCTGCGGAACAACCCGAAGATATTCGCAAAGCCGAGATTCATAATCTGAATTGCAGCGTTAAATTGCGTCGGCGGAATATAATAGGTTGCCGGAGTGTTTTCGGCGGCGACTGCGCTTGTCGTTATCAGCAAAAGAATGCAAAGCAGTTTTTTCATGTTAGGCCAGATCCCGGGGATGCTTGGGCTTTCTTTTATAGGCTTTGCGACCCTTTTTGGGTTGAACTGTTTTGGGTTTGAAGAATTTCAGCGATGCGGCGATGCCGCTGCGTTTGCGCGGTCTAGCGGAAGGTTTCCTCGCCAAGCCTTACCCTATTCCCAGCGGCCCGGGACAAAACCCCAGCCATAGGTGTGGCGGAACCAGCGGTCGGGCGCCCAGACGGCTGTCGGTGAGGGGCGCGCGATGACTTCTCCCGAAACCCAGCTGAAATTCGTACCGTCATAAGACCAGTAACCAGGACGCCAGCGGGTCGTTTGCGGGCTGTTGAGCACAGGGACTTCTTCAGCCAACGGAGCAGGCGGGGCCGTCGGTGCCAGCTGGATATAAGAGGACGGCGTGGCTGTCGCCACAACTTCATCCGAGCAGGAAAAACATTCGCAGCCTGCCGTTACCAAAAGAACGATGGCGAGAGCTGTAAAAGAAGAGAGGGAGATTTTCATGGATAGTATTGGTCCTGAGGGGCTCTGATCATTCTATCAGAGTACATGAACGCGGTAATCCTCAATCACTTGATTCGCCAGAAGCTTCTCCGCCATGCTTTTGGCGGCTTCCTTGGCTTTTTCGGGGTTGGTTTCGGCAAGTTCAAGCTCAATCACTTTTCCGGCGCGTACATCGCCCACGCCTTGAAAGCCGAGCGTAGAAAGCGCATGGCCGATGGCCTTGCCCTGCGGGTCAAGCACGCCTTCCTTCAGCATAACGTCAACACGAACCTTCATGGTTGTTATTCCGCTTTCGTATCCTGATTGGGCAACCCTTCCGGCAGAATGCCGAGGCGGTTGGCAACTTCCTGATAGGCTTCTTCGACACGGCCGAGATCCTGGCGGAACCGATCCTTGTCCATCTTTTCATTCGTGCGGACATCCCACAAGCGGCAGTTATCCGGGCTGATCTCATCCGCCAGAACGATACGCATACCTTCGTCTTCCCACAGACGGCCGAATTCCAGTTTGAAATCCACCAGCTTAAGGCCGATGCCAAGGAACAGGCCGGACAGGTAATCATTCACGCGCAGCGACAGTGACATGATTTCTTCCAATTCATGCGGGCAGGCCCAGCCGAAGGCGGTAACATGCTCATCGGAAACCATCGGGTCGCCAAGTTGGTCATTCTTGTAATAAAACTCGACAATTGAGCGCGGCAGAATGGTGCCCTCGGGAATGCCCAGCCGTTTAGCCAGTGAACCAGCGACGACGTTACGGACAACAACTTCGATCGGAATGATCTCAACCTTCCGCACCAGCTGCTCACGCATATTCAGGCGGCGCATGAAATGCGTCGGTACGCCGATTTCGCCCAGCTTGGTCATTAGATATTCGGAAATACGATTATTCAGAACGCCTTTGCCCGTAATCACGCCCTTCTTCTGATTGTTGAAGGCGGTGGCATCGTCCTTGAAATATTGCACAAGCGTGCCGGGCTCAGGCCCTTCAAAAAGAACCTTGGCTTTGCCTTCATAGAGACGGCGCCGTTTCATGCGGAGATTCATGGTTTTGACCGTGGGCCTGATTCTCAGGGAATAAGGCGAGACAGGATATAGCAAAGCGACCCACCCAAAACAACCGACGCGTCCCGGAGCGATTCAGGCATCACGAGACTATTTTTTTGATTGGGGCAGGGCAGGAATAACTCTGTGGGTAAGTTTAAAGCTCGCGCCGAGTCGTGTTGCTTTCCCTATGTATTGATTAAGTTAATTGGTTAACCGATAGAGTTAAAAAACCGAATTTTCCTTAGTTTGTAAAATCTAGGCGCAGTTTTTATTGCATTGCACAATGTAGTTTATATTGACCATATATACTTTCAAACCTATCATCAGAATCAAGGACATAGGGCAATTTAACCGCATGATTATTCAAGGTTTTATTGCTAAAAATCCAAGTAAGGGCAGACGGTATTACTTGGGTTTTTCTTTTGTCACTTAATGTCGGTTTTGTGTCTGGCACCGAAGGAAAGAATTCGAATGGCCGTTCGGGTTTTCTTTTGTGGGGAGTTTGTTGCCGATCTTCTGGAACAGAACCAGGGGTCTGGCGATTTTCGTCTGCTGCTCGGCGGTTCGCAATTTCATGGCGCCATGGGCGCGTCTAAGGCCGTTAAGCGCGAAGGCATGGATGTCAAAGTAGGTTTTGTAGGTCCGCTCTCCAACGATATGTTCGGGGAGCGTTTTTTTAAGACCCTCCAGGATTCTAAAATCGATACTTCTGCGATTAAACGGGTTGAGCGTAATACAACGCTGGCCGTTGTCTCGGTTCGTCCGGGACAGGAGAACAGTTTTTCCTTCTACGGTCGTGATACCGCCGAGCAAATGACAAAAATTGAAGATTTGCCACAAAAGCTCGAAACCGGCGGTGATAAAAAGATTTGCTGTTTTGGTTCGATCTCAACGGTTATGGAGCCTGCGCGATTTGCCTGGCTAGAGTTTGCGCGCAAGCAGCGCCAAGAATCTTTGGTGTTTTATGATCTGAACACGCGACCATCCATTGCCCGTGACAGAGAGCAATACCGTAAGATCGTTCTGGAGTGGGCCAGTATCGCCCATGTGATGAAGGCAAGCGATGCGGATATTGCATGGGCCTATCCGGACATGACGCCGAAGCAGGTTGCTGAAATCTGGCTGGCTCAGGGCGCCAGCATGGCCGTGTTTACCAAAGGCATGCATGGCTCTGAAGCCTATACAAAGAAAGTCAGTGCTGAAGCCAAATCGCTTGATCTTGTTGTCTATAATACGGTTGGTGCGGGCGATAACTTCAATGCCGGACTGACCATCGAGTTTGCGAGAAAAAGCTGCCTGACGCAGCAGGATGTTGAAAACCTGACCTCTGCAACCTTGATGGATATTCTGCGTGGCGCCAACAATACGGCTGCCTATCATTTGATTTCCATCGGCGCGAAACCGCGCGACGTCACCGAAGCCGTAGCCTGAGGCACTCAGATGCGGTTTTTCATCACCCCCATAGTGTCATAGCGGAACAGCGATGAACAATCTTGCTCAAGCTATGCTCGGTTATGATCCGGCTCAATTGAAGCCGGGGGTTGTTCATGTTGGGACGGGTAATTTCGCGCGGGCGCATCTGTTCAATTATCTGCACGACTTGGCTGAGCTTGGTTATAAAGATTGGGGTGTCATGGGTATTAAGCCGACATGTCGTGACGACCAGGAGCCATCTCCGGATACCGGACATCTGTATACTTTAATTGCTCAAAATGGAAGAATTCATCGACATATTTTGGGGCCTTTGTTGGGTGTTATGGGCGGTCAAAAATCCCCTGCTGCCGTTATCGAGCGGATGGCTTCACCTGAGACAAGGCTGATAACTCTGACAATCACCCATTCAGGGTACTGTTTGAATGCATCAAATATGCCTGATGTAGAAAAATTAAGTGCCGATATTGTAGCGCTAAAGAAACAGGATTGGGAAAATGTAAGAACTGTTCCGGGATGGTTGGTTGCAAGTCTTTATCTTCGACAACAGCGCGATCTTCCTTATCCCACTATTTTATCTCTTGATAATCTGCCCAGGAATGGGACCATTACCCGTAATGCCATTGTTAGGTTGGCGCATGAAGTGAGTCCTGAACTTGCTCAGTATGCCGAAAAAGTAGCCTGTCCGCATTCGGTGGTTGATCGCATTGTTCCAAGAACTCCTGCTGATATTTATGAGCATCATGTCATTGTTGGAACCCCCATCGTATCCGAAGAGCATCGTGCATTTTTTATAGAAGATAGATTTAGTCCGGGCACACGTCCGCCGCTTGATGAGGTGGGCGCTAAATTTGTAAGCGATACGCGTCCTTACGAAGAGGCCAAAATTGGCATTGTGAATGGAGGCCATTTAGCTTTGGCGGTTGTGGCAAAAATCATAGGCGTACAAATTGTACATGAAGCTATTGATACCGCTAAGCATCCGGTGTTGCGCTCATATCTTGAGAAGTTTTTAAAGCAAGCTGAAGATGCGTTATCGGTGCGTTTGAATGTGGATGTCAGCCAATGGCATGCCACAACTCTTGAGCGTTTTGGTAATGACAAACTTCCCGATACAGTTGACCGTCTTTTAGTCTCTACTTGCTCAAAAGTTGTGCCGCGTCTTTTTAATGCGGCAGCTCTGGAGTGCGGACTGCCAGCTGATGGTTCTGCTTTTGCGATTGCGGCGTGGATGAATTACATGAAGACGAATGGTATTGAATTTTTGGGTGAAGATATAACGACAAATCCCATTGATACGCCGGAGGAATTGGTTGATTTTCTGACTCCGGGTGCCAAAGGAGTTTCTCCTAGTGTTCTAAGGAGTTTTGTTGACCGGGTGTTTGACGATTACGCCTTAATCCAGGAAAAGGGGCTGGCAGTTGCCTTGGCAGAACGATTTATCACTAATCCTGAGCGCTCGTTGGTATCAGGTTCTGGTCCATTGCCAGTTCTTGCGCCAACCTAAAACATGACCCGGCCAGCCTTGAAAACAGCCAGTTCTATGGCTTTGAATGCTGGTACTTTATCATCGCTCCCTTCGGTTATTCAGCGGCCTGCCTATGATTGGCAGAAAGTGCCTGTGGGCATTGTTCATGTCAGCCTCGGCGCTTTTCACCGTTCGCATCAGGCGGTGTATACGGATGATACGCTGGCGCAAAAACCCGGTTCATGGGGGATTTGCGGTGTAGGCGCTTTGCCGTCCGACAAAAACCTGATTGATGGGCTGCAGGCCCAAAATACGCTCTACAGCGTGGCAATGAAGGGCCCAAAGACCACCGATGTGCGCATCGTCGGTTCCTTACGCGAAGCCATGCTGATGCCCGGTAATGTGCAGGCGGTTTTAAAACGTCTGGAAGATCCTGCGGTTAAAATCCTGTCCCTTACAATTACCGAAAAGGGCTACTGCCACAATCCGCAAACCGGAAAGCTGAATGAGAAAAATCCAGCCATCGTGCACGATCTGGCAAATCCGAATGAGCCGCAAAGCGTTATTGGTTTGATCGTCGCAGCGTTGCGCTGGAGACAGCAACAGGGGGCTGCGCCTTTTACCGTTCTGTCCTGCGATAATCTGCCCGGTAATGGCCACAAGACAGCGGATATCGTAACCGCCCTTGCGCGCCTGCAGGATGAAAAACTAGCGAACTGGATTGAAGCGAACGTGGCTTTCCCGAATACCATGGTTGACCGCATAACGCCTGTTACGACCGCAGCCGACAAAGTCAGCCTGACGGAGAGGTTTGGCTATACCGATGAAGCCTTGGTGGTTTGTGAACCTTTCTGCCAATGGATTCTGGAAGACAAATTCACGCTCGGTCGTCCAGCATGGGAAAATGTCGGTGCGCAGTTTGTTGGTGACGTTTATCCTTATGAGCTTGCCAAAATACGCCTGCTGAACGTCATTCATACGGTTCTGGCCTATCCGGCCTTCCTCATGGGCTTTGTGCATGTGCATGAAGGGGCGTCCGATGCACTTTTGGCGCGTTATGCGCGTAAAGTGATGGATGATGAAATCACATCGACCTTGCCACCCGTGCCGGGGCTTGATCTGGAACCTTATAAAACAACCATTCTGGAGCGTTTTGCCAATCCAGCCATTCTGGATACATGGGAACGTATTTGTTCCGATGGTTCCTCAAAAATCGCCAACCAGCTTGTGCCGATTGTTTATGAAAGACTGACAAAAGGGCAGGATGTCAAAGGTCTGGCGCTTCTGGTTGCCGCATGGTTTCGTTATCTGACGGGTGTGCAGGACGATAAATCAACCTATACTTTGAATGATCCACTTGCCGCGCGACTACAAAAACTGGCGAAAGATTCAGGAACGGATGCCAAGCCCTTGCTGGCTGTTAAAGAGGTATTTGGTGAACAGGTCATGGAAAAAACTGCTTTTGTTAACCATGTCTGTGCCTTTCTGCCAATGATTTATGAAAAAGGAATCAGGAAAGTAATTGAAATCGAGTATAGTTAGGCCGATCTGGGATTGGTTTTTTCACAGGAATAATAATGCGTTATAAATATATCATCTTCGATAATGACGGCGTCAATATCGATAGTGAACATATTGCAATGCGCGTCATGGATGAGTGCGGACGCGTCCTGGTTTTGCGTTACAAGCCTGACGCTGATTTGCCAGAGAATTATATTTACAGGACTTATCCGGGGACATCGACGGATAGAATTGTTGATACTCTGATACGAAATTTTAATTTACCTCGCGATCAAATCAGAAAGGCCTACAAGCTTCCTGAAGATGTTGATGTAGCCGTTTCCTACGCAGAGCTGGTTACCCTCGAAACTAACAGCCGTTTTAAGGCACTTCTTAAGGCTATTCCTGGGGCTACGCCCGCGCTGATGAAAATTCGTAATATGTTTGGGCCCGAAAATATGGCGTTGGCAACCACAAGTCCTGCTGAACGCATGGATATCTGTCTTGACTGCGCGGTTGATGCGCAAACACTTGAAAATGCCAGGCTTGCTGAAATATTTCCTGCCGGACCACGTCGTCGCAGTGGTTATGGCCATCCCAATAAATATGATGAAACTTTCGGTGCTCTTGGATGGAATCCAAAAGATACGATCATTGTTGAAGACAGTGCTTCGGGGGTTCAAAAGGCAAAAGCTGGCCGTCCTGATACGCCCGTTATTGGTACGGTTGCCGCCACCTTTTATGAGGACAAGCCTGCACAGGCTAAAGTTTTGCTGGGCGAAGGTGCGTCTATCGTCATTTCCAGTATGGCGGATTTGCCGCATGCGACCATGTGGTTACAAGCTGACATGGCTAAAAATGCTCGCCCGAATTTTGAAGCGCAAATCTATACCTCTCCCGCGGGCCGTTCAGTTTTAGGGCGTTCTGCGACACCCTCCATCCGTTAATCTGTATTTGAGTTACCGCGATGCGCATCGGTATTGATCTTGGCGGAACGAAAATTGAGGCCATAGCGCTTGATGACGACGGCGCAGAACGGCTGCGTCGTCGTGCCAAGACGCCGCGCGATAATTATGAAAATGTTGTCCGCGAAATTGCGGCCCTTGTAACGGGAGCGGAATCCGAACTCCATACGCAAGTTTCCATTGGCATGGGTATGCCCGGGTCTATTTCGCCTAAAACAGGTCTGGTGCGCAATTCCAACCTTACGATCACAAACGGCCGTCCTCTTGACCAAGATTTGTCCAAGACTCTCAAACGTGAAGTGCGCGTCGAGAATGATGCCAACTGTTTTGCGGTTTCCGAGGCAATTGATGGCGCGGGCGAAGGCAGCCGGGTCGTATTCGGGGCCATTCTTGGCACGGGTTGTGGCGGCGGTCTTGCCGTCAAGGGTGAGGTGATCAGGGGCGCGAATGCCATCGGCGGCGAATGGGGACATAATCCCCTTCCATGGATGCAGCCCGATGAATATCCCGGATCGAAATGTTATTGCGGTAAGAATGGATGTCAGGAAACCTATATTTCAGGAACAGGATTCCGTATCGATTATAAGGCGCGTTCGGGTCAGGATTTAAGGGGTAATGAAATTGTTGAGCTTGCATCTAAAGGTGAGGTGACTGCCCAAACAAGTCTTAATATTTATGCTGATCGCCTGGCGCGGGCGCTGGCGGCTCTTACAAATATTCTTGACCCTGATGTCATCGTTCTGGGTGGTGGCATGTCGAACGTGAAAGAACTTTATACTTTGGTGCCTCCACTCATGGCTCAATATGCATTCTCGGACAGTCTCGAAACGCCCTTACGGCCCGCCAAACATGGCGACAGCAGCGGCGTTCGCGGTGCGGCCTGGCTGTGGCCGCAAGTTGCGTGATCACATACTGGGCACAATCTTAAAGCGACATTCCGTCAACTGCTTGCCGCATATAATTGATGGCTTGCAAGGGGCGGCTTTGTCTGACCGGAGGTGGTGTTAATCCTGCTTCGCGGAATGCCTGAACAATTTCAGAGGCACTTTCTTGTGCGCGACTTCTTCTTGTCGTAGGCGGCAGGATGGGTTCTCCACACTCTTCTATAGATCCGGATATTTGAACAACTGTTTTTGTCCGACCTGGTATGAGTCTTTCAATAATTCCATTGCATACATAACTCTCTCGTAAACCATATCCCAAGGCGGCCATTACGGGGGAGCCGTCTGAATCAACATAATGTATCATGTTTTCATGCCCATTGGCTCCATGGACAATAATTCGCACCCCATCCGTGTTGGTGTCTCTTACTATACAGGCGGTCATATTACTCCCCATATGAATTGGATTTGAATTCGGATAATTCTATTACACCCTGATATTTTCTTGCAAGGTGTAGTTATGCCCCGAGTAACAAACGAATAACTTCAGCGTTTCTTCTGGCGTCTGGTCCCGCTCTGTGTGGGTTGGGGAACTTTTCGACAGCCTGCTCTATGGCCTTTTCTATCTTATGGGTTGGGTCTGAATGGTGCCTTCCAGCTATTTCGCATGCTGCGTCTTGAAAAGATTGTATCTGAAACGGCATGCGCGGAAGTTCAATGGCATCACACAAGGTTTGGAACCATGAGGAATCGCTTTTCACATTATCTGAAAGGACGATACCATCGGAACATATATTGACGACTTCAGGTATAATAATCTTTGGGTCTTGACCATCATTTAAGAGCTGGTTTTGTGAAATTCCATGAATAGTTTCTGATGCCTCTGACCAAATTCTTTCGTGAAGCCATTCGGTGGTCGGTTTAATAAGCCATGCTTGAGTCTCGCCAGTTTGCACATCTGCCACTCCAACTTCAATTGGATAGCCACGAGGGCCTAACGCCGAAGCTTCAAAATCGATACAAAATATTTTTTGTTCCATGAAAATTATACTGGTAGCCAAACCCGTGCCCGTAATCCGCCAAGTGGACTATTCTCCAGAACAACATCGCCGCCATGGAAGCGTGCGATGTCGCGCGCAATCGTCAAGCCGAGCCCAACACCGCCTGTGGCTGGGTTGCGGGATTCCTCAAGCCGCGTGAAAGGCCGAAAAACATCCTCACGCTGCGCAGGGGCGATGCCGGGGCCATCATCATCAATCACAATATCAACCGCATGGTCACGCAGGGCTACATTCACCTGCGCCTGCTTGCCATACCGCGCGGCATTGCCAATGAGGTTGGCGAGGCAACGTTTCATGGCGTTGCGCCGTAATGTCACCTTTGCACCCTCTGGCACGTTGATTTGGATACGCGGGTTCTGCCGTTTGGCGGCCGTGGTAACTTCGTTCAACAGTTCAGCCAGATCGGTTTCCATCGCGGGTTCGGCTTCCTCGCCGCGGGCAAAGGCGAGATAGGCTTCCAGCATGGTTTCCATATCGGCAATATCCGCCGCGAATTCTTTTTTGGCGTCGGATTCCGGCATCATTTCCAATTGCAGCTTCATGCGTGTCAGTGGTGTCCGCAGATCGTGCGAAACACCTGCCAGCATGGCCGTGCGCTGTGTAATCTGGCGTTTCAGGCGGTCGCGCATGACCATCAGCGCCGCGCCCGCCTGCCGCACTTCGGCTGCGCCTTCCAGCTTGAACCAGGGCACATCGCGGCCTTTACCAATGGCCTCGGCCGCATCGGCCAGCCGCCGGATGGGCCTTATCTGGTTGCGCATGAAAAGCAGCGCAATGGCCGACAGGAGGATTGAGCTTCCCGTCATCCAGGCAATGAAAACTTCCGTTGTTGGCGTGTAAACCCGGCGTTCCGGCGACAGGATGGTGTAGACGCCCTCTGGCGCGCCGACCTCAATCGCGATCATTTCCGGTGCATGCCGCATATCGATGTTGAAAGGGTAAGAGAGGCGATCATTCAGCGCGTGGCGCAGCATATTGCGCAGAGGGTTGAGCGTCTCGCGTGCCGTTGAGGGCAGGGTTGTGGCGGGTGCAAAACTGACAAATAAATCCATTTTCTCCGATGCCAGTCGTACCACGGCAGCCACGCTTTCAGCGTTCGAGCTTTTCTGCATCAGGTCGACAACCACCGCGACATCGCCTGCAACCGCGTAAGTCATGCGGTTGGTCACTGTGTACCAATGGCGATTGAAGAAAACATAAGTAGCCGCCGCCAGCGTGATCAGGGTCGGCAAGACGATGATGAGTAATGTCCGGCCGAACAGGCTGCGCGGCAAGATGCGCTTGAAGCGCAGGGCCAGCGGTATGCGCCGTTCCGAGGGTGTTTTGGATGTATCGCTCATCAGCCTATATCCGGCATCAGCATATAGCCTTCACCGCGTACCGTCACAAGATAACGTGGATTTTTGACATCGGGCTCGATCTTGCGGCGCAGGCGCGTGACCTGCACATCAACTGTGCGATCACTGATGGCGCCTTTGCTGCGTTCGGCAAGCGCCTCACGGCTGAAGGCCACGCCCGGCTCGGCGGCCAGGACGCGCATCAATCCGGCTTCCATATCGGTCAATCTTACAGTTTCACTGTCCGATTGCAGCTCATCACGCTGCGGGTCGTATTGCCATGCGCCGAGCTTGAGTTTCGGCAAAGTCAGCGGAGGTTTTGGCATCCGGCGCAGGATGGCGTTGATGCGCAGCAGAAGTTCGCGCGGTTCAAAAGGTTTGGGCAGATAATCATCAGCTCCTACCTCAAACCCTTCAATCCGGTCTCCAGATTCACCGCGCGCCGTAAGAAGCAGTATTGGCAGCTGCTTGGCAGGGGATTTTGAGGTGTTACGCAAGGATTGGGTGAGCTCCAACCCTGTTTCGCCTGGCATCATGATATCCAGCACCATAAGGTCATAGCTCAGGCTTTTCAGCTTGGCGCGGGCGTCATCGGCGCTTGAAGCTGTGGTAACAATAAAATCCTGTTCGGCCAGATAACGGCGCAAAAGGCTGCGCAGCCGATCATCATCATCGACGACCAAAATATGTGGTTTCAGGGCCAGGGGCTGTGGTTGTGACATGCGGGGCAGGGTACGTCTTTTTGCGTGCGTCGGGAAGTGCGCCTCAGGCAAGCCGTGCCATCACTTCCTCTGCCAAGGCCAGTGATGCCGTCAGGCCCGGGGATTCAATACCATAGAGGTTAATCAGGCCGGGGACATTATGCTCACGGGATGTCTGGATGATGAAGTCGCTGTCATGCGGGCTTGCGCGTGCTGTTTTGGGCCGGATGCCTGCATAATCGGGTTGCAGAGCCCGGTTGGGCAGATTGGGCCAGTAGCGCCGTACGGATTCTTCAAACAGGACTGAACGGGCCGGGTCAACACGGTAATCAATATGATCAATCCACTCCACATCGGGGCCAAAGCGCGCCTGGCCGCCCAGATCGCAGCTGGCATGCAGGCCGGATGAACCCAGCACGGGCAGGGGATAGATCAACATTTGAAATGGCGTCTTGCCACTCAAACTGAAATAGCTGCCTTTGGCGAGCACAAGCGGCGGTACAGTGGCTGGATTTAATCCTGTCAGTTTTTTCGCAAATTCCTGCGCGCCAAGCCCAGCGGCATTGATCAGCGTCCGGCAGGCCAATCGCGTTGGCGTTTCACCACCAACATCCAGCACAAAGCCATCGCCATCGACTTCACCTTTTAAAACAGGCGCGCGCAAGGCCAGAATGGCGTTGGCCGCTTCAGCATCTCCCAGCAGCGTAAGCAGGTAAGAGTGCACATCGATGATGCCACTGATTGGCACATGCAGGGCGGCAACGCAGGAAACTTCCGGCTCCAGCTTGCGCGCTTCTTCCGGCGTTACGCGGCGAATACCCGTGACACCATTCTGCATGGCGATGGCATGCCATTGCGTCAGTTTTTCAATCTGTGTTTCATCGGTTGAAACAATCAGTTTGCCGCATTTCTTATGTGGAATGCCGCGTTCCTTGGCATAGGCATAAAGCTTGTCCCGTCCCGCAACGCACAGCCGCGCTTTCAAACTGCCGGGCCGATAGTAAATGCCTGCATGTATAACGCCGCTATTGCGCGCGCTGGTCATGGTGCCAATGGCGTTCTCGGCTTCGAGGATAATAACCTCGCGGCCTTTTTGCGCGAGCGCCCGGGCTATGGCCAGCCCAATGACGCCAGCCCCGATAACGACTACGTCCGTGCGTTCCATGGAAAGCCTGGTGCCCGTTTATTCCTGCATGAAGGCGTACCACACATCCCGCACATCATTTTCGTTGGTGTTGTGGCTGATGAAGGTTTGACCGAAGCCGCGTGCGAGGATAAGCGTCATTTTGCCGTCATGCGCCTTCTTGTCCTGTTTCATCAGCGCCATCAGCTTGTCGACATCCTGCGTATAAGGCTTGGGAGAAACTGGAAGCCCCATTTTGGCCAGGTGATCGCGGACTTCGTAAGCCTGATCATGCGAGCACAGGCCCAACTGTGCCGACAGTCGGAAAGCCATCACCATGCCGATCGCCACGGCTTCGCCATGCAGCAGGCTGTTGCTGTAGCCTGTTACGGCCTCCAGAGCATGACCAAAACTATGGCCAAAATTTAATAAAGCGCGTTCACCTGCCTCGCGTTCATCGGCGGCGACAATGTCGGCTTTATGTTTGCAGCTGGCGTTCACGGCATAGATCTGTGCTTCGCGGTCACCACTCAGCAATTTTCCTGCGTGCGATTGGCACCAGCGGAAAAACGCCTCATCGCGGATAAGGCCGTATTTAACGATCTCGGCATAACCTGCCAGCAACTCGCGCCGAGGCAGGGAGTCCAGCAGGGCAACATCGGCGATCACCAGGCGCGGCTGATAGAATGTACCGACAGTATTTTTGCCATGTGCGGTGTTGATGCCTGTTTTGCCGCCGACGGAACTATCCACCTGAGCCAGTAGGGTTGTTGGCATTTGCACCACATCAATACCGCGTAGAGCCAGCGATGCCGCGAGCCCGGCAATATCGCCTATTACGCCGCCACCTAAAGCGATCACCAGGCTTTTGCGGTCAATACCTTTGTTCGTCATATGCTCAAGAACAGATTCAAGCGTGGCATAATCCTTGCTGCCCTCGCCTGAGGGTAAAGTCAGCGACGGAAGAACCGTATGCCCGGCAGCGCCAAGAACGGCTTCCAGCCGCGCCAGGTAAAGCGGCCCGACATTGGAATCTGTAATGACCATGCAGCGTTTTGCGCCAAGCCGGACGTTTATGAGCGTACCTGCTTCGGACAGGATGTTTTCGCCGATCACAATGTCATAGGACGGCCTGTTATCCGCTCCCGACAAATCAATCGTGACGATTTTGCCTTGCGCGTAAGGATGGGGCGCGGACGAAGCCGATCGTTTGGAGGGAGGTGGATTCATTCGGGCCTCATGATGCCGCCTTGGCCTTTTCGGCATAGGCGCTTAAAGCTTTCAGGATGCGTTCCAGGGTTTCGTCAACCGGGCGGTTGTCGCTGGGAACGGTAACGTCCGCCTCAGCATAAAGAGATTCCCGTTTTACCATAAGCTCCATCATTTTTTCCCGCGGATCGCCGCCTTTCAGCAACGGGCGGTTGTCCCGGCGTGTCGCTCGCTCAACCAATGTATCCAAGTCGGCCTTTAGCCAGATGGACAGGGCGCGGCTGCGTATAAGAGAGCGGGTTTCTGTATCCATGAAGGAACCACCCCCGGCGGACAGAACATGCAATGGCCCGTCTAACAGTCGGGCAATAACCCGCCGTTCCCCCTTCCGGAATTCAGCTTCGCCGTAATGCTCGAAGAATTGAGGGATGCTCATGCGTGCCGCAGTCTCGATCTCGACATCCGAATCAAAGAAGGGCAAGGACAGCCGAGAGGCCAGCTTGCGGCCGACGCTGCTTTTGCCTGCGCCCATCATTCCGACAAGGACAATCGTGCGGTCCGGGACAAAGCTGGAAACTTCCGGCATGTTCATCCATAATAAAGCTGTTTCCACGACTATCCCACAGGCGGTTGCCGGGATGCAAGAAAAGGGGTGTAGAAGTGAAGAATAATCGCATTCTCGGTCTTGTTTTGACGATCCTGGTGCTCGGACTGGCTGGATTTTTCCTGTGGCTGGGAAATGCCACGATGCCGCCGCAACAGCAGAAAATGGAACAGGCGATACCCGATGCTCAAATCCCGCGTTAGTCTTTTTGCCCTTGCAGGGTTTCTGGCGCTTGTTGCGTCCCCCATTCATGCCCAGAATTCTATCGATGACGGGCGAGACGCCAGTTTTCTGCCGCGACCTGCGGAAGCCATAACGACGAAAGAACCTTCAGCTTTGCCGCCAGCAACGGTGGTAGCCCCTTCAGCCACAGCGCCTGCCATTTCTCAAGCTCCACCACCCGCACCTATCACAAAACCTGCAGTCAGCGAGATTGTCGGTAAACCCGTTGAATCCGGAATGCTTGGCGATATCGACCCGGAATCTATAGGACTCTACGGTAATAATGAAGGCGGCCTTGGCGCTTCCTTGTGGAAGGGAACCTCGCGCGAGGTCGTTACCCGGCTTCTGCCTCACTTGAATCTTCCAACTTCGTCACCTGCCTTGAATAATTTGGCGCGCCGTTTTCTTCTGACAACAGCAGGCGTGCCCGTCGGTGTCGTGGGTACCGCACAACATCTAACGGCCATGCGCGTGGAAAAACTGGTCATGCTGGGCGATGCTGTTAGCGCCTGGAAGCTTGTGCAGCTAGCCAAGCCGGAGCATATCGACGAAATCACTTTGCGCCGGGCCGCCGAAGCCGCTCTAACGAGCAGCGAAAGCGATAATGTCTGCGCCAAACTGCCCGATATTATCAAGGACCACACCAGCGCTGAATGGCAGAAATTGCTTCTGATTTGCCAGTTGAAAGCGAAAGATACCAAGGCCGCGCAGCTGACGATTGATCTGCTGCGCGCGCAGGGCGTGAAGGACGAAGCCTATTTCTCGCTGGTAGAAAAAACTCTTTTGACGGGCACGAAGCAGCTGCCGCGTCGTTTGACGCCGTTGAACGCGCTTATTTTGGCATTATTGCAGCAGGCCGATTTGCCTGTTCCGGCAGAAATCTACGCCCGTCCCGAAGCCTCTCTCATTCCGCCGCTTCTTCGTTTAAAAGCCAAGGATGATAATCGGCGGCTGGAGCTTGCCGAGAAAGCGGCATCCGGCGGCTTGATAACGGCAGCAGAGCTTGAAGCTGTTTACGCTTCCATCAGTTTTACGCCTGAAATCCTTGCCAATGCAGCCAGCAGCTCGGAAACAGGCGGGCGTCTGCATGCGCTGCTTTACCAGGCAGCTCTGTCGGAAACCGTCGAGGCGAAGAAAATCGATTTAGCCCTGAAATTTATGCGCAGCACGCCTCCATCCGGATTGAACGGCACGCAAGGGCAGGTTCTGGTAGATATGCTGGGAACGCTTCCGCCAAATGCAACCCATAATACCTCCTCGGCTTCTCTTGGTCTTCTTTACATGGTGGCAGGTAAGCCAGAGGCAGCCCTGGAATGGCTGAAGCTGGCCCGGCAGGCATCGGCCGGAATGCCTGCCCTTGCGGTGGAGCTGGAAAGATTCTGGCCCTTGACTGTCCTGGTGGGGTTGGAATCGGACAGCGCTTATAATCAAAATCTTACCAAATGGCTTGATGAAGCCGTAAAGATCGCGGACGCTAAATCAGACGATCGCGCTCAGCGTGAAAGAGCAGGGAATATTCTTCTGTTGCTGGATGCTGCCGGGTTTGTCGTGCAGGACAGCGAATGGGCAAAGGTGATGGAGGTTGCGGCTGCCGAAAAGCGCATGGCTCCGCCTGCTTTGCTGGTTGAAAGGCTCCGTGCCGCCAGTGCAGCCGGGCGGCGTGGCGAAACGGTTTTATTTGGCCTGCTAGTAGCAGAAAACATGACTGACAAGCCTTTTACAGCGGTTCTTGCCGTTATTCGTGGCCTACGCGCGGCAGGATTGACAGCCGATGCCGCATCATTGGCGCGTGAAATGGCGACTGCTCTTTTGCTGTCTGCACCGAAGCCGTAATGCGCCTCGGCCGGGAGTTTGACGGCAATGCCAAAACAGAAACATATCGAAGACAATAAGGGCATCGGTTGGCGCACCTCGACGCTGCTCGAATCCTTTCTTGATATGCTGCTGGCCGAACGTAACGCTTCGGCGAACACGCGGCTGGCATACAGACGCGATCTGACGGATGTAGCGCTGTTTCTGGTAAAAAAGAAAACCGATCTGGCCGAGGCCAATGAGGATGATATTCGTGCCTATCTTCAGGCCGTGGGGCAGAACGCACCGCGTACGCAAGCTCGACGTTTATCGGCGCTGCGGCAGTTTTTTCGCTTTTTGTTATCTGAACATCACCGCAAGGATGATCCAAGCCGCAGTATCGACGCGCCGAAACTGGGTCGATCTCTGCCGAAATATCTGAGCGAAGAAGATGTTGGCAAGCTTCTGAGCACCGTCGCACGCCAGCGCGGTAGCGAGGGCGTGCGGCTGAAAGCGATGCTGGAGCTGCTCTATGCCTCTGGCCTACGGGTGACAGAACTTGTTGGTCTGCCGCTTTCGTCTGTGCAGTTTGACCGCAATCTTGTGCAGGTGAAAGGCAAAGGCGGCAAGGAACGTGTCGTGCCGCTGGGCGAACCCGCTGTGAAGGCACTGAAAGCCTGGCTGCCTTTCCGCAAAGAAGCTCTCGGTGAAAAGAAAAAGTCGGTTTTTCTCTTTCCTTCACGCGACGGCTCAACGCACTTGACGCGGCAGCGTTTCTTCCAGCTTGTGAAGGCAACCGGGCTTCAGGCCGGGCTCGACCCCTCGCGTCTCAGTCCGCATGTGCTGCGGCATGCTTTTGCCACACACCTGATTGAGCATGGCGCGGACTTGCGCAGTGTGCAGACGATGCTTGGCCATGCCGATATTGCCACGACGCAGATCTACACGCATGTCGCTTCGGATCGTCTGGCCAAAACGGTGGTGCAGCATCATCCGCTGGGGCGCGAGAAAATCAGATCGACAAAATCCTAGCGCAGGGCTTTCTGGATAACATCTTCCTTGACCTGCGTTGTCGAGATGCCCTCTGTACGCGGAAGATAGACGACTTCGCACAGCGATTTAAATTCGTCGAACCGCCCTTTCCAGTCATCACCCATGACCAGAATATCGGCTTTGTGTTTCTTGATATATTCGCCCTTTAGCTCAAGGCTTTCTTCATAGAAAGCGTCATCGACACAGGACAGGGCCTTGACGATCTCCAACCGATGTTCCTGGGCGAAGACAGGCTTGTAATTCTTCTTGGAGATATTGAGAGTATCGGTTGAAACGCCAACCACCAGCCTGTCGCCATAGGCGCGCGCGCGGGTCAGGATACGCACATGGCCGATATGGAACAGATCATAGGTTCCAAAGGTGATAACGGTTTTCACGGGAATCTCCGGTGGGAATCCCAGCTTACGACAGCCCTGGTAAAGGTACGAGGGGTTTTTGGCATTCGACGGTCTATGGGCTATAACCTCTGGCAACACTATCCGAACAGGAATTTCCGTGTCGCCTCACACTCCTGCATCTGCGCCGTCTTCCGGCCTCCGCGATTTCTTTCCGCCGATTGAGCCGCATGCCAAAGGCATGTTGCAGGTCGATGATCTGCATAATCTTTATTGGGAAGAATGCGGCAATCCCAAGGGTGTTCCGGTGGTTTTTTTGCATGGCGGACCGGGTGCGGGGGCTACGCCGACGCATCGCCGTTTCTTCAATCCCGACGATTGGCGCATCATCATTTTTGATCAGCGTGGGGCCGGGCGCTCCCGCCCGCTCGGTGAAACCCGGCTCAATACAACCGAACTTCTGGTTCAGGATATTGAGACTCTGCGCCAGCATCGCGGCGTTGAGCGCTGGCATGTGTTTGGCGGTTCGTGGGGCAGCACGCTGGCGTTAAGCTATGCCCAGACGCACCCCGAGCGCTGCCTTGGCCTCATTCTGCGAGGCATCTGCCTTTTGCAGAAGCGGGAGATCGATTGGTTCCTGTACGGTATCCGCAATATTTTTCCCGAAGCCTGGGCAAAATTCGCCAATGTTATCCCCGCGGAGGAGCGGCATGATTTGCTTTCTGCCTATATCAAGATATTTGACGGGCCGGATGAACAACGCCGCATGGAGGCCATTCGTGCCTGGGCGGGTTATGAAAGCACATGTTCAACTCTGTGCCCTGGTCCAGAAGGTTCTGTGGTCATTAATGATGATCAGCACCGCATCGGCCTTGCGCGGATCGAAGCGCATTACTTCAAGAACAACCTGTTTACGCCAGACGATCAGCTGCTGCGCCATGCTGACAAGCTGCATCGTATTCCCGGTTTTGTCGTGCATGGACGCTATGACGTTATTTGTCCTATTCTGGCGATGGAAGAATTAAGGCAGTGCTGGCCGCAGGCCGAGTACCGTATTATTCCTGATGCCGGGCATTCGGCGCTGGAGCCAGGTATTCGTGCAGCGTTGATCGAAGCAACCGAGAAATTCAAGATACTCAAGGGATAAATGACCGATATTCTGGAAAAAATCTGCGCTGACAAGCGCACGCATGTGGCTCAGTTATCCAAGGAGCGTCCTTTTGAGATTGTGGACAAAAAAGCGCGCGCCAATGCGCCGCCGCGCAAGTTTGCCGAAACTTTGCAAACGAAAATTGATAAGGGCAGCATCGGGCTGATTGCTGAAATCAAGAAAGCATCGCCGTCAGCGGGCGTAATACGGTCGGAATTCTCGCCCAAAGAGCTGGCGCAGACTTATGAAAAAGCAGGGGCAGCGTGCCTGTCGGTTCTGACTGATGAGCCTTATTTTCAAGGACGTAACAGCGATCTGGCGGAAGCGCGGGCGAATTGCAAGCTACCCGCTTTGCGTAAGGATTTTATGTTGGATGTCTGGCAAGTGGCCGAAGCGCGGGTGATTGGCGCGGATTGTATCCTGCTGATTATGGCGGCATTGGACGATAAAAAAGCAGCGGAACTGCATAAAGCTGCCGTGGACTACGGGATGGAAGTCTTAATTGAAGTGCATAATAAGAAAGAACTCGATCGGGCCTTAAAACTTCCATCCGGGCTGATTGGTATCAATAATCGTAATCTCAAAACCTTGAAGGTCAGCCTTAAGACGACAGAGGAGCTGGCTCCACTTGTGCCAAAGGGCCGCCTTGTCGTGAGCGAAAGCGGTATCAGCACGTTCGAAGACATTGCGCGCATGCAGGCAGTAAATGTGCACGCATTTTTGGTTGGAGAATCCTTGCTGAAACAACCGGATGTCGAGGCTGCGACACGCAGCCTGCTTATTCCTTAATTATGCCCTTCGGGTCGACAGGTTTACCGTTATAGCGCGTTTCAAAATGCAGTTGCGGTGAAGCGGCGTCGCCCGTTTTGCCAACCGTACCAATCATATCACCTTGTGCGACGACAACATCTTTTGTCACGAGGGCGCGGTCGAGATGCGCATAGGCCGTTACCCATCCACCATGGTGCCGGATAAGGACAAGATTACCGAAGCCCTTCATTTCATTTCCAGCATAGGCGACAATGCCACTGGCAGCCGCGACCACAGGTGCGCCCTTGGGTGCACCGATATTGATGCCATCATTGTTCAGCCCCTGACCCTTCGGCCCAAAGCTGGACAGGATGGGGCCTTGCACAGGCCATTTCATGGTAATGGCGGAAGGGTGGCTTTCGGCGTCCGGCGATCTTTCTGATGCGATCTGCTCGGCCCGCGATGGTTCGGCTGTGGTCGCAACAGGCCGGGGTGGTGTAGCAGGCGCATTCAAGCTTTCAACGGGCGCAGCTGTTACAGGCGCGCTGCTGACGGCGCCGCTTCGGATGTTAGATGGCGAATGAACAGGCTGCGGTGGCGATGTTTCGATCGGCGGCAGGGGAACAGCTTCCACATCCATCGAACGCGCAGACCCGGAATTCATGGGCGGTGGCGGCAGGGAAGGCGATGACGAAGATGCAGTGCTGTAAGGCGCGTTATAGGGTGTTTCGGAACGTGCGCCATAGGGCAGCGTCAATTGCTGGCCTTCTTTCAATGTAAAAGGCGCCTTCAAATCATTCAGAACGATCAGGTCGCGCATGGACACATTATGCTGGCGTGCGACGGCATAGACATTCTGGTTTTTACCGACGGTAACCGTTTCGCCCGGCGTAAGGCTGGCACGTGCCGGAAGGCTGGGCTGTTGATGGTGAATAAAGGTGCAGGAGACCAGCACCAAGCTTGCGAACAGCAAGGCACTGAAATTTTTGGATGGTGATGTCATGGTTTGGCTCCCGCCTCGATTTGTTTCATGCCGTCCATATAGGGTTGCAGTGCCGTTGGAATAACGATGGAACCATCCGGCTGCTGGAAGTTTTCCATAATGGCGATCAGGGCGCGGCCAACGGCGATGCCCGATCCGTTCAGCGTATGGACAAATTCGGTGTTCTTGTCACCTGCCGCCTTACTGCGCGCATTCATGCGTCGCGCCTGGAAATCACCGCAGTTGGAGCAACTGGAAATCTCACGATAGGCATTCTGGCCCGGCATCCAGACTTCGATGTCGTAGGTCTTACGGGCGGCAAAGCCCATATCGCCCGCGCACAGAACCATGGTGCGGAAGGGCAGTTCCAGTTTTTTCAGAACAGCCTCGGCGCAGGCAGTCATGCGGTCATGTTCCTGTTCGGATTGATCGGGGGTTGTAATGCTCACAAGCTCAACCTTGTAAAACTGGTGTTGGCGCAACATGCCGCGGGTATCCTTGCCCGCAGCCCCAGCTTCGGCACGGAAACATGGCGTTTTTGCGGTAAAGCGGAAGGGCAGAGTTTCGCGCTCGATAATCATATCGTTTACGAAATTAGTTAGTGGCACTTCGGCGGTGGGAATGAGCCAAAGCCCGGTATTGGTCTGAAACTGATCATCACGGAACTTCGGCAGCTGGCCTGTGCCATACATAATTTCTTCACGCACGAGCAGGGGCGGGGAAACTTCGGTGTAGCCGAATTCTTTCGTATGAATATCCAGCATGAAATTGCCAAGGGCGCGTTCCAGTCGTGCCAGAGGCCCTTTCAGCAGAGTAAAGCGCGCACCAGATAATTTGGTTGCCGTCGCAAAATCCATATAACCGAGTGCTTCGCCCAGATCGAAATGCTGCTTGGCGGAGTTGGTGCGTTTGGGTTCACCGGAGCGGCGCAATTCTTTATTGCCTTTTTCATCGACGCCGTCGGGAACATTATCGGCGGCAAGATTGGGAAGGCTTGAGAGTATTTGGTTCAACTGGAGGGCAACTTGTTGTTCTTCATTTTCTAGCGTAGCGATTTTGTCCTTAATAGCCGTGACTTCCTGCATTAAAGCATCAGCATTGTTGCCTTTACGTTTAATCTCTCCAACTTGTTTGGATAGATCATTCCGTTGGGCCTGTAACTCCTGCATTAAAGTCTGTTTTTTACGGCGTTCAGTATCAAGGTCAAGAATGTCCTCTGCGGCATCGCCATAGCCTGTTAATCCAGGAGATACATATCCACGGCGTCTTAGCCCTGCGTAGAACGCATCGGGATTTTCACGAATGAAACGTATGTCATGCATGGGCAGGTGGCCTTACGGGCATTTATCGTCGGGTTTGAAGGGGATGCGTATGCCATCAACCTCAAGTTCTTGTTTGCCTGAGGGCACCATTTTGAATGGCTTGCTGCGCAGGGCTTCACGAATGCCTTTACAGTTCAGCTTGCCTTGCCAGAGCCTGCCTGCATTCTTCCAGCCACCTTCGGCAGAGTGAAAGATAACTGAGTTACCATAAGCGGCAACATCCATAAGGATAATGAACTCCACACCCTTTGCTCCGTCGATCAAAAACGCTTCACATTTCTGTTCGATGTTGTAGAGGCAGGACGGCATCTCCCAGCGTTCAACTTTGGAGACATCCCATACTTGTCTCGTAAAGCTTTCCGGTAGGTTCCGGCCTTTGGGATAAACCGTAATATCCGTAACATCGACCAGTGGAACGCGCAGCGGGCGTGGGCTATTTTTCGAGAGCAGGGCTTCGCTGACCTTTTTCTTGATCAACTCAGCCTGCGGGCCGCTGGCGGCGGCTTCCAGTTTTTTGAGGGCGTTTGTTCCGTAAATCTCACCTTCTTTGGCAAGATAGACATAGTCAAACTTGTCAGGCGATACCTCGCCTTTTTCCAGGCGGCCGATCTGGCTGGTGACAGAGAGGCGTGCCGGGTCGGCAATCGGCGTGAACAGCGCCAGCAAAACAGCCAGAGTGAGCAGCGCAGCCAGAATATTGGTGCGCTCCAGCTTGCGCAGCCATGGGTGCGGTATAATGGCGGCCCATAAATAGCCGACGGCGTAGCACATGCCGACAATCACACAGGCGAATTTTTGGATAAGGTTGGCCGTCCAGCCATATTGCTCGACGCGCAGAGAAATGGCGTAAGCGGCAATCACGACCAGAGGCAACAGCAGAACGGAAGCTAGAGAACCCGCATAACGCAGGATTTTCGGCGGCGCATGTTCTGGTGTGCCATCCTGATAAGCGGCGTTGATCAGCACGATCAGCCAGGCCGCTGCCGCCAGAAGGATAACGCTGGCGTAACGGGTGCTCCACAAATGCTCCAACCCCTGAAAGGGAAGGGCGATGAGGAAACCAGCTCCGAACAAGGCCATCAGCGGCAGAAGCCATGAGAAAAGCGTTAGCTTCAAGGTGCGGATGCTGCGCACCAGATTGCCGCGCACATCCGTAACATGCAGAGCGTAGGCAAAAGCCATTGCTGTCGCTGGATAATAGAACCATTCCTTTTCAATAAGGTCCGAGATGAATTTGATTTTGATGAGATTGAAAAGGGCAGAGCCCAAGATCAGAACGCCCCAGAAGAGCCCGACAAACACGCCTGATAGAATAACCTGCACGGCCAGTTTCCATGCGGTATCGAAGTAACGCGGGTAGGAAGAGATATATTTTCTTTCAGCATCGCCTGCCATAATCAAAGTATGAGCGATACAAAACCCGACTGCTGCAAAGAATACGAGCATAAAGGACGGCGCATTCACCTGCCGGGCTTCGCGGTAGGAAAGCAGTCCGTTGACATCGACGCCGCCGCGGGTGCTGACATCATACATTGCCAGGCCAGCCAGCAGGACGGCGGCGCAAAGCCCCCAGGCGAATAAAGAGCGCGTTCGCATCTGGCCATAGCCTGTGATCAGTAAGGGTGGAACCATAACAACCATCATCAGCAGCGCTGAGAAGCTGAGGGCATCCGTGCCGGGCCACCATGTTCCGGTAACCGCCGCTTTGTGCAGAGCGAACAACATGAGCCCTTGTGCAAAGCCGATGGCAACGCGGATTTTATTTGTGTGCTGCGTTATCATGAGGGGTCTCCCGGATGGGCGGCGTGATTCGTGCTTCCTATAATACGCCCTCTTTCCACCCATTTCGCGCCTAAAATCGACAATTCGTAAAGAAGCATGAGCGGCAAGGCGAGGCTGATCTGGCTGATGACATCGGGCGGGGTAATAACGGCCGCAACGATAAAAATCAGAACAATGGCGTAGCGCCGGAAAGCCGAGAGTTTGGCCGAGGACAAAAGCCCGACGCGCGTCAGCAAAACCAGAATGACGGGCAGTTCAAAGGCAATACCAAACGCAAAAATAACCGTCATGGAAAGCGACAGATACTCGCTGACGCGGGCTTCGAGTTGGACGGGCAATCCTCCAGCGGCAACTGGAATTTCAAAGCTCAGAAAAAATTTCCATGCCATCGGAAAAACGAAATAATAGGCCACAGCAGCACCCATCAAGAAAAAAACGGGCGTAGCGATCAAGAATGGAAAAAATGCGCGGCGTTCGTTTTTGTATAGACCCGGCGCGACAAACATCCATATCTGCGTGGCGATAACTGGAAAAGCGATGAAGCATCCTGTCCACAAAGCCAGCTTGATGTAGGTGACGAAGGCTTCCGTCAGGCCCGTATAAATCAGACGGCGGTTTTCGCCTTCGGTTACATGCGCAAGCGGGCGTACCAGAAACTCATAAATTTCCGCTGCAAAACAGTAGCTAACAGCAAAGCCGATCAAAATAGCCGTTAGCGACCAGATCAGCCGCTTGCGCAGTTCCAGAAGATGCGCGAGCAGGGGTTGCCGCAGCGGGTCAAGTTGCTGGTCGGTCATGGTTCGGCGGTTCTGGTGAAGCAGGCGGTGTTGCGTCCTGCTTTTTCAATTTTTCGGCAATTTCATTTTCATAGCTCAGCTGCTCGAAGGCGCGCTGGAAATCATGCGCAAGATCGCGGGCTTTTCCAGCCCATTGGCCAAGCGTGTGCATGACCTTGGGCAGGTCTTTTGGACCGATGGCCACAAGCGCCACCGCCCCGATCACCATAAGTTCTGGCCAGGCTACGTCGAGCATTGTGGAAGCCAGAAAAACGTCAGGCGGATGTATCCGAAGGCGGCAATTTTGGCTTGTCGGATTTGTCTTCGCCGCTCAGCCCTGCCTTGAAGCTGCGTATGCCTTTGCCGAGATCACCCATCACTTGCGGAAGCCGTCCGGCCCCGAATATGACCAGGACAACCGCCAAAACGACCAGAAGATGCCAGATGCTTAATCCCATATTTTCCGCCTTTCTTGATGTTGCCAAGCTATCAAAACTGGCGTTCTGAGACAAATGCCTATTCTTTCGGGCCTGTTTTGTCTTAAAAACCACCCATGCTGCAGCCCAAAATCATTCTTATTGCTGGCCCTACAGCCTCGGGAAAGTCCGCTTTGGCGCTTGAGATAGCGCGCGGATCCAACGGCACCATCATCAATGCCGACGCCATGCAGGTCTATGCCGGATTGCCGATTTTAACTGCGCAGCCCAGCGAATCCGAATGCCGCGAGGTTCCACATGAACTGTATGGCGTTCTCGATCCATCGGAGTCTTCATCGGCCGGAAAATGGGTGGCTCTGGCAAAGCGAGCGATTGCGAAGACCATCGATAACGGGCGGACGCCTATTCTTGTCGGCGGAACGGGAATGTATTTCCGGGCGCTGCTCGGTGGGCTGGCAGATATTCCTGAAATTCCGGGCGAGGTTCGGGAGAAAGCCGAAAAACTTTATGCAGAGCTAGGCGAAGAAGAATTTCGTAGAGAATTGGCCAGGCTTGATCCGGAAAGCGCCCGGCGTCTGGAAAAAAATGACCGCCAAAGACTAATCCGCGCTTATGAGGTTGCTGCGCATACCGGGAAGCCGATTATCCATTGGCAGAAAAATACGCCCGAAAATTATCTGGAATTTTTTTCCATTGAGCCTCACCTGCTTTTGCCTGAGCGCACAACGCTCTACGCCGCCTGTGACCGCCGCTTTGCCGGGATGATCGAACAGGGTGCCGTCGACGAAGTGAGGGCTTTTCTTGCGCGTAACCTGAATGCTGAATTGCCCGCGATGAAAACTCTCGGTGTTCGGGAGATTGGCGCCTATCTGCGGAATGAGATGCCGTTGGATGAATCCATTGCAAAAGCCCAGCAGGCAACGCGCAACTATGCTAAACGGCAAATGACATGGTTTCGGAATCAATGGGCGTTTTAGGGTTCTGGATCAACCAAATCCCATAAATAGGCCGCGTATTCTGTCTGGCCCATTTGTCCTACGATTTTCAGGACCTGCTCGGCGCTGATATAGCCGCGGGCGAAGGCAATTTCTTCGGGGCAGCCGATTTTCAAGCCCTGGCGTTGTTCAATGATGCGGACGAAATCTGATGCGGTGCCAAGGGATTCATGTGTTCCGGTATCCAGCCAGGCATAACCGCGCCCCAGCCGTATGACATCCATATTCTGCTGTTTGAGATAAACACGGTTCAGGTCGGTGATTTCGAGCTCGCCGCGTGGTGAGGGCTTCAGGCTCTTGGCAATCTCGACAACCTGATTGTCATAGAAATAAAGTCCTGTGATTGCCCAACGTGACGGCGGATCTTTCGGCTTTTCAATCATGTCGATGGGTCTACCCGCATCGTCATAAACAATCACGCCATAGCGCTCCGGATTGGCAACGCGATAGCCGAACACGGTCGCACCGGATCGTTTTTCAGCCACCTGAGGCAGCAAATCCTGCAAGCCCTGACCGTAATAAAGATTATCACCTAAAATCATCGCCACATTGTCATTGCCAATGAATGAGCGGCCAATGATAAAGGCCTCAGCCAGCCCGTTCGGCGCTGCCTGTTCAGCGTAGGAAATATTGATGCCCCATTGGCTGCCGTCGCCGAGCAGCCCCTTGAACAGGGGAATATCGCGTGGCGTGCTGATCAGCAGAAATTCGCGGATGCCTGACAGCATGATGGTCGAGAGCGAATAATAAATCATTGGCTTGTCATAAATGGGCATCAGCTGCTTGCTGATCGCGCGCGTGGCAGGATAAAGGCGCGTGCCGCTGCCGCCCGCGAGGATGATGCCTTTCTTGATTGTCATGCCACTTTCCTTTTACCATGCATCAACACATCCATAGCCTCAGCCAGCCCGTCGCGCCATGGCCTTTGCGTAAGGCCGTAAATTTCCTGAATACGGCTGCAATCCAGCGAGGAATAGGCAGGCCGCTGGGCAAAGCCGGGGAAGTCGGCGCTGAGTGCCGGGGTGATTTTTGGCCGCTTCGCGGTATAAGGCGCATAGGCATTCATAATGTCGGTGACGAATTCCAGACGCGTAACGTCCGGCGTGCCGCAGAAATGGAATGTACCGAAGCCGTTGCTTTTACCGCGCAGAATGGCATCGCCCATCACAACGACAGCCTTAGCAATATCCTGCGCCGGGGTCGGGCAGGATTTCTGGTCGGTGACGATTTTCAGCTCATCGCGCTCATCAATCATCTGCAGCGTTTTGGTCAGAAGATTTGTGCCAAAGGCGCTGAACACAGATGAGACGCGCAGGATAACATGCCAGGCCAGCTCATGCCGGATGGATTCCTCGCCCATCATTTTGCTCTGGCCATAGGTGCTGAGCGGATTCATCGCATCATCGGTGCGGTAGGGCCTGTTTTCCGTGCCGTCGAAAACATAATCCGTCGACAAGTGAATGAGTGGTATGTCGGCTGCGCCGCATTGCACGGCGAGATGGGCCGGAGCCTCAAAATTCGCTTCCATGGCCGCGTCTTGCTCTATTTCGCATTTATCAACAGCCGTCATCGCGGCGGCGTTGATAATAAGATCCGGTTTAAAAGTCTGTATCGCGCTTTGCATGGCCTGATGGTCGGTGGCATCGAATTCTGCGCGGCCATAAACGCCAAGCTGCCAATCGCCAGGCAGGGGTTGCGCCCGCACGGCTTGCCCGATCTGTCCCGTTGCACCCAGAAGCATGATGCGCTTTATCGCCATGTCAGGTATTTACAGCGGATGAAAGCTGCCCCAATCGTTCACCACTATATTTGCGGAGGCGTATGTCATCGCACCAGGAACGGTTCTCGATATACCAGGCCACGGTCTTCTTCAGTCCTTCGCGCAGGGATGTGCGTGGCGTCCATCCCAGTTCTTTCTTCAGTTTTGTGAAATCCATGGCGTAGCGCGCATCATGGCCGGGCCTGTCGGTGACGTAGGTAATTAGATTTTTATGTGGGCGATGCGATGATTTTGGCAGCATCTCATCCAGCGCTGCGCAAAGCTCATGCACCAGATCAAGATTTTTCCATTCTGCGTCGCCGCCAACGTTGTATTTTTCGCCAAGACGTCCTTTGTTGTAGATTGTGTACAGCGCTTCGGCATGGTCGTCGACAAACAGCCAGTCGCGAATATTTTCTCCCTTGCCATAGATCGGAAGCTTTTCGCCGTTCAGCGCTTTAGCAATGCAGAGCGGGATGAGTTTTTCCGGAAATTGATAGGGGCCATAATTGTTTGAGCAATTGCTGATGAGTACCGGAAGATCAAAGGTGCTGTACCATGCGCGCGCCAGATGGTCAGCCGCCGCCTTGCTGGCGGCATAGGGCGAATTTGGCGCATAGGCGGTTTCTTCCGTAAAGCGTCCCTTGGGGCCGAGTGAGCCATAAACCTCGTCGGTCGACACATGCAGAAAGCGGAAATTCTTACGCCGTTCCTCCGGCATCACCGCCAGATAAAAGCGTACCATCTCGAGCATAGCATAGGTGCCAACGACATTGGCCTGAATGAATGCGCCAGGATTGTCGATCGAACGGTCAACATGCGTCTCGGCGGCCAGATGGATAACGCCATCCGGTGAGCTGGCGGCCAGAATTTCCATGACGGCTGTGCCGTCACAAATATCCGCTTCAACCAGTCGAAAATCAGGGTCATTCTTGAGGCTGTCCAGCGCTTCGCGGCTGGCGGCATAGGTCATGGCGTCGATACCGATCACCCGCGCCAGTTTGTTGCTGCGCAAATAACGGCACAAAGCCGAACCGATAAAACCTGCCGCGCCTGTGACGATAATAGTTTGCACAGAACTCACCACGCGATACGGGGAAAATCTTTGAAGCGAGGCAGCTTCTCATCCTTGCCGGACAGAATGGCTTTAGACGGATCAACGGGCCAGTCGATCTTCACATCGGGGTCGTTCCAGATAATGCCAACCTCATTTCCCGGCGCATAGAAATCCGACATTTTATAAAGCACGACGGTGTTGTCTTCCAATGTGCAGAAACCATGCAGGAATCCAGCCGGGATAAACATCTGCGTGACTTCATCTTCCGACAAAACGGCGCTGACATATTGACCATAGGTTTTGGATTGAGGCCGCACATCCACGGCGACATCAAAAATTTTGCCGCGCAGCACGCGTACCAGCTTGGCCTGCGCATGCGGTGGTTGCTGCCCGTGCAAGCCGCGGACGGTGTTTTTATGGCGGGAGAGAGACTGGTTTTCCTGCATGAATCTCATAGGAATGCCCAGTTCTTGCAGGTGTCGGTCATGGGCAATTTCCGTGACATAGCCCCGGTCATCCTGATGCAGCTTGGGCATCAGTAGTTTAACATCCGGTATGGCGAGTTCTTTAACGGTGATCATAAGTTGCTAGCTGTCAGTTGCTAGTTGCTGGGGATTAGCAATTTGCCGGGTTTTGTATATGCTAGCAACTAGCAACTAGCGATTAACATCCCAATGCCGCCCCCCATAACCTCCGTCGTCATGGTCAGCTATTACACGGGTCCTGTGCTGTTTCAGGCCATTGCCAGTGTGTTGGCCCAGACAGAGCCTGTGGAGCTCTGCCTCGTCGATAACGGCAATCCCCCTGAAATTACTGCTCAGCTGCAAGCCATGGCGGAGCAGGAAAGCCGCCTGCGCTTTGTCACAGGCCATGGCAATGTTGGCTTCAGCCGGGGGTGTAATCTCGGCGCAAAGGCAGCCGGGGGCACCCACCTTCTTTTTCTTAATCCTGACAGCCTGTTGCTACCGGATGCTTTGACCCGTCTTCAAGCCCATGCGGCAGGCTTAAAACGGCCTTTTATGATCGGTGCGCGGCTGCTGGATGAGGATGGCAGCGATCAACGCGGTTGCCGCCGCGCTTTGTTGACGCCCATGACGGCTTTTATCGAGGCGCTGTGCCTCCATCATTTCTTCCCGAAGGCGCGGCTGAATTTTAATGAAGAACCTATTCCATCCGCTTTAACGCCCATACCCGCCATCAGCGGCGCGTTCATGTTCCTGACACGCGAGGATTTTTGGAAAATCACAGGATTCGATGAAGGTTATTTCCTCCATGTTGAGGATTTGGACTTATGTCTGCGTCTCCGCTGTGCCGGAGGCGAGATTTATTTTGCCCCGGATGTGGTCGTGACGCATATTGGCAGCACGAGCAGGGCAACAAGAGCCTTCGTTGAAAAACACAAGGCGCGCGGCTTTATCCGCTATTTCCACAAGAATTTCGGCAAGGAATATCCAAAGCCATTTCTATGGCTGCTCGATCTGGCCATTTGGGTGCGGACTTATCTAAAAATTATCGCAGGCTGATTGTTGAGCTTAGCGGTTCCATTCGTAGCGCGTAAACAGCCCAGCAAGTTCTCTGTACATCTCGGCAGGTCTTTCGGGAGAATACGAAAATTTACCTAAGCTGTCGCCAAAAGCCGATTCAAATCCTTCATGCCGTCTAACGGTAATATGTTGTAAATTTCTGTCGTCGTCATACACGCAGTCAAACTTAAATCCCATATACCGGGTGTTCCAGCTGTGATCGCCAGTTACACGACCTTCCCATCCGGGAATTAGGAAGCTTACCAGATTCCCAGTTTCTTTAGGCTTTTGAAGAGCTGCGTCGCTTGATCCCAAAGTCACCGCAAAGAGATTTGGAACAATATGAAAATTTAGCACAATTCTTTTTTCTTCTATCACACGGTTATTGAGGGGGAGGGCTTGAAGACCGCCAAGAATGGTTTCGGCAACTTCCCGCGCGGCAACTCGAAATGGTTCTTTTTTTGCTTCTAGCGCAGCATGCTCTTGGGCTTTAGCCGCCAATTGTGCTTGCCGTTCTGGAGAGTCAGTGTTCGTTTTTGCGTCTACGGCTTCTTTTACAAACGCAGCCATATCAGTGGGGGTTGGATTTTGCGTAAATTCCATAATTGAAGCCCTCTTTATTTGGTGTGATGAAATCTCATGAATGCTATGCCTGTACATATAAGGCTGTCAATTAGATGAGACTTATAGTTAAATATAGGGTATCATAATACCCCATATATTTTATCGCTGTCCTGCTTGATTTTTATTGACATCGACTCCCTCAATTTGTATCAACCCGGCTCCGCCACAGGCGGGTTTAGGGAGATCAACATGGCCGGAAAAATTCGCGTTAAACCAAGTGTCCAGACGAAGAGCTTTGAGCTGCGTCATCAGGACGTCAAAAAGAACTGGGTTCTGATCGATGCCGATGGCGTCATTCTCGGCCGTCTGGCGGCAGGGATTGCCACCATTCTGCGCGGCAAGCATCGCGCGACCTTCACACCGTCGGTTGATTGCGGTGACAATGTCATTGTCATCAATGCCGAAAAAATTCGCATGACGGGCAAGAAGGCTGAGGAAAAGGAATTTTTCTATCACACAGGCTATCCCGGCGGGATTAAGAGCCGCACCCGCGCCAAGATTTTGGCGGGCGCGCATCCGGAACGGGTTATTACCAAGGCTGTTGAACGTATGATGCCGCGCGGGCCGCTGGGCCGCCGTCAGATGACCTTCCTCAAGGTCTATGCGGGCAAGGAACATCCGCACGCCGCGCAGAACCCGAAGACGATTGATTTCGCCGCCCGTAATCCCAAGAACAAGAGGGCTTCCTAATGCCAACACCTCCGCGCAAACCCAGAGCTGCCAAGCTGACCGACATCAAGGCGACCGTTAAAGAAAAGGCGAAAGAAGAAGCCAAAGAACAGGTTGTTGCTACCGCGGCGGCTTCGGCTGAACCCGGCAAGCATGAGCGCAAGCTGGACAAGCATGGCCGCGCCTATGCCACAGGCAAGCGTAAGAACGCCATCGCTCGTGTTTGGATCAAGCCGGGCAGCGGCAAAATCTTCGTTAATGGCCGTGAGCTGAAGATCTACTTCGCCCGTCCGGTTCTGCAGATGGTTGTCAACCAGCCGTTCGATGTCGCCAACCGCGCCAATCAGTTCGATGTGGAATGCCTGGTTGTCGGTGGTGGATTGTCGGGGCAGGCGGGTGCCGTGAAGCATGGTATCTCCAAGGCTCTGACCTATTTCGAGCCGGAACTGCGCGCACCGCTTAAGGTTGCCAAATTCCTGCGCCGTGATCCGCGCGTTGTCGAGCGCAAGAAGTACGGCCGCGCCAAGGCCCGCCGTCGCTTCCAGTACAGCAAGCGTTAATACCCAAAACGTTGTTTCGTCATTCCGGGGCGCGCGTAGCGCGAACCCGGAATCCATGGCCCATCGGCACAGCCATGGATTCCGGATAAATTTTCTTCACTTCGTTCAGAAAATTTTCCGGAATGACGTTGATATAATGGCTCATGTTGCCATGAGTAAGGTTAACGTCTATCAATCAGCATATGAGCGCTTCCACACGCCCCGCTGAAAATCAGAACTTCCGTGATTTCACGGCAGCCCGCTTTCATATGGTCGAAGGCCAGATACGCCCCAACAAAGTCACGGATGAACGTATCTTGGAAGCCCTGGGTCGCCTGCCGCGCGAGATTTTCGTGCCATCGCCCATGGCAGGCATTGCCTATAGTGACGAAGATCTGCAAATCGCACCTAACCGTTATTTAATGGAACCGATGGTTCTTGCGCGCCTGTTGCAAGAGGCAGCGATTAAACCCGGACATCGTGTTCTCGATATTGGCCCAACTACAGGTTATTCCTCGGCGGCGCTGGCGGCGCTGGCGCAGGAGGTGGTCGCGGTCGAATGCGACCCGGTGCTGATGCAAAAAGCCGTTTTCAACCTGGAAACCCTAAAAATCACCAATGTGGAGGCGCAGCTCGGCCCTTTGCAGGAAGGCTGGTCGCACAACGGGCCTTACGATATCATCCTGATCAATGGCAGTATTGACCGCTTGCCGGATGCGCTGGCCGCACAGCTTGCCGAAGGTGGCAGGCTTATGGTCGTTATGCGCCATTATGGCCCCGCGCAGGCAGCGCACACAGGCGAGGCACGGCTTTATGAGAAAATTCATGGCGCTTTGTCGTACCGCCCCTTGTTCGATGCGAATATCAAACCTCTGCCGGGATTTTCATCTCCGGCACAGTTTAAATTTTAACGGGATGGCCCATGGTGAATATTCCTTCCGTTGAGGTCGAGCAGTTGCGCGATATGCTGCAATCCGCGACGCCGCCTCTGGTTCTGGATGTGCGTGAGAAGCGCGAAAATGACATCTGCAGCCTGCCGGGTAATCAGTTGATGCCGATGAGCGAGCTGCAAACTCGCTTTGCCGAATTGCCGAAAAACCAGACAATCGTCGTGCATTGCCATCATGGCGGCCGCAGCGCGCGGGCAACGGCGTTTTTGCAGCAGCAAGGCTTCACCAAAGTCTTTAATTTAAAAGGTGGCATTCACGCCTGGTCGGAACGCATCGATCCGTCCGTAAAGACCTACGGTTAGGCGCCTTTGAAAAAGGCGCGCCGCCGCAAACTTCAACTGGTTTTCTGGCTTTGCGTGGCTACCGCAGGATTATGGGTGGCTTTCGCACCGCCGCTGCCTGTCCGTGTTGTTCCATCGGCACGCGTCAAGGTCGAACTGCCACCACTTGCTGAAGAGCCTTTGCCAAAAGAGCCTGAAATCGAGCGGCCCGGCCAGATGTTGATTGCCGTGGTTATCGACGATCTCGGTCTGGATATTCGCGATACCAGGCGGGCGATTAATCTGCCGCCACAAGTGACGCTGGCCTTTCTGCCTTACGCAACGCGACTGAAAGAGCAGGCGAGGGATGCCCGCAATCATGGCCATGAATTGCTTCTGCATATGCCTATGGAGCCCATGGGGCGTGCCGATCCGGGCCCCGGAGCTTTGCTGACCGGACTGCCGCAGGACGAATTGCAACGACGGTTAGAAGTGGGGCTGGCCAGCTTTACAGGCTTTGATGGAGTCAACAACCATATGGGCAGCAAATTTACGGCCGATGCAGCAGGTATGGATCTGGTCATGAAGGAGTTGCAGCAACGCAGTCTATTTTTTCTCGACTCCCGTACCAGCACCCAATCCGTTGGCGAACAGACGGCGCGGCAATATGGGCTGGCCACCATCGGCAGGGATGTTTTTCTGGATGATGACGGAACGCTTCCGGCCATTCGCAAACAGATAGAGCAGGCCGAGCATATCGCGCGCCGTAAGGGCCATGCCGTGGTTATCGGCCATCCTCACCCGACAACTTTGGAGGCTCTGGAATCCTGGCTGCCGGATGCTGAAGCCCGGGGATTCCGCTTTGTGCCTGTCCGGGAATTGGCTAAACCTTAAGATCGCTTTCTAACCTCTTTTGAATTAAGCAAAAACATCTATTGGTTAAATTTATTACTTTCAGCAGTTGGGTTTAGAATACCCGCGTATTTGAAAATCATATTTGAAAGACGGCTATGTCATATCCCGCTCGGCCTTTAACAGAGAAGCAAATCGTCCAGTGGATTCAATTGTTCCATGAGATGGAAGGTAAATGGCCCTCCGCGCGGGATAAAATTATCTGGGATAAAAATTCAGCAGGTGTTTGGCATCAAATTCCGGGGACATGGAGTTCTATAGATCAGGCTCTTGTTACAGGGCGCGGTGGACTTCTTGGTGGTTCATCTTTAAATCAGATAAAATCTGAATATGGGTTATGTGACCTTCTTTCAGAAGAAATTGTTGAGCGCAGGATAAAATTATTTCGAGAAAAAGAGGACCGATTACCCGGAATCACCGACAAAGTGGTATGGGATAAAAATACAAAGGGACAGTGGATTCAAGTGCCAGGCAGCTGGGCTTCAATTAGTCTTGATTTGAGGCGAGGTTTTCGGGGCCTTCCCGGAGGTTCTTCCTTGTCCAAATTTATGCGCGATCGAGGATTTCGTCCTAATCTCAATGAAGCCCTTATTTGGAGGTGGATGGAGCTATTCCATAAAAAGGAAAAAAGATGGCCAAAGCCTGCTGATAATGTCATTTGGGATAAAAACGAGAAAGGAAAATGGATTACTGTTGAAGGAAACTGGAATGCATTAAATGTAGCGCTTCACAATGGCGTTCGTACATTGCCGGGCGGTTCATCACTTGCAAAACTGAAAGAAAAATACGGAGGCCGTCAAAGTAAGCCAACTCCTATGAGGCCTTCTGTTAAGCCGTCAATACGGCTTCCCAAAAAAAGTATCTAACGGTAATTATTGCCCTGCCGCCAGGCATCTTCCAGTGCGATTGCAAGATGCCGATGAAAGCCTTTTTTATCTCCCATCAAGAGATCGAGCTCCAAGATCGTCGCCAAATCATCAAAGCTGACGGGCCGCTGGCGGCGGCTCAGCGTGATCGAACAAAATCTGGAGCGATGCAAGGCAATCGGAGGCATTAGCACTCACACAAACAAGCCTTTTGCCTCCTTACAATGGGATTTATCCCATATCAAGATCATTCTGTAATTTTACATACAGGAATATTCAGCGCGCGATATCCTGAAGATAACGGCGTGTGATGCTGTAATCGTAAGGTGTCATATCGTCCAGATCATGGAAGCCAAACTTGTCTCTCACATCGCTGCGCAAGGTTTTTTCATGTATCCCTTTTTTGAGGGCGGCATAATAAAACAGAGCCTGCAGTTCGGTGCGTTCATAGCGGTTGAGGGGCCGCCAGGCTTCGCTGGCCAGAAGGGTGACGCCACTGCTGCCAAAGGCTGCCAGCATGGTAGCAAAGCATAAAACCTTGAAAGACAGCGAAATCCGGGAAAGCGAGGATTCCGGTTCCATAAAAGGCTCGGAGCGCAACATCTCACGCGCCAGCGTTACGATTTTATCGCCTTGGTCATGCATAACCCACCACCTTATGTTTAATGACTTCAAATATATTTATGCTTAATCAGCGCTTTGCACTTCTTTGCCGTAACATCTCATAATCAAGTAAATCGTGAATTTGCGGCCGTATCGAGCCGATTTTGCCTTTACGTTCGTCGCTAGCCTGGATGCGCTTATAGATCGTTGTCGTCATGGCCGCGAAATCGCGCGGCGATAATTTGCGGTTCAATTCCTCTGTTACCTCACGAAGCCGCGCAATAATTTCAGTCAGCAGCTCCATGTCTTCAACCAGGCCCTGGCCTGCGGCATTCATTTCATGGGCCATCTTTTCATCACCCATCAGAAAGGCTGGTGTTGTGTCCAGCGCATCCGCCAGGGCTTTCGCCGTATCATACCGGGGGAAACGTGAGCGGCCTTCCAGCATGTCCCGTACCGCCGTGGGGCTCAGGCCCGCTTTTAGTGACAGGCTGCGCGGGTTGTAGCCTTTTTCATCCATCAGGGCGCGTAAATTGCGCACCCAGTTGGGTGTACGGTTTGCCTTGGCTTTCTGCATGCAGGAAATTTAACGACGGCGGGATTTCCGGTCAATGGGAAAAATACTATCACGCGCAAGAAACATCCCATGGTATGCGTCCAGCCGCTGCATCAGCAGGGTGGTGAGGTAGGCGATCACGCCGCCTGCCAGCACATCCGAAAGAAAATGCGCATTAACCATAATGCGGCTGACTGCCAGAAAAACGCCTAGAGCAAAGAATGCAACGCGCCAGCGTGGGAGCAGCACCGCGAGCGCGAAAGCCAGAGCAAAGGCCGTTGTGGCATGGCCGGACGGCATGGAATGGAAACGGGATTCAAAAACAACGGGAAAAAACCCATAGAGACCGTCCTGCTCCAGCTTTACCGGGCGCGCGCGGCCGATAAGCCGCTTGAGAATATCCGTGATAATTCCCGAAGCCGCGATACAAAGAAAGAAGAATAAAAGCTTTTCACCTATCCGCTTGAGCTTCATTCGTGCCTGACGTGAAAAGAGCTTCATGTGCAGCAGGGCAGAAAATACCAAAATGGCTATGCCAGAAGGCCAGAGATACCATTTGGATTTCCCAAGATCGGTGTAGCTACGGAAAAAACCGATCAAACCCGGGTTCTGCGCTTCAATGATACGCAGTTCCTGCGAAATGGGCTTGTCGGCAAAGGTGATCAGAAGAATCTCAAGCGCCAAAAACAGAAAAATACCACTCAGAATGTAATGCTTCTTTGTCATTGGCGTTTCGCTTCCATAGGCAAGGTGTAAAGTGTCAGGGAAACCTTGCGGCCGCGGCCCGTGTTCAGTCCTTCAACATGGCCAACCTCAATAGGTTTGTAACGTGCCTTGGCGAACACATCCAAAAACAGCTGCTTATGATTGCCGTCGATCAAGGCCATACGGCAGGGATTAAGCCAAACGGCAAAAGCCGCCTGCGCGCCGCTGGCAATAAATTGCGTTTCTGTTCCGGCCAGAAAAACCAGGCTCGGCTCATCATAGGTTGCGGTGATGATTTCTGGTTTCTCGCATGGCTTGGTGCGCTCCGCGATATGGGCCACCTGCTTGGAGAGCCATATATGCTGCAGGCGGGGCAGGGTAATGCCAAAAGTAACGCCCATGAAAATCAGACTGCCGATTGTCAGGGCAATAACACTCCGGCTGGGTGTCCGCTGCATTAAAAAAAACAGGGCTGCATTCAGGCTGAGGAAAAACAACGCGCTGGCGCCAATCTGCCATGCGTTCCACGCCTGATCGAGGGCATAAGGCATATAGATCAAGGCCAGCAGAAGCCCGGTGCAGATCATCAGCCACAAACCCATGACAAGGGCTGGAAACCAAGGTTTTATATTTTTTGTCAGCGCAGGAAAACCATCGCTCAGGAATTTTGCTGCGAGCATGGCAATCGCGGGATAAAGTGGCATGACATAATGGGGAAGTTTGGTCAGCGATAATTCAAAGACAATCCATGCGGGTATGATCCAGCCCAAACAGAACCGGATGGCGGGTTCGTGCCGATGGCGCCATATATCCGGCAACGCCAAAAAGGCGAAAAGCGCAAAAGGCGCAAAAACCACAGGCAGGGCCAGTAGATGCACGCCCGGCGGTATGATGCCGCGGAATTCGCCGTTCCATATTTTGGCAATAAAATCATGGCCGATGGATTGATCAACAAATTGTCCCTGGCTTCCCAAAATCATAAGTGTGAACCATGGAATAATCAGTGCCAGTGCATAAGGCAGGCCCATAGCGGGACGGAGCGTCAGAAACCATTTTAATTTTCTTTCCTGTAGCCACAGCCAGAGCAAAGTCGAGAATAACACCAGAAGAATGATAGGCCCCTTGATCAGAACGCCCAGACCAAGCGCTGTCCAGAAGGCAAGGGAAGTTGCAAATTTCTCTTTGCGTTTTATGTAGGCTTTCGCCAGACCGTATTGCATGACCATGATGCAGCCGAGCAGGGCAGCGTCGGTCTTGGCCATGCGTGCTTCCACGTTCAGCACAACACACCCGGCCATCATCATGGCCCCCAGTATTCCCGCCAGAGGGCCAAAAAGAAATGTACCCAGCGCTGCCGTCATCAGAACAGCCGTGGCCGCGCCCAGAAAAGAAGGTACGCGGTAGGCCCAGATTTCCTTCAAATGATCCGGGTTCAGGAGTTTGACGCTTGAGGCTTGCAGCCAGTAAATGCCGATGGGCTTCTTGTAACGCGGTTTCTCTTGAATCCTTATATCGACGTAATTGTTGCTCTCAATCATCTGCTTGGAGGATTGCGCGAAGGATGACTCGTCACGGTCCGTTGGTGGCAGAGAGACAAATCCCGGCGCATAAAATGCTACACACAGGAAAAAAAGGAAGATATACGCCCAGACGCTCAGGCGTTTTTTGCCGGGAGCAAGGAAAACCGCGGGCAGGGATGCCACCCGTTCAGGCATGGCGTTTATGCCGCCAGATGAAATAAATATTCCGCAGATAAATAAAAACGCCTAGGCCCTGTCCCAGAATGAATACAATATCCTCGCGGTGAACGGCATAGGTGAATACGATAATGCCGCCTGCCAGACTGAAATACCAAAAGGCTTCCGGCATGATGCTTTTTTTGGCGCGTTCGCTGGCGATCCACTGATAGATAAAGCGCATCATAAAAAGACCTTGTCCGAACAGCCCAAGCAAAACCCATCCCGTCACATGGGTGCGGATCCACAGTAGTCCTGTATCAAAAAGATTGGTCATGCGTTATCTATAACGGCTCTTCACGCCTCTGGCGAGAGTGCTCAGGAAATTAGCGGTGAACGGAGATAAGGGCTGTTAGGCAGCCATGCCAGCGCGGCGCAGGGCTTCGATACGCTCAGGCTGTTCCAGAAGATCAGACGGCAGCATACCGTTGGCCGTCGCATTGGCGAGCTCCTGCGCAACGCGATTCAAAAGAGGCGTTGCATCGCTCGGGTGCTGCAAGGCGTCCTGCACAAGGCCGCATAAGGCCATATAGGCAATAGGGGAAAGCTCAACCACCACGGCTTTATCCTTCATTTGTTACACGGGCTGGAGATACCCATTTCCAGCAGTTCTTACCGATTCCGCAGCTACCCAAAAATGTTTCAGTAACTTACGATTCGTAACTTAGTCGCAAATCATGAAAGCAAAAAACTCTTTCTTTAATTGGTTTTTCTTTTATTTATCAATGTGTTAAAAATGACTCACCTATGCTGGCATGTGCCAATTTAAGATAGACCCTCTGGCGAGTCGGTTCATTGGGGTCATAAAAACAAGCCCTTAAAGGGCTGGAAACCCTGATTAAAACCTTGTTAATGCTGGTGTGATAGCTTTAATCCCAGATAGTTCAATTTTGCTTCTAAACTGAAAGCAAGCGAGGGATCACATGCGTGACGCCATTTCTTATTTGAAGTCCGGTTCGGCTCGATGCCGCTTAAGCGCGCTCAGTCTTGCTGCTGCTCTATGTATTGCGTCTGCATCGGCGATGGCTGCGGATGGATTGAATTCTCAGTCTGGGCAAACACTCCCCATTGGGGCGGGAGGAACCACGGCAATTCAAGTATTTCCAAACGGTCAGGTTAGTGTGGGGCTTCCTGTTGCTGGGGAAACTCGGCCTCCTGGCTTTGATCCTAGATTTTCGGTTAAGGGTACGGTCGATATCGATGACCAAATATTTTTATGGTCTGGAGGCACAAAAAGTAGTGGCTGCGGCGGCGGCGGGTGGGCCGGAATACGTGCCGTTCCTGGGCCAGCGGGAACATTTACTAACAAACTTGAAGCATGCACAGACGGCACAGCCAATGGTTGGTCTCAATACGGATTCATGCCACCGGGCGCCGTAGCGGGGTGGTGTGAAGCGAGAAATAATTCAAATGGTACAAACACAACAATGGGAACACCTATTTTTCCTGCTATTGCCGGAGGTACGTCTGGATGCACTTGTGCGAGCGGGTGGACGTTGCAATTTATGTCGGAAAGACCTCTTGCTGGCCTACAGGAAATCAACGGTTTTTGGGTTGCCAGCTATGGACTTGCTGCCTCTGGATCAGTCCCGCAGACAGCTAATATCTATTTGTGTAGAAAAAATTAAGTAGCAGGGTGTTTTTGAAAGCCTAAGTAAAAGTTGGAGCGGGCGAAGGGGATCGAACCCTCGACCCCGACCTTGGCAAGGTCGTGCTCTACCGCTGAGCTACACCCGCATCCGTAAGCACTTACATTCGTCTGTCCCTTATGCCAAAAAAGTAGGGCAGGGGGCGCATCATACAATTCCCGCCACCCTTTGCAAGCCGCTTTTGCCTGCGTTTTATGGCCTAAAACATTGTTACAAACATGGCCGCGACCACGGCCGTCATGACCAGCGTTGAAAGCCATCCCATGATCTTGAGAGGTTTGGGAATGGTGTGATCACCCATAATGCGTGTGGATGATGCCATGTGCATCATCACAAACATCATCGGCACGGCAATGATGCCATTCAGAATGGCGGCCCAGAACAGCGCCTTGATCGGGTCGACGCTGGTGAAATTGATGACCACACCGATCAGAGTAGCCCCCGCGAGCGTGGCATAAAAGGCCTTAGCCTCGCGCGGACGTCGGCCAAGGCCGATGCGCCAGTTAAGTGCCTCGCCTACGGCATACGCAGAAGATGCCGCAAGAATGGGCACGGCAAGCAATCCGGTGCCGATAATGCCAAGTGCAAAAATCGTGAAGGCCAGAGGGCCGGCGATAGGCCTCAAAGCTTCCGCTGCCTGGCTGGACGTTTGAATATCCGTAATGCCGTGGGCATTCAGCGTTGCTGCTGTCGTAAGAATTATAAAAAGGGCGATCAGGTTGGAAAAACCCATGCCGACCATCGTATCGAAGCGGATACGTTTCATCTCACTGGCTGCCTGCTCGGGCGCGACGAGCAGAGGCTGCGCATCGGGGTTAGCAATGACATCTTCAGCTTCCTGCGTGGATTGCCAGAAAAACAAATAAGGGCTGATTGTTGTGCCGAAAACGGCGACGATAGCTGCGAGATAGCCTGCATTGGCTTCAATATGCGGGATAAACAAACCGACCATTACGTCGCGCCACGGCATCTCCACAATCAAAACGACGCCGACATAGGCAAACAGGGACAAGGTCAGCCATTTCAGAAGTGCGATATAACGGCGGTAATCCATGAACATCTGGGCGATGACGCACAAAACGCCAAAAAGAGCCGCCCAGATTTTTGTGTTACCGCCGATCACGAGCTGCAGCGCCGAGCCCATCGCCCCCAAATCCGCGCCGAGATTGACCGTATTGGCGATCAGGAGCAGCAGCACCATGATGCGCAGAATGGCGATGGGATAAAACAGCCGCAGATTACCTGCGAGGCCGTAGCTGGTCGTGCGACCGATACGGGCGCTGATTTCCTGAATGGCGACCATCAGCGGATAGCAGAAAGGTATCGTCCAGCTGATTTTATAGCCGAATTCGGCGCCTACCTGGGAATATGTCGCAATGCCGCTGGGATCATCGTCCGCCGCGCCTGTGATCAGGCCCGGGCCCAGCCTCCGCCAGAAGTTAATCGGATAGCGATAAAGAAACCGCATATATCAGCCATCTTTCTTCGTTTTATGCCGTCAGACATGGCGCCTGTGAGATTGCAAAAAAGCCCCGTCGCGGGGCTGAACTTGGGCTTCTTGCCACGGGGCGTGAAGGAAAGGCAACCCATTTCTGACAGATTCGGCTGTGTGACGGGCCTTTTCGGCAGCGCTATTTTTTGCCTTTCAAACCCATAGTTGCTAGACTATTTGACAAGCGGCTGTGAAAGAGCCACAAACACGCCTCTTTTCAGTGGTTTTTTGATTTTTCGTATGGTGACGCGGGGTGGAGCAGCCCGGTAGCTCGTCAGGCTCATAACCTGAAGGCCGCAGGTTCAAATCCTGCCCCCGCAACCAAACAACCTTCCTTAAGTCATCAATCTTTCCTGAAAATTCCTCCCATGCAACGAGCCTATAAACGAGTTCTGGTCACTGGCGGCGCTGGCTTTGTCGGCTCGCACTTATGTGAAAGGCTGCTGCGCGAGAAATGCGCTGTTATCTGCGTCGATAATTTCTATACGGGCACGCGCGAAAATATCGCCTCGATGCTTGGTAATCCGCATTTTGAAGTCATGCGACATGATGTGTGTTTCCCGCTCTATGTGGAGGTGGATGAAATTTACCATCTCGCTTGTCCGGCTTCGCCTATTCATTACCAGTTTGACCCGGTGCAAACGACCAAGACCAGCGTCGTGGGTTCCATCAATATGCTCGGTTTGGCCAAGCGCCGGAAAGCGAAAATTCTTTTATCTTCGACCAGCGAAGTTTACGGTGATCCTGCGGTGCACCCGCAAACAGAAGATTACTGGGGCAATGTCAACCCGATCGGACCGCGGGCCTGTTACGATGAGGGCAAGCGCTGCGCAGAAACTTTGTTCTTTGATTACCGCCGCCAGCACGGCCTGAACATTAAAGTTGCTCGTATTTTCAATACCTATGGCCCGCGCACGCACCCGAATGATGGGCGCGTTGTGTCGAGCTTTATCGTGCAGGCGCTGGAAGGCAAATCACTGACCCTTCATGGCGACGGCAACCAGACGCGATCTTTCTGCTATGTTGATGATCTGGTGGATGGCCTGATAAAACTCATGGCGTCGCCGGATGATTTCACGGGCCCCGTCAATCTTGGCAATCCGGGCGAATTTACAATCAAAGAGCTGGCGGAGATGGTTATGAAAATGACCAAATCTTCCTCAAGTATCAGCCATCACCCGCGCATGCAGGATGACCCACGCCAGCGCTGCCCCGATATCTCCCTGGCCAAGAAGGCCCTGGGATGGGAACCGAAAATTGCTTTGGAGAACGGCCTTAAGCCGACGATTGAATATTTTAAAAACCTGTTGGCGGCGTGAGCGCGCCAACATCCGTGAATTTAAGTCGATTATGGTGTATGTGGCATGGCATGCGCCGCCTTTTCCTACTTTTTCTTTTGCTCGCCATCCTGCCTTTATCGAAGGCCATGGCAGCCGATACATGTATCTACGATGCCAGTAAAGCGCCTCGTGGAGAACGGTCTGTTACGCTCAAGCGCGGCGTGAATTTATCGCGCTGGTGGGAAGATCGCCGGGACACATCTTATAAGAGCGAAGATATACCGAAATTGCGAGGGCAGGGGTTCGATTATGTCCGGTTGCCGCTTCATCCTGTTTGGCTCACTTTAAGTGATGAAGATGAGCAGAAAGATCGGCTTGCCGAGCTGCGCTGTGACCTTGTCGAGCTTTTAAATCAAGGTTTGAGTGTCATTATCGATTTGCATCCAGGCCTAGCTGGAGAAAGCAGGCTCAAGGAAACGCCGCGCGAGACCATGGCGCAAGTCGAGGGAATATGGAAAAACCTGCAACCTGTGATCAAGGATTTTCCGTCCCAGCGGATTTTTCTGGGCTTGTATAACGAGCCACCAGTCGAAAGTTTTCTCTGGTGGCAGATGCAGGAACAGCTGGTTAACAATCTGCGTAAAGACTTTCCCAAGAATACTTTTGTCGTGACCACAGGCCCGCATAGCGGCTGGTGGGAACTTATTCTTATGAAACCCTATAAGGACAAAAATCTTCTTTATGATTTTCATTTTTATGACCCCATGATTGTAACGCATCATGGCGTTGAGTGGTTGCCGGAATGGCGCAGCCGTACGCCCATTGTCTATCCCGTCGATACAAAGTTCGATTTCGATATGGATGATGCCAAGATTCAAGAATATGTCATGCGCGGCTGGAACCGGGCGACAATTATAGAAATAATTGGCCGCGTAGAGGAATGGCGGCGGCGTTCAAAGGTTCGGGTCATTTGCACCGAGTTCGGTGTCTATCGCCCCCACATTGATGATCAGAGCCGTTATAACTGGTTGCGGGATGTGCGTGAGGCGCTTGAAAAAGCGGGCATTCCCTGGGCTCTTTGGGAATATCGTGGCCGCTTCGGCTTGATTGACCCACGGGGAAATTCTGATAAAGCCATGGCAGAAGCTTTGGGCCTCGGGCATACTGATTCACCATGACATTGCGCACGCAATTCAAAACAATTAACGCCGTCACCATGGACCAACGGCAGAGTCTGATTCAGGCCGTCATGGCTATGACCGTGGCTTTGCTAATCCTTGGGGTACATGCCGTTTTGGGAACGGGATTCGGATCACCTGGATTCATATGGCTGATTGCCATGACACTTCTGGCTGTCCTGCTCAGTGCCGAAGTCTCTTTTGCCTTGCTTATGGGATGTTTTTTTCTTCAGAATGCTTTTATTGCCTTAGCAGCCGCCAATATCCAAGATTTTGACGATTTTCGTCTGCTTCTGGGGACAGGCTTTCTGAATATTTTCTTTACATCGTTGATATGCTTTCCGGTCTGGCTAAAACTGCGCGGCCGCTTTCCAAAGGAAAATCTGCCGCTTCTGCGCTGGATGTTTTTCTTCTTTGTTGTCGTCGGATTTTATGCCGTTTTGGGACTTTTACAGGTAAACCTGTCAAGCGTTCTTGTCTATGTGCGCGTCTATCTTACGGGCGGATTGCTGCTGGCAATCGGCTTGGCATTCGGTTTCCGGCTGAGGCTTGGTTACGTCATCAATATCATCCGTCTTCTGGCCCTTATTCTTGTGACATGGGGGCTGGTGGAGTTTTTTTGGACGTATGATTTGTATTCCTTCTTTAATGCCGCCGATTTTATGCGCCTGAAATTCTCAACGGCTTCCGCCGAAACCGAAGTGTTTGATAACGTCATGGACGTCATCAATCACAGCAGTGGAAATTATCTGAATCTATCAGGCATGATGGGACTGGATTTCCGTATTTTGCGTCCGAACGGCCCTATCTTTCATCCTATTTCCTATGCCTATGATCTGGTTTTTTGTTGCATCGTTTGTTTCATATACCGCTTTTATTTTCTGGCCTTCTTCTGTTTCGTCATTGCAACTCTTGTGGGTGCCAAAGGCCCTCTTATTATGCTGCTCGTCTGTTTTGGGCTTTACATGCTTTATATACGGACGCGCAATCGCGCCTGGGTTTTGACGGCACTGCTGGCCTGTATGATCGGTTATGCTGTGGTGGGGATAGCCTACGGCCTGTCGACCCGGGATTTCCACGTTATGGGCTTCCTTGGCGGCATCAAAGGATTTCTGATGAATCCCGCAGGCCACGGCATCGGCGTCGGTGGTACCCTGTCCAGCAAGGGGTTGAATGAAACAACCTCGGGCCTTCAATTCTTCCAGAATTTCGGCGCCAACTTCGGATTTGAAAGCGCTTTTGGCGTGGCGTTCTATCAAATGGGTATCGGTACCATCGTGCTTTTCTTTTTCTACTGGTATCTCTGGAAAGCCGTGTGGAAATCGAGCCTGTATTTTGTTTCCGAACCGCGCCTCACGCTTATTCCGCTGGCGCTGGCTATTCTTTTCGTGAATGGCATTTTTCAGGAAGAAGCACTGTCACCTGCTGGATGGGGGTTGTGGCTTCTGCTCAGCGGTGTATTGGTCGCACGGCACTGGCAGGCTGAAATGCCGAAAGATCCGGCTTCAGCCAAGATAGGCGTAACGACGAAGCTTAAAGCGCCCTAGAACACTATAAAGTAGTAGAGGTACGCCGAGGCCAACCAGCGTACCTGTTACGAGATGCACATAGGCCTCCGTCACACCAAGCTTCAGTATAAAAGCGCGCCATCCGGCAAAGCAAATGACATGCAGCACATAGATGGCGAGTGATGCGCGGCCGACATAGGCCAGAGCAGGTCCTGCAGACGATGCCGACAATTTTTGAGATAAAAACATAACCAGCCCAATGCCGGATAATGTTGCAGGCAACAGCAAGAGATTGCGCGAGTCCAGGCCATAACTCCAATTCATGGCCAATCCGCAGGCATACACAATAACCGCAACCCCAAGGGCAGGGGCGATGTGTTTTGCCTTGATGGACGGAAGATCTTTGTTTGCCAGAAGGAATCCGAGAACATAAAAAATACCGCTGTAACAATAATCCCGGGGGAAATCCTCCAGCCATGGATTGGCCAGAAAGGCTGCAATGGCAAGAGATGCAAGAACCCATGGCCGACGGTAAAGCAACGCCGTAGCGATATGGTAAATCAAGAGAGCATAGAGAAACCAAAACTGGCCAATGGGTTTGTAGGGAATAGCTAAAAGATCCTGAAGCGTTACAGGATCATTCACCTGTCCGCTCAGCGCGTATTTCATGCCGCCCTGTACCACCGACCAGATCAGATAAACAGGTATCAGCATACTGGCGCGTTTGCGGATAAATTCAGCAGGCGTAGAACGCTTGAGGCTGGATGGGGCGTTATACCCGGCCAGCAGGAAGAAAAGCGGCATCGTGTAGATTTGCAGTCCCATATCGATGAAATGCAACGGATTGCCATCTGCAAAAATAGAGGAACTGACCAGGCCCCACAGAACATGGGCGTAGACCACAGCGAGAATGCCGATCGCCTTGGCGATATCCTGTGCGATGTCACGTTTTTTGGAAGTGGCCATAGGCTTGCTCACGGACGGATAGAATCAGTCCGTCGGTTATGCACTGGATTTAGTTAATTATAGGTTTTCCTGGCTGGAATAGATGGTTTGCTTGCGTTCCAGCGTTTCGGCGGGAGCAGACTCGGCCGCCAACGAATCTGTTCCGGAAGCAAGACTATCGAGGAAGCCATAGATTTCCTCAGGCGTATTCAGCGAAATTGTCCGGACCTGCTCGTGAGTCTTCTTGGCGAGCCCAGCAAGAACTTTTCCAGGGCCGCAATTGACGATTTCACCGACACCACGGTCTTTCAGATAGATCATGGATTCACGCCAGCGTACACGCCCGGTTACCTGACGGTTCAACAGATCGGCAATACCAGCGGCATCGGTAACGGTCTCAACAATACCATTGGCAAGCCATGGCAATGACGGCTTTTTCACGGGCAGGGCTTTGAGCAATCCACCTGTCATGTCGAGTATCGGCTGAGCCAACGGGCTGTGGTAAGGCGCATAAACGGGGAGTTTTATGCTACGGCGGCATCCGTACGCAGGCGCAGTTTCAAGCACCCGGTTGATGGCTCCAATATGGCCGCTGATCACCACCTGATCGGCAGCATTATCATTGGCGGTAAAGCAGACTTCTCCCTGCGCGGCTTCATCGCAGATTTTCTGTGCAACCGCCCAATCCACGCCACTCAGAACGGCCATACCGCCGATAGGGTCAGGGAATGCCTGACGGACGATCTGGCCATGCTGCTTTAAAAAGCGCACCATATCACCCAACGCGTAGCTTCCGGCAGCGCAGAGCGCTGTGTATTCACCAAGGCTGTGGCCTGCGATGTAATGGGCCATATCTGGCAGATCGATGTCGCCTTGGCCTTCGAGGGTACGCGCGACGGCAACACCTACGGCAACAAGCGCGGGTTGAGCATTTTCGGGAAGATCGAGCTCCTTTTGCGGTCCGGTGAACATCAGGCTTGTCAAGTTCTGGCCGAGAGCCTCATCCACTTCCTCGAACACCAGACGCGCTTCAGCAAAGGATTGCGCCAGTTGCGCACCCATACCGATGGCTTGACTACCTAATCCCGGAAAAACAACAGCGCGCTTCATAGTTACGGAGTGTCCTTTGACAAAAATCTCATTATCAATTCGTATGAGCCGATTTCGGCAGGAATATTGCGCTGCGATATGGCTGATTTCCTCGGCAATCTATAGCAAAAGGGGTTGCACAGGAAAGAGAAAAATTAATTTCTTATTACATTTCAATACATTAGTATGCATCCGGTTTTGGGCGATGGGTTAAAAGCACGCATGGATAAAGACGTCAAAAACGCTTTCTCGGGGCGGATCGAAGCGCTGGATTCCTTGCGCGGTATTGCCGCGCTCGTAGTCGTTTTTTCGCATTGTTATCTAACCTGGCCGGAAGAGCTGCGCTGGCAGTTGAATTGGATACGCTATACGCCTTTGCGGCTTTTCATCAACGGCCACGCTTCGGTGATTATCTTTTTTGTTCTCAGCGGCTATGTGTTGGCCTTGCCGTTTTTGCGCGGGAAACAGCCGGATTATCCGCATTATCTTATCAAACGCATCTGCCGGATTTACATACCTTTCTTCGTATCCATCTTCCTTGCGGCCTTGCTGTATCAAATAGGGTTTGGCCATACAGGCGAGGGGACAAGCCAATGGCTGCAAGGCATATGGCCTGCGGCGCCGCCCGATTTTCTTACCTTCATGGGACATCTTCTGATGGTGGGAACGGAAAAAACCATGTCCCTCAATACCGTGATGTGGTCGCTGGTTTATGAAATGCGCATCTCGATTATTTTCCCACTTCTCATGCTGCTATGCCGCAGCACAAAAAAGGCTGTTATTGCAGGTATCATTTTATACGTTGTCGCTACAGGGCTTTTGCTGGTTTCAGGACAGACGGATCATTGGCTTGTCCGAACTGACAGTTTTCTTATTACCTGGGTTATTACGGCACGGTTTATTCCGTTTTTCATGGCCGGAATATTAATCAGCAAGCACGCAAGAGAAATCCATGGCTATATGCGCAAGCTATCGGCACCCAAGCGCTATGCGCTACTGCTTATTCCTTTATTGATGTTCCCCATTCCGCATTCGCATTATGCGGATGTTCTGTACGGCGTTGGCGCGGTGGTTCTAGTAATACTGGCCGTTGAAGCTGCTCAAATTCGGAAACTCTTGGAAGCTAAAGCTTTAGTTTGGCTGGGGCATATCTCCTACAGTCTCTATCTGCTTCACTTACCCATCCTCATTCTTTTGTTCCGTGAATTGCTGGGGATATTACCCTATGGAGCAGTCGTTTTGGTTGTACTGGCAGCTTCCCTGACAGCTTCAGCCCTCATGAACCGCTTTGTCGAAATGCCCGCCATGGCCCTTGGGCGAAAGCTCGCAAAACGCTAAACCTATAGTTACAGAAAATTCAATAACTTATTGTAATAACTTGAAGTTTAACGTTATATGCTATATACAATGCCCATATTACAGCGGCTGATTTTTTAATCATTGCCTGCGCATAACCCTTAATCTCACGACAGACTGATGGCCAGTACCCTGCAACGCCTCGACTCTCATCTTATCGAGAACAGCACGCCCGAATGCCGCGCTATTATCATCGCGCGCAACGAGGCGCAGAGGCTGCCTTGGCTCCTGAGCTATTACCGCAAGCTGGGTATCAGCCGTTTTTTTGTGGTCGATAATGGTTCCACAGATGGCAGCCTGGAATTTTTGGCGCAGCAGAAAGACTGCCATGTCTTTTCCACGTCAGAATCATTCGCTACTGCAAAATATGGCGTTCTCTGGCATGAGCATATCTTGCAGCAATATGGCGAAGGCTCGCACTGGTGGCTTATCCTTGATGCCGATGAGATGCTGATCTATCCGGGCTGTGAGAGTGTGTTACTGCCTGAGTTCTGCACCTATCTGGAAGGTACAGGTGCAGAAGGGCTCTATACGGCCATGATCGATATGTATAATCGCGGGCCTGTGGCCGAGGCGGTCTATAAACAAGGCCAGCCTTTCCTCGAAGTTTGCCCTTATCTTGATACGGAATATAAATTCCGGCCACGTCTGAAGGCGCCTTTTGCCAAAAAGCCGTTTCCCCGTATCGAGCCTGTCGGCGGCCCGCGTTTGCGGCGCTTTTATCCTGAGTATCACAGGGCAGGGATGTGGGCCGTAGCCAAAACCAAAATTTTACGCCGTCTGCGCGATCTTTTAAGCCGTTTTGGCATTCAACTGTCGGTCAATTGCTCGGTGCCGCCCATTCTTTTCAAAGTTCCCCTGTTTCAGGTGAAACCCGGTTTCCAATTGGTCAACAGCCACATGGTTTCGCCCCTCAAGCTGGCTTCGGTCACAGGCGCCTTGCTGCATTTCAAGTTTTTTTCAGATTTCCACGAACGGGTTATGGGAGAGGTCAAGCGCGGTGAACATTTTGATGGCGCAAGCGAATATGCCCGTTATCTTAAGGCCATGGAATCAGACCCTCGCATGTCGTTCTTCTATGGAAAAAGCGTTATGTACAGGAATTCCGGCGATCTTGTGCGGCTGGGGCTGATCAAGGATGATACTGCCTTTGCAGCCTATCGCTCGGATCTAACCGGACAGGCGCGCAAACAGGCATAAGATTGGACACAAACATGAGTATGAAGCGTATCACTTTTCTTGGATTGCCGCTGGATGTCGGCGCGAGCGTTGAAGGCGTCTGTCAGTTGCTGCAGAAAAAGGGCAAGCCGCGCCTTGTGACCTTTATCAATCCAGCCGCCTGGGCTTTGGCTGAGAAGCGCCCTGAATATGTTCCTACACTGGAACAGATGTCCCTCAACTTGCCGGATGGCGAAGGCGTTGCATTGGCCTGCCGTTTACTGACGAAAGAGGATTGTCAGCGGGTCAGCTTTGACATGACGTCATTGGCTGATCCTTTCTTGCGGGCGGTCATTGAACGCAAAGCATCCCTTATGCTCGTCGGTGGCGATCCGGGCGTGGATGAATCCATGCATGAAAAACTCCATGTCCATTATCCCGAATTAAAAATTGTCGGCACATTCCATGGATACGGCGATTTCGGGCCGAAAGTGGAAGGTGTCATCGCCAAATCGCCTGATGCCGTCATTGTGGCTATGGGTGCGCCGCGTCAGGAAGCCTTTTTGCTAGCCTTGCGCGATGCGGGATACAAAGGCATGGCCATTACCTGCGGCGGATTTTTTGACCAGTATTTGCTGGCTGATCCGTACTACCCGCGCTGGGTTGATGAGTGGAATATACGCTTTCTGTACAGGCTCTACAAAGAGCCGGGCAGATTGTGGCGCCGTTACCTGATCGAGTATCAGGTTTTTATCAAGAAACTCGTCTGCGCTATCGTCGAAAAAGTGAAAGGCGTTTATCTCAAGCGCGTTTCAAAAGCTTCTTGATATCCGACAGGCGCGCGACACCCAGCATATCAAGGACTGCAAGGTAAGCCATGCCGCTTACGCCAAGTCGGATGCCCAAAACGACCAGATCATAGATAAAGTCTGGCAACACAAGAACTTCGCTCAGACTTTCATTCAGCCTTACGCTCACCATCAACACACCTCCCATAATGGCTGCGGCTCCGGCAAGGCGCGGTAGGTGCCGTTTTAAAGTCCGGTCAACGCGAAACTGACCTCGTTGCCACAAAAGAAAGCTTAAACAGACGGCATTAACCCAAAGGGCGAAGGTGAAGGCCAAAGCAATGCCGACATGGCCAAGTGAAGGCTTGAGCAGCCATGCTGCACCGCCATTCGCGAGAACGGCAATAAAGGTCACAAGCACAGGCGTTTTCGTATCTTCATGTGCGAAGAAACGCATATTCAGAATGCGCACCATCATATAGGCCGGAATAGCCAGCGCGTAGCTGGCAAGGGCCTGTGCCGTAGAGCGGGTATTTTCGGCATCGAACGCACCATGCTGGAACAAAATGCGGATAAGCGGTTCGGCCGCCAGAAGCAGAACCAGGCCCACAGGCAGGCTGACGAGGAGGGCGATCTCAATCGCGCGGCTGAAATGATGGGTCGTTTCCTTGGTTTCGCGGGCGGCGATGTGATGAGTCAAGACGGGCAGCAGAGTTGTTGCAATTGCACCGCCGATAACACCAAAAGGAAGTTGATTAACTCGGTCGGCATAATAAAGCGCCGCAATGGCACCTGAAGGCAGCGTTGAAGCCAAAATGGTCGAAACCAGCAGGTGGATTTGATCAGCGCTGATGCCGATCACACCCGGCCCGACAAGTTTGAAAAAGCGCCGGACATCGCTTGTCCAACGGGGCCAGGCAAAACCCAAAGAAAGACCCTGACGGCGGCAATAGACATAAAGCCAAGCGCATTGCGCCACGCCGCCCGCGATCAAAGCCCATGAGCCAATCAGCCCTGCTTCCAGACCTTCCCATTTCGCATAGAGAAGTCCGGCAATCATGATGGCGTTCAGAATGACGGGAGCAATGGCAAAGGGCGCAAAATGCCGATTGGCATTCAACAAGCCGCCTTGGAGAGCCGTAACGGAAACCAGCAGAAGATAACCGAAGGTAATGCTGCCATAGGTGACAGCCAGATTAAAACGCTGGGGATCATCGGCAAAGCCGGGTGCGATCAAACGGATAACCCACGGCATGAGCAGGATAGCAAGAATGGTCAGGGGTAAAAGAACCAGAACCAGTATCGTGAAAATGTGATTGACGAAGACGGCGACCTCGGCCGGAGCTTCTTGCCGCTTTTTGCGGGTGTAAATCGGCACAAAGGTGGAATCCACGGCTCCTTCAGCGAATAGGGCGCGGAACATGTTGGGGAGCCGCTGAGCGACGATATAGGCATCGGCGACAGGGCCTACGCCCAGCAGATTGGCGGTTACCAGATCGCGCACAAAGCCAAGCAGGCGCGACAGAAGCGTAAAGAACCCAACAGTTGCAACAGAACGGGAAAAAGCCATGCAGAAGAATTGCGCATTTTTGACAGTCCTGGCAAGGGTTTGTATAGCTTCCTGAGAAAAATCGATCGAACTTAACCAGCCTTACGGCTTCATTCATGACCACATCATCTCCGAGCCTTCCCGAAGGGATACGGCTTTACGCCGTAGGCGATGTGCATGGCCGTCTGGATTTATTGAAACAGCTGCTTGCCAAAATCGATGAGGATGCAAAGACAGCAAAAGGCCCTGTTAAAAAGATTTTTCTTGGCGATTATATCGACCGTGGCCTCCATAGCTGCCAGATCATCGACTATCTGATCGACTGGCGCGCGAAGGAAAAAGAACCACCCATTTTCCTTATGGGTAATCACGAACAAGTCATGCGACAGCTGTTGCGCGATTCCGATCCTGGATTGCTTGGCGACTGGTTCCAATTCGGAGGCAGGGAGACGCTTCTCAGCTATGGCCTGTCGCCTGCCAAGTTGACCGAAAATCCCACCGAAGTTCTGAAGGAAATGGCTTCCAAGGTTCCGCCAGCGCATGTGGATTTTCTGGAAAATTTGGAGCTTTCAGCCACCTACGGCGATTATTTTTTCTGCCATGCAGGGGTGCGGCCGGGCGTCGCACTCGAATCACAAAATGAGCAGGATCTTGTCTGGATTCGTTATGAATTCCTGAACCACAAGGATTCCTTCGGCAAGGTTGTCGTACATGGCCATACCATTACATTTGAGGCTGAGTTTTGCCCGAATCGCATCAGTATAGATACAGGCGCTTATGCAACGGGCTGCCTCACAGCCTTGGCGCTTGAAGGGACGAAACAATGGCTCATACAAACCGCCTGAATTTTACCGACTACGCCTTCTGGTGCTTTGCCCTGAGTGTAGCGTTGTTGCCCATCGGGCTTGGCGGTAATCGGCCGATACCCATGGGGCTGGCGCAGGCCGGACTAGCGGCAAGCTGCCTGTTGTTACTTTCCAGCCCGGGCGTATGGTCGCAGGTGCATTTCTTTCCGCGCATACGCTGGGCTCTCGGGCTTTTTGGGGTTGTCCTGCTATGGGCCTTCTTTCAGACCATGCCCTTTGTTCCCGGCTCCTGGGTGCATCCGCTCTGGCATGAAGCAGCGACCGTTCTGGGCACCTCTATCCATGGCGCGATAGCCGTTACGCCTGAAGATAGTCTGCAAGGCATTACGGGCCTGATGACCTACATCGCCGCAGGGCTGCTGGGCTACATTCTGGGGCAAGATGCGGGCAGGGCGCAAAGCCTGATCAAAACCCTGTGGCTATCCGGTACTGTCATTTGCGCCTATGGCCTGCTCGTCTACATCACGGGCATGGATAAAATTCTCTGGTTTGATAAATGGGCTTATCAGGGGGATTTGACGGCGACTTTCGTCAATCGTAACCACTTCGCCCTTTATGCGGGTATGGTTCTGGTCTGTGGCGCGTCGCTGTTCTTCCGTTCATGGCAGCAGAAGGTTCAAAGGCAAAAACCACACAAGCGGATTGCCTTGCTCCGTGAATGGCTGGTGAAGGAAGGCTTCTTTCAGGTCTTTTTGCTGTTCATGGTTTTTCTCTGCATCATATTCAGCCATTCGCGCGCGGGGCTGTTGCTGGCTGTCTTCGGCGTTGGCGCGTATTTTTTCTTTTATCAAATCTATCTCAAAGCCTGGAAGCGGATGGTCATCATGGGCCTTGTGGCTCTGGGCCTTCTGATTGTGGCTTCGGTCATCGCCATGCAGCTGTCTGAGCGCTTCTCGGTGCTGTTCAATGACAGCTCATCGCTGGACAGGCTCAAAGTCTACAAAATGGTCTGGCGGGCTCTGCTTGATAATCCCTGGCTGGGCTATGGGCTGAACGGGTTTGAGGCGGAATACCGCCTTTATCAGCATAATATGCTGATGGGCTTTAAACGCGCGCACAGCGATGTTCTGGAATCCCTTCTGGATCTGGGCGTTCCCTTTGGGTTGCTGCTGTGGGTGGCCATAGGGCTGCTGCTAAGCGTTCTGGGCCATGGCGTCATGCGCCGCCGCCAGAATGGTATTTTCTCCGTTCTGGCCCTGACCACCTCATGCATGGTTCTGCTGCATGCCTGCGTGGATTTCAGCCTGCAGATACCCGGTGTAGCGATGGTATGGGCAGCGTTGTTAGGAACGGGGCTGGCGCAGAGCTGGACGCAATCCGACCGTCAGACCATTGCGAACACGAAAGGCTAGGGCGTCGTTTTGCCCTGGCTGCGCATGGCGTCCCATGTCTTCCATTCTTCGTACAGGGACGGCTCGGTCTTCTTCAAGGATTCGCCAACTTCCTTGATCAGATTGTTATCGACGGCAATCGTCCAGGTCGCCTTGCGTTGAAACCCGTAGGCTTTTTTCCAGAGAATATCCTGATAGGCGCGCTGCTCCGGCGTTTGAACGCCGCGCAGCTTGTACCACATGATGGCGCGCTCCGGCATTTGGGCAGCCTCATAGGGGCTGACAAGATCGGACATCTGCAGGGCCGCAAAGGCAGCCTTTGCATCACCCTGGGTCATGGAACGCAGGCGAGAGAGGCGGGCCCAGCCATAGGGCTCTGACGGTCTGCGCGTCAGGTTGCTTTCCTGGTCCTGACGCAACTGGGTCAGAAGCTCAAGCCGCTCACGGACGGGGAGGCTGTCCACCGTCTGCATCTTTTCATCGATTTTGGCGTTGCTGTCTTCGGCCGGGGTCAGCGTCCAGAACAGATTGATCAGGGCAAAGAGCACCAGCGCGCCGTACAGCGCGGCAAATCCGTTCTTAACGGATTTAATTCGTGTAATAGCTCTTGTACTGGCCATAATAGTAGCTGTAGTCGTCGTAACCGTATTGCTTCTTGTCTTGGAGATCGACCTGCGTCAGCACCATGCCCGCAAGGCGGATATTGAACTTTGCCAACTGCTTCAGACCTTCACCGATGACTTCCTTGGGTGTGGCCGACCAACGGGCAACATAAACCGTCGTATCCGCCTTCTGGCCGATGAGCGCGGCGTCAGCCACGGCCATGACCGGAGGCGTATCGATAATCACCATATCATAGTTTTCGCGCAGCGTATTGAGCAGCTTTTCCATCTGGTGGGAATTCAGCAAATCCTGCGGATTCATGGTGCGGGCCCGGGCGATGATGACATCCGCACCGCTGGCGTCCTTCTGGAGGGCTTGGGCAAGTGTAGCCTTGCCAGCCAGAACTGAGGCCAGATCAGGTTTATTTTTGTCGAGACCCAGAATGCTATGGATGCGCGGGCGGCGCATATCAGCGTCGATCAGGATGGTTTTCTGCCCTGATTTTGCCAACAAGCGGGCCAGGGAGGATGAAAACACAGTCTTCCCTTCGTTGGGGAAGGAACTGGTAACGACAACAGTTTTTGGGGGACGGTCGACGTTTGAGAAGTGGATAGCAGCACGGATAGACCGGATGGATTCGGCATAGATCGATAGCGGTTTTTCCAGCAGATAATCGGTTGGCAGTTGGCCTTCGGATGTTTCAGCAAGGGGAACGATGCCCAATCCTGAAATGCCATAAAGCTTTTCAGCCGCCGTCAGCGAACGCATGCCACGGTCGAGATATTCCAGCAGAAGCGTCAAGAGGAAGCCCAGAACCAGGCCTGCCGCCGCGCCGACACCTGTGAATATCCACTTTTTGGGGAAGTGTGGTTTAATCGGCGGTTCTGCGCGGGCAATGATACGGGAATCTGCAATCTGCAGATCCTGCTGCTCGGCGATCTGCTTAAAGCGGTTCAAAAAACCTTCATACAGGCTGCGGTTGGAGCTGGCTTCGCGCTGCATTTGTCGCAGGACAACCATGGCCTTGTTACCTTCGCCCGTTTCGGCCTTCAGGCGGGTCAGTTCACGCTCCAGGCTGTCCGTCTTGCTGGAGGCGATGTCGTAATCATTCTTAAGACCCGCGACGATTTTTTTGATTTCTTCGGCAATTTTGTCGCGGATACTGCGCAGCTCATTACGCGTATCGATGATCATCGGATGGCGGTCGCCGTAGCGGGTGGCGAGGTCAGCCTCTTTCCGGCGGACTTCAGCTTCCTGCTGCTTTAATTGTTGAATCAACGGGGAAGCGATGATGACGGACGATGTTTCAAGGGCATGTTCGCCCATATTTTTAACGCTGGTGTAGCGCGCTTCGGCCTGTGACCTTTCGGCGCGGGCTTCCAGCAAATGTTCATCGATGGCGCTTAGCTGCTGTTGCGTGATGGTTTCATCGCCGACATCGACCAGATTGTTGGATGTCTTGTAGTCTTCAATCGCTCGCTCGGCGACGCCAACCTTATCGCGTAGATCGGAAAGGCGCTTGGACAGCCAGGCGTTGGCGCGCTGGGTGATGTCGTACTTAACTTCCAGCTGATCAACGAGATATTGATCAGCAAAGGAATTGGCAATCTTGGCAGCCTGGGCGGGGTCGCGATCACGGTATTTGAGGACGATGCTGTAGGAACGGCCGTCATTCTCGACTGTCAGGCGCTTGGTCAGCTTGTTGGCAATAGCGCTACGGTCTTCGCTGATCTGTTGCTGCTTGCTTTCGGGCTTGCGGCTGGCGAAAAGGCGGAGGAACCAACGCGTACCGGACAGGCTGGGGTTGAAATCGGCATTGTTGAGCAGGTCGAGCTCTTCAATGACGCGGTTGATGACGGCCCGCGATTCAATGATGTCGATTTCGCTTCGGACGGCTGCGTTTTCAGCAGGAAGGTTGGAGAGAACTGACTGAACGTTGGTCAGGTTCGTTTTGCGCGGGTCGAGCATGATCACCGCTTCGCCTGTGTAGCGAGGCGGGATGATAAAGGTCGATATGAAGGCCAGGATAGAAGCGCTGACGGCGATCAACAGGATAAGCTTGGCGTTACGGCGCACGAAAAGCCAGATTTCGCGGACGTCCGTCATCATCATCAATTGTTCTTGATTCATATCATCCTGCTTTCGGGTATTAAGACCCCATGGAAGGGGCTAATAATTAATCAGAAAAATCTTTCAGGCACGTTAACAACATCGCCGGGAAGAATAGCCGTGCCTTCTTTTGCAGGCTCTTCCTTGGCGTCGGGCCCTCCATGCTTTACCTTAATATCGTCTTTGTCGGCTCTATATGTATAACCCCCGGCCAGCGCGACAGCATTGATCACCGTCATGCCATTTACATAATTGTAACTGCCGGGCTTCATCACTTCACCCACGATAAAAAAGGGCCTGTAATTCAAGACCTGAAGGCTGACATGCGGGTTCTTCATGTAGCCCTCGGACAGCTTGCGGGTAATCGTGTTCTGCACCTGCGTAATAGTCAAACCCGAAGCTTTCACTTCTCCGATCAGGGACATGGAAATCACGCCTGTCGAAGAAATCTCAAAGTCACCCGAGAGGTTGTCCTCACCGAAGACGGTAATCTTCAGCTTATCGCCAACACCCAGCACATAATCGCTGATTTTCTGGGGAGCTGGAGCAGGGGATGGCGTTGCCGTTTCTGCCACAGACAGCATAGGCGCAGAACCTAAGCCAGCGCACACAACAGCAGCGAACAGAAGACCCCTGAACGGCATGGACACCTGTCAGTTAAAGTTAGTATTGCGCGCCAAACCGTAGGAACGCGATATGGCGGTCATAGTTCAGACCAGCAGCATCCGTCGTGCGGCGCTGGAAGTCATAAGTGAAGTCGCCATAAAAGTTACGGTTCATGTAGTAACGCGCGCCGACGCCGACATCATACAGATCATCATGGCGTTCGATTTCGTTGTAATCCAACCCGTCATAGATCACGCGGGACTGGAGAACGATGTCGCGTCTCAGCTCATGACTCAGGATCATCTGGCCTTCCGAAGCCAGAAAGGACGAAGCTGAACCAACCGTCGTTTCTTCAATGCTGCGGCGGGCACGGAATTCAACCGAAGTGAGAGGCGTTACGTTCCAGAGGAGGTTGCCGCCGAAATCGATCGCATCCACCACGCCGCTCATGAAGTTGTAATAGTCCTGCGACATGTAACCGATATAGGCTTCGGCTGTTGTGATGCCACCGAAATCCATCGCAGCACCAACATCGATATTATAACCATTCGATGAGTGAGAGCTGGTTGTCGTGTAGTCGCGCCAGTTATAAGCACCGCGGATGAAGGGCTTGAGGTTTTCCGTAACATCGTAACGGACTTCACCATCGACCTTGTTCTGGGTACGGTCACGCGCACTTTGGCTTGCTGTGCCACCACCGATGATTTCAACGGGACTGTATTCGTAGTAGCCAAAGTTGTAATTGACCGTGGTCTTCAGAAGACCAACGCCGCGATAAAACTGCGCGCCAGCACTGTAAAGATCATATTGACTGGGGCCAGCGGCATTACCTTGGTCGGCAGGAGAACCCTTGAGTTCTGTTACACGCTGATAGCCGCCAACGCCTGACAGCCACATTTGTTCGGAGATGTCATAGCGACCTTCTGCCTGCATGGCGCCGCCTGCGTAATTCTGTTTGTCATCGACGGTGTAGTAATCAATATCCGCCAGCCCCGTAAATCCGAGCGCATGACGACCCCAGTTGGACAGGAAAGACATTGTCGGGTTGATTTTCCATACAAGGTCTCTCTCTTCATTGTTCTGCAAGGCGAAGATGTTGCTGTCGTAGTAGGTGCCGACGTTGATGGCCGGGAACAGCTGGAACGAGCCAACGGGAATTGGCACAGGATCGAAATCCGGACGCGGGCGCATTAGAACCGATTGGCCGCGGATGGGGTCGATTTGTTCGGTGGTTGAGCGGCGCATGTTCAGCGACGCATCGAGCACTTGCACGTTTTGGCCAAGCAATCCGGCATCGGCTTGCGCGGTTTTTGCCACCACAAAGCTGACAGTCAGAATGACCACAGCAAGAAACACTCTCTTCATTCAACCCTCCGGTTATTCTCAAAAGACTCCCCGGCGGAGGACCCGCCGGGGGTTATTCAAGACGTCAAAAGCCTAACAAAACCTAAACGTGATTACTCAAAGCTCGGGTTGATGATGCCGCGCGGACCCAGGGGAGGGGGAGCGCCGACAAACAAAGCCAAGCTGACCTGTTCACGCAATCTCTTGTCCGCATCCGCCGGAGCGTTGCCGAGGAAATCATCGGCATCAGCCAGAACGGCGTTGTGCAGGTTGGGGTTGCCAACAATCATGTTCGGCTGACCGCTCATGTTCAGAGCGCTGGCGTAGATGTCAGCGGCAGCGTTCGGATTGGTCTTTTGGAAAGCCGGGTTGTTCGCCAAAGCCAGCATCGCATTGATGATTTTGCCTGCAGCGGCCGTGTCGTTCGGGGCAATCTGACCTGCGAACGGCGTTGCAGCCGTAAACAGCTTCACGCGCACATCTTGCGACAGAGCTTTGTTCTGAGACTGCTGCAGCAGATAGACGGCGATGTCGCCAGCGGCCGAAGGATTTTTTGCGCCGATGACGTTGATTTGTTCAAAATTGCCGCTTTGGATGGCTGCCTGAACTTCGTTCGTCCAGGTGGCTGCGTGTACCGGAGAAATTCCGGCAATCGAGAATACGAGTGCAATGACTAAAAGAAGCTTTTTCATGATGTTCCCCTTACGTTTTTTGCGTGCGGCCAAGACCGTCGAAGCCCCTCACAAGACCCCCATGTTCTAAGGAGTCCGCTATATTTTTTCCACAAATTTTTATAGTTAACAGGGGGAAATCGAGGCCCAGGGAAAGCTTTTAAGGCCTATGTGGTATTTTTAAAACAATGTGATATCTATTCAACTAATTGAAATTAATTGAATATTTTGACTTATCGGTAAAAATCAAAGGAAGACTTAGGTCAGGCTAGAGCGACCCATGGTCGTCAGCATCACCCTTGCAGGATGCAATTTCGGCGATCCATTGGTCACTGGTGATAGCCGAGAGGCCATGCTCGACAAGCCATTGATTTTGCAGCCTGTAAGCTTCGCTTTCTTTGGCCGCATGGCAGGCATACTTACGGCCGCTAAGGAGCTGGGCATGATGGACAAGCTCATGGACCAAATAGCTTTGGGAACGCAGCGATTCAGGGTCCCAGGCCAGGTTATTGATGACGATCTGGCCAGGCAGATAGGCTGCCATGGCACGGGCCTGTTGAACGCCTTCCAGGCCCATGGCTGATTTCAGCCGGGTATTGCTGGCAACTGTAATGGGTAAGGACACCATGGGGACTTTGGTGGCCTGTCCAACCCAGCTGGCCAGGGGGGCCAGGGTTTCAGAGGGGATAGTGGTTCCGTCAGATACAGCCGAAGTTTGCGCGCAGTTCGCAAGCGCAATAAGGCTCAAAACGGAAAATATCTTTAAGTAATTTTTCACGGGAAAGACCTTGAATACTTGTTGAAATCAAGGTCCATCTTAGATGCGTATGACTAATCGCTTTTTAATTATACTTAGTATTAACGGATGATTTACTTTAAATTTTATCCAATTTTTCTATTTCGCCCTTCTTTTTCTTATGTTTTTATCCGTTTGCATGCATTCGAGCTTTCTCTCCCCAAAAAATATTTTGCGCCGCGATTTTTTACGGGCTCTTTTGGGCCTGCCGCTGCTCGGATTTTCAGGCCTGAGCCTAGCCGGATGCGAATCTCTCAGCCTTTATCCGGAAACGGGCTTTCGCAGCCCAGGCCTGGGGGCTTTGGCCCGCAAAAAAGGCCGCCTTTATGGTGCTGCTGTTAAAAGCAGCCAGCTCAATGACCATCGCTTTGCCGAGGCGTTGAAGAGGGAAGTCGCGTTGCTTGTTCCCGAGGGTGAGTTGAAATGGGATGCGTTGCGACCATCGCCTGCGGAATTTGATTTCAGCGGCTATCATCGTCTGGCACAATTTGCGCAAGCCAACAGCCTGGCGATGCGTGGACATGTTTTGGTCTGGCATCATGCAAACCCATCATGGCTTGTGCCCGAACTCAAAAATAAAAAGACCGCAGAAAAAATTCTGCGCGCACATATCGAGCGTGTAGTTGCCGAAACTTCACCGATGATCCGCAATTGGGATGTCGTTAATGAGGCGATCGATCCGCGTTCACCGCGCAAGGATGGTTTGCGTGAGACGCTATGGCTCAAAGCACTTGGCCCGAATTACATCTCTCAGGTGTTCCACTATGCACATCAGGTCGATCCGGGGCTTACGCTTGTCTACAATGATTTTGGTTTGGAACGCGGTGATGGCTATGGATATGCCAAACGAAAACTTCTTCTGAATCTTCTCAAAAAACTCAAAACCAAAAACGTTCCAATTCATGCGCTGGGACTGCAAAGCCATTTGCGATGCCATCTGCCCTTGGGAGGCAGGGACTTTACCGAATTCCTGAAAACAGTTCGTGGTTTGGGGATTGAGATTTATATAACCGAGCTTGATCTCGATCTTAGCCGTGTTCCAGGTGAGGGCTATGAACGAAGCACCTTCGCGCAAAATTATGTGCAGACCTACCTCGCCATGGTGCAAGAAAGCGGATCCGTCAATACGCTGCTGACATGGGGGTTGAGCGACCGCCGCAGCTGGCTGGAAGATGCCCTAGGCGATGCGCAAGGAAGCCTGCCGCTCGATACAAATTATCAGCGCGGGCCTTTGTGGGAAAGTTTACGGAGTGGGTGGCTTAGAGCGTAGCTCTCTTTTAATTCTTCGGGCCTCCAACATTGCTTCCCGGCTTTCGGGATTGTCCCACAGCTTTTTCATGCGCTCACTCATCGCAGCTGCGTTTTTGGCTCTAAATGCCGGGTCAGCATTCAATCGCACCATGGCTTCACGAGACGCGGCCATTATTCTGCTACGCATTACAGGATCTGCGTTTAGTCGCTTTAAAATTTTTCCTCCAGCTACTCTTGCTTTAGCTTTAAAGAGAGGGTCAGCATTTAATCGTGTCATTCGTTTTCTGGCAGCAGATGTTCGCCGAGCTCTGATTTCCGGATTGGCCCATTGCTGTTTCATGGTGTTTCTAGCAGTCGTTTTAGCTATCTCTTTAAACTGAGGATCTTTCCATTGCCGTTTCAGTTGTTCGGATTTTTGGCGACGGGTTTCATCAGATATTTTGTAGGGACGCGGCATGAATAAATCGCCTGCTTGATCTGTATAAATGATTTAAATATTGATCAGGCAAACGCTCTTAAAACGCCTGATCTTTTTTGAGCAACGTTGGGACTGTTTTCAGAACGATAACAACGTCCATCCACAGACTCCAGTTACGCGCATACCAGGATTCCAGCTGGACGCGTTCCTTGAAAGTCAGCTTGTTGCGACCGCTGACCTGCCATGGGCCTGTGATGCCCGGGCGCACGGATTCATAGAAGCTGAAATCTTCGGCATAGAAATCTTCCTGTCCGGGCATACAGGGACGCGGACCTACAAGGCTCATTTCGCCTTTCAGCACATTGATCAGCTGCGGCAATTCATCGAGGCTGGTGCGGCGAATGAATTGGCCAAACTTCGTGACGCGCACATCATTTTTCAGTTTCTGAAACTGGCGCCATTCCTGTGCGGCAGCGGGATTTTCAATCAGATAACGCGCGAGAAATTTCTCGGCATCGATGCGCATAGAGCGGAACTTATAGCAATTGAACAGACGTCCGCCGCGGCCAACACGCGCCTGCTTGAAAAAGGCCGGGCCACCATCACGACGCACCAACAAAGCAACGCCAGCAAACAAAGGCGACAGTACAACAAGGGCTGTTCCTGCGAGAAGAATATCGAAGCTGCGCTTGAGCAGGCGCGGCAAGGGCAATTGCAAGCGGTTGGTGTTATGCAGCAGCACAACGTCATGCATCATGAAGTGATGCGGCGACAGCGTGCTGGACGGCAAGCCAAGCCAGGCCGGAATGATGGAGCAGGGGACGCGCGCGCGAACCATGGATTTGATCGCCACTGAATTTTTTTCGACTTCACTGCCTTCCAGCGCGAGGAAAATATGCGATGCACCATGCGTCATCAGCAAATGCTTCCAGGCATGCGGCTTCGACAAGGTTTCCAAAGCCGAAGCATCAATTTGTTTGACCAGCGCAAAACCCATCTTGCGTTCGCGATTCAGGGTACTCATCGCTGCCTGGGCCGTCGGGCCTGTGCCGATCATGACGGCTGGAACTTTCCAGAGGCCGTGTTTCTCCAACATACGGCGCACGAGGGTGCGGCCCGTCAGCAAAAACACGCCAAACATCAGCCAGCTCAACCCCATCCACAAACGGGAGGAGTCATTCTTGGAAGCGAATTGAATAAAGCCTCCCGCAAGGAACCCGAGCATGACCACGGCAACCAGATGACCAATGACTTCCCAATAAGGGAGGCGCTGACGGTAATGGCCTTTGGTGTCCAGCCACAGCAGCGCAACTGCGCCCAAGCCTGTGAAGATGGCAAATTGCTGCAATGACATAATATGGAACAATTCCTGGAAGCCTTCGTTGAACAGATAGACATCAACGGCCCAGGCTCCGACGCCACCGCATGTAAAAGCAGCCAGCAGGGCGACAATGTCGCTCATCATCAGGTAACGACCCGAAATTTGTAGCAGGCGGGTAAAATTCGGGAAGCTACGCGGCGCTTCGTTGATGGTTTCCGTGATTTCAGGCTGACGCGCTTCGCGGGCAAGATTCTCAACTTGCGCGAGCATATTATCCACATCTTCGTGGATCTGCGGCTTGGCTTGAGCCGCTTTGTTTTTCAATGAAATCTGGACCATAGGAACGGCTCTTTAAGTTATTAACAGACTATTAACGGAAGAGATTGATATACACGAATTCTTCGCAAATGCGAAGCGTGAAAATACTTTCCCGGCATATAAATCTGATAAAAAACTATTATAACCAATTGAAATATATATTATTTATCTTCATCCGCCATGGAAAGTGAAAGCCGCAAAGCCTCACGGGTCGCCTGAAGACGGATGTCGTCGCGATCGCCGTTATATTGGCTTTTGTAATGGAAGACGGCACCTGATCGGGTGGCCAATCCGAAATAGACCAGACCCACAGGCTTGCCTGTTTCAGCGCCGGATGGGCCTGCAATGCCCGTTACAGAAACAGCAATATCGGCCTGCGAAAACTCCAAAGCGCCTTGCGCCATTTCTTCAGCAACCTTGTCGCTAACCGCGCCGTAATCCTCGAGCGTTTCCGGCATCACGCCGAGAATTTCGGTCTTGGCTTGATTGCTGTAAGCAACGAAACCGCGCTCAACAACGGCGGATGAACCCGGAATTTGCGTGAGCGCCGCTGCAACCAGACCGCCCGTGCAGGATTCCGCGGTGACAATTTTCTGTTTTTGCGCCGTGTAGCTTTCGATAACTTTGCGCGCCAGATCGTGAATATCAGGCGGAAACATTGCCGTTAACCCGGAAAGCGAAGCGTTGCCACCGCCTGCGCTGCAATGCCTTCTTCGCGACCTGTGAAGCCTAAACGTTCGGTGGTTGTTGCCTTGACGCTGACGCGATCAGGAGTGACTTCAAGAAGTTCAGCCATACGTTTCACCATCGCATCACGATGCGGACCGATGCGAGGTTGCTCGCACATCAGAGTGACATCGACATGTGCAATAAAACCGCCGCGCTCGCTCAGCAACCCAACAACATGGCGTACGAAATGCGCGCTGTCCTTGCCTTTCCATTGCGGATCGGAAGGCGGGAAGTGCTGACCGATATCGCCCGCACCCATCGCGCCCAAAATAGCATCAACCAGCGCATGCAGACCGACATCGGCGTCAGAATGGCCTTCAGCCTTGCGGTTATGTGGAATTTTGACACCGCAGATAATAATAGCATCGCCAGGAATGAGGCGGTGAACATCAAAGCCCATGCCCGTGCGGACATCGCCAAAATTGTGGCCCATCAGGCGGGCGGCGCGATCAAGATCGTCAGGATTGGTAATTTTCATATTGTCAGGGTTCGAGGGGACAAGGGTAACAGTCATTCCGGCTTTTTCGGCCACGGCGGCATCATCCGTCAATTTAGCGCCTATGGTGGCGCGGTGGGCATCAAGAATAGCATCAAAATGGAAAGCCTGCGGGGTATGAGCCTGCCAGAGATTTTGGCGGTCAATGGTGGTTTCGATCAGCTCATCTTTGCCGCGCTTCAGCGTGTCGACCAGAGGCTTGGCGGCAATGGCGCCCTTGCTTTTATCAAGGGCTTTGCGGACAGCCGTGATGGTCGCCGCATCAATTAAAGGCCGGGCGGCATCATGGATCATGACCATGCCCGGTTTCTTCAATTTTGCTAGAGCTTCGAGCCCTAAACGCACGGAATCCTGACGCGTTTCGCCACCTGTAATGGGCTCGGGAAGGCTCAGATCAGCAACCGCCTTGTCGTAGAGATCGCGATGAGCAGGGCTGATAACAACCTGCACCCGATCGATATGCGGATGGTTAAGGAAGGCAAGCACGCTCCGGCGCAGGATTGGTACGCCACCAAGATCCTGATATTGCTTGGGAATTGAACCCCCGAAACGCTCGCCAGAACCGGCAGCGACAATCAGGGCCGTGCATTGCGACATAAACCATCCTCGGAGTTGGGGTGCCGAACCTAGCGCTGGAGGCAGACAAAGCAAGAAATTTCCACGAAATCATAAACTTCCCTTGACCTTGAGAATGAAAAAACATACAAGAGCGCGGCCTTTGCGGGGCTGGTGGTAGGCTTGCAATACAGCCTAGACGCAGCTTCGGATGTTGCAAAAGTTGACATAGACGCGACGGAACTAAAGGTGAGCCATGCGGAACACAGCCTTCGGCTGCGTTGCGGTGTGGTTTTTGTGTTTGTGTGCGAATCGGTTTGGCGAAAACGGAGTACGAATGCCTACAGTTAACCAGTTGATCCGCAAGAAGCGCCGCCCGCTGAAGGTGCGCGATAAAGTTCCCGCTCTGCAGGAATGCCCGCAGAAGCGCGGCGTCTGCACGCGCGTCTATACAACGACGCCGAAGAAGCCAAACTCGGCTTTGCGTAAAGTTGCCCGTGTTCGCCTGACAAACGGCCATGAAGTCATCAGCTACATTCCCGGCGAAGGCCATAATCTGCAGGAACACTCTGTCGTCATGATCCGCGGCGGCCGTGTGAAAGATTTGCCCGGTGTTCGCTATCACATCATCCGCGGCACGCTTGACACGCAAGGCGTCAAAGACCGTAAGAAGCGCCGCTCCCTCTATGGCGCGAAGCGTCCGAAGTAATCAAAGGAATTTCCCATGCCCCGTCGTCATAGAGCCGAGAAACGTGAAATCCTTCCCGATCCGAAATTCGGAGAAATTCTGATTTCCAAGTTTATGAGCGTTCTGATGCAGGACGGCAAAAAGTCGGTTGCCGAGCGTACCGTTTATGGCGCACTGGAAAAGATTCAACGTCTGTCCAAGGGTGGCAATGCACTGGAAACCTTCAAGGCGGCGATTGATAAGGTCCGTCCGCATCTGGAAGTCCGTTCCCGCCGCGTCGGCGGCGCGACCTATCAGGTTCCTGTCGAAGTTCGTCCGGAGCGCGGTATCGCTCTAGCCATGCGCTGGATTATCACGGCTGCGCGCGCGCGTTCTGAACACACCATGATGGATCGCCTGGCTGGAGAATTGGTCGCGGCCTCTAACGATAACGGCGCGGCCATCAAGAAGCGCGAAGACACACACCGTATGGCGGAGGCCAACAAGGCCTTTTCGCATTTCCGCTGGTAAGGATAAGCGATTATGCCCCGTCAAACCCCCATCGAGAAGTATCGCAACATCGGCATCATGGCCCACATTGACGCGGGCAAGACGACGACGACCGAGCGCATTCTCTATTACACGGGCAAGTCCTACAAAATCGGCGAAGTGCATGAAGGCACTGCGACGATGGACTGGATGGAGCAGGAACAGGAGCGCGGCATCACGATTACATCCGCCGCGACCACGACATTCTGGAAGATCGGCGACGATCAGTACCGCATCAACATTATCGACACGCCGGGCCACGTTGACTTCACGATTGAAGTTGAGCGCTCCTTGCGCGTTCTCGATGGCGCGCTGTGCCTGCTGGATGCCGTTGCAGGCGTCGAACCGCAGACGGAAACCGTCTGGCGCCAGGGCGACAAGTAGTCCGTTCCGCGCATCATCTTCGCCAACAAGATGGATAAGACTGGCGCAGACTTTTACATGTGCGTCGCTGACATCAAGGAAAAGCTCGGCGCGCGCCCGGTGCCGCTGCAACTGCCGATCGGTGCTGAAAGCAATTTCGCCGGTGTGGTCGATCTCATCAAGATGAAGGCCATCCGCTGGGATGGCGACGGCAAAGACGCCAAGATGCTGATCGAGGACATCCCTGCCGACCTCGCCGACACGGCCGCCGAATACCGCGCTGCCATGATCGAAGCCGCCGTCGAAATGGACGATACGGCGCTGGAAGCCTTCCTCGAAGGTAACGAGCCCGACGAAGACACATTGCGCAAGCTGATCCGCAAGGCGACGATCACCGGCGCCTTCTATCCGATGCTGTGCGGCTCGGCGTTCAAGAACAAAGGCGTTCAGACGCTGCTTGATGCGGTGGTTGACTTCCTTCCGGCTCCTTCGGATCGCGAAGCCTACAAGGGCATCGACCCGAAGACCGGCGGCGAAGCT
>JANRKK010000044.1:0-46592 GCA_033763555.1 Alphaproteobacteria bacterium | reverse complement strand
TAGGGGCGCTTCATCTCCTCTTCGATTGTGATGGTCGAAATGTCGGATGGCGGAGGCGTCGGGGCTGCGGTTTCGGTCACTTAGGGGTCCTGTTTTTCATGAGAATCGGGGGTCTAAAACCCTGCCAAAAAACTAGCATTTTTGGGGGTGGCCACCAAGGGAAAAGTCTTAAAAAATGCATTTTAAATCAATGAGCTAGATGTCATTATTTGTAGCAAAAACTACCACATAGTTAATTATAAAATGTGCTTTTAGTTTCTGTATTCAAAGTGGTATCTATTCTGTGAGTATTTTTAAACTTTATATATGCGATGGAGAAATTCAAATGCCCGCACCCAATGCAGCCGTACAAAAAATTATAGATGAATCCACAAAATTTACTGACCTAGCCACGGGTACAAATTTATACGTTCACGTTAAATCGGGAACTGTTAAAGGATTTGCGGGATCTGAAGAGGATATGGTCTACAGAAGGGCTGCAAAAGAAGTAGTCTTTGATACGCGAGAAGCGGTGTATATCGCAGAAATCCCGCAAGATCTGATCGGTTCGGCGTCTGCTGCTATAGGGCAAGAGTTGCCAGAGCATGGAATGATAATAGTAGGCACGGATACAAGTATCGCCGAGAACTCTGTAGGCGCTGGGGTCGAGAAGGCATTAGACATAATGGAAAAAATTGGATGTCAAGTTTCTCGTGAATCTGTACGTACCCACGTTTTTTCAGCTCTAGGACTTAACCCAACGCCGACCTGACGCCGGTTTCAAATAAATCTTCCTCGGAAGCTGCGCCGATAAGAACAATTTTCTGGCCCGGCTGGCGTTCGATACGGCCGGCCAGTTCAAGCTCCAGCAGCACCATCATCACGGTGGATGCGGGCAAAACGCATTCGCGGATGAGTTCATCAATAGAAACAGGCGAAGGCCCCAGACTTTCCAGAACAATATCGCGGGCATGGAAGAGATCATCCTCATTGATCGAGGATTCCGGTGTTTCCAGCTCCGGTTTCGAGGTCTCTGAAAGCCCGGCGGGCAGGGCATGGATATGGCCAAGAATATCGGATGCACCTTCGGTCAAAACAGCGCCCTGCCGGATAAGGTCGTTTGTTCCGGCGCAGCGCGGATCAAGCGGCGAGCCCGGCACGGCAAAAACCTCGCGCCCCTGTTCCAGGGCCATACGCGCGGTAATGAGTGAACCAGACTGACGTGCGGCTTCCACCACAATCACGCCGAGGCTCAAGCCGGAAATCAGGCGGTTACGGCGAGGGAAAAGCTTGGCATAGGGCTCACAGCCCAGCGGTTGATCTGAAATGATGCAGCCCTGTTCGGCGAGCTTGTCGTACAGGGCCCGGTTTTCTTCCGGGTAAACCACATCGATGCCTCCTGCCAGAACGGCAATGCTGCCTGTCGGCAGGCTGCCCTGATGCGCCGCCGTGTCGATGCCGCGTGCCATGCCGGAGGCGATGACAATGCTTTGCTCACCAAGATTGCGCGCCAAATTCTCAGCCATCTTGCGACCGTTCAGCGAGGCATTACGCGCGCCGACAATCCCAAGAATACGCTTATGCAACAGTGATACGTCGCCAAGAACCGTGAGCAGGGGAGGGGCATCCTCAATTGCGGCCAGGGCCTCGGGGTAATCCGGCTCATTCAGTGCGATTATTTTTGCGCCGTATTTCCGGCTGCGTGCAATTTCATCTTCAACGGCGCTAACAGGTGGAATGGCAAAGGAACGTTTGCCGCCGCGCTGCGCCATGCTGGGTAGAGCTTCCAATGCTGCTTGCGCCGAACCAAAACGCCGCAGCAACTGCCGGAACGTAATCTGCCCGACATTTTCCGTGCGCGACAGGCGTAGCCAGTCACGGCGTTCCACATCGCTCAATGTGCGTGGATTGTTTTTCATCCAATCTTCGCTTCTGTGCCTTTGATCAGGCGTTTAATGTTGTTCTCATGCTTGGCGGCAACGAAACAGACAAAAACCACCAGCAGCCAGAGGATTTCCGTTCGCCCGAACAGAAAGGCGATGCCGGGAGCCAATCCAATCGCTATCAGCGCGGCAAGAGACGAATAGCGCGTGGTGAAGGCCACCAGCATCCATATCGCCATGCCTATCAACCCCACAGGCCAGGCCAACGCCAGAATGACGCCAAAAGTCGTGGCAACACCTTTGCCGCCCTTGAATTTCAGCCAGACGGGGAACAGATGCCCCAGCAAAGCCGCCAGCCCGGCCAGAGCCACCAGAAAAGGCAGTTCGGGATAAAGATAAGCGGCAATCAAAACCGCAACAGAGCCTTTCGCTCCATCCAGCAGCATCGTCAGCAACGCCAGACCTTTCTGGCCCGTACGCAGGACGTTCGTTGCGCCGATATTGCCAGAACCAATTTTGCGAATATCACCCAACCCCGCAATTTTAGCGATCACCCAACCGAACGGAATACTGCCGAGCAGATAACCGAGAAGCAGAACATTGATGAGGGGAAGCCCTGGCATATGCGCCTCCAGAGAGGCCCGGACAAAGAGACCGGGCGTTAACGGCTCAACAACAGATCAAGGACAGCCATGCGAACGGCCACGCCCATTTCGACCTGTTCAAGGATAACGCTGAATTTCGGATCGTCAGCCAGCTGGTTGGTGATTTCGACTTCACGGTTCACAGGACCGGGATGCATGACAATCACATCCGGTTTCGCGGCCATCAGTTTCTTGTGATCAAGCCCGTAGCGTTGATGATAATCCTTCTACGAAACGGCGAATTCGCCTTGACTCATGCGCTCCTGCTGAATGCGCAGCATCATGACGACATCGGCATCCTTGATGCCTTCCTTCATGTCTTCAAAGGTTTCGATGCCCATCCCGGAATAATTTTTGGTCGTGAAGTAAGGCGGAGCAACCAAACGGACTTTCGCGCCCATTTTGGTGAGCAGCTGCACATTCGACCGCGCCACACGGCTATGAGCGATGTCACCACAAATCGCCACAACCAAACCCTGCAGTTTCTTTTTACGCCGCTGCATTGTCAGCGCATCGAGCAAAGCCTGGGTCGGATGTTCGTTGGTACCGTCACCCGCATTGATGACCGAGGCATTCATATGCTTGGCCAGCGAGGCAGGAATTCCGGATTCCGAATGGCGGATCACCAGCCCGTCGATGCCCATGGCATCCAGATTCAGGGCCGTGTCGAGAAGCGTTTCGCCTTTTTTCGTCGAACTATGCTCAACGGGAATATTAATGACGTCCGCGCCCAAACGCTTGGCTGCAATCTCAAACGAAGTGCGCGTCCGCGTCGAGGGCTCGCAGAACAGATTGACGATGCTTTTGCCTTCCAGCTTGTCCGCGCGGCGCTTGGCGGAGCGGCCTTGCTCGACATAACGTTCGGCCAAATCCAGCACGGTTTTAATATCCGCAACGGACAGGCTTTCAATATCCAGAAGATGATGGGAGAAGGAAGTGCTCATAGGAACGGGACTATAAAGGCGATAGGCGGTGCTGACAACTGCTGGTATGTAAGGGATATGAATTTATCCCGGCCTGAAAATCCTGTCGTTACCGACGACGAATCCGGCATCCGGCTTGATCGCTGGTTCAAGCGGCATTTTGCCGACCTGACGCATGGGCAGTTGCAGAAGCTTCTGCGGACAGGACAGGTGCGCGTGGACGGCAAACGCGCCGAAGCCTCCACCCGCCTGGAATCCGGGCAAACCATTCGCATACCGCCGCAGGTGACTTTACCACCGCCCAAGGGGCAACAACAGAAACAGGAATCGCGTATCTCGGCCCAGCTGAAAAAACTTATCCTGCATGACGATAAGGATGTGATCGTCCTGAACAAGCCAGCCGGGCTGGCCGTGCAGGGCGGGACAGGGTTGAAAGAAAATCTCGACGATATGCTGGCGAGCCTGAGCGAAAAAGGGCAGGGGAAGCCAAAACTGGTTCACCGCCTCGACCGCGATACCAGCGGCGTCCTTCTGGTTGCGCGCAGCGCTTATGCGGCAACAAAACTGACCGCGGCTTTCCGCCATCGTGACACGCAGAAAATTTATTGGGCGGTTACACTTGGCGTTCCCAAGCCGGAACGGGGACGTATTGATGCGCCGCTGATCAAGCGCGGCGAGCTTATGGCCATCGATGAAAAGGACAGAGAGGATGCCAAATCCGCCGTGACTTTTTATCAGGTAATGGCAAAAGCTGGAAAGCAGGCGGCTTTTGTCGCTTTGCTGCCCGTCACCGGACGGACACATCAGCTGCGCGTCCATATGGCGCATATCGGAACACCGATTTTGGGTGACCGTATGTATGGTGGCGATAAAGCCTCGGCTTTACCTGTCGACGAGTTTGGCAAAGGCTTGCATCTGCATGCCCGGCAGCTGATAATCCCGCACCCCCGCCATGGCCTGATTGACGCTGCCGCGCCGCTGGGCCCGGACATGAAAAAGACATGGTCCTGGTTTGGATTTGACGAAGACGCCGAAGCCGACTTCACTGATGCCTTCTAGGAGCGCGATATGAAAAAAATTCTTACCGCCTTTGTCACCCTGCTTATTCTTTTTGCGGGAACGGTCGCTGTGCTTCTGGCAACCCTGGACGTCAACACCTATCGTCCACAAATTGCCGAGGCTTTGAGTAAGAAGACAGGCCGCACCGTCAAGCTTGGTGGACCAATCAAGCTGGGTTTTTCGTCCGATGGCGTAACGCTGACAATCCGTGATGTCGGCATTGGTAATCCCGCCTGGGCCAGCCGTCCGACGATGGCAGGCATGGGCAGTTTTAAGCTTGGCGTCGCCTTGATGCCGCTGCTGTCGCGTAAATTCGATGTGACGGAGGTCGAAATCGTCAATGCTGATATTCTGGTGGAAACCAGCAAGGACGGCAAAGCCAACTGGGACATGACATCAACGGACAGTCCTGCCGAGAAGAAATCAGCCCAAAAACCAACGGCATCCCAACCTGTTGCCATTCATGTTGAGAAAATATCCATCACAGACAGCCAACTGGCGATGCGCGACAAGGAAGGCAAGACCAGCGTTTACAAGGTCAAAAAAATGTCCGTGGGCCGGGAAGGGACAGGGGTTGCCCTTAATTTCACGGGTGAAGCCAATGGCGCGCCTGTAGCATTGAAGGTCAAAACTGGTATCCGTGACTTAATGGCCATCAAAGGCACATGGCCGCTGGATGCCAATCTGACCTACGCCAATTACACAGTCACGGCCAAAGGCAAGGCTGATGCCGACAAGAAAGTGCTTAGTCTTTCTTCCTATGAAGTGAAAACCGGAAAGACAAATCTGCAAGGCCAATTGAACGCCAATTGGGGCGGCGTGCGGCCTGCACTGCGCGGCACATTGATCAGCGACAAAGTGGATATGGCTGATCTTAAACCGGAAACAAAAACGTCGGGCGGCGACCATGGAAAACCCGCGCCTGCATCCTCAGGTCCAAAACGCGTTTTCAGTACTGCGCCGCTGCAACTCGATGCGCTGAAAACTGCGGATGCTTCTTTCGATGTGAAAATTGGCGAAATCACTGTAGGCGACAACACCCTGCGGCAGGTGACAACCAAGCTGGAACTGGCGAATGGACGGCTGACACTTGCACCGCTGAAAGCCCAAGTTGGCAATAATGCTATCAGCGCCCAAGTTAGGGTCGATGCTGCATCTTCGCCCTCGCAGATGGCTTTGTCCTTCAACGCACCGAATATTGATCTCGCCGATGTGCTGAAACTTATAGGGCTGCCTGCCTTCCTGTCCGGCAAGGGCAGCACGGAGATTGATCTGGCGGGTTCGGGCAACAGCATGCATGCCATCGCCGGCACGGCCGTCGGTCGTGTCAATATTACAGCAACAGGTGGCAATGTCGCGCCCAGCGCCACGCGGCAAATCGCCTCGGCCTTGATGGAAATGTTTGCACCGGGCAGCGGCGCGCATGGGCTCAACTGCCTTGCGGCGCGCTTTATCGTCAAGGACGGCATCATGCGCGACAACGGCATTCTGGCGGATACCAGCGCGACAACGGTTGCGGGCAGCGGTGGATTTAATCTGGGCACGGAAACCGTCAATATGACCCTGCGTGCCAAACCGAAAGTAATGAACGTTGCTGACATCATGCCGCCGATGCATGTAGGCGGCACATTGCTGGAGCCGAGCTTTACGCTGGATTCTTCGGGAACCGTCAGAAATGTCGTCGGATTGCTGACCAACGGCACGGTGAACAGTGGCGTGCCAACACTCATCAACCAACCGGGGCAGAATGCCTGCGTCTATACGCTTGATCATCCGGCAGTTGCGCCTTCGGGCAAGAGTCCCTTGCTGCAAACTCCAGCCGCCAAGGCGCAGGACCAGATCAAAAATCTGGGTGGCGCGTTGAAAGGCTTATTGGGGCGGTAAATGGGCATTGGCGCAACGGCGCAGGATGTCGCCTACACTACGGAGAGAACGCCGGACGGTTACGCCATTTTACGTTCAGGTACGGCTCTCAAAACATATGGCGAGAGTCCGCTGCTTTTGCCCAATGCAGGTCTGGCCGAAGCCGTAGCCGAAGAATGGCGCCTACAACAGCCCGGCAAACCTAAACCATCCAAAATGCCCTTGATGCAGCTAGCCGCAACAGCGCTCGACATCACCAGCAAAAACCGCGCGGCCGTTATCGAAGAGATCATGTCGCATGCCGCCACCGAACTTCTGTGCTACCGCGCGGAGCGCCCAACGGCGCTGGTCGAACGGCAAAGCCATGTGTGGCAGCCCATCCTTGACTGGTGCGCCTTGCGTTTTGACGCCATGCTGAATACAGGGCAGGGGATGCTGGTAACGCAATCACCGCAAGCGCTTCAGGCGCTGCGCCTCGCCGTGGAATCCTATGACAACTTCTATTTAACTGGACTCAAGCACGCGGCGGAGCTCAGCCATTCTCTGGTGCTTGGCCTGGCGATGGCCGAGCAGCACATGCCCACCGAGGATGTGTTTCAGGCAGCGGAGCTGGAATCTCTCTATCAAATAGAACGTAATGGTGAAGATGCCGAAGCCATGCAGCGCCATGAAGCCATCCGGAATGATCTGGAAGTCTGCGGTCGGTGGTTTACGCTTTTAAGGTTGAGATCGGTTTAGACTTTTTTCTTCTCTTCCTTTTTAATCTCAACCCAAATCCGTTCCATGTCATCAAGCGAAGTATCTTCCATGCGCTTGCCTTGAGCTGCCAACCGGGCTTCCAAAGCACGGAAGCGACGCTCGAACTTCTGATTGGTACGGCGCAGTGCAGCCTCAGGATCGATCTCCAGCCGTCGCGCCAGATTGACCAGCACGAAGAAGACATCGCCCATTTCATCTTCCATGGCATCGGCGTTGTTCGGTTTCCCCATTTCGGATTCCAGCTCACCGATCTCTTCCTTAATCTTGGCAAAAATATCGCGCGGGTCTTTCCAATCGAACCCAACGCGCGCAGCGCGCTTTTGTAATTTCACGGCGCGCGTCGCAGCGGGCAGGGCGGTGGTTACGCCATCAAGGGCGCTGGTTGTCCGGCCTTCGGACTTAGCCTGAGCCTCCCGCCGTGCGGCCTTGTCACCCTCCCAGTTCACCAGAACGGCTTCGGCATTTTTGGCGTCCCTGTCCCCGAAAACATGCGGATGGCGCTCGACCATCTTGTCCGCCACCTGCCCGGCGACCTGATCAAGATCAAACAGCCCGGCTTCCTTACCCATCTGGGCATGAAAGACGATCTGAAACAGCAAATCGCCAAGCTCATCTACCATAGCCTTGGGGTCGTTCTGTTCGATGGCCTCCACCAGCTCATAGGCTTCCTCGAGCGTGTAGGGGGCCACGGTTTTGAAATCCTGCTCAAGGTCCCACGGGCAGCCCGTTTTCGGGTCGCGTAATCGGCCCATGATTTCAGTGAGGCGTTCGATTGATTTGCTCATAAGCGCTTCTGTAAGCGTGTTTCCGCACGGATACAAGCCAAGGGGAAGGGCCATGGAATATCTTTGTTTTAACCTGATTTCTCTGCCTCATTAAGTCGCATAAGATATATTATGTTAAATTAGATATGGGCAGGATAAAGGGGAAATCCATATATTCGTTGAAAAACCCGGCTGACAATGGCAATCCCGCCCCATGGCCCGTTTGACCTCCAAAGATCATCTCCGCCTTGGCGACAAGCTGCGCCTTATGCATTGGGGTCTGGTCGCGCTGATCGTTACCATCGGCCTGATTGGCATTACGCTTTTATATTCTGCGGGCGGCAAAAGCTGGGAACCCTGGGCGGGCGCGCAGCTGTCGCGGTTTGCCATCGGCTTGGCCATCATGATGGCCATTGCGCTGGCCGATATCCGCATATGGCTGCGGCTGGCTTATCCGCTGTATGGGCTTGTTCTGGTGCTGCTGATTGCCGTGGAAATCATGGGCCACACCGGAATGGGCGCTCAACGCTGGATTCACCTTGGGTTTTTCGTGCTGCAGCCCTCGGAATTGATGAAAATCGCGCTTGTCCTGGCCATCGCCAAGTATTTCCATAGCCTGTCGCTGGAAGATATCGGCCATCCGGCCAAGCTGGTGCTGCCCGTTGCCATGGTGCTGCTGCCCGTCGGACTTGTGCTGCTGCAGCCCAATCTGGGAACGGCCATGCTCCTCCTGCTCGCCAGCGGCGCGATGTTTTTCGCGGGCGGTGTGCGCTGGTGGAAATTCGTGATCATTATCGCGCTGGCCGCCGCGATTGCGCCTTTGGCGTGGCATCATCTGCATGATTATCAAAAAGCTCGGCTTTTAACTTTCTTGAATCCTGGCGCTGACCCTTTGGGCTCGGGCTACAATATTCTGCAATCTAAAATCGCGCTGGGCTCCGGCGGGTTGTTTGGCAAAGGCTTCGGTCAGGGCACACAAAGCCAGCTTCAGTTCCTACCCGAAAAACATACGGACTTTATCTTCGTCGTGCTGGCCGAGGAATTCGGCATGTTTGGCGCGTTTGTCCTGCTCCTGCTCTATTTCCTGCTGATTACCTATGGCTTCATGATCGCCCTCACCTGCCGCAACCAGTTCGGCCGTTTGACGGCCTTTGGCCTGACGGTCAGCTTTTTCCTCTACGCCTTTGTCAATGTAGCGATGGTGACAGGAACCATCCCTGTGGTGGGCATTCCCCTGCCCCTTGTGTCCTATGGTGGCACGGCGATGCTCACCCTACTCATCGGCTGCGGCATCTTGCTCAGCATTTCCATCCACCGCGACGCGCGTATTTCCCGTACAGGAATCGCCGAATAACGCAAGCAATTAAGGGCTTGACCTCGGGCCACGCCATACTGTACTACTATGATAGCACAAAATCAATACCGGGGAGATATTAATGACCGACGCTAATTGCAGGATTGAATTCACAATTGATACCTGGGCTGGCAAAGATGTTGTGGCGTTGTTTTCAGCAGCAGCCAAAAACAGCACCACGCCCCCAACGCAACCTCAGCCAGGTAAAACTCTTTTGGGAATTATTCCCATACTTCTTGAACGTGGCGAGGTATGGGAGATACCAGGCACTGCTGTTGCAAAAAGATATGAAATTAGGGGCATTGCCTTAACAGAAGCAGAAATCCGTGAGCTTGCAACTCAAACGATCTGCTCAAACGACAGCCAGCAACCCATGATTCCAAAAATCGCTGTTCGTTCGGGCGGCGTCAATTGCACTTATCGTCACCTCACCAACGGCCAAATAGAAGGGCCAGCTCTTTCTGCTTAAGTTGTTGCCTTGGTCCCATTTTGTGACTAAGTCCATTCCATGGACTATGAGAAACAATTCGCCGCGTTCTTTAATGCTTGCGCTGATGCAGCAGGCGAAATTGCACTGAAATATTTCCGTGGCTACCTGCCCGTTGATGAAAAGCAGGATCGCTCGCCTGTGACGCAAGCCGATAAGGAAATTGAACAGAAGCTGCGTGCGATGATCGGCCAGCACTTCCCTGCTCACGGCATTATCGGCGAGGAATATGGCCGGGACAGACCGGATGCCGAATTTGTCTGGGTTATCGACCCCATCGATGGCACACGCGCCTTTATGACGGGCAAGCCCCTGTTCGGTACGATCATCGGCCTGATTCATAACGGCATGCCCGCCGTTGGGCTGATTGATCAGGCTTATACAAAAGAGCGCTGGTTTGGCATCACAAACCAGATGGCCACGCATAACGGTAAGCCCATTAAAATCGCACCGCCACGCAAACTGGATAATGCACGACTTTTCATCGGCCCCATGGGCATGTTTGAGGGAAAGAATTTTGAGAAATATATAAAGCTCTGCAACGCCGTACGATGGCAACAATATGGTTGCGATTGCTATGCGTACGGATTGCTGGCGATGGGTTGGGCCGATCTGGTTGTTGAGCAGAATCTGGGATTGCACGATGCCGTTGGCGTTGCACCGATTGTCACGGGCGCAGGCGGCTACATCAGCGATTGGAAAGGTAATCAAATTACCAGCAATTTTAGCGATCAAATGATCGCCGCCAGCACGAAAGCATTAGCCATGGAAGCGCTTGAAATTCTGGCCTGAATTCAGGGCTAAATGAAAGTATTTCCTATTAATTCAGCCTTTACCCTCATGCGGTAAACAGACTGCATGATTATGGAAGAACATTGTGGCCGTATAAACTGGTTATCCTCCCTTCTTGGCGAGCAGCGGGACAGAATTGTTGCCCTTACGCGCCGCATCAGCGGCCTGGGTGTGCCGGGCGCCATGAAGCCTTCGGTGTTCGGTAAATTCCTGCATCTGCTCGATCAGGTGGCCATCGCCAAAGACGAGGAAATCAACCTTATCGGCCGGATTGAAGCCCTTGAGGCCGCGCATCGTTTCCGACGCCAGTGCAAATCCCTGAAAAATATGGTTGATGCGCTGGAACCAACTGGTGGACATATGCCGAAATTTGAAGATGAGGCTGAGGACAAACCCTCACGCGTCGGAATATGGTTTTTGGCCTTTTTGTTCCTTGTGTCGCAGTGCAAAATAAACCAAAAAAAGCAAAGTCTTACAGTGGATTAAGTCTATCTTTACACCTTCTTGTTTACCCTATGGGTTGAATCGACTTTTGTTTTTTCACCACAGGTTGGACGGTAAGGCCGTAAAGGCACTGGTTTCTCATGCTCCTCTACCACATTCATGACTGGCAACACGCCGCATTGGCGCCTTTCCGCTTTGCGGCCGAGGCAGCGCAAGTCGCGTTTCAAAATCCACTCTTCCCTGCCTCAAATACCCATTTCGGCCGCGCCATAGCCGCAGGAGCCGAATTGTTTGAGCGCACAACGCGCCGTTTCAGCAAACCCAGCTTCGGACTGCACACCACCAAAATTCACCGCGAACCTGTGACGGTCGAAGAAGAAATAGTCCTGACCAAGCCTTTCTGCCGTCTTCTGCATTTCAAGCGGCATGTTCAAGCCTCAGACCCGCGCGTTTTGATTGTTGCACCCATGTCTGGGCATCACGCCACACTGCTGCGCGGTACGGTCGAAGCCATGCTGCCTGATCATGATGTTTACATTACGGATTGGCTTGACGCCAAAATGGTTCCCCTGTCACAGGGCAAGTTCGATCTGGAAGATTACATCAGCTATCTGATGGAGTTTGTCCGGCATCTTGGCCCCGGCACGCATATGATGGCTGTCTGCCAGCCTGCGGTTCCGGTTTTCTGCGCGGTTTCACTTTTGGCACAAATGGATGATCCGGCGCAGCCGCAATCCATGATCTTGATGGGTGGCCCGATCGATACGCGCCAAGGCAAAACGGTTGTGACGGAAGTTGCTGAGAAGCGGCCCATGGAATGGTTTGAAAATACTGTTATTCACGCCATCCCCTTCTATTATCCCGGCGCTTACCGTCTGGTTTATCCGGGCTTTATCCAGCTAAACGGCTTCGTATCCATGAATGTCGAGCGTCATATCGGCGAGCATGTGAAGTTGTTCCAAAATCTGGTGAAGGGTGACGATGAATCCGCCACCGCACACCGCAAATTTTATGACGAATATCTGTCTGTGATGGATGTGACAGCCGAGTTTTATTTGCAAACCGTTGAACGCGTGTTCAAGAACCACGATCTGCCCAAAGGCACTTTCACCTGGCATGGCCAGTTGGTAACGCCGGAAGCGATCAAGAAAACAGCGCTTTTAACCGTGGAAGGTGAATTGGACGATATTTCTGCGCCGGGACAGACTCGCCCTGCCCTCGATCTCTGCACGGGCTTAGGCCCCGATATGAAGAAAGCGCATTTGCAGATTGGCGTCGGCCATTACGGCATTTTCAACGGCCGCAAATGGCGTGAATCCATCCTGCCCGTTGTGCGGAATTTTATCCGCGATCACAACGCCCCTGTCCGGTAATCAGGACAGACAATTCGGATAAGTGATGTAATCGGGTCCTGGCGCCTGGGGTGCCTGTGGCACTTGCGGGACATACGGGCTGTAATAACTCGGCCCTGGTGCCTGAGGCGCTTGCGGCCATTGGGGTACTTCCGGCGCGACATAGTTCGGTGGAGGAGCTGGCGGAAGATAAGGCGATCTGTAGGATGCTTGTGCCGCAGCGGGAGCCTGACGCCATTGAGGCACTGTCGGTGTGACATAGCGTGCAGCGGGAGCCACCGGAACTGTTGGCGTAAAATATCGTGCCGCTGGCGCCGCCGGAGCCCGCGTATTGTAGCAACAACCGCTTCCTCCGGATGCCACAACAATTTTATTGTTCAGATCAAGCGAGCTTGTCGGCTTTGGTACTTCCTTTTTCGGTTCAGCCGGGGGTGTAACAGGTTCCGGCAATAAAGGCATGGTCGGCACAGTCGGCGCAGCTGCTGCCGGAGGTGTTTCGGCCTTGGGCGGTACGGAGGGTTCAACAGCGGCAGGCGGGGTTGGAGCTGGAATTGTTGGAGTTGCCACCACAGGTTCAGATGCAGCGGGCGCTGATGTCGTTGCCGCAGGCTCTGTTGCCTGAACGGCAGGAGTAACCGCCGGAGCTTCTTCTTTCTTCGGAACCGATTTCTTCGCAGCCGACTTTTTCTTTACAGGCTTCTTGGCTTTGGGTTTTGCCGCTTTGATTTCCTTGGAGGCACCCATGTATTTTGCTTCGATACTGGTGCACCCCATGATGCCCTGGAAATAGCCGCTGAATGTCCGGTCAACCGGATTAAAGTTACCGACGATAATCGTGTTGTATTGGCCCTTGGGCTGTTCCAACCAGCGACCGGGATTGACCAGAATGCGCTGGGATTCCCTGTCATACTGGCCATAGACCGTATAACTGCCCTTGGAGACATTTGGATTTTTGGGAGTGGGATAGAAGCGGAAAACACCTTCAAAATCTTCGTCCTTCAGACGGTCGATACGCAGCGTGGCGCCCGTGTAGCCCTGCGCGCAGGTGTAATTACCAACCCACTCACCAACGGGCGAGAAATGGGATTCCATGATCTTGCGGGTTTTTTCCTGCACAGGAATGGCCAGATTGGACTGCAGAACATCCTGAGGCTGGCCCATGCTTTGGCGTTGCGGCGCGAGACGTGAAGGCGCGGGTGCCGAGCTTTCACACAAGACCATCACAAGGCCAATCTCACCCGCCGACCACATAAAGAGGAAATGCTTATCAGGGCGGTCTGCCGTGAACATCGTAATGTCACGCGAAATGGAACTTGGCGCTTGCGTTTCGACGACATAGCCAAGCGCGCGCAAGCGATCGACCGTATTATTGAAAATCTGATTGACCCGCTGCTGCTCGGACTGATCCATGCGCCAGCCATAGGATTCCATCTTGCCGCAGCTGCGGCCGATTTCACTGCCCGCCGTCAGCATGGCCATCTGAAAATTGCGATGCACCGTCAGCAGCAAAGGACGGTCATCAAACGCAAAGCCGACCAGCGGCGACCCGGCCGCCAATGGCAGATCAACCGCTACGGCTTGCGAGCAAAAAAGGGTGGCAAGCAGGACAAAAAGTCCGGCCCGGAGATTTTTCAGCAAACGGGAAAAAACAGCATTTTCGCGCATGAGTGACCTTCGCGAATCAACGGAATGGCGGGGGCCCCGACTATGCCGTTCCCTATCTTCTTGTGCAAGCATATCCATAATTCCCAAGGCCCTATTCTGATTGATACGGCAGTAAAAATTCTATCTGCGGCTGCGGTGAATATAGGGAAAATCAGGCGCCTTTTAAAGCGCGGCAAATAGTTTCAGGTAAGCCAAAAACCCCATTTTTCCTGCATGTTGCTGCATGTGCAGCAAAATTAATCATCAAAGCCGACACGGTCGGCGACGAAATAGATCGGGCGGGCTTTCACCTCGGTAAAGACCCGCGCCAGATATTCACCGATCACACCGAGTCCCAAAAGCTGGATGCCTCCCAGCAACAGAATGCCGACCATTACCGAAGCGTAACCAGGTACATCAACGCCCAACAGCAATGTGTGCAAGGTGAGATAGAGACCATAGGCCAGAGCAATCAGGGAAATCGCCGCGCCACCCCATGTCCAGACGCGCAACGGCAAAGTGCTGAAAGATGAGATGCCATCAAAGGCAAAACGGATAAGACGGAAAAAATTCCAGTTGGAATGCCCATCTGACCGGGGAGCAACATCGAAAGGCACAACATCGTTATTGAAACCCACCCATGTTACCAGACCCTTCATGAAGCGGTTACGTTCGGGCAAAGTGTTCACAGCTTCAATAACCTTGCGGTCAAGCAGGCAGAAATCCCCTGCCCCTTCGGGTATTTTGATGTCAGCGATCATGCCAAAAACGGCATAAAAAGCGCGGGAACAAAAGCGCCGCAACCCACTGTCGGTATCGCGGTTACGCCGGACGGCATAAACCATCGCCACGCCGTCGCGCCATTTCTGTAGAAGGTCAGGAATAAGTTCTGGTGGATGCTGCAGATCGCTGTCCATCGTAATGGCGCATTTGCCGCGCGCTATCTGCAATCCGCATGTCAACGCCGCTTCCTTGCCGAAATTACGCGCCATCCGCACGATGCGGATACGGCGGTCAAACTCGCGCTCATGCTGCAAAACAGCGAAAGTGCCGTCCGTGCTGCCGTCATCGATGCAGAGAATTTCGTAATTCAGTTCAAGCTTGCCTAGAACCGGATACAGCCTTTGAAAAAGCTGCCGGACAGTACGAGCCTCGTTGTAAAAAGGAAGAATGATCGAAAGATCGACCATTAAGGGTCAGAATCCTTCGCGCTCTTTACGCTTGCGCTCCACTTTCCGCTGACGGCGGACGGATTCGGCTTTTTCACGAGCCTTTTTTTCGGAGGGTTTTTCGTAATTGCGGCGTAATTTCATTTCACGGAAAATGCCTTCGCGCTGCATTTTCTTTTTCAGGGCGCGAAGCGCCTGGTCGACATTGTTGTCACGAACTAAAACCTGCACGAATCCATCCCTCCTTAAGGGGCTTAACGGGTTGATTTCCGGCCTCTATAACACAATCAAGAAGTTAGGGGGAAGCCTTTCTTTGTGGGCTTTTGAATTAGGTTGATCGTGTAACCTTATGATGTAAAAAGAATAAAATGACTGCCCGACAGCGCCGACCTTCTGCCCCCCAACAGCCCCAACGGGACAAGGCCATACGCGCTGTTCTAGCCCAGATTCCCTTCGATGGTTGGACGCAGGCTGCTTTCGTGCAAGGCATGGCACAGATCGGCCTGCCGCAAGGCGAAGCCAGTCTTCTTTTTCCTCAAGGCATTCAGGATATCATCGTTGAATTCGGGCGTATGGCTGACACAGCCATGGAAGAGCGTATTCGCAAAGACCGAGGCTTTATCAAGCTCCGTATCAGGGAAAAAATCGCTTTTGCCGTTCGGGTACGGCTGGAATTTCTGCTGCCCTACCGCGAAGCCATGCGCCGTCTGATGATATGGTATGCGATGCCCCTGCACTGGCATCTGGGAGCGCGACGGTTGTATCGCACGGTTGATTTGATGTGGCGCGCTGCAGGTGACACATCGACTGATTTCAATTTTTACACCAAGCGTGGTTTGCTGGCTGGAGTTGTCAAGGCCACAACCCTGTTCTGGCTGGATGATGAAAGCCCTAACTGCCGGGCCAGCTGGGAATTCCTCGACCGCCGCATCGCGGAAGTACTGAAAGTTGGACAAACTCTAAGTAAGCTGAAAACCGGATGAAAATCTCTACGCCCCCTCGCGCCCTGATATTCGATTGGGACAATACGCTGGTCGACAGCTGGGCCGCCATTCGCACCGCGATCAATGTAACGCGCGAGGCTTTTGATAAAGCGCCATGGACGATGGAAGAAGTCCGCCAGAATTGCGGACTTGCCGCACGCGATATTTTCCCCGAATGGTTTGGCAAGGAATGGGAAAAAGCCTATGATATTTTCTATAAAAGCTTTGATGATGTACGGAACCAATATGGCTTGCAGCCCGGTCACGGTTCGCATGAATTGCTGCTGTGGCTGAAGAGCCGGAATATTCCTTCCTTCGTTGTCAGCAACAAACGCGGCGATTATCTCCGCCAGGAATCCGCACAGCTGAAATGGAATGATCTGTTTCTTGCGCTTATCGGCTCCATGGATGCGCCGCGCGATAAACCTGCACGCGACCCTGTCGATATGGCCTTGAAACATGGCAACTTAACGCCGGATGCTTCCATATGGTTTGTTGGCGATACAGGTACGGATGTTCAGTGCGCACGCAATGCGGGCTGCACCCCGGTCTTTATCGGCAGCAAGGAAGAAGCTGAAAAGGAAGGGGTTAGCCTTCTCTTCCAGGATTGCCGAAGCCTGCATGTGATGCTGGAAAAATTATTCGCGGGCTAGCTAGCACTATTTCTTGCGGAACATATCCAGGCTGATGACTTCACCGCGTTTTTCGTCTTTGGCCTTGGTTTTGGATTTGTCGTCCTTGCCCTTGCCGCCCGAGGGTTCCGGCGGGCCTTCTTCGTCCCCCTCCTCGTCATCCCCCTGTCCTGACTGGAATTGAAGGGCGAAATTCACGGAAGGGTCGGCAAAAGTCGTGATGGCTTCCAGCGGGATTTTCAGGCGTTCCTTGACATTGTTGAAGCTGAGCGTGGCGCTGAAATAGTCGTCTTCAATCTTCAGTCCGAAAAACTGATATTGCAGAACAATCGTCATCTCATCGGGATACTGTTTGCGGAGATAATCGGGTATCTCAACACCCGGAAAATTTGTCAGAAACGTAATGTAAAAATGATGGTCGCCTGGCAGGCCATTCTGGGCCACCGCCGTCAGGGTTTCGCGCACAACATTGCGCAGCGCACCCTCGATCATCAAATCATAGCGAAGCAAGTCTTCTGTCATACAGAATCAGATAGCAAGCCCGTCGCTTGATGTACACAGTTCTATACGTTTCTCTTATACAGCCATCTTTCTTGGGCATGGAGAATTTATTTCATTCCTGAGAATCTGCCCCTGTCCGACAACAGCAGCCACGGAGCCAAGCCATGAAAAATTATTCCACCACCACACGCATCATGGCGCTTGGAGCCCTTCTCGCCTTTTCAACATCGGTCATGGCGGATGTGGGTGGAATGACCAGCAGTGCGGGCTCACCCGGCGGTGCACAAGGATTGCCGACACAACCTCCGGCACCGACGCGGGTTAATGTCCCGGTTGCAGCACCGCAAGCGACACCGACAACAAATTGGACAACCGAAAATCAATATTGGCGTAATGAATATTCATCGCGCCCCTATTACAGCCGGAGCGTCGATTATTCAGCTTATGAGCCAGCCTACCAGTACGGTGTGACGGCTTACCGCCAGAATAATGGCATGCCATACAGCGAACTCGACAAAGAACGCATGCGCGCCGGATGGGATCAGGCGCGCGGCAGTTCAACGCTGACTTGGGATCAAGCCGAGCGTGCGACCCAAGATTCCTATGTACGGCTTTACAACAGCCGCTAATTCCGGCGCTTTTTTCTTCGCCGTCCGATTGCCAAATTTCGGCAATCACAAGCCTGTATGTATGAAACAGGAAATTTAAGCTTCCTTTACCCTGCTTTTTTGCGACCGCGAGATAGCTACGGCGGTCGCGTTATTGCGCGTGCAAAGCTGCTCACCTATTCGCGCGCTGCACAACGGAAATCCTAAGCCTCCGTCAATCATGATCGATTAGAATCTTCGTGCAATGGGCTTCCATTGCGTTTCAAAGGGGAGGACTAAAATGGGTAAGCTGAATGTGTTCACTCTGCTGACGGCAGTCGTCGTGCAGTTTGTTATGGGTTACCTGTGGTACGGCCCATATCTGTTTGGTGATGTGATTACGGCTGGTGGTGGCCATGGCATCGATTTCCTCAAGATGGATGTCATATCGCTGCTGCTGATTATCCTGACCAGCTATGGCCTGACGCATATTCTTGAAATGCTCGTCAAAGTGACCAGCACCAAGGATGTCGGCGGCGCTCTGAAGCTGGGCCTGACAGTCGGCACGTTCGCGATCGGTTTGCCGATCATCATGCTGTTGAACCTGATGGGCTTCGGCAAGATCGTTCTGTTGGTGGTCTTCACACATGTGGTGATCACAACGATCCTGACGGGCATTGTGGTTATTAAGCTGAAAAAAGCCTAAGTCAGCAGTCTTTAGAGAAGCGGGGGCCCGGTGAAGGACCCCCGCTTTTTCTTTGCTTTCAGCGATTGACGCGCAGCTTCCGGCCGCTATGATCGCCCTCCCTGCTTCCAGGCAGGCAAGCCCCAGTGGCGGAATGGCAGACGCGGCAGACTCAAAATCTGTTGTTGGCAACAACGTGGGGGTTCAAGTCCCTCCTGGGGCACCAGCCTTCGCTCGCTGCGCGAGCTACGGCTCAGCAAGCCAGTTCCACATAATGATGACTTGATAAGGGGTATTTTGCCCTGTATCCATGAAAGTAGGAGCTTTTCATATGGATTCCTTCCTTAAATCGCTGTCCAGCTATTGGGCCGAAGCTGAAATTTCAGCCAACTTTGTCGTCTTCATGAATATTGTCGGCGCGCTGATGCTTGGCCTTGTCGTCGGGTATGAGCGTTCCTATCGCGGCCGTGCAGCAGGTATGCGCACCTATGGCCTGGTCTGCATGGCGTCCTGCGCGTTGACGGTAATTTCCGGCTATCCGGAGTTCTGGTTCGGCGGGCACATCATGGCGGCAACTGCTGACCCGACGCGTGTCATTCAAGGGGTTATTACAGGCATCGGCTTCCTCGGCGCAGGCGTCATCATGCGCGACGGGCTAAACATCAGCGGCCTGACCACGGCGGCCTCGATCTGGACCGTCGCGGCCATTGGCGTTCTGGTCGGCGTGGGATTTCATGGTGCGGCCATTATGTTGGCCGTTCTGTCGGCGATTTTTATGATGTGGGGCGCCAAGCTGGAGAATTTTTTCCCTTCACGCCACGCCATTGCTGTCACGCTGCACTTCCAGAAGGCTATCGTACCATCAGAATCCCATATGCGGCGGATGTTTCTTGACCATGGCTACGAAATCGCGCGCGGCTCTTTTGCCGTGGGTGAGCATGGCGGCATGCCGGAATGGCGCTTTGTGATTGTTTCCCTTGGACGCGGCAAAGGTGACTCTCTCATTCATCTGGGTCGTAGCCTCTCAGCCGCCGAAGGCGTGGAAAGCTTTCACCTGTCGCATGCACGCAATTAAATCCAGCCATCAGCAAGACCTGCCCTCCCTCATCGATGAGGCATGGGAAAAACGCGCGGATATTTCGACGGCGACCCAAGGCGCTGTGCGCGATGCTGTTAACGAAGTACTCGCCGGATTGGATGAAGGCCGTTTTCGCGTGGCCGAGAAAATCAATGGCGCGTGGCAAACACATCAATGGTTAAAAAAAGCTGTGCTGCTTTCTTTCCGGTTGAATGATTCAACGCTCATCCCCGGTGGCCCGGAAGGCAGCGGTTGGTGGGACAAGGTGCCATCCAAATTCGCAGGCTGGACCAATGACCGCTTCGCCAAAGCCGGGTTCCGCGCCGTGCCGGATTGCGTGGTGCGTTATTCGGCTTATATCGCACCGGGTGCCGTTCTGATGCCTTCTTTCATCAATCTCGGCGCTTACGTCGGCGAGGGCACAATGATCGACACCTGGTGCACGGTCGGCTCCTGCGCACAGGTTGGCAAGAACTGCCACATCTCGGGCGGCGTTGGTCTTGGCGGTGTGCTGGAGCCGTTACAGGCCAATCCTGTCATTATCGAGGATAATTGTTTTATCGGGGCGCGCTCAGAAGTCGCCGAAGGCGTGATTGTCGAAGAAGGCTCTGTCTTGTCGATGGGTGTTTTTATCGGCGCATCAACGAAAATTATCGACCGCACGACCGGAGAAACTTTCATGGGCCGCGTGCCCGCTTATTCGGTGGTTGTGCCAGGTGCCATGCCAGGCAAGCCTCTGCCCAACAGCCAGCCAGGCCCCTCGCTCGCCTGCGCCGTAATCGTCAAACGCGTGGATGAAAAAACCCGCTCCAAAACATCGGTGAATGAGCTGTTGAGGGATTAACCTTTATGGTTAATCGTGAAAATATTTGCCTTTCTTGACTGTCAACACACCAAAAATCTAAAGTGGCCTTCTTTCAACGGAAAAATATATTGAATTCATAGCAACGTGCGGAGGCAAAATGTCATTACCATCAAATGTGGATAGTATTTTAGGACTTGAAGCTGTATTGCCCGAACAGTTTCACTCGCCATCCAGAGCATACTCTGCTGACGAAAAAGAACTTATGGTAGCTGTATTTGAAGACGCATGGAAGATTGCGCTGCTCCCTGAACCTGAAGAAACGACTGCGCGACGCGAATATCGTGACGCTATTAATTGGTTTGCAAGTGAAAGCTCGAGAGGAACGTATTCTTTTGAGAATATATGCAGCGCTTTGGGCTTGAACTCTGATGCCGTGCGCGATGAACTAAAGAAAAAGAAGGCAGAAGCCAGTACAGAAACCCCTACAGATAGCACCACTCCCGCACGGCCAAAGAAGCAAATTCACAGAGTGAGCAAGGGCCCGAGAGCAAGCGTCAAATAGGCATCTTGGTGATGTCTTGATAGGCGGCGATAACCTTGTCGCGAATGGTCACGACAGTTTGCAGCATCAGCTCGGCGCTGTTGATCGCCGTTACAATGCTGGTGAGGTCGGCCTTACCCGTGGCACCTGCCGTTGCTGCCTTTTCGCCTTCCTGAAGCGATTTCACGGCATCCCCGGCAAAAGTCTTCAAGGCATCGGAGAAGCTTTCGCCTCCGGCATCCACAACACCCTGCTTGCCCGACAGGCCACCGCCCTGGCGATAGGCGGCGAGAGCATCAGCGACATTCATAACCATAGGCTACCTCATCATTGCAGAAGCTGGATTGTGTGCAGCACCATGCCGCGCGCCGCTTCGATCACACTCAAATTCGCCTGATAGGCGCGGTTGGCTTCACCCATATCCATGGTTTCGACCAGCGTATTGACGTTCGGCGTCATGACATAGCCCTGCGCATCCGCGGCAGGATGGGCGGGATCGTATTTCTTGATGAAATCACTGGGGTCAGAACGGACTCCGGCGACTTTCACTTTATAGGCGCCGAGCGCCTTATCGAATTCATTTTTGAAAGTGATGATCTGGCGCTGATAGGGTTTCTGTGTCGCTGTTGCAGGCGTTGTCCCTGCATTGGCAATATTTTCAGCAATGACCTTCATACGCTGGTCTTGCGCGCGCAAGGCCGAACCTGAGATGCTGAAAATATCTGTTACTTCGCTGGCCATGGCTTTTTAATCCTTAATTGGCGCTACCCTTCAGCGCGATTTTGAGCAAGCCGCCGATCTTTTTGTAGATCGAGGCAATTTTTTGATAGTCGATCGCAGTTCTTGAAACTTCCATCATCTGTTGCTCGACATCGACCGAGTTGCCGGACGGCAAAGTTTCAAAAGTTTCCGCTTTGACTGTTTTGGCGTTTACGCCTGCCATGGAGGCTGGAATAATATGATGCGCATTCGTCACCGACATACCAACACCCGCCTGCTTCATCGCATCGCCAAAAGTGAAAGGCGCAAGATCGCGGGCTTTGTATTTCGGTGTGCTGGCATTAGCAACGTTTTCAGCAAGCACGGCTTGCCGCTGGTTTAAGTACGCCATACGGCGTACCAAAAGATCGGTCAGGCTAGAATTATTCGTATCCATTTTCAGGAATCCCCGGCCACAGAACGCAGCCATGGAAGAACCGTTACTGCACCGGAACATTTTGCGGTTTCATTACTTAAAGAATGGTAAATGTCAGCCATTGGTCTTCACACAAGTTTGCGTTAGGCTTGCCGAATGAACGAATACCAAGAGCCGGAACCACCCGTTGCACCGCTGAAATCGGCGAGCGGCCGTTCCGTGGCGGTTGCGATCAAGGGCCAGGACGGCAACCCCGATTCGCTTCCCAAGATTATCGCATCGGGCCGCGGGAAGCTAGCTGAACAGATTCTCGAACTCGCTTTTGCGAAGGGCGTGAAGGTCCGTGAGGACGCTGACCTTGCCGAACTTCTGGTCAAACTCGATCTCGATACGCCGATTCCCAGTGAAGCAATCGTTGCGGTCGCGGAAATTCTTGCCAAGGTTTACGAAGCCAATGCGCGTATGGCGGCGGCTCCTGCTGGAGATTCGATTTTATGAATGAGCCTATCTCCGGCGACAGCATTCGTACTGAACTCGCTACACTGCAGAATTATGTGTCGGCAGCGCTCGATGTCATGAAATCCGGGCATATGCCGGATATGGCAGGACTGGAAGACCGGGTCACAGTGATATGCGACACCATTCAGAAAGCGCCGCGCAATATTCAGCAAGAATGCCTGCCAGAGCTTCTGAATTTTCTGCAACGGCTGAATGAATGCGAAGCGCGGATGCGCAGCCTACATGAATCAACCCAAAAACAGGGTGGAACGCCATGACACCAGATCCCGAAAGCGTATCCTGGGTGCAGATTGTCGTGGCCGTCGCCGTTGTTACGGGCCTGCTGGCAAGCTTCGGCTTGGTCCTGAAATATATCAAAGCCCGCGGGCTGACGGTGCCGGGCCTTGCCTTGCGGCCTGCCGGGCGATTGCAGGTTGTGGAAAGCCTGGCGCTGGACATGCGGCGCAGGCTTGTTATCGTGCGCTGCGACGGCGAAGATCATCTGCTGCTGCTTGGTAATCAGCAGGACATCGTTGTCAAAAACAGTCTAAAGCCCGCCTCATCCCCTCCGTCCTAAACCAAGAGCCACGCATGACACGCCGGATTGCAAAATTTCTGAAACCCACATGGCTGCATTTAGCGTTGGGCCTTGCCGGGCCTTTACTGCTGATACCAACATCGGTTTTTGCGCAGGCGATTAATTTCGATCTGGGCCAGGGACCGACAACGACCGCCAAAATTATTCAAATTGTTTTGCTGATTACCATTCTGTCGCTGGCACCATCCATTCTGGTGATGGTGACGTCCTTTACCCGTATTGTTGTCGTGCTGTCCTTCCTGCGTACGGCGCTGGGCATGCAGCAGACGCCGCCGAACGTCGTTCTGGTCAGCCTTGCTTTGTTCCTTACCCTCTTCATCATGCAGCCGACTTTCGATCAGGCATGGGAAACAGGCATCCGCCCGATGATGAACAATCAACTGGATGAAGAGACAGGCTTTAACCGCACGATTGAGCCCTTCCATGCCTTCATGCTCAAACACACACGGCAAAAAGACCTCGTGCTGTTCATGGAAATGAGCAAAGCCGCGTCAAAGAACGAAGCAGAAAAACCGAAGACCACAACCCCGGCTCCCGCGCCGAATGCGGGTGCGCCTGTTCCAACTCAGGAAAAAGCCGATGAAGTGCCGCTGCGCGCGCTTATCCCTGCTTTCATGATTTCGGAATTGCGGAGGGCATTTGAGATTGGTTTCTTGCTGTTCCTACCCTTCCTGATTATCGATATGGTTGTCGCGTCCATATTGATGTCGATGGGCATGATGATGCTGCCGCCCTCCATCATCTCCCTACCCTTCAAGATCATCTTCTTCGTGCTGGTGGATGGCTGGTATTTAATATCCGGCAGTTTGGTGCAGAGTTATGGAGGGGGTTGAGGTTATTTCCTCAATACCGCACCCGTCGCTTTCATAGCGCCTGCCGTGATTTTGGCGCTTAGCGCTTCAATCTCCGCATCGGTCAGGGTTTTGTCGGTCGGCTGCAGCGTTACGCTCAGCGCGACGGATTTCTTGTCTGCATCGATATTCTTGCCTTCATAGACATCAAACACCGCAACATCGCGAATGAGGTTCTTGTCAGCATCTCGAACGGCTTTGATGAGCTTCGCCGCCGTAACATGACGATCCACCACAAATGCGAAGTCACGCGCTACCGATTGCAGAGCTTCCAGTTTCAGCAACGGCCTTGCCGACCCGCTTGCACGGCTTTGCGGGATAGCTGACAGGAAAATCTCACAACCAACCATCGGCCCTTCGGCATCGCAGGCTGCCAGCAAGGTCGGATGAATTTCACCGAATACCGCTAACAAGGCAGGGCCAAGCCGCAGGCAGCCGGAACGGCCGGGATGATACCAGCCGGGCGCATCTTCGGTGATCTGCAAAGAATTTACCGGCGCACCACAGGCCGCCAGCGCAGCAAGCACATCCGCCTTGGCATCATAGGCATCTACAGGACGGCTGGGCGCGGCCCAGTTACGCGGCGTGGCTCCTGCCCGCAAAGCTGCAGCAACGATGTCCTGCCCTTCCGGCGTGGCGTTTTTATAAACCGGACCAACTTCATACAGGCCGACATCGGCAAAACCGCGATCCGCATTGCGTTTCGCCGCCATGACAAGGTTGCCCATGATGGAGGGGCGCATGACATCCAGATCGCTGCTGATCGGATTGCTGAGGCGTATATTTTTATCCACCGCGCCGAACTGTTCAGCCACCGCATGCGGCATGAAGGACCAGGTCACCGCCTCCAACAGCCCCTGCCCCGCCAGCGCGCGGCGCGCGGCATGGCTACGGCCGTCCTGTACATCAATGGCCACACTCGTCACATGCGGATGATCGACGGGCGTCGCATGAATATGCTCATAGCCCTTGATGCGAATGATTTCCTCGACCAGATCGGCGGCACCTTCAATATCCGGGCGCCAGCTGGGTGTCTGAACCGTCAGCTTGCCAGCCTGCGCCTTCACCTGAAAACCGAGCGAGACGAGAATGGCTTGTTGCTCTTTCTCCTGCACATCAACGCCGAGATGCCTGCGGCATTTGCCTGCATCCAGCGTAATGGTTTTTTCAACCGATGGAACGGCTCCGGCAATTTCCAGATCGCTGACAATAGTTTCTTGGGTGCCACAGAAATCCAGCACGAGCTGCGTCGCCAGTTCAGCGCCGGGAATAGTGAATTGTGGGTCGATGCCGCGCTCGAACCGATAACGCGCATCGGAATGAATGCCCAAAGCCCTACCCGTCTTGGCTGTACGCGCCGGATCGAAATAAGCTGAGATAATATAAATATCTTTTGTATCAGACTCACAACTTGTGCTTTCACCACCCATGATGGCGCTCAATTCCAATGGCCCCGTGTCATCGCTGATAACGGTCATGCCTGCTTGTAATGTATAGGTTTTGCCATTTAGCAGCGTTAGCTCTTCCCCACCTTTAGCCAGATGCACTCTCAAATTGCCTTTGAGCTTGGCCGCGTCGAAAGCATGCAACGGACGGGCATAGCCGTATGAAACAAGATTGGTAATATCAACAACTGCCGAAATCGGGCGCAGACCGATGGCTCTTAGTCGTTCCTGCACCCATTTCGGGCTGGGACCATTTTTAATATTACGGATATGCTTCCCGGTTATGAGGGGACATGCATCTTTGTCATTCGTCGGAAGATCCAGAGTCATCTTTATCGGCGTTTTAAAAGTGCCTTTGACTGGCTGGATGTCTAATGGCTTGAGCTTACCAATGCCCGTGGCAGCAAGATCACGCGCAATCCCATAAACACCAGCACAATCGGGACGGTTGGGTGTCAGGTTGATTTCAATAACCGGGTCATCGAGTTTGGCGTAACGCGCATAGCTTTCGCCAATCGGCGCATCGGCAGGCAATTCAACAATACTCCGTGGCTCCAAGCCCGGCTCTTCAGGTATCTTCAGTTCGTCAGCACCGCACAACATTCCTTGGGATTCCACGCCACGAATGACGCCTTTTTTCAATGCTTCGCCGCTATCCGGCATAACATCGCCGGGGCGGGCCAGAACGGCTTTCATCCCCGCGCGGCAATTCGGCGCGCCACAGACGATTTGAAGTTTTTCTTTGCCTGTATCGACCGTCGTGACCTTGAGGCGATCGGCCTGCGGATGCTTCTCGGCTGTCAGCACATGTGCGATAATAAAGGGCGCAAGGCTCTTACCCGGGTCGGTGACTTTTTCGACTTCAAGGCCAATAGCCGTCAGCTTCTCACAGATCACCTCAAGTGATGCGTCGGTATCAAGATGCTGTTTAAGCCAAGAGAGGGTGAATTTCATCGCCTACCCCTTCAACGCCGGATTAGGGATATCGAGCGGCATAAAACCGTAATGCTTCAGCCAGCGGATATCGGCTTCAAAGAAAGTGCGCAGATCGGGAATGCCGTATTTCAGCATCGCCATACGTTCGATGCCCATGCCGAAGGCGAAGCCCTGATATTTTTCGGGGTCGAGGCCGCAGTTTTTCAGCACGTTCGGATGCACCATGCCGCAGCCGCCGATTTCCAGCCAGTCGCCGTAATTACCCAGCTTCAGCTCACCACCCTTGCGTGAACAACCGATATCAACCTCGGCGCTCGGTTCCGTGAAAGGAAAGAAGGAAGGCCTGAAGCGCAGCGGCAAATCCTTGATACCGAAAAAGGCGCGCAGGAAATCAATGAGGCAGCCCTTCAGATGACCCATATTGGTCGTTTCATCGATCATCAGGCCCTCGACCTGATGGAACATCGGCGTGTGAGTCATGTCGTAATCATGCCGGAAAGTTCGGCCAGGAATGATGACGCGGATCGGCGGTTTCTGGTTCTTCATCGTACGGATTTGCACTGGTGAAGTATGGGTGCGCAAAACTGTGGGATGTTCGCCCGTCTGCGACAGAAAGAAGGTATCTTGCATATCCCGTGCGGGATGATCGGGCGGAAAGTTCAGCGCCGTAAAATTGTAATAGTCGCTTTCGATATCCGGACCCTTGGCAACCGTGAAGCCCATGTTGGCAAAAATCGTGACGATTTCATCGATCGTCTGCGAAATCGGATGCACGCGCCCTTCCGGCTGCGGCCGCGGTGACAGGGTGATGTCGATACGTTCTTGTTCCAGCCGTTTTTGCAGCTCAGCACTGGCAAGCTCCTTCTGCCGTGATTCAAGCCGGACCGTGATTTCATCTTTTAAGACGTTCAATTCTGCACCGCGTTCTTTCCGCGCTTCAGGTGGCAAGGCGCCCAAACCCTTCAATAACTCCGTAATCCAACCTTTCTTGCCGAGAACATCAATGCGAACTAATTCCAACGCTGCTTGATTAGAAGCAGCAGAAATACTTTCAAGGGTTGTAACCTTGTGTGCTGCAAGCTCGTCTACACCTTTTATACCTTTGAATTCGGCCATTTAAGATCTCATACAATTAACGTCATTCCAGAAAATTTTCTCTTCGCCTAGCGAAAGAAAATTTGTCTGGAACCCAGTCATCCTGTCCGTAAAGAACGGCCTTTAGAATCAGGAACAAGCTGAGAATACAGATCATCCCATTTTGGATTTGTTTCTTCAATAAGCCTGATTTTCCAGGCCCGGTTCCAGCCCTTAAGTTGCTTTTCGCGCTCGATGGCCTGCTCCACAAAGCCAAACTGTTCATAATGAACCAGCCTGTGAACCCTATATTTGGAAGTGAAGCCACCCGTGGTGCCATTCCGATGTTCACTGATACGCTTTTAATCAGGTCGGATGTTACCCCAACGTAAAGTGTCCCTGCCATACCGCTGGCAAGGATATAGACATATCCAACAGTCTCAAAATTGACGTACATAGTGCAGACGGAAAGGCTGACTGGGTTCCAGATAAACTTTCTTTCGCCACTTTGCGCCGAAGAGAAAGTTTTCTGGAATGACGTTCTTTTTTAAGCCTTCAACGCCGCCTGCGCCTTGTCGATCAGCGCTTTGAAAGCTGCGGGTTCCGTTGCCGCCAGTTCCGACAACGACTTGCGGTCCAGCTCAATGCCAGCGCGCTTCAGCCCGTTGATAAAGCGGGCATAGGTCATGCCGTGTTCGCGGACGCCTGCGTTGATGCGTTGAATCCACAAAGCGCGGAATTCGCCCTTGCGCGCCTTGCGGTCGCGATAGGCATAACGCAGGGCCTTTTCGACTTTCTGAATAGCAATGCGGAAATTGGTGCTGGCGCGGCCGCGATAGCCTTTGGCCAGTTTAACAACTTCCTTGTGACGGGCGTGGGTTGTTACGCCCCGTTTAACGCGTGCCATGGGTTATCTCCTTAATGCTGCCGGAGGAAATGCTTGATGATATTTTCGCCGTCGGTCTTGAACAGGATGAGACCCTGCCGTGCCGTCCGCTTCATATCCTGAGATCTTTTGCGCATGCCGTGGCGTTTGCCAGCCGCGCCTGCTTTCACCTTACCGGAGCCGGTTTTACGAAAGCGCTTTTTGGACCCGCTGTGGGTCTTGAGTTTGGGCATTTTCTATCCTTTTGCTTGGTGTTAGTGCGGCCAGGCATGCCGAGGGCACTGGCGCGCGAAGGCGGGTTTGTAGCGGTTTCAGGCGGCAAATGCAAGAAAATGGGCGTTAACCCTGCGGCACCCGCCGTTCAGCGAAAAAAGCCTTTAACAGAGCCCCTGCCCGTTCTTCCTCAATACCCCCCATGATCTCCGGCGCATGGTGACAGGTGGGTTGATTAAAGAAACGGGGACCATGGTCGATGGCCCCGCCCTTGGGGTCATAGGCCCCGAAATAGACACGGCGCAGCCGGGCAAAACTGATCGCCGCGGCGCATAGGGCGCAAGGCTCCAGCGTTACATACAAATCGCAATCCGGCAGGCGCGGCTCGCCGCATTTTTGCGCAGCCTCACGGATAACAAGAATTTCAGCATGCGCCGTGGGATCATTGTTCTGTTCGGTACGGTTCCCGGAACGCGCCAGAATTTCACCGTCACCGGAAACCAGAACAGCACCGACCGGAACCTCGCCGTGTTTGGCGGCGGCTTCGGCTTCCATCAGCGCCAGAGACATAAAATCATTCATCATTACTTCTTGAGAAGACCTTCGTCTTCCTTGGCGCGAACAATATCCAGCTGCGCCTGTGTCAGCTGAAAGCCTAACAGAACCTGATAATTCGGCCCGGTTTCGTGCTTGTCCTTGCCGAGAGGGATAAAGACATGTAGCCGTTCCATACGTTCAGCAATCTTTTTGTCGTCGGTGAAACGGAACTCGACGCTCATTCGATCCTTGTTCAGGATATTTTGTTCCGGATCAACGACAGCAATGAAATAGGAAAAGCTCGCATGGTCGCCGCCCAGACGCGGCCCCTTCCCTGCGATCATCCCCAAGCCGAAGGCGATATCAATCCCTTCATCCTTGTATTCACAATCGCCTTCGATGCTTTCCATGCGGGATACGGAAACAAGCTGCTCCAGATCGGGCTTTTCATCCCCGTAATCACGGACGGTAGCCAGTTCGCGTATAATGGCAACCTGCGGGCAGATAGGGAGTTTCTTTTTCTCTTCGACGACCTCTTCTTTTTTCTCTTCTTCCTTCTCGGCGTCCTTGTCTTTTTCCTTGTCAGAACTGGCGCAGGCCGACAAAGCCGTCAGCAAGATCAGGACGAGAAGATAGGGAAACTTTTTCATATCAGGCTCCGGCCAGTTTGGCCGCCACACGGTCGATGATGGAAACGGCTTCGTCAATCTGGGCTTCGGTGACGATGAGAGGTGGAAGAAAGCGTATAACATTCTCTCCCGCGCCCATAGCCAGAAGTTTTTCTTCGCGTAAAGCCTTTACAACATCGGTGTTCAGCGGCACGCAGACCAGCCCTTGCATCAGCCCTATGCCGCGGCATCCGATAAAAACCTTGGGATGGCGTTGCACAATCCCTGCGAGTTTCTGGCCCAGATAATCGCCCATGCGCTTGGCTTTATCGAGAAAACCCGGCGCGGTCATGACATCCAGAACGGCATTTCCGACCGCGGTAGCCAACGGATTGCCTCCATAAGTCGAGCCATGCGTACCAACAACCATGCCTTGCGCGGCCTTGGCCGTGGCAAGACAGGCACCAATCGGAAACCCATTCCCCAGCGCCTTGGCGATGCACATGACATCCGGCGTCACGCCTGACCATTCATGGGCAAAAAGTTTCCCCGTCCGGCCCATGCCGCACTGAATTTCATCGAAATAAAGCAGCAGGCCAAATTCGTCACAGACTCGGCGTAATTCGCGTAGAAACTCCGGCGAAGCAGGCTTCATGCCGCCTTCACCAATAACGGGTTCAATCAGGATGGCGGCTGTCTCGGCGGTGATCGCCGCGCGGACTTCGTTCATGTTGCCCCAGGCCACCTGATCGAAGCCTTCGGTCATAGGGCCAAAGCCTTTGACCATCTTCTCGGCCTTGGACGCTGCAATCGCCGCCAAAGTGCGGCCATGAAAGCAGCCCTGAAAACTGATAATGCGGTAACGCTGCGGCTGGCCAATAGCGCTGAAATATTTCCGCACGACCTTGACGCCGCACTCCCACGCCTCGACGCCGGAATTCTGGAAAAAGACCGTATCGGCAAAGGTCAGATCGACAAGCCTTTGCGCCAGTTTTTCCGCGCTGTGAACTTTAAAAGTATTCGATGCAATCCATAATTTATCCGCCTGATCTTTCAGCGCTTTTGTCACAGCTGGATGCACATGGCCAAGGCCCGTCACGGCAATGCCGCACACGAAATCGAGATAGCGGTTGCCCTTATCGTCATAGATATAAACGCCTTCGCCGCGCTCGAAATAAATATCGGCGCGCGCATAAACAGGCATCATCACAGGCATGTCGGCGGGATTGATGGTTTCAGCCATGGTGCCTCAGGATTTCAGCTTGTAGCCGCGGGCAATCATGCCATAGGCCAAAAGCAGTAAAACCAGATTGGTGACCGCCAGCACTACGAGCCCAATGCTCAAGGTACCATCCGATACGCCAACAAGCCCGTACCGGAAGCCGTCGATCATGTAGAAAAACGGGTTCATATGGCACAAAAACTGCCAAGCCTCGGGCAGGCTTTCGGGCGCATAAAATGTACCGGACAAAAAGGTTGCGGGCATGACAATAAAATTCTGCACAGCTGCAAGGTGATCGAACTTGTCCGACCAGATGCCGCCGATAAGGCCCAGCAGCGCCAGCATCATTGAACCCATCAGGCCATGATAGATGAGATAAAACGGATGACTCATCGGCATAGACAGGAAGAATATAAGAACCAGAATGGACACAACGCCGACTACCAGTCCGCGCGCGATGCCGCCAAGCGTATAGCCAAGCGTCAATTCCAGTGCCGATAATGGTGGCATCAGGACATCGACAATATTTCCCTGCACCTTGGAAATGACGAGAGAGCTCGAGGTATTGGCAAAGGCATTCTGTGCCATCGACATCATGACCAGCCCGGGCGCCAGGAACATCAGATAAGGCGTATCGCCAATCATCCGCTGTGCGCCGCCGAGTGCCAGAGCAAAAACGAGATAGAAAAGCAGCGTTGTAATCACCGGCGCAGCGATTGTCTGCGCATAGACTTTGACGAAGCGATTAATTTCCTTGCCCGTGAGCGTCCACAGCCCGATCCAATTGACCGGATTGAGAGAACGAATGCGTGGAGTTTCGAGGGATGGGCTTGTCATCCCTTAACTTTTACGGATTTTTTCAAGAAAGACAAGTTAAAGAGCTGCAAATTAGCCCCATAACGTCATTCCGGAAAAATTCGCCGGAACGCAGTGGAGGCGGATTTTGTCCGGAACCCAGTGGCTCTATCGGATAGAAAGCTCGCAGGGATAGGCTGACTGGGTTCCAGATAAACTTTCTTTCGCCGCTACGCGCCGAAAAGAAAGTTTTCTGGAATGACGTTGTTAATTCGCCGTCCGATCAACCAGCTTGTTTTTCGCAATCCACGGCATCATGGCACGGAGCTTGGCGCCGACCTTCTCAATCGGATGCTCGGCATTACGGCGGCGCATGGCCTTAAAGCTTGGCTGCCCGGCCTGGCACTCGATCATCCAATCGCGTGCGAAACGTCCGCTTTGAATATCGTCGAGGATGCGTTTCATCTCACGCTTGGTTTCATCGGTGATAATGCGTGGGCCGCGCGTATAATTGCCATACTCCGCCGTGTTGGAGATAGAATAATTCATATTTGCCAACCCGCCTTCATAGACCAGATCAACGATCAGCTTCACTTCATGCAGACATTCAAAATAAGCCATCTCGGGCGAGTAGCCCGCTTCGACCAGAGTTTCAAATCCAGCCTTGATCAGAGCCTCGACGCCGCCGCACAACACGGCCTGTTCGCCGAATAGATCAGTTTCGCATTCCTCGCGGAAACTTGTTTCGATGATCCCTGCCCGCCCGCCGCCGACGCCGGAAGCGTAAGACAAAGCCAATGCCTTTGCCTTACCCGTTGCATCCTGATGCACAGCAAACAGACATGGCACGCCGCCGCCCTTCTGATATTCGGAACGCACCGTATGGCCAGGGCCCTTTGGCGCAACCATGAACACATCAAGGTCTTCGCGCGGTTCGATCAGATTGAAATGAATATTCAAGCCATGTGCGAAAGCCAGCGCGGCGTTCTTTTTCAAATTGGGCAACAGCTGTTCGCGATAAATAGAACTTTGCAGTTCATCGGGCGTCAAAATCATCACCACGTCCGCCCATGCAGAGGCTTGTGATGGCTCTATAACCTTGAACTGGACTTTCATCGCCTTATCAGCGCTGGGGCTGTTAGGACGCAGGCCAATGACGATATCGCGCACGCCACTGTCGCGCAGGTTCTGTGCATGCGCATGACCCTGGCTGCCATAACCGATAATCGCAACCTTCTTGCCACGAATAATACCAAGATCAGCATCCTTATCGTAATAGACTTGCATTATTTTCTTCTCCCGTTTCTTTAATGTCATTCCAGAAAACTTTCTCTTCGCGAATGAAGTGAGCGAAAGAAAGTTTGTCTGGAAACCAGTCACCCTCTCGGACAGCAAGCTTGTACGGATAGCCTGACTAGGTTCCAGACAAATTTGTTCGGCCCAAGGCCTCACAAATTTTCTGGAATGACGTTAAAATAAGAGCTTAAGCCGCCTCTGTCACCTGTTTTCCAAGTACGGCCTCACCACAAGCCATGCCTACACTTCCGGCGCGGGCGACTTCGATGGTCGCTTTCAGCGTTCGCAGCTTATCAACAGCGGCGTCGATGCGGTCAGCGGCAGCCGTAAATTCATAAATAACGGCACTGGCCGTCTGATCGAGCTTGCGGCCATTAAATTCCCCGACAATTCGCGAAGCTTCAGCATGGACTGCAGCATCACCGACCACTTTCACCAGCGCCATGCAGATTTCGAGATGCCTGCCCTGCTTGTTCAGATTTTCAACGCAGCGCACAGGAATAACGCGCTCGAGCTGTGCCTTGACCTGATCAATCACCATCGGTGGGCCGCTGATGACCAGCGTAATGCGCGACATGTTGGTTTCGTGATCAATCTCATCCGCCGTCAGGCTTTCGACGTTATAGCCGCGCCCCGCCAGCAAACCGAGAAGACGCGCCAGAACTCCCGGCTCGTTATGAGCCAGGAGGGCGAAACAATGGCGGGAGGACGTATCCCCCACTTAAGACGTTACCCACTGGTGCATGTGGAACCATTTGGGGATGGTTTTTGGCGCGGAGTATTCGGCGCATTAATCGCACTTTCAATATATTGTACCAACGGACCATCTGAGCTAGTAGAAAATGGCTTATAAAGCACCTCAATACCTTGCGCTCTGACAAGCTTGTTTGCGTTTTCAACCTCCACAGTAGAAAGCATGGAAATGGCAATTACAAACCGAGCTTCTTTTATGGCATCAAAAACCTCAAAGGCTCGTACACGGTCTCCATCAACAACGGCAACTCTGATATTTTGATTTCCTGCTAATTGATTTCGAACTTCCTCGGGTGAAACAGCGCTGACGACATCCCACTTGCCCCTGCCAGCCTTCAGAATAAGCTCAGCAGTATCAGGAGTCCGACTTACGACAAGAACTTGTGGTTTAGTAGATTCAGTCATCTTTTTTCCTTTCATATAAGATTAAAAATTAACCAATTCATACGGCACTATACCAAAACCATCCCATCACCTTCAATAGCGTCGCCGATGGGCGCTTCGTCAGGGCCGAGCAGGATTTCATTGTGACATTTGCCGCTGGGGATCATCGGGAAGCAGTTTTCCTTGGGATCGACGCAGACATCGATGATGGTCGGGCGGTCAGTAACTTTCAGCATTTCTTTAATGACATAATCGACATCGCCTGGTTCCTGCGCGCGCAGGCCGACACCGCCAAACGCTTCGGCGAGCTTGACGAAATCCGGTAGGGCTTCGGTGTAGCTTTGCGAATAGCGACCGCCATGCAGCATTTCCTGCCACTGGCGCACCATGCCCATCCATTGATTGTTGAGGATGAAAACTTTCACAGGCAAGCGGTACTGCACAGCCGTCGACATTTCCTGAATATTCATGAGGATGCTGGCTTCGCCTGCCACATCGACGACCAGCGCTTTCGGATGCGCCATCTGCACGCCGATGGCGGCAGGTAACCCATAACCCATCGTACCAAGACCGCCGGAGGTCAGCCAATGGTTGGGCTTGTCGAAACTAAGGAATTGCGCCGCCCACATCTGATGCTGGCCGACTTCCGTCGTGAAATAGGCATCGTGAGTCTTTGTCAGTTCGCGCAGACGTTCCAGCGCATATTGCGGCTTGATGACCTTGCCCGTCTGCTTGTAACGCAGGCAATCTTTCGCGCGCCATTCTTCAATCTGCTTCCACCAGCGCGCCAGAGGTTCAGCTTTCGGTTTGTAGCCACGCGACTTCCAGATCTCGATCATCATCTCCAGAACTAACGCGGCATCGCCGACAACAGGCACATCGACGGAGACGCTTTTGTTGATCGAGCTGGGGTCGATATCGACATGGATTTTCTTCGCCGTTGGCCCGAAGCCAGAGAGTTTGCCCGTCACACGATCATCGAAACGCGCGCCGATATTGATCATGACGTCCGAGCCATGCATCGCCAGATTGGCTTCGTAGGTGCCGTGCATACCCAGCATGCCGAGGAACTGCCCGTCCGACATCGGGAAGCTACCGAGGCCCATCAACGTGCTGGTACAGGGATAGCCCGTCATGCGTATAAATTCGGCCAGCAACTCGCTGGCGCGCGGCCCGGCATTGATAACGCCCCCGCCCGTATAAAAAATCGGGCGTTCGGCTTGCGCAATAAGTTCAACCGCTTTCTCGACCTGCCTACGATCAGGCTTTGTCGTCGGTTGATAGCCATAGCTGTGCGGCGTGGCGTGCTCATATTTGCCTTCGGCAAACTGGACATCCTTGGGAATATCGACCACCACAGGGCCGGGACGACCTGACCGCGCGATATGGAAGGCTTCGTGCATCACACGCGCGAGATCATTCGGGTTCTTCACAAGGTAGTTATGTTTCGTGCAAGGGCGCGTGATGCCCGTTGTGTCAGCTTCCTGAAAGGCATCATTGCCGATGAGATGCGTCGGCACCTGTCCTGTCAGGCACACAACAGGAATGGAATCCATCAAAGCATCCGTCAGACCTGTTACGGCGTTGGTCGCGCCCGGCCCGGATGTCACCAGAACGACTCCGACTTTTCCCGTCGAGCGTGCATAGCCTTCGGCCGCATGAACGGCGCCCTGCTCATGCCGCACCAGAACATGCGTCAGCTTGTCTTGCTTGAACAACGCATCATAGATCGGCAGCACTGCGCCGCCGGGATAACCGAAAATCGTATCAACACCCTGTTCGATCAAAGCCTGAATGACGATTTCCGCGCCCGTTAAAGTCGCAGGAGCAGTTTGCGGACGCTTATTGTCACGCACAGGCTGAACCGCTGCCGGAATGGACGGCTTGGGCTTAATAGGATTCGTTTTGGCAGTCGCGCTCTTCATTCGGTAAATTCTCTTCGGCCTCTTTCCTGATTATCAGGATAATTCATATCCTGTTGCGGCGCAGCAAGACTCAGTCCGAAACCTATACGCCAACCAGTAAATGAGCCTGTTTTATTGGTGTTTGTGATCATAACTTCGCCTTTCAGTTGACGTCAAATAATTTCCTAAAAAACGAGGAAAAGGAAATAAAGTTACAGAAATGCACAAGATCAAAACCGAAAGACTTGCAATTTCAGCCCAAAGGGAGACATATCGGCCAAGTTTCCTATATCGGTATCTCCGGCATGTCCTGGTCCCCCGACAATTATCTTGCGCATTTCACATCGAATATTGGCGAATTGAAAGCCGATGGCCGTTACCGGACTTTTGCGGTGCTGGAGCGGTTGTGCGGCGAATTTCCATACGCCCTGATGCATGCGCCGACAGGAACGAAAAAAGTCACAGTCTGGTGCTCAAACGATTATCTCGGCATGGGGCAGAATCCCGCCGTTCTGCAGGCGATGAAAGACGCGCTCGACCAATGGGGCGCGGGTTCCGGTGGCACGCGAAATATCAGCGGCACAGCCTCCATCCATGCGCAGCTGGAACGCGCACTGGCCGCCTGGCACCAGAAAGAATCCGCCTTGCTGTTCGGCTCCGGCTACACGGCGAACGAAGCAGCACTCAGCACACTCATCCGCCTCCTGCCCGGCTGCATTGTTTTTTCGGATGCAGGCAATCACGCCTCAATGATCGCGGGCATTACAAAATATCATCCAGAAAAATATATCTTTGCGCATAATGATCTTGAGGATCTGGAACAGAAACTTGCCGCAGCCGATCCTAAGAAGCCAAAGTTGATCGCCTGCGAAAGCGTCTATTCCATGGACGGCACTATCGGACCGCTGCGTGAAATCGCCGCGCTGGCAAAGAAATACGGCGCGCTGACCTATCTTGATGAAGTTCACGGTGTCGGACTCTATGGCCCTTCCGGCGCGGGCATTGCCGAACGCGACGGTATTCTGGATGGCTTCGATATTATCGAAGGTACTTTCGGCAAGGCTTTCGGCGTCGTGGGCGGTTACATCGCCGGGTCGCAGGCGCTGGTCGATGCCATCCGCAGTCATGCGCCGGGTTTTATTTTTACCACCAGCCTGCCGCCCGTTATCGCCGCAGGTGCGTTAGCCAGCCTTAATGTTATTCGTGATGCGCATGATTTGCGCGCACGGCAACAAAGACAGGCGCGCATCCTGCGTGAAAGACTGGCGGAAACCGGATTGCCCTGCATGCCGTCGGAAACGCACATCGTTCCGCTGCTGATCGGCGGTGCAAAATGCTGCAAGGGCGTTGCCGATTGGCTGTTTGAGCATGCCAGTATTTATGTGCAGCCCATCAATTACCCGACCGTTCCCGTCGGACAGGAGCGCCTGCGTCTGACGCCCTCGCCTTATCATACCGATGCGATGATCGATACGCTGGTTGAAGCGCTGGATTATCTTTGGACGCAACAGCATCTGCCGCGCGCGATGGCGGCCTAGGACGGCGCTTTCCAGCCGTGTAAAAACAGAACCTCAAAAGTGGCGGATACGCCACCATCTTCCGCCGGAAACCGTTCCTGATACAGCCGCGCCGCTTCAAGAAAAACAGCGCGCCGCGTCGGACGTCGCAGACGTTGTATATGCGCGTTGGTTTCTCCCATACCGCGCAGATCATGCATCAGAGCGAATATATGGGGGTAAGTTAAAGTGAAGGCCTCCTGATCCGTCACGGGTAAGGCAAATCCGGCATGCTGCAACAAGGCACTAGCGGTTTGCAGATCAAGAACCGGAGACAGGCGCGGGCTCGCGCCGCCCGTTACGGTCATTTCGGCTTCCATCAGGCAGTTGCCCAATTCATGCAAAGTCTGGCCACCGAGAACAGACGCCAGAAACAATCCTTCCGGTCGCAGGATATTTTTAATTTGCACAAGCGTGCCCGGAAGATCATTCACCCAATGCAGGCTCAGATTGCTGACAACGAGATCGCAACTGTTGGCGGCAAAGGGGAGAAACTCCTCATCGGCAACGACAGCCGAAGACGTAATATTCCGCAGCATTTTTTCAGAAATATCTGCAGCGACTACAAACCTCTTTTTGTCTTCCACTAATCGCCGCGCGACGGCGCCCTCATGCGCTCCTAGATCGATAATGGTCTCAAAATCCCGTCTGATACCTGAAAGGCGCTCCAGCAAATGCCATGCTGATTCCTCAAAGATAATGTTATGCGCAGCAAACTCTGCCGCCGCACGATCGCGCCGCTGACGCACCAGGGCGCGGTCAAAGACAAGAATTTGGTTCGCCGGACTCATTCCGCTACTATGCCCGAAGACGCGTGGAGTCCCAACCCATGTCCCTCGCCACTTCCTCGCGGTGGAAAAACGCCACCGGACGCTTTCTCGATCTGCTTCTGCCACCACTGTGCCTGTCCTGCGACAGGCCTGTCGGTACCGACCGTACTTTATGCCCGGCCTGCTGGAGCCAGATTCACTTCATCACGCCGCCCCTGTGCGGTGGATGCGGCGCGCCGTTCGAGGTTCCTGTCGAAGGCGACATGCTTTGCAGTCCCTGCCTGACAGCGCCGCCTCATTTCAAATCTGCACGCGCAGCCATGCTGTATGATGATGGCAGCCGCGATCTTGTCCTCAGCTTCAAACACAGCGACCGTACGCACCCGGCCCGGACACTGGCTTCATGGATGCATCGGGCGGGAGAAAGCCTGTGCGCCGAAGCAGATTATATTATGCCGGTGCCCCTGCATGTCTGGCGGCTGTTCCGGCGACGCTACAACCAGGCCGCCCTGCTGGCGCATAAACTGGCGGAGATCAGCGGCACGCCTTTCCTGCCCGACGCCCTGCGCCGACGCCGGGCCACAGCCACCCAAGGCCATATGAGCCGCAAGGAACGGCTGGAGAATGTTAAAGGCGCCTTTGCCGTTTCGGCACGCTACAAGCCAATTTTAGCCGATAAAAACGTGCTTCTGGTTGATGATGTTCTGACCACAGGCGCGACCGTCAATGAATGTAGTCGGGTTTTACTGGATGCCGGAGCGAAAGCGATAAATGTTCTGACGCTGGCGAGGGTGAAGGGTTTTACTTAAAATGCCACTTGTTATGTCAAAAATTCGGACATAACATTTATTTCTACTGATATTAAGGAGAGTAAATGGCAACTAATCCGTCATCTGAAGTTGGGTTTATTCCATCTAGAACACCCATAAACATAATGTGGATTCTTGCCACGCTTGTAACATGCGCAGGCGCACTGGCAGTGTTCGGGAAAAACCCAACAACAAAACGTACGGCCACTTTCCAAAGCGTTCTCAATCCTCCGCCACTCGCATTCACAATAGACGCTGGTAATTGCGTACCACTTTCAAGTGTTTTGGTTTCCAAGCCTAACGACGGAATTATTGTAACAGTTCCGGATTCAGTCAAAGGCATCTCTCCGGGACGTTATGTATGTACAAAATATCGAGTGGTTCAAAACGAACCAAAATAAAGGAATTCAACAACATCAAGGAAGCATCATAATGAAGTCAAATATTGTTTATGCGTTTGTTGGAGCAGGCGTTCTGGTGACACAGATTGCCGCAGGATATAGCGATGGAGAATCCTCGCGCTTTATGAACATGCTAAAACCATCCTCTGCTCATGCTGCAGAGAGCGATGCCCAAGCGGTAACAGAAAGCATGGAGAATGTTTTGAGAGCTGCAAGAAAAGCAGAACAAAGTTGCTTAAAAGCATCACACACCGCGCAACAGTTAGAAATAACAATTGATCAATTCCTCGTATCTATCGGACCATGCTACCCCATTCCCTGTTCACTGGATTCTTCTGAATCAAATTATGAACCGGGCTATGTCAACATTCCCTCGTCTCCGCCATATCGTTATGCCGGATGTTATATCTGCCCGGAACTCAAATAGCGCAAACACCGAATGCCCCATATTGTCATGTATTCCGGCCCTGGTTGCCCTTATTGCGAGCGTGCGAAGGCACTGTTGAAGAAAAAAGGCGCCGCGTTTGAGGAATTCAATGTCCGCGCTGATCCCGCAAAACTTGAAGAAATGCTCAAAAAATCCAACGGGCGCACCACTATCCCACAAATTTTTATCAATGACCGGCATATCGGCGGCTTTGATGAACTGCATGCGCTCGACGTCGCGGGCAAGCTCGATCCCCTGTTGGCGTCATGAAATCTCGTATTGTCATCGCTGCCCTGCAAACCAATGCCGGGCCTGAAATCGAACCAAATCTTGAAAAACTGGCGCCGATGATCCGCACCGCGCGGGAACGCGGCGCCGAATTCATCACCCTGCCGGAAAATGTCAGCCTGATGGTGATGGGCAAAGAAAAACTGTATTCACGTGTACGACCGGAAAGCGAACATCCGGCTGTTACGTTTTTTGCCAATATGGCGAAAGAAACCGGCGCATGGATTCTGGCGGGCAGCATTGCCGTGACCACCGATCATGATCGCCTCGCCAACCGCAGCTATCTGTTCAATCCTAATGGAAAAATTGCGGCGCATTACGACAAAATTCACATGTTTGACGCCGATCTGGACGTCAATGAAACCTACCGCGAATCCGCACATTATCGCGGTGGTAACTGCGCGGTGCTGAGCTCAACACCGTGGGGCAAGATCGGCCTGACGATTTGCTATGACGTGCGCTTTCCACATCTCTACCGCACGCTGGCCAAGGCCGGAGCGCAAATCATCACTGTACCGGCGGCTTTTGCTGCGACAACAGGACGGATGCACTGGCACGTGCTGCTGCGCGCCCGCGCCATTGAAACCGGATGTTTTATTGTCGCGCCCGGCCAGTGCGGCCAGCATGATGGCGGCCGCCTCACCTATGGTCATTCGCTGATCGTGGCACCTTCAGGTGAAATCATCGCCGAAGCCGGTGAGGAACCGGACATCATCGTCACCGAACTGGATTTAAGTCAGGTTGCTGTCGCGCGCCGAAGGCTGCCAAGCCTGCAGCATGATTGCGATTTCGAAATGCGGGTTCTGGACGATTGATACCTACGCCGCAGCGGCCTTAAGGGCGGCTTCAATCGCGTCATGCACAGTGCTCATCGACGCCATACCGTCAACCGTGCGCAACAAACCCTTCTTCTTGTAATAGGGCAGGATCGGCGCGGTCTGCTCCTGATAGGCTTTCAGGCGCGTTTTAAGCGTTTCGGCGTTATCGTCAGGGCGATGAATAAAATCCATACCGCCGCAGACATCGCATTTGCCGGGCTCTTTCGTCGGCTTGAACTTCGCGTGATAACCGGTAGCGCAGGATGTGCAGATGAAGCGGCCCGACACGCGCTCGATCAAAGCGGCTTCGTCCACCTTTAACTCGATTACGGCATCCAGCGTCCGGTGATGACGGGCCAGCATTTCATCCAGCGCCTCAGCCTGCGCCACAGTGCGCGGGAAACCGTCAAGAATAAAACCTTTGGCGTCGCTAGACTGAGCGATGCGCTGCTCAATCAAGCGGATCATGAGATCATCCGGCACCAACTGACCGGCAGCCATAATTTTCTTGGCTTCCAACCCCAGCGGCTCCCCCAGCTTGATGGAGGCGCGCAGAATATCGCCGGTGGCGATCTGCACCATCCCACGTGTTTCTTCGAGCAGGCGCGCCTGCGTTCCCTTTCCTGCTCCCGGAGGCCCCAGCAATATGATGTTCATAAGCCGCGCGTTCCTGTTACTTGTTCCGTAATCGGGCCTTTTTGATCAGGCCTTCATACTGATGGGCGATCAAATGCGATTGGACGCGGGCGATCGTATCGATCGTCACGCTCACGACGATCAGTAGCGAAGTGCCGCCGAGGCTGAACGAAACCGCCCATTGATTCATAACAAATTCAGGCAGCAGGCAGATTGCCACAAGATAGGCGGCGCCGAGAACGGTAAGGCGCGTCAGCACATAATCGAAGTAATCTGCCGTGCCCTTGCCCGGCCGAATGCCGGGAACAAAACCGCCGTATTTTTTCAGATTGTCAGCCGTTTCCTGCGGATTGAACACAACCGCCGTGTAGAAGAACGCAAAGAAAATAATCATGGCCGCGTACAAAATCATGAACAGCGGCTTACCATGGCTAAGCGCGGCAACGACATCCGCCAGCCATCCGCCCTTTTGCTGGACATTCGTGAAGCTGGCGAGCGTCAGAGGAAACAGCAGCAGCGAACTGGCGAAAATCGGCGGGATAACGCCTGAAGTGTTGATCTTCAGTGGCATATGCGAAGCCTCGCCGCTATAGACTTTATTGCCGACCTGACGCTTGGGATATTGCACCAGAATGCGGCGTTGCGCGCGTTCGCAGAAAACGCAAACCGCAAGAACAACCAGCACGAGAATGATAATCGCCAGAATGGCAAAGGTCGACAAAGCGCCAACGCGCGCCTTTTCCAAAGTCTGCCCCATCGAAGGCAGAAGATTGGCGACAATACCCGCATAGATGATCAGCGACGTGCCATTGCCGATGCCGCGCGAAGTCATTTGTTCGCCCAGCCACATCAGGAAAACTGTGCCGCCTGTCAGCGTAATCATCGTGCTGATGCGGAAAAACATGCTGGAGATCATCACCACGGAACCTGTCGGCCCACTCATATTCTCCAGCCACACCGCGATACCCACCGATTGCAACAGCGCAAAGAAAACCGTCATATAACGCGAATATTGATTCAGCCGCATGCGCCCGGCTTCGCCTTCCTTTTTCATCGCTTCAAAAGCGGGAAGAATAGCCGACAGAAGCTGCACAATAATCGACGCTGTAATGTAAGGCATGACGCCGAGGGCAAAGATCGTCATACGCCCTAGCGCACCACCCGAGAACATGTTGAACATGTCCATAATGCCGCCGCCGTGCTGCTTGAAGGATTCCGCCAGCATGACGGGATCAATGCCCGGCACGGGTATGTAGGTGCCAATGCGGTAAACGATGAGAGCCAGAAGCGTGAACCAGATGCGGTTCTTCAATTCGGTCGCCTTGCCGAAGGCGGAGAAATTCATATTGGCGGCGAGGGATTCAGCAGCAGATGCCATCGAAACAACGCGGGGACAGAGAAAAAGGACTGCCACAGGATATAATGGCTAACCCCCTGTAAAACAAGCGGGGATTATAGCGCAGTGCGACAAGGCTAGACCACGTCAAAATTGCTTTTTAGTTGCTTAATCACATGATATTTTACTGTGTGATATGCATAAATTCCTAAGGATTGATAATGGCAAACGAAATTACCGCATATTCAGGCCCTCCAACCCTTGAGACTTATGATCCCAACTGGGGAGCCCGCTGGGAAACAATTGATCAAGAATTACAGCGTACGCGTAAAGAGATGGAGGGCATGTCTCTTGCAGATTCTCGTCATGCATCCGCACAGCAGCTAGCTGATGATTTAAATCATCAGCTATTGGACGCCTTCCATGCGCAGTTTCGTACAGCGGCAGACTACAAAGCCTGGTCCCTAGAAAAGTTGAAAGAAAAAGCTGATCGATGCAGAAAAGTGCTTATTCTTCCCGATCTTCCGAACGATGCGACCGTTCCTCAAATTAGGGAGTGGATAGCAAACGGATATGAAATGATAGAAGGACAAGATTATCGCAGACTTCCTGTCGGTCAGCCAGAAGGAGTCCAAGCTTTTCAAAGCAAGTTACCCCTCAATGCCACAAGAGTTACTTTTTATCTATCATATGAGACACTGGGCAGGTTTTACGATGCCCGTGTAACAATCGAGCAAACACAGCGCCAAGCATTCGTATGCTTTCACCACATTCCGGACAGCATATCCATGACACCAACCAATGCCATTGAACGTAATGCGACAGTAATCCGAACAACTCTTCTTCCGCATCTTAAAACAGAAAACATAACTTTCTTTATCCATGTTCCATCAGCCGCAGGCGGATTGCTCCTCGGAGAAAAATTCTCAAAAGTTGATATGCATTGGTCTGGCGACAGCTATACAAGCCCTCAATGGACGCACTATAAAGTGGTGCCCCCTGCCATTCGTGAAGCCGAAATCAAACCTTACGAAGAACCGCCTTGGTGTGAAAAAGAACCAGCCCCCATCCATCCCGGTTCATATTCAGGCGGACGATTGGCAACTTTTGGAAACTGGCTGAAGAAAAAGATTCTTTAACAGCTACCCATCCAACCCCAGCATAATCTCCATATTCTGCACAGCTGCGCCGGAAGCGCCCTTGCCCAAATTGTCGAGGCAGGCTGTCAGAATGACCGTTTCCTTTTTGTGATTCCAAAAGACACGCAATTGCAGATTGTTGGTTTCATTCTGCTCCAGCGGTGTCAGCACATAGCCCGGCCCCAACTCGGTCTGCAACGGCTCAACCTTGACATATTTTTTCCCGGCATAGCGGTTGATCAGGACTTCATGAATGGTTTTTCCGTTGACTTCATTACCCGTGCGCCGCTTGAGCCCCTTCAGGCGTAGCGCCACATGCACCAACATGCCACGGTAAAAAGCACTGCTGTAGGACGGCAGAAAAATTGGATCTTCTTCCAAACGCCCATGAACGCGCATCTCGGGAAGATGTTTATGCGTCTGCTCCAACCCATAAAGGCAGGAAGGCGCCGCACGGCCTTTTCCTTTGGTCAACGGGCTTTCACAAAGATTGATCAAATCTTTTCCGCCGCCGGAATAACCTGAAACGGCATTGATTGTAATGCCGTGATCGGGCGGAAGAATTTCAGCATCAATCAAGGGACGAATAAGCGCCAATGCCCCGGTCGGATAACAGCCCGGATTACTCACGCGCTTGGCATTTCGGATTTGATCTTCCTGTTCCGGCGTCAATTCAGGAAAACCATAGGTCCAGCCTTCAGCCACCCGGTGCGCTGTGCTGGCATCGATGACTTTGACCTTGGGATTGGTGATCAGACTCACAGCCTCGCGGGCGGCATCATCGGGCAGGCATAAAATCGCCAAATCGCATTCATTCAGCAGCCTTTTGCGCTCATTGATGTCCTTACGCCGTTCAGGCTCTATACTGACCAGCTTGATAATCGCCCGGCCATGTAGCCTCCGGCGGATCTCCAGCCCGGTGGTTCCGGCCTCACCGTCGATATAAATCACAGGGGGATGGTTAACGGACATGATGGGGCTGTATTTTCTCTAGGTTCTGCGTCATATTTGGGTAGGTTCATCTGTTAGTTTAAGACATTATCCGTCAAGCTTTTTTATCCACAGGAAACCGAAATTTTCCTCTGGACAACCCTCTGGAGAATCTATAAATTTCGGACATCGGCGGTCAAAGCCAGGTCGCCGTAACTATCTTTTTGACTCTAACGACAGTCCAGGCACTAGGATTGGTAGAGATCCAGTCACGGTGTTGGGTTTCTGTCGTTTTTTCATGGAGATAGTGAAGTTGCCTCAAAAACAACTTTAGTTCTTGGACATCGTAAATTTGATGAGAAGGGATGCGCAGACGGCGATCCGCGATGGAGGCTGCCTGTCTTCGGACAGCGCAATCTTGGTCGGTGATATCACAAAGCTTTCTTGGGACCGCATGGTTCCGAAGAGCATTTCGGTTTTGCTGTTACGCATCCTAAAGACAGTAAGTTCTATACGCATAACTCCGGGTCAAACCGGAGAACGTTGAGTAGAAGAACCCTCAATTTAAGATGAGTACGCAAAGCCATGTATGGTTTTTAAATCGCATTTTCGGATGTCGGTTTAACAAGCTAATATCAAACTTGAGAGTTTGATCATGGCTCAGAACGAACGCTGGCGGCAGGCCTAACACATGCAAGTCGAACGGATGTAGCAATACATTAGTGGCGCACGGGAGAGTAACGCGTGGGAACCTTCCTTTTGGTTTGGGATAACACCGGGAAACTGGTGCTAATACCGGATAAGCCCTTCGGGGGAAAGATTTATCGCCGAAAGATGGGCCCGCGTTGGATTAGCTAGTTGGTGAGGTAACGGCTCACCAAGGCAACGATCCATAGCTGGTCTGAGAGGATGATCAGCCTCACTGGGACTGAGACACGGCCCAGACTCCTACGGGAGGCAGCAGTGGGGAATATTGGACAATGGGGGCAACCCTGATCCAGCCATGCCGCGTGAATGATGAAGGCCTTCGGGTTGTAAAGTTCTTTTGACGGGGACGATGATGACGGTACCCGTAGAATAAGCTCCGGCTAACTTCGTGCCAGCAGCCGCGGTAATACGAAGGGAGCTAGCGTTGTTCGGAATTACTGGGCGTAAAGGGCGCGTAGGCGGCTTGGCAAGTTGGGTGTGAAAGCCCAGGGCTCAACCCTGGAACTGCACTCAAGACTGCCTTGCTTGAATTCGGTAGAGGTTGGTGGAATTCCCAGTGTAGAGGTGAAATTCGTAGAGATTGGGAAGAACACCCGTGGCGAAGGCGGCCAACTGGACCGACATTGACGCTGAGGCGCGAAAGCGTGGGGATCAAACAGGATTAGATACCCTGGTAGTCCACGCCGTAAACGATGCATGCTAGACGTTGGA
>JANRKK010000043.1:0-144399 GCA_033763555.1 Alphaproteobacteria bacterium | reverse complement strand
CCGACAGCAAGATCGGGCGCGGGAATTTTGCGGTCTGGATGAAAAGACCCAGTTCATGCACGGCGTTGCAGAAGGCTTCGTAATCCATCGGCTTGGTCAGATACAGATTGCAGCCGAGCGCGTAGCAGCGCTGGATTTCCTTTTCGTCTTCTGTGGTGGTCAGCATGATGACGGGAATATTGCGCGTGCGCTTGTCGTTTTTGATGCGTTCCAGAACCTGGCGGCCATCCAGCCCCGGCATGTTGATGTCGAGAATGACGAGGTATTTCGCTTCCTGATGCTTGGATTCGGATTCCTCGTTGAACAGGAAATCCACGAATTGGAGGCCGTTGGCGAAATGCGCGATATGGTTGCTGAGCCCGCTGCGACCCAGATTCATGCGTATCAGTTCCGCATGGGCTTCTTCGTCCTCAACCAAAAGAATTTTCACTTCCTTATAGTTTTCCATGGCCTCTCCTTATGCTGCCGGATTAAAAAGGGTGAAATGAACGGTGGTACCTTCACCGGGCGCGGATTCCAGCCAGATATTGCCCTGATGCCGCCGGACGATGGTGCGGACATAAGGCATGCCCATGCCTTCGCCGGGAATGCTTTCGACATTTCCGGCGCGGCGGAAAATCTCGAACACTTTGTGCATATCGTCCTTGGCAATGCCGCGCCCGTTATCGGTGACGGAAAAGGCGGCTTGATTGCCATTCTGTTCGCCCTTGATGTGGATAGCGCCGGGCCGTGAGGGGTCGAGATATTTCAGCGCGTTGTCGAGGATGTTGCCGAATACCTGCTCCACAAAAGCGCGGTCGGCGACGATGTCCGGCAAAGTTTCGATTTCGATTTTCGTGCCGCTTTTTTCAATCTGATGCGCCATGGAGGTCAGGCAATTTTCCACCAGGCTGCGTGTCTGGATGGGTTCGAGCAGGATTTCGCCACGCCCCAATCGCGACAATTTCAGGATTGATCCGGTCAGGCGCTCCATGCGCTCCGTGGCCATGACGATGTAACGCAGCGCCTTGGGCATATGCTGTGAAAGCTCCTCGCGCACCATTTCGCGGTCGGCTTCCGGCAGATTGGGCAGCTGGCGCTCCAGATGCAGCAAAACAACGCCTACGGCCCGACTCAGTTCGTTGGAAAAGCCTTTCAGGCTGACCAGCGGCGAGCGCATATCATGCGAAGCGATATAGGTGAAAGTCTCCAATTCCTCATTGATGTATTTCAATTCCTCCGCCTGGCGCTGGATTTCATCCTGATGTTCCTTGAGCGCGCTTTCCATCGACACATGCTCGATGGCCGAGGTGATGGTGCGGTGAAGCAATTCCGGCGTCATGACGGCCTTGACCAGATAATCCTGCGCGCCTTCTTTCATCGCCTGCACGGCGATGGTTTCGTTACCTTGGCCCGTCAGCATGATGACGGGAACAAAGGCATAGCTGGCGCGCAGCCGCTTGAGGATTTCCAACCCGTTATAGCCGGGCAGCGAATAATCCAGCAGCACGCAATCGGGATTGAGCGTGCGGATCATTTCCACGCCCTTCAGCCCGTCGGCGGCTTCAGCATAGCGATAAGTGATGCCTTCCACTTTCTTCAGCATGCGCATGAAGGATTCGCGGTCATCGGGATTGTCGTCGATGACCAGAACGGTGGAGGCCGTCGGCTTGCCGCTTTTATTGGCCTGGCGTTCCTGGCACTGCAAAATGGCGTTGCCGATGATGCGGTGCAGGGAATCCGGCGTGATATCGGATTTGCAGATGTAATCCTGCCCGCCCGCCTTCATCACCCGGACGGCGATGGATTCATTCCCCTGGCCCGTCAGCACCACCACAGGCATGTAGGGGTAGCGCACGCGGATGCGCTGGAGAATGGCGACGCCGTCATTGCCCGGAAGCGAATAATCCAGCAGCACGCAGTCGGGCTTGACGCTTTCGATCTGCGCCAGCCCGGCATTGCCGTCCCGGGCTGACGCTACTGCGTAGGAAGCATCGCCGATTTTCTCCAGCGCGCGCTGGTACTTGTCCAGATCTTCCGGACTGTCATCGATGATGAGGATCGAGCGCTGCAAGGCTGGCTCCATTATTTATCTTTTTGTCCGGGCAGCAGGGCGATGCCGAACCAGTATTCCTTCATGGTGCGGATGGCTTCCACCAGCCCTTCAAAGCTGACAGGCTTCTGGATGTAGGTATTGGCGCCGAGCTGGTAGCATTGCTCGATGTCGCGGGAATCCGACGAGGTCGTCAGGACAACCACGGGGATGGCGCGCAGAGCCTGGTCTTCCTTCAGTTTTTGCAGCATCTGGCGGCCATCGATGCCGGGCATGTTGAGATCGAGCAGGATAAGGCCGGGCAGGGGCGTGTTGTTGTTGGCGTATTTGCCTGCGCGTTGCAGGTAATCCAGCCCGTCCTGGCCGTTGCGGCACCATTGCACCGGATTGGCGAAATGGTTCTTCTTCAGGCTGCGTACTGCGGCTTCGTAATCATCTTCGTTGTCTTCGACGAGAAGAATATTGGTGAGACTGCTCATGATCGTGCCTCCGTTCCGGTGTTGAGAGTGAAGTAGAAAGTTGTGCCGCTGCCTTCCTTGGAATCGAGCCAGATGCGGCCGCCATGCCGCTCGACAATTTTCTGCACGAAAGTCAGGCCGACCCCCGTTCCCTTAACGCTGTCATCTTCCTCGTTCAGCCGCTTAAAGATGCGGAAAATGTCGCGATGGAATTGCTGGGGGATGCCGATGCCGTTATCGCGCACATAAAAGGCCCGGCCTGGAACAGATTTCGGGTCGTTGGAATTGGCGGCGTTGGTGCAGCCGATTTCGATGCGCCTGTCCTTGCTTTTATTGTATTTGACCGCGTTGGTGATGAGGTTGCGGAAAACTTCCGTGATGCGCGGCAGGTCACAGACGATGGTGGGGAGCGGTTCGGGCATAATGACGACGGTGTTGGTTTCCGTTAGCGTCGTTTCCATCATCGAGGTGATATCCTTGACGACTTCATTGAGATTGGTGGGCTGTACCGCCAGGTCCTGCCGTCCCAGTCGTGAGAAATAGAGAAGGTCATCGACCAGCCGTTCCATCCGCTGGCACAGATAGCCCATGCGTTCGATGCGTTTTTTCGTGCTTTCATCGAGCTTGTCGCCGAAATCTTCTTTCAAGAACATCGCATTGTTGGTGATGCCGCGCAGCGGTTCCTTCAGATCGTGGCTTGCGATGTAGGCGAAATCATCCAGCTCCTGATTGCTTTGCTTGAGCGCGGAGATGAATTTTTCGCGGTCGCGCTCCAAATCCTTGCGGATGGTGATGTCGCGGATGGTTCCGGCGAACAGGCGTTTGTCGTTCAACCGCGTTTCGCTGACGCCCAGTTCCATGGGGAAGGTGGAGCCGTCCTTGCGTTTTCCGGTAACCTCACGGCCGATGCCGATGACCTTGGTTTTTCCTGTTTCCTTATAGTTGTGCAGATAGCTGTCATGCTCGCCCTGATAAGGCTCGGGCATCAGCATTTTCACATTCTTGCCGATGACTTCCTCGGGCGTATAGCCGAACATTTTCTCGGCGGCGGTGTTCAGGCTTTGCACCGTGCCGCGGTCATCGATGACGATCAACCCGTCGATAATCGTATTCATGATCTGTTTGAGATAGGCGGCGTGTTGTGCCACGCGTCCCCGCGAAAGCTTTTCCGCTTTCTGGCAGAGCCATATGGCCAGAACGACGGTCATATAAAACAGCGCGATGCTGCCGAAAGTGACGATGCGGGTTTGTGTTGTGCTGGCCTGTTCGGCCTTGGAGCGGACGCCCAGAAGGCGGTTTTCCTCAGTGAACATAGCCTCCAGGGCGGCATGGACATTTTGCAAAAGCTCCTGCCCGCGATCGAGATTCATTTTCTGCAGACTTTGTGCGCCTTCGGCTTCCCGGAGTTTCACAAGGGATTCCATATAAACCGAGAGCTGTTTGGTGCCACTGATGGCGGCGTCGACGCTTTTCTGCTGGGCAATGTTGTCCGGCGTCAGCCTTTTAAGTTTTTGAAGCTGTTCTTCAAATTCGCGCCACTGAATCCGGGCATTACCTGTGACAGAAGATGTAGAGTCGTAAGTCCCGGTGATGACGTAACCACGCTGGCTGATGAAAATGCTTTTCAGTTCGCTGCTGAGGGATTGAATCTGATTTTTGACTTCGTAGGTATGGATAAGCCATTGCTTGGATGCTGCGCCGAGATTTTCCTGGCGGTAGAAAACCGAGATCATCAGAAAAGTCAGAAGTGTGACGGCAATAACCGCAACAGGTGTTGCGTGATCAACAAGAAACTGGGCGGCGCGCGATGAAGACCGCCGGAAAGCACCGGGCGCTTGCGGGACCATGCCTTCCATTACGCGACCTCCGGCCGGGATTCGGTGTTGGGCTGAGCATCTTCCTCGCAGATGGGAAGGAAGATGGAGAAAGTGGTGCCGCGCCCGGGCTGGGTCGTGAAGCTGATTTCGCCTTGCATCAGTTCGACCAGCTGGCGGGAGAGATTCAAACCGAGACCTGTGCCTTCATGTTTCGGCGCGCTGCTGTTGCGGGCCTGGGCGAATTTTTCAAAGACATGCGGCATGAAATCTTCGGGGATGCCGGGGCCGGAATCCTGCACTTCAATAACGATGCGGCCGCCCCTTTCGTGCGCGCGGATGAGGGTTTCTGCGCCTGCCGGGGAAAACTTCGCGGCATTCGACAGAAGATTGCTCATCACCTGCATCAGGCGGTCGGGATCAGCCGTGATGCTGGTATTTGCCGGGGCTTCCTGCAGCGTGAAGCGCGTGCCGAATTTTTTCGCGTAGGGCTCGTTGTAAACAAGCGCCTGTTCCAGAAAGGCCAGAACAGGCACGCTTTGCAAGGTGACGCGCATCTTGCCCGCCTCAACTTTTTCGGCATCGAGGATGTCGTTGACGATATGGACAAGCCGTTCGCTGTTGCGGTGGGCAACCACCAGCAATTGCTGGACTTTATCGGGGAGTGTTCCCGCCGCGCCGCTGACGACCAGAGCCAGTGCGCCGCGTATGGAGGTCAACGGCGTGCGCAGCTCGTGGCTGACGGTTGAAATAAATTCGTCCTTGGCGCTTTTGTCCACTTTCGTCGCTCTATTTTTTCCGGCGTGAAATTTTCTTGGGCATGCGCACGATTCGAGTATCGCGCATGCAATGAAGTTTATGAATTTTATTTTGCGATTCTCTTAATGCCTACATACGTTTTCATGCATAGCGTGTCAGATTGTCTGCCATCCGATGGTATGTGCAAATTCATGAAATAAAAACCATGTCTTGCCATTCTGCGGAGACGGAGAGGGGCTTATGCTGACGACGCCAGTCACACCCACAAGCTGCGCATGGAGGCCGCCCGCCGCCGCTTTGCAGAATATCCTCTATATCGATGATGAAATGGATATTCTTGAAATCGCAAAATTCGCGCTGGAGCAGCTTGGAAATTTTAAAATGGAAACCTGCTGCGGCGGGCAGGAAGCTTTGACGCGCGCGCCCTCTTTAAATCCAGATATGATCTTGCTGGATGTGATGATGCCGGGCATGGATGGCGTCGAAGTCTTCAAGGCTCTGCGCGAGATGCCGGAACTGACACATGTGCCCATCGTTTTCATGACCGCGCGGGTGCAGCCTATGGAAGTGCTGAATTACCTGGATATGGGCGTTCACGGCATTATTCCGAAGCCGTTTGACCCCATGACCTTGCCGGAAGCGGTGCAGTCGCTCTGGCAATCGCGCCATAGCGGGGCTTAGGCGCGCGCCAGCCCCTTGCGCTGCATTTCGCCCCAGCTTTTCTTGCCGTTCAGGAACTGCCACCACCCGGCGATGCGCCAGATATTGTTGATCTGGCGATAACCGAGATTTTCCACCACGGCGACGGCGGTGAGGGTCAGCAGATCGCGGGCGCGCGGCACGCGGTGCAGTTCCATTTCCTCTAAAATCAGCGACATGGTGCTGATGAACATGCCAAAGGTGAAGGTCAGAGCCATATAGGCTAGCATGAAATCAACGCTGAGCAACCCGGCCAGATAAAAAAGCGGCACGAGGATGTAGCCCAGAACCTCGGTGGCCGGGCCCAGCACATCGACGATGAGCATATAGAGGAATCCGGCCATGCCGATGCGGCCATATTTCGGGTTCAGCAGCATGCCGCGATATTTGAAGAAGACTTCAATCGCGCCACGGCCCCAGCGGGAACGCTGCCGCCCGATCATACGCCAGCTTTCGGGCGCTTCGGTCCAGCAGACGGGCTCTGGCACATAGCGCATGGTGTAATCCCGCTTTTGTGCGCGGAGATAGCGGTGCATTTTAATGACCAGCTCAAAATCCTCGCCGACGGTATCGGTCGAAAGCCCGCCAATTTCCAGCGCCACGCTGCGCTTGAAGATGCCGAACGCGCCAGAAATGATGGTCAGCACGCCCACGCGGCTGAGCGCCAGCCGCGCGATGAGAAAGGCGCGGATATATTCCAGCGTCTGCGTCAGCGGCAGGAAATGGCGCGCCAGAGCGACTTTTTGCACGCGGCCGTTGCGTATGATGCAGCCATTGGCAACGCGCACCGTGCCGCCGACCGCCACCATGCGCTGCGGATCTTCCATGAAAGGCCGCACAGCGCGAAGCAGGGCGGCGGATTCCAGCAGGCTGTCGCCGTCGATGACGCAGAACAAAGGGCTGCGCGCAAAATTGATGCCTGCATTGATGGCGTCGGCCTTGCCGCCATTGTCCTTGTCGATCACAAAAAGATGCGGATAAAGCGGCGATCCATAAACCCGATGGATGGGCTGATGCGGAATGGCAGGTTCATGCACACGCGTGACGGGCTTGAGTGAAAAAGTTTCGATCAGGCGCTCGAGCGTTTTATCTTTGGAGCCGTCATTGATGACGATCACTTCCACTTCGGGATATTCAAGGCCCAGCAGCGCATGGACATTCTGCACGATGCCTGCTTCTTCATTGTAGGCGGGCACCAGAAGCGACACGGGCAGGGTCGTATCGGAAATCAGCATCTGCCAGGAGGATTCGCTGTCCTCCGACTGGGAATAGGTACGCAGTTCCATCCACGCGGCAGGTATCTGCACCAGATAAACAAGATTTTGAATAATGCCCATGCCCAGAATCCACCAGGCAATGAAAATGAACAGGGGTTCGTTGTTGAACATAAAATCATGCAGCGGCTGAAGGTCGAGATTCATGCGGCCTCCTTTTCGGCGAGCATCTGCGCAGCTGTTTCTCCGGCACGGTCATGTTCCGTGCTGTGCGCACGCAAAAGCGCCTGGCCGATCACGCCCATGCGGTACAGCGCTTCGGCCGAGCGGTAACGCACCCACCAGACGGGATCGGACAGCAAAACTGCCAGCATCGGTGCAGCCGCGTAGATTTGCAGCCGCCCGGCAGCACCCGCCGCCTGCGTGCGGACATAATCTTCAGAGTCATTAAGGGCCTGCAGAACCACGGGTTCGGCGCGGATATCGCCAAAGCCCGCGAGGGCGCGGATGGCCTGTGCGCGAATATCAGGCAGGGAGTCGGACGCGAGTTCGACCAGACCCGGAACGGCGTCCAGCGAACCGATAGAGGTCATAGCCGTGATAGCCGCGAGCCGGACTTCCATCTGCGCCTGACTTGCAGCCAGCGCCGTCAGCATGGGAAGCGCGGGTTCACCGAAGCGCCCCAGAACATCGGCCAGCATGGCGCTGTTCTGCCGTTTGGCGCGAGAGAGTTCTTCCAGAATGGCGGGCATTGCCTCTACGGCATTCCTTCCCGCCAGCGAACGCAGCGCCGCGAGTTGAACATAGAAATCCCTGTCGCTGATATGCTGTTGCAGAAGATGGAGGCTTTCACCGTCATCGAAATGGGCGAGCAGGGACAGCATGCGGATTTTCTGGCCGCGTCGTCCCTGTGCCAGCGTCTGCCGCGCATAGCTGCGCAAGGGCCAGCTTTGTAGAAGACGGATGACGCGGTTGGCTTCCTCACCGCGCAGGGGACGGAGAATGTCGAGCGCAAGATCACAGACCAGCATCGCATCGTCGCGGTTCAGGCGCGGCAGGGTGGAAGGCAGAAGCGGCTGTGCCGCCGCCATGGCACCCCAGAAAACGCGTTCCAATTCGCCGCGACGGTTTTTGCGTTTGGCGTTCCGGTGATTTTCATAAATCCGTCGAAGAAACAACAATATGGCGACGCCAAGCGCCATCAGTGCCAGCACGAGCGAAGCATGCCAGAGATTGCGCAAGAGCACGGTTTCAAAACCGGAAAGAGAGTCCGAGGTTAAAAACATGGCGGATATAGGAGTTTTCACGGTCTTCGCGGGTGTAGCCGAAACGCAGGGTGCAGGCTTCGGTGACGTCATAGGCGAAGCCGCTGAAGATGCTGGCGGTGGTGACGGTTATGGCGTTTTCGGTGTCCGGCGCGTTGGCATAGCCAACATAAAAGCGCAGCCCATCAGTGACGAGCCCGTCGAGCCGCGTGCTCCAGCCAAACACCGCCGCGTGGCCCCATTCGCGTACCATCACCATATTGCCGTTGACCGCCCAGTTGCCGAGTTCCATCCGAACGCCCGGATTGCCTGTGGCGACGGAGGTTTGCTTGTATTCGTCCTCTTTCAAATCCAGCGTCAACCAAAGAGAGGGGAAGGAATCTTCAGGTTCCTTTACACGCACCGCGCCGCCGCCGCCCACGCGCCAGAAGGGGCGGAAGCTGGGGCTTCCCGTACGGCCCGCATAAAAATAACTGCTGAGATAGGGAGCGAAGCGGTGGGCGACACCGATTTCGTAGGACATATCGGTTGTCAGGAACTGGTCGTAATATTCCCAGCGCCCATAGATCGCTGTTGCGCCCTTGTCGAAAAAGCGCGTCAGCTGCACGAAATCATTGCTCCAGTCGGGCTGCGGCTGGCGGGCGAAAGAGCTGCGCTCATAGCCGATATCGATCTGCCAGAGGAAGCCTTCGGCGGTCTTTTTGGCTTTTTGCACAAGCTCGAGCGTTTCGGCGACTTCGGTGTAATCGGGATGCGCGGCGAGGGTGCGTTGGAGTCTGGCTGCGGCTTCATCCAGCCGTTCACGGTAGTAATCCAGATTTGCGGCCAGCAATTCGGCATCGGCATTCATGGGCGTGGCGTCGATGAAAGGGCGCAAATCTTTGTCAGCCAGATCGTAGCGGCCCTGCCAGCTATGGACGCGCGCGACGGCGAGCTTGACTTCAACATTTTCCGGTTCGAGCGCGGCGGCGTCGTTCAAAAGACGGAGCGCTTCGTCAAATTCGCGGTTTTCGGCGCGGGTTTTGCTTTCAGACAGCAGCTGGCCCACCGAAAGACCTTGATCGGCTTGGGCCGGGGTAATGCAGAGGCATAGAATAAAAAGAGCTAGACCATAGTGCTTCACGGACGACCTGTTTCCTGAATACCCAACAGACGCATCGCGCGCGCTACAACTTCATCCGGCATGAAAGGCTTGACGATGTAATCCGTCGCGCCGAGATCGAAACCTTCCACGACATCACGGTTCTGGCGCTTGGCGGTCAGAAGGATGATGGGGATGTCGCGCAGGCCATCTTCGTTGCGCATGGTTTGCAGGACGGTCAGCCCGTCGATGCCGGGCATCATGCGGTCGACGATAGCGAGTTGGGGCCTGGTTTCGCGTGCGAGCTTGAGCGCCTGTTCGCCATCCTCCGCCTGAATCATGCGGAAGCCGAGCATGCGGAATTTGTGTTTAAGCAGGCCGCGCACGGCATCATCGTCATCGGCGACCAGAACGGTCATTTGCAGGCAGCGCAGCAGATTGCGGACGCGCCGGGCGAGTTTGTCGGGGTCGAAGGGCTTGGTGATGTAGTCGACCGCGCCCGCGCTCATGCCGCGAATGATGTCGGGGATGGTATTGCTGGCGGTCAGCATGATGATCTGTGCGGGTAGCTGCGTGCCCGAGGATTCCAGATGTTCCAGCAACTGCATGCCCGTCATGCCGGGCATTTTATCGTCGAGGATGATCAGGTCGGGATGTTTCTGATCAATGACGGTGAGCGCATCCTTGGCATTGGAGGCCGTGAAAATATCGGCGTCGGATTTCAGCAATTCCTCCAGCAGGCCCATGATGGCGGGGTCGTCATCTACTACGGCCACAATGGGTCGGCGCGGGCGTTCTGCTGGAATGGCGTCGGATTCAGTTGGCGCAGAGCTTTGTGGGGCGGCCGCGCGCGTTCCCAGAACATCTTCGCAGGCTTGCAGAAGATTGCGGGCCAGCGGCGCGAGTGTTGAGGAGCCGGCGGCATTATCGATGGCTTCTTCCAGCGCGCTGCCCGCGGCGCTGATGACCGGATAGCCGTAGGTTCGGCCCGAGCCCTTCAGGCTGTGCGCATGGATGCGGATGGCACCCAGCTCGCCTGCCGTCGGCGTGCCCTGCGCGCAATGCGCGACAAATTCTGCCAGCGCATCGCGTCGTGATGCGACCTGCGTCAAATATTTTTCGACAAGAGCGGGAGGAAGTGAGGATGCAGGCGTCATCGAAAATCCTTGGCTCGCTTCATGTGAGCAGGATTTTTCCCTCATACAATAAAAACATTCTTAAAGTTCAGGTTTTTCCATACGTGCATATTCAGCGCGCTGTTTTTTCACAGCTTCCGGCATACGATGAAATGAAATTTATTTTTTTCAACCATCTCGAAACCATAAAAGCGTTAGAGTGAGATCAGAAAAAGAATCAGTCCGGTTTTTTAGCGACAGCCTTTCAGGAATTGTTCATGAGAAAAAAATCACATGAGTCCCCCGCCGATGTTCTGGCTGGCCCGCGTTGCAATTACATTCAGACCCTGCGCCGCCGCATCCGCGAATTGAGAAGCTTTATCGAGCATTGCCGCAGCGGCGAGGTTTCCGGCAAGGAATTTGAGGAAATACGCTTGCGCGTGCAGAGTCTGGCGGGCTCCGGTGCGATCTATGGCTATGACGGCGTTTCAGAATCCGCAGCCCTGCTGAGCCGCGCCTTGAATGAGTTGGAAAATGTCAGCCTGAAAAAGGATGCCACCCTGGCGCAGCATCTTTTGAAAGCCTGCGACCATGCGCTGGCGCTGGAAGAGGAAACGGCACGCCGGAAAGCCTCGGTTTCCCTGGCGTTCCGCGATGTGGTGATGGAATCGGCGGATGCGCCGCCTGTACTGCTGACGGTTGATGACGACCCGGCCATCCATGATCTTGTGCAGGCGCTGTTTGAAGGTGATGCCCGCGTGCTGACCGCCTATAACGGCGAGGAAGCGTTGGAAGTCGCGCGGCGTGAAAAGCCTGATCTGATCCTGATGGATCATCATATGCCGGGGACGGAAGGGCTGCATGTCATGGAGCATTTGCAGGCTGATGCAAGTACGGCCGCCGTTCCGGTGATGATGCTGACCGCCGACAGCAAGCCCGGCCATTTGCAGCGCGCGGCAGCCGCAGGTGCCGCGGATTTTATCACCAAGCCCTTCAATCCGCAGGAATTCGCCGAGAAAATTTACGGCTTTCTGCATCGCTTTCACATGACGGTGCTGATCGCCAGCGATGACGATCGCGCTTTCGGCAACAGGCTGCGCCGCCAGGGCATCGAGGTTATTGCAACATCCGATATAAGAGCCGTTCTTGATCTGGCGCGGCAGCATATGCCCGAACTGATTTTCCTGGACAAGGATGCATCCGGCCCGGCGGCGAAAGACCTGCTGTGCGGCCTGCATGAAGATCATCACACCCGGCATATCCCTGTTCTGTATCTATCTTTGAACGGCAGCGGGCAGAAAATTCTCGTCAATCTCAATACCGGAACGGGGGAGGAATCCACCATTCCTTTCATTCCGGAAAAGCTGACCTCGCATATTCTTACCGCCCTGGGGCTGGAAAGCCGCTGGGCCTGAAGACAGGTTCCTGCCGATCAAGCGGGCCGTCCGGCCCGTGGGAGACACCGAATGAAAAGATTTCGCTTCGCCGTGGCGATCCTCGGCCTCGGTTTGCTTTTTCTGATCTTTAAGCCCGGCAGCGGCACCTACATATTTCCGGGCGTCAGCGGCCCGCTGGATAAAACCAGTCTTCCCGCGAAAGCTTCCGTTGACTGGAAATCCTATCAGGGTGGCTCCGACAGTCGTCTGGCGGTTTTGTTGGCCGACACGAAATCCAACTGGCTGGCGTTGGCGCATGGATTGAAAGCGGCGGGGATTCCTTTTTCCGTCACCACGGATTATCAGCGTGCCGTCGCGCATAAAGTAGTGCTGGTTTATCCGGTGATTTCCGGCGCGCGGTTGAATCCTGCCGCGTTGCAGGGGCTGCGGATTTTCACAGGGCAGGGCGGAACGTTGATCGGCTTTCATGTTCTGGGCGGTATGCGCGATGTGTTCGGCTTCGATCAGGCTGTGCCGTTTGAATCGCGCCAGAAGCTGCGCTTTACCCGGTTGCCTGCCGATGCCGATCCTGCGGAACAGGAAATTCCCATCGACCGGAAAGACGCCAAGGGCGAAAATGCGATAGGCGTTTATGCGTATACCAAGCCAACCGCACCGCCGCGCGCTGTGTATGAGGATGGCAGCGCTGCCATTCTCGACCGCCGTTTCGGTAAGGGCCGGGCGGTGGCTTTCGGCGTTGATCTGGGTGCGCTGCTGTTTGTCGGTTATGGCAACCGCCAGGAAAGCATGGCACGCAGCTATGCCAATGGTTATGAACCAGCGCTGGACAGGCTGATCGGATTGATTGGCGATCTTTACCGCGAGGGCGAGGAGCGCGCCGTGACGCTCGGCCCTGTGCCGGATGGCAAGGATCTGGCCGTCATGCTGACGCATGATGTTGACTATACGCGCTCGCTGGCCCATGCGGTGGAATATGCGGAGTTCGAGCGTTCGGCGGGCATCCGCGCTACTTATTTTGTGCAGACGAAATATATCCGTGACTGGAACGACGATATTATCCTTGGCGAAAAAAGCCCGGAGCTTCTGCAGAAAATCCGCGATCTGGGCATGGAGCTGGCCAGCCATACGGTCAGCCATTCCTATGAATTTCGGCATTTTCCCATGGGCGATGGCACGGAAAGCTATCCCGCCTATCATCCTTTTGTGCGAGGGAAACATGCGGCGACAGGCGGCAGCATTCTCGGCGAATTGCGCGTCAGCCGTTTTCTGCTTGAGCAACTGGCGCCCGGCACGCGTGTGAAAAGTTTCCGGCCGGGGCATCTTTCCAATCCCTACAGCCTGCCTCAAGCGCTGGCGGCGACGGGTTACGCCTACAGCTCCTCGGTTACGGCGAATGACTCGTTGACGCATCTGCCGTTTCAACTGAGCTATGACCGGGATTTCGGCGGTGAGACGCCCATCTTCGAGTTTCCGGTGACGGTGGAGGATGAGTTGAAGCCACCCCTGAAGGAACGTCTGCCGCAGAGTATCGAACTGGCGAAGAAAATTGCCAAACGCGGCGGAATCTTCGTCGTGCTTATTCATACTGACAGCGTGGGCGCGAAACTGGATTTTGAGAAGCAGCTTGTGGAAGCGGTGAAGGGATTTTCCTGGTTCGGCGCAGTGGAGGATTTCGGTGCCTGGTGGGCGGCGCGCAATGAGGTTCAAACCGATAGTTTCTGGCGCGACGGTCAGTTGGTTGTCCGCATCAAGGCGCCACGAGCCGTGGAGGGACTGACGCTGAAGCTTCCTGCCGGTTTTCGCGCTGCGCCGGGGCAAAATGCGGTGCAGGCTTCCCGTGGGCCGATTGTTACCTTGAAAAAACTGCAAGGCACGGTCGAGATTGCGGCGGAGAAATAATCTACCTTTTATTAAAGGCGGATGTTTCGCTGGCTGACAGGGGTGCAGAGGATAGGGTGGTTTCAGTAAAACTCAGCGTATCCTGAGCGCCATTGGCTTTTGTCATCAGAATTTTTTCAACAAAAGTGCTGCCGCTGACTGTGATAGAAGAATAAGGCAGTTTGGCTTTGCCGGGTTGCCGCGGGGTGAGAAGCATCTGCCATTGCGAGTCCTTGCCACCGGGCATGAGAATGAATTCTTTCTCCAGCGCGCTCCGGTCGCCAGCCAGCGCGCCGCCCACCATGTCATAAAGCGAACGGAGATTTTTGACAGGCAATTTCATGGAAAGTCCGCCGACATTTTGAATGGCTGCCTCAGGCGTGATGATGGTGGATGTGGGGAAAGGTTTCTCGATTTTCCAGATGAGTCCATGGCCCGGTGCAACCGTAAACTGACCGGACGAAACCAAAGGGCTGCCTGTTTTGCTGGTTTGAAATTCCTGGATGAAAGCGCCGCGTAAAATTTTGCCTCCATCCAGACGTGTCTGGCCCGGCGGCGTTTGGGCTGCCAAAGCCGTCCAGGTCAGGAATAATAGGGCAATGAAGGAGAGGTAGCGCATAAGAAACTTATGCTCTTTTTTTCCGGGCATATTCATGGAGAGGGTAACCCAACTGGGCGCGGCGAATGACGAGGTAAATGGCAACTCCCCAATCCAGCGCCATCAGGAAAAACGGGTACATCAGGCTTTCCCATGTCGGATCGGGTACGGCGAACAGCATGAGAAAATAACGTAGCCCCGCGAACCCATAGGAAATTGGCGGTTCCGTTTGAGGCTTGTTAAAGGATTTTCGGATGGTCGGCCAGTAGCTGAGGCTATCGATCACCATGACCATAAAAATAGCTGCGAGCGGATTTTGGGTCGCTTTCCAGACGGGAATGGCCATGAAAGAAAAGACAAGGGCGATCCAGTCGCTTTTTGTGTAATCGCGGTCACCGATAAAAAGGGCCAGAATGCCAATCAGCAAACAGGTGGCGGCGACAAACGCCAATGCCCAGACGGAAGGTCCGCCATGCAAATCGAACTGCGCAAATGTCGCGATGGCAGTGACCATGCCCCATAACAGCCAGCTGAAGGCGTGCGGTTTTGTTTTGCCTTTATAGATTGTGTGGAAATAGGTTCCGTACCGGACGGCGGCGAGAACAATGGCCGCCAGTGCAAAAATAAGATGTTGATTCATGGTGTCTGTTTATAGCCGATTCACACTATGTTGCAGGAATAGTTTTGCCGTCATTATATAGACAAACCGGGGAAAGCGTTCTACCAATGCCTATATATCCATCATTCAAGGCGGTAAGGATTGTCCAAAAAAATTCTCATTATGGGCCTGCCGCAGGCGGGTAAAACGACCCTTGCCAAAGCCCTGGCGCCGTTGCTGCGCGCCACCCATTTCAATGCCGATGATGTGCGCGCCCATATCAACAGGGATCTGGGCTTCACGCTTGAGGATCGTGTTGAGCAGGCGCGCCGCATGGGGTGGCTGTGCGATCAGGTTGTTAAGGCGGGGCATTGTGCGGTGGCGGATTTTGTCTGCCCAACGCCCGCGACGCGCGCGGCTTTTGGCGATGCCTACACGGTTTATCTGAACACCAATCGGCCAACGCCCTATGCCGATACAAGGAATTTATTCGTACCGCCCGAAAAAGTGGATTACGAGGTTCGCGAGCAAGATGCCGTCTATCACGCGCAAGCCATTGCCGGGCATCTTGCAGCTGGACAATCCGGCTTTGACTGGCGAAAGCCGACGGCGCTGTTCGTTGGCCGCTACCAGCCTTTTCATGAAGGGCACAAGGCGCTGGTTTTGGAAGGTCTGACGCGAGTTGGTCAGGCCTGCATCGCTGTACGCGATGTGGAGGGCGTTGATACCAGGAATCCTTTTGGCTTCGCATTTATCCGCGAACGTATTCAATCCATGCTGGCTGATTACCTTGATCATATAGCCATTATCAGCATTCCCAACATCACCCACATATTTTATGGGCGGGATGTCGGTTATGCCGTCGAGCGCATCGATTTGCCGCACGCCTTGCAACTGATTTCGGCAACGAATGTCCGAAAGCAGATGGAAGCGGATGGCCTCTTGAGAGCGGGGCAGGGGTAGTTCTGTGGTTATGTCGGTGAAGCCTGATGGTCAGGAGAATTTACGGCATCGCAAAAGCGTAGCCATTTTGCTGTGCACGAAAAACGGCGAAAAATACCTCGAAGAACAGCTCGCTTCCTATCAGCAGCAGACCTATTCCAACTGGCGCCTGTATGTCAGTGACGACGGCTCGACCGACAACACTCTTGCGATCATCAGGCGTTTTGCTGACAGGGTTCCCAACCCGGTTGAAATAAAATCGGGACCGGGAGAGGGGTTTGTCCAAAATTTCCTTTCTTTCCTGTCCGGCCCGGCCATTACGGCTGATTATTTCGCCTATAGCGACCAGGATGATATCTGGCTGCCGGACAAGCTGGAGCGGGCGATTGCCTGGCACGAAACAATTCCGCCGGGTCAGCCCGCGCTTTATTGCGGGCGCGTTCAGGTTATATCGGCCGATGGGCGCGATCTTGGCCTGTCGCCGCGCATTCCCAGAATGCCAAGCTTTAAAAATGCTCTGGTTGAAAATATCGCCAGCGGCAATACCTCTGTCTTTAACGTTGCTGCGCGGAATTTACTGGGCGCTGCGGGAATGGCGTCGGTTGTCCTGCATGACTGGTGGACCTATCAGGTTGTAACCGCGTGCGGTGGACAGGTTTGGTACGATATGCAGCCATGCCTGAAATATCGCCAGCATAAAAATAATGTCATCGGCGCGAACCGTGGACTATACGCGCATATCCGCCGCGCCTGGCGGCTTTGCCGCGGCAATTATAAATCCAACATCAACCATAATTTAAAGGAATTGAGGAATATTGAAGCCCTGTTTGCCAACCGGGAGATTCAGGAAGTCCTGGACAATTTTCAAAAAACCAGATCACCCTCCATGCTGATGAGATTGAACGGGCTTCGGGAAACGGGCGTGTATCGCCAGGACAAGCTCGGCAATATGGGTCTGGTCATGGCCGCCCTTTTGAAGAAAATGTAGCGCCCATGGCGGGAGCAGCTCCCATTCGAGTGGCGCTGGCACTCAATTATTTTGATGCTGACAGGGGCGGCAGCGAAACATGGGCCACCCATTTTGCCGCGTGGCTTTCCAAAAGAAATTATGAAGTGTCGATTGTCGCGACCGAGGGAAGGCCGAGTCCGGATGTCCGTCTGCATACAGCTTCTGCGCCATTGCATCCCTGGCGCCGAGCGCGCATTCTCACGGCGCTGGCAGCATCGTTGAAGGTTGATCTGATCCATGACACGGGCGTGCTTCTTGCGGCGGATGTTTTTCATCCGCATATGGGTTCAAGATTTTTGAATCTGAAGCGTGAGATTGCCGCCCGGCCTCTGGCCGAGCGCCTGCGCCTTGCGGTCTCGCCGGGACTGGCGCGATGGTTGCTCCAGACCCGTCGGCTGGAGAAGCGCCAGTTGCGATCGGCCCGGAAAATCATCGCGGCTTCCCGTCTGGTGGCGTCGGATTTGCGCCGGACAAAGGCATGTAAAGCCGACAGGATGGACATTATTCATCATGGCATCAGGAATGCTGCGTTTGAAAATGCATCGGGTGACACCGCGCGGCTCGCGGCCCGGCGCGGTTTTGGACTCCGGGATGAAATACTGTTTGTCGTCAGCGCGCATAATTTTCTGCTGAAGGGCGTGGGCGCAGTGATCGATGCGCTTGCCGTCCTGACGCCGGAAGAACGTGCGCGCATCAAAGTGTATGTCGCCGGGAACGGTGACATAGCCCGGTACCGGAAATATGCCGTTCGGTGCGGCGTTGAAGGCTGTATATATTTCATGGGTTCTGTTGCCGATATGGCCGGGCTTTACCGGGCGGCGGATGTCGCACTTCATCCAACCTTTCATGATGCCTGTAGCCTTTCGACGCTTGAGGCGATTGCCTCCGGTATTCCCGTGATAACGACGGCGTTTAATGGCGCAGCGGATTTCATTGATCATGAAAAAGATGGGATTGTCCTGCCGTCACCGGATAAGCGCCTTCTGGCGGCGGCTATGCGCCGTATGCTTCCGGCTGAGGAGAGGCAGCGTTTTAAGGAAGCGCTGAAGGGCAAGGCGCATCTGGTATCTCAGGACATCAATTTTGAGCGGATTGAAGCTGTCTACCGCCAAGTTCTGTTTGAGAGGCAGGGCCAAGTCTGTTAAATCTTGGCCATGCCGCCGAACATTGAAAATCCTGTCCTGAAGCATCCCGATATGCAGGCTCTGCATGATTATGTGTCCGGACTGCCCGCGCCCTTTGTCATTTACAACAAATCCCATTCGGGAAGCCGATTGCTGACGCGCGCCTTGGCCGCGCAGGGCGTTTTTATGGGTGGCCGCCTGAATGATTCCGAAGATTCCCTGCCCTTTGTCGATTTGATCTATGGGCTGGTCGAAAATTATTACCCGGATTACCAGTCCCTGTGGCGTGATCCGGAGGCTGTCGGGAAAGTGGCGCGGCATGCGCTGGCCATGACGCGCGATCATCTGGCTGGTTATGACACCAGAAATTTCCGCGGCTGGGGATGGAAGCTGTGCGAAAGCGGATATGCCTTGCCTGTGTTGACGCTGCTTTTTCCGGGGCTTCGCGCCATTCATTTACTGCGCGACGGGCTTGATATGGCTTTTACCGATCATGTCGCGCCGGAACTTCTGTTCTGGCGGAAGATTTATTTTAATACCGCCAATATTCAGTCCTGGCGCGGGCTTGGCCTCAGCAACCGGAGTTATCAGCGCCGTCCGCATCTTTTTAACGCCGTGCATTGGGCCAACAGCGTCAAAATCGGCCGCCAGCATGGCAGCATGTTGCATGAGCGTTATTATGAAGTGCGTTATGAATTGCTGTGCAAGAATTTCGGCGCGGTTATGAAAGATCTTCTAAAGTTTCTTGCACTGGAGCCTGATGAAAAAGCCCTGGCCGCCATAGAGGCTTCGGTCAGTTCCGGAAGCATTGGTAAATATCACAATGTTCCGCGGAGAAAGAAGCAGGCGGTTTTGAAACTCATCACGCCTGAGCTTTATGCCTTCGGTTATGGTAGAAGATTAAAGCCGAGGAAATATCCGCCTGTGGTAGCCCGCATTCTGGACCGTTTTGGACGGGCGGGATAAGCGGTGAATAAGGCGCTGCGCAGAATTGTACGGCTGATCCGCTCGCTGGCGTTTGCGTTGCTTGATTTCGGCGCCATTGCGTCGGCCCGAAAAATTCCTGCCGAAAAACCAAGCGCGGCGATTTTTTGCCTGCATGGCATGGGTGATCTTTTGCTGGCTTTGCCGATGATCGATACACTTGTAAAGGCCCATAAAGCCCGCGGATTTTCGGTTTACCTTTATGTCAATGAAGATGCGCTGGAACTGGCACAGCATATAAGGGGCATTGACCATATTATTATTGTGCGTCGCGACGCGCTGATGCGCGATCTTGCCTATCGCTGGAAATCTTTGCGGGACATAGCGGCCAGAGGACATCAGGCTGCGGTACAGCCGACCTATAATCGGTTCTTCATTATTGAAGACGCGCTTATGCAGGCTACAGGCAGTGCCGAAAAAACAGGGTCCTCTGGATCACCGATGTTTATCAGCTCTTGGGAAAGATTTTTCGGCGATCGGTGGTACGGTTACTTAACGCCATGTGTGCCCCAGCCTATGCACGAAATAGACCGCAACAAGGAATTTCTGACGGCTTTGGGATTAAGTTCGGATGATAAAGAACTGGAGCTTCCCGCCACACTTCTTTCTCCTTCAAAATCAGAGGAAGACAGGTTTGTGCTGATGAATATCAGAGCTTCTCATTCCCTGAAATCCTGGCCTGCCGATCGGTTTGAGGAATTGGCCCATCTTGTTGCGCGAGAGACGGGCAGGCGGATTGTCTTTGCGGGGTCGCCGGACAATGCCCGACCCGGGAAATCCTTCAAAAACTGGGACAGTCGATTTTTTGTGGATGATGTAGGAAAAACGGATTTGCGGTCGCTTGTGAAGCGGATTGCGGATGCCGACCTGGTTGTCGCGAATGACAGTGTTGTCATGCATCTGGCTGTTTTCATGCGGCGCAAGGTGGTGGCTATTGCCGGGGGCGGTATTCCGGTCCGTTATCATCCTTATCCTCAAGGCATGTTCCAGCCGATCACCGTTGAGGAGCCCATGCCCTGTTTCGGATGCGGATGGCGATGCAAATATGTGAGTTCTTATGAACAGGCAGCCCCATGTCTGCAGGCAATTCCGGCCGCGCGCGTGGCGCAGATTGTTTTACGCGAGCTTGCGGCCAACGCCCAGGAGCCGCGGCGGTAACATCAGGGTTTCTGTCGTCAGAACATCGAAGGATTCAAGAAGCACTTCACGCAGCGCCTGTTCAGAGAAACGGTAATAATCGCCGGGATAATTATGAACGAGTAGCGTCGGCGTTGTTGCATTCCATGCGTCAAGCAAGCGTGCTCCCGGCATGAAGGCGGGCCAAATCCGCTGCAAGCGTGACAGGACGCTATAGGTCCAGCCGCGATTGATCCTGTATCCCGGCACGCCAAGAATGACTGTTCCGCCGGGGCGCAAGACACGTTTTATTTCCTGCAGGGTCAGCCAGAATTTGGAGTCGTGTTCCAGCACTGAATTGCAGAGGACGAGATCAAAGCTTTCGTCCGGGAAAGGCATATGGTTGGCATTGCCCTGAAGAATGCGACAGCCTTTGTATTTGGTGGCTTCGGCAAGATTAAGGCCGATGCGCGTCGTGGCGCGCGCAAGGTCTGGCAGGTTGAGCAGCATATCGGGGCCGGGGACGGCGCCTATTTCAAGGACGGCCTCGGGAGCATTGCTTGCATAGGTGCGACAGAGCCGTTCAAAGGCGGAGAAAATAACAGGATGCATTTACGGTTCCCGGGATGTGATGAGGCCATCCAGCAGATTTGTCCAGACGGGCCCCCAGCGCTCCACCGAATAATCGCTGCAGACCAGAACCTGCCCGGCCTTGCCAAGTTTTGTGCGCAAATTGATATCTTCCATCAGACAAGTTAAAGCGGTTCTCCATTCTTCCGCATTTTGGGCCAGCAGCCCCGTTTCGCCGTGCCGGATGATATCAGTATTCACGCCAAACGGTGATGCCACGGCGGGAATGGAAGCCGCCATATATTGAAGCAGTTTTGCCCCGCATTTCCCGCGCTGATAATCCGTATCCTCCAGTGGCATGATGCCGATATCGATCAGATCAGCCAGATTGGCTTCTGTTTGCGGAGACCATTCCAGGAAGCGCCATGCCAATCCATCTTGCTGAATAATCGGGCGCGGATGGGAAATCACAACCAGTTCAAAGCTAAGTGTTCTTTGGAGATCGGCGAGAAGGGGCAGGATTGGGAAAAGCGAATCCTGGATGGAATAGCTGGAGCCGATCCATCCTATCCGTGCCGGTCTGGCAAGAGCGTAGTCCTTCTTTGCGTGGTAAAGATTGGGGTCAACTACGGTGGGAATAATGGTGGCTGCCATGTTCCAGTCGCGGACTGGCGCTGCCAGCGTGGCATTGCCAGCGACAATGCGGGAAGCGCCCTGGCATAATTTTGCAAAATTTTTTCCCTCCGAGCCCAGATAAACGGCGTCATCAAAATCAACAATCAGCTTTTTCCCCTGTTTCAGGAAGGGAAAAAGCGCAGATGGAGCCTCCCGGTTCACAAGAATGGCATGCGCATGGCGATGGTTGCGAAGGGCCGCCATGACGCGCAGGGTGCGGAGAAATTTGGCAGCGCGCGCATAAAAGCGTGTTATGGCAGAGGAGTTGGCTGGCACAGGGATTGGCCGGGGCCAGAAGTTGTGTGTTTTGATTTTCCAGCCCTGCCGCTCGAAAAACTTTTCATACTGCAAAATGCGGAATCGCGTGGAGGGATGCTTTTGGCCATGCGTGAAGGCAATGACTGTTTTTTCAGGTCTCGCCATTATTCGCCGCCTGATGAACTGATGCCGTCACTTGCTGCTGGCGCGCGCGGTAACGTTTTTTGTCATCCGGGCTGGTCTCGGCATGGCAGTTTGAGCAAGACACCCCGTCTTCGTAATGGGCATGCAGCTTGTCTTCGGCCGTCAGGGGATAGCCGCAGCCGAAGCACATGGAAAAACGGCCTGTCGTCAGGCCGTGCCCGACGGCCATGCGCTTATCGAACACATAGCACTCGCCGTTCCACTTGCTGGCGTCCGATGGAATCTCTTCAAGATATTTCAGAATGCCGCCTTTGAGGTGATAGACCTCCGGAAATCCTTCCGCGAGCATGAAGGCCGATGCTTTTTCGCAGCGGATGCCGCCCGTGCAGAACATGGCGATCTTCTTGTGCTGTTTAGGGTCGAGGTGGGAGCGGACATAAGCGGCAAATTCCGTAAAGGTTTCGATCTGCGGATCGCGCGCATCGGCAAAGCTGCCGATCATGGTTTCATACTTGTTTCTTGTATCGAGCAGGATGACTTCGGGATCGTCGAGCAGGGCATTCCAGTCGCGCGGTGCAACAGGCGTGCCCGATTGAATATTGGGATCGGCGGATGGCTGCTGGAAGGTTATGATTTCGCGCTTGAGTCTGATTTTCAACCGATTGAAAGGTTTTTCCGCGGCGTTCGAGAATTTTACGTCCTCGCGCAACAGCCCGTTTTCCTGGTTCAGATATTCAAGGGCGGCATCGATGGCGTTAGACGTTCCAGCGAGAGTGCCGTTCATGCCTTCAGGTGCCAGCAACAGGCTGCCGCAGAGATTAAGCGGTTTGAGTTCCGCCAGCAGCGCCTGCCGCAGTGACGGCAGATTCTGCAGGGGAAGAAAGCGATAAAAGGCGGCGACCGTATAAAGCATGGATTTTTATTGCCTGAAACCGCGTTCAAGGCAAAGATTAAATCCTGGCCTGAAAACTGGCGGGGTGCATCGCGGTGGCAAAAAAGTCAAAAAACATGTGGTTTGTTTATCTTCTGGAATGCACGAATGGCAGGCTTTATACGGGCATCACCACTGATCTTGCGGAGCGTTTCCGTAAACATAGCTCAGGCAAAGGCGCCATGTTCACGCGGCTCAACCGCCCCTCGCACATGATCGGTGCCAAACCATGCAAAGACCGTTCGGAAGCCAGCAAGCGGGAAGCGGCCATGAAACGCCTGACCCCGGCGCAAAAACGGCTGGCCGCGTCGCGATGGCCTGCGCTGGTGGATAAGAAGGGTGATTAAGTCTCTTGCTGGAGATTACGGGAAATATGCAGTAATACTTAATAGTCGATGGTCGTGAGGAAAATCATGATGAATTTTAAAACAGGTGCAGCAATCCTGTTGCTTGGATTGTTGGGGGGTGTCCTTGGAGCGAACCTGATTGCTCCCAAGGATATTTTAAGCCGCCCTAAAGAAACCGCGCTTGAGCGCGTTCTGCGCACGGGCACGCTGCGTTGTGGATATAATGATTGGCAGCCTTTCTTTAAAAAAGAAGGTGTCAACGGCAAGCCTGAAGGATTCCTGGTCGATTTGATGAATGCTTTGGGCGAGCACGCAAATCTTAAAGTCGAATGGACAACGTTTATAGATTGGGGAAACGCTCCCGCCGATCTTGGAGCGGGCAAGGCAGACACATTTTGTGCCGCGATCTATGCAAATGCAGCGCGGGCTCGCGGCATGTTGTTCGGTGAGGTCGTGGGATATCAATATCTTGAAGTTTTTGTGCGTGCCGACGACAATCGTTTTACGGGTACGCCCGAAGAAGCATTTAACCGCTCTGACATAACGATTGTCGGGTGGGAAGGCACGCCGACGCTGATGCAGGCAAAGGTGCGCTTCCCCAAGGCAAAGGCACTGTCGCTTTCGACAAATGAAGGCACCAGCAGCGCCTATATATCCGTTGCCACGGGCAAGGCCGACGTTTTCTTCACGTCCATGGCAGATGCACAGAATTATATGAAAAACAATCCAGGGAAGCTGAAGCGCCTCGACCGGAAATATAACCTTGGCCGACAATCCATCACCGTCAATGCCGCCATGGGTGAGCATGATTTGTTGAATTTTCTCAGCACAGCCATGCGCGAGCTGAAGAACGACGGAACATTCGATAGAATTTACCGGGACTATAACGCACGCGTGCCGGGATTTATGGATTTGCAGTAATCCGGTTGCCGGACATCACAATCTTGCAATCAGTTCTGCCAGCATGGTTTCGGCTGTCGTCTTTTCCTTTTGCAGTTCGGCATAGGCAGCGTTGAGCGGCTTCAATTTCTTATCGTCGCCCGGATGCCCGTAGCAGGCGGCGATTTCGCCTTCCAGATCCTGTGCGCGATGCGTTAATTCAGCGACCCGGCGCTCCAGCTTTTCTATTTCTTTTTCAAGCTTAGGTGTGGCGGTAGACGCTGACGCAGCAGCGCCTGTTTCCTTGGTCGGTTTTTCTTTTTCCAGTTTGCGCTGGCGGATTACCAGCTTGCGGTAGTTCTCGAGATCATCATGGAAAGGCGCGCAGCTTCCCCCGTTCACCAGCCAGAGCTGATCGGCGACGCATTCCACCAAATGCGGATCGTGGCTTACCAGAATAATCGCACCCGTATAGTTATTCAGTGCCTGGATCAAGGCTTCACGCGCATCGATATCGAGGTGGTTGGTAGGTTCGTCCAGCAGCATGATATGCGGAGCTTCAAAGCTCATCAGGCAAAACAGCAGGCGGGCCTTTTCACCGCCCGACAGTTCGCCGACTTTCGTGTCGGCCTTGCGTTTGTCGAAGCCAAAGCGGCTCAGCATGGCGCGAACCTTGACCTCCGACCCTTCCTGCATAGCCGTTTGCAGAGTCTCGAACGGCGTCAGTTCGGTTTCCAGCTCATCGGTCTGGAACTGCGCAAAGTAACCGACCTTCAACTTGCCGGATTTATGAATCTCCCCACTAAGCGGCGCCAGTCGGCCCGACAGAATTTTTACCAGTGTCGATTTACCGTTGCCGTTGGCGCCCAACAGGGCGATGCGGTCGTCATGGTTGATGCTAAGGCCGAGTTGCCGCAGCACAGGTTTTCCGGTGCCATATCCTGCATCGACATGGTCGAGCCGGATCAGGGGCGATTTCATTTCCTTGGGTTCCGGAAAGGAAAAGGCGGTGACGCGGTCGGCGATCACTGCATCGACGATATCCATGCGCTCGATAGCTTTGAGGCGACTTTGCGCTTGGCGCGCCTTGCTTGCCGTGGCGCGGAATCGGTCGACGAATTTCATCATCTGCGCTTTTTGCGCCATTTGCTTTTCATGCAGGGCCTGCTGGTTCAGCATCTTCTCGGCGCGGCGGCGTTCAAATTGATCGTAATTGCCTGTGTATTGCACCAGTTTCTTGTTTTCAAGATGCAGAATGTGATCGACCGTCTTGTTCAAAATATCGCGATCATGGCTGATGATGATCATGGTGTTACGGTAACGCATCAGAAAATTTTCCAGCCAGACCAGCGATTCAAAATCAAGATGGTTGGTTGGCTCGTCCAGCAGCAGCACATTCGGTTCGCTGAAGAGCACGCAAGCCAGCGCAACTCGCGCCCTCCAGCCGCCTGAGAATGCGGTTATAGGCTGGGTCTGCGCGGCTTCGTCGAAACCAAGCCCGGCCAGAATGCTGGCCGCGCGCGACGGTGCTTCATAGGCGTTAATCTCGCCCAGCCTTTCATAGATATAGCCGATGCGGTCGGGATCTTCGGTAGCTTCTGCTTCTTTCAGAAGGGCGGTGCGTTCGGTGTCGGTGGCCAACACAATATCGAGTATCGGCGAGACCTCATCCGGAAAATCCTGCCGCACCATGCCGAGGGTGGACCCGCGGATCAGCGAAATATCGCCTCCGTCCGCCGCCAACTCGCCTGCGATCAGCTTGAACAGGGTGGATTTGCCAGCGCCATTCGGCCCGACCAGGCCGACGCGATGCCCCGCGGGAATATTGACCGAGACATTGTCGAGTAAAGTGCGGCCACCAATGCGGTACGTCAAATTCTGTATGGAAAGCATCGCTTCAATATCCGGTTCAGTATGCGCCCTGCGCGCATGGGCAACTAACGATGGTGGAGGGGGTGAGATGTCTTTGCTGCGCGGCTGTGCCGCTTGCAAAGGGGCAATTTTCTAAACTTGCCTTCGCGCCATGCGCTTGGCGCGTTAAGAAAATTGTCGAACTCGGCAACTGCTTCACTGCACCCATGCCGCCATAGATAAGGGCCATTGGCCCTTATCTATGGCGGAGGGGATGAGATTCGAACTCACGATACGGTTTTGCCGTATACCCGCTTTCCAGGCGAGCGCCTTCAACCACTCGGCCACCCCTCCGTTATTTCTGCGTCTGCACTGCTTAATGCCGAGTGGTTGACTTAAAATTTGCGCGCCCTCCGACGCGCGGGCACTCGGCCACCCCTCCGTAACGGGAGTGTCTATAGCGTCATTTACCAAGCGGTTGAACTGAAATTTGCATAATCCCACATAGAAAAAAGGGCCGCAGTTGCCTGCGGCCCTTATATCTTTGGCAGAGCTAGTCCCCCTACGCTGCTACGCAGCTTCGAGGGATAAGAGGCTCTAAGCTAGAGTCCTCGCTTGCGCGAGGACGGCGCTAAGACGCCTCTAAAAATCCATATCGCCCATGCCACCACCCATGCCGGGATGGCCACCGCCACCAGCAGCCTTCTTCTCAGGCTTGTCGGCGATCATGGCTTCGGTGGTGATCAGGAGACCTGCGACTGACGCCGCGCTTTCGAGGGCGATGCGCACGACCTTCGTCGGGTCAACGATACCCGCCTTGAGCATGTCACAATAATCGCCTTTCTGCGCGTCGTAGCCGGAGTTGGTGTCCTTCTGGTCGAGCATGCGGCCAACGACAACCGAGCCATCCACGCCCGCATTGTCCGCGATCTGCCGGACGGGCGCTTCGAGCGCACGACGGACGATTTCAACGCCACGGCGTTGATCGTCATTCGCGACGCGTACCTTTTCGATCGCGCGTGTAGCATAGAGAAGAGCCGCACCGCCGCCAGCGATGATACCTTCTTCCACAGCAGCGCGCGTGGCGTGCATGGCATCGTCAACACGATCCTTGCGTTCTTTCACTTCGATTTCCGTCGCGCCGCCGACGCGGATAACCGCAACGCCGCCAGCGAGCTTCGCCAGGCGTTCCTGCAGCTTTTCCTTGTCGTAGTCGGAGGCGGTTTCCTCAATCTGCTGACGGATCTGGTTGCAACGGGCTTCGATGTCTTTCTTCTTGCCCGCGCCGTCGATGATCGTGGTGTTGTCCTTGTCGATACGGATTTTCTTGGAAGTGCCAAGCATATCGAGCGTGACATTTTCCAGCTTGATGCCGAGGTCTTGCGAAATGACCTGGCCACCCGTGAGGATTGCCATGTCTTCCAGCATCGCCTTGCGGCGGTCGCCGAAGCCGGGAGCTTTTACGGCCGCGACTTTGAGGCCACCGCGCAGCTTGTTGACGACCAGGGTCGCCAGCGCTTCACCTTCGACTTCTTCCGCGACGATGACCAGCGGCTTGCCCGACTGCACAACGGCTTCGAGCACCGGGAGCAGGGGCTGCAGGCCGGTCAGCTTGCTTTCGTGCAGCAGAATGAAGGGGCTGTCGAGTTCACAGACCATCTTTTCCGCGTTCGTCACGAAGTAGGGGGAGAGATAGCCACGATCGAACTGCATGCCTTCAACGACATCCAGCTCCGTGTCCATCGTCTTCGATTCTTCAACCGTGATGACGCCTTCGTTACCGACCTTGGCCATCGCTTCGGCGATCTTCTTGCCGATATCACGTTCGCCGTTGGCGGAGATGGTGCCGATCTGTTCAATCTCGGCATTGCTCGAAACCTTTTTCGAGCGCTCCTTAAGGTCTTCGACGACCTTCTCAACCGCCGCATCAATGCCGCGCTTGACGTCCATCGGGTTCATGCCCGCCGCGACGGCTTTCGCGCCTTCACGGACAATGGCTTGCGCCAGCACCGTTGCCGTGGTGGTGCCGTCACCAGCCTTGTCCACCGTCTTGCTGGCGACTTCGCGCACCATCTGTGCGCCCATATTTTCAAACTTGTCCGACAGTTCGATTTCCTTCGCGACCGTCACACCGTCCTTGGTGATGCGGGGCGCGCCGAAGCTCTTGTCGATCACGACATTGCGGCCCTTGGGGCCGAGCGTGACTTTTACCGCGTTGGCGAGGATGTCGACGCCGCGCAACATGCGGTCACGCGCATCAACCGAAAAACGAATTTCCTTAGCAGCCATGGTCTTTACCTTTCAGGTTGTAGTGTCAGTGTTAAAATACTTAAGCGGCCTTGCGGCTTTTCGTGGATGTTTCAATCACGCCCATGATGTCGGATTCCTTCATGATCAGAAGGTCTTCGCCATCGATCTTCACTTCTGTACCGGACCATTTGCCGAACAAGACGCGATCGCCTGACTTCACATCGAGGGCGACAATCTTGCCGCTTTCGTCACGCGCGCCTGCGCCGACGGCGATGATTTCGCCTTCCTGCGGCTTTTCCTTGGCGGTGTCGGGGATGATGATGCCGCCAGCGGTACGTTCATCACCTTCGATGCGACGGACGACCACGCGGTCATGCAGGGGACGGAATTTCATACTTCATACTCCTTCGGTTTAAGAACCATCGTTTTGAATGTGAAACCATCGGCAGGGTACCGGTTATCCCGGGGCCGAAGCCTCCCGCCGACCGGGCAGAGCGCCCCATCAGCGGTGTAAGCAGTCAAATAGGGTAATTTATAGGAGGTTTCAAGGGTTTGTTAACTTTTTGGCCATGATTTTTTTTGCGCCCGGGGGCCGGGTGCGGTAGTAAGTAAGCCTTGGTTTTCACAGGCCTTTGACCCCATGAAACTGACCGCTGCCCAAACAACTGCCTTTCTGCAAAAGCCCGACCCCAGGGCGCGGGCGGTTCTGGTCTATGGGCCGGATGCCGGATTGGTGCGGGAACGGGCCGAGGCGCTGGCGAAAAAAACCGTGCCCGATCTGCAGGACCCGTTCCGCGTTGCGCTGCTGACCGGGGCGATGCTGGCCGAAGACCCCGCGCGGCTGATGGATGAAATGGCGGCGCAGGCATTGGGCGGCGGGCAGCGTTTGGTGCGCATCCAGCAGGCGGGCGATAATGTCGCGGGCGCGCTGACGGCGCTTCTGGCCGATATGCCTGCGACCGACAGTCTGTTGCTGATCGAAGGGAGCGATCTGGAAAAACGTTCCAAGCTGCGCAGCCTGTGCGAAGGGGATGAGCAGGCGGCGGCGATCGCCTGTTATGTGGAGGAAGGCCCCGCGCGGCAGCGCGTGATTGCCAATATTCTGAAAGCCGAAGGCGTTAACGCGCCGCGCGATGTGATTTTGTTTTTGGGCGATGTGCTGCCACCTGACCGGATGGCGATGCGTAGCGAGCTGGAAAAACTGGCGACCTACGCAAAAGGCGCCAGCGGCATTTCCATCGAAGACGTACGCGCGGTGGTGCAGGATGCGGGCGCGGCAGAGCTGGATGATCTGGTCTTCGCCGTCGGCGGCGGTGATGCGCGCAAGGTGCGGCTTCTGATCGACCGTTTGATGGAAGAGCAAACCTCGCCGGTTGCCGTGTTGCGCGCGGCACAGCGGCATTTCATGCGCCTGCAGTGGGCACGCGGACAAATGGATGGCGGGGCGAGCGCGGGTGAAGCCGTGAAGAAATTGCAGCCGCCCGTTTTCTGGAAACACGCGGAATCCATGGGTGCGCAACTGCCGCGCTGGTCAGCGGTGCGTTTGTCGCGCGCGCTGGAACGTTTGTACGAAGCCGAAGCGGCGGTGAAACGTACCGGAACGCCGGATGCGGCACTGTGTGCGCAGACGCTGTTGGGGTTGGCGGCGTAGTATTTGCGATTTAGCAGCAGGCCGTATGGTTAACGCGCAGCCAAGGCATTTCCTTGAACTCTGCTTGCTTCTTTTCTATATTTTTTGCGGTCCAATTTTGACCGGGAGATAAACATGAGTGAATCTCACTTTGATCGGGAAATGAAGATCATCTTTGTCATGAAGGCATCGGCAAGAGAAATTTTTAATAATAACTCAGAGTCTCACATTGATACTGTACACGGCAATCTTAGGGCCCGGGCAGCTGCAAACTATGCCGACCTTTCAAAACTTGAGAGGGAGTTGCGAGCTTCAGACTATTCACATGCAGACCTAGATTATCCGTATCCGAATCTTAGCATTATTCGGGGCATGAAAGAAGCCATGAGTGTTTTGGTACAGGAAAGTGCACAACATAAAGATTCTATTCCCGCATACATCGAAACAGAAATTGAAGCCCAGCGGGCTTATGTCAAACTCTCAAGAGAAGAAAGCGCATTGACTGCCTGTTTGCAGCCGCCTCGTGGTTTCGTAACTCGCATATTGGCAAAACTTCAAAGCTAGGCCGCCTTCGTTTTTTCGATCGCGCGCCAGCCGATATCGCGGCGGCAGAAGCCTTCGGGCCAGGTGATTTTGTCGACCGCCTCATAGGCACGCGCCTGTGCCTCGGTGATGGTTAAGCCCCAGCCGCAGACATTCAAAACCCGCCCGCCGATGGCGATGATATTGCCAGCATCGTCACGCGCGGTTCCGGCATGGAACACAACCGTATCCGTCAAGGCCGCCGCTTCATCCAACCCGCGAATGATCGTGTTCTTCTTATAAGTGCCGGGATAACCCTCCGCTGCCATGACGACACAAAGCGCCGCGCGGTCGTGCCAGTGAATCTCGATACCATCCAGCATCCCCTTGGCAGCGGCATAAAGCAACGCCAGCAGATCGGATTTCAGGCGCAGCAACATCGCCTGCGTTTCCGGGTCACCGAAACGCGCGTTGAATTCAATCAGCCTCGGCCCCGCCTTGGTGATCATAAGTCCTGCAAACAAAACACCGGTAAAGGGCCGCCCCGCTTCGCGCATCGCCTTGACGGTCGGGTGGATAATCTCGCGCATGATGCGTTCCTGCATCGCCGCATCGACGATGGGTGCGGGCGAATAGGCGCCCATGCCGCCTGTGTTGGGGCCCTTGTCGCCGTCGAACACGGCCTTGTGGTCTTGTGCCGCCGCGAAAGGCAGAACGGTTTCGCCGTCGCATAGCGCGAAGAAACTGGCTTCCTCGCCTTCCATAAATTCCTCGATCACCAGCGCGGCGCCGGAATCGCCAAAGGCTTTCTGCACCATGGCTTCGTCGATGGCGGCGCAGGCTTCCTCAATAGTGTGCGCGACGGTCACGCCTTTTCCGGCGGCGAGGCCATCGGCCTTCACCACAATCGGCGCGCCTTGCTTGCGGACATAGGCTTTGGCGGATTCGGAATGATGAAAGCGTTTATAGACGGCCGTCGGCACACCCGCGCGAGCGACCAAGTCTTTCATGAAGCCCTTGGAGCTTTCGATCTCGGCAGCGGCTTTCGACGGGCCGAAGCAGGCGATGCCCGTGGCGCGAAGCTCATCGGCGAGGCCAAGGGCCAGCGGAATTTCAGGGCCGATGACAACGAAGTCGATCTGATGGTGGCGGCAGGCGGAAAGAATATCGGCAATCTTGTCGACCGGAATAGGCAGGCATTCGGCTATATCGGCGATGCCCGCATTGCCTGGCGCGCAATAGAGTTTGCTGAGAAGCGGCGACTTGGCGATGGCCCAGCACATGGCATGTTCCCGTCCGCCGGAACCAATGACGAGGGTTTTCATTTCGTCTCCTGCTTTATTCTCGCAAGCTTTACTTCGCCATGCCAATAGGTTTCATCATCAGGAATGGCAGCGAGTATTTTGTAAACATCTCCGTCAAATTTTTTGATTTTTAATTCAGGTTTGCCCCAGCTTTCACCCATATAAATGTTACGGCGGTTAGGGTAATTTTTATTCATGAATTTTTCCATGGCACTATCATTCAACATGTATACGACCAGTTTGCCATCCGTGATCTGATACCGAAGTAAATAGCCGCCGAGTTTGTCGGTTTGTCCGCGCATGAAGAATTTATACGGCCCTACCGTGAAGGTTTTTACAGGATATTCCTCTCCGTTTTCTTTTTGACCATCCATAGAGTAGGGCTGCGCTTTATAGGCGCCTTGCTTTTCTATAAATCGCCATTTCTGTGGGGCATCGTCCCCTTTTTCATTTTTAACAGTTAACCAGTCGCCCCGAAGCGCCGGATCAAGTGACGCCTTGGCCCAATAGGCGCCGAAATCATCGACATCAATGCAGGCGGCGAGCAGGAGGATAAGGGAAAATGTAAGAAGTTTGCGCATGGGATGCCCTCGCTTTTGGCTTCTTCCAAGGCTATGGTTTGACCATGTCCCGCGCCAAGACGCAATCCACTTTGTTTGACGCGCCCCGTCCCGGCAGCAATCTGCCGGAATTCGGCGTTGGTGAGATTTCCCGCCTGCTGAAAAAGACGGTCGAGGAAACTTTCGGCCTTGTGCGCGTACGGGGGGAGATCAGCGGTTTCAAGATTGCGCCCAGCGGGCATGTCTATTTCAATCTGAAGGATGAGGAAGCGGTTCTCGCCTCCGTCTGCTGGAAAGGGCAACACGCCAAACTCGGCATCAAGCCCGAGGATGGCATGGAGGTCATCTGTACTGGACGGCTGACGACCTATCCCGCACGGTCGAATTACCAATTGACCGTCGAAGGCATGGCGCTGGCGGGCATGGGTGCGCTGCTCAAACTTCTGGAAGAACGGAAAAAGAAACTGGCGGTCGAAGGATTGTTCGGTGCCGAGCGCAAGCGCGCCCTGCCGTTTCTGCCGGAAGTTATCGGCGTCGTGACCTCGCCGACAGGGGCAGTCATCCGCGATATTCTGCATCGGCTGGAAGACCGTTTCCCGCGCCATGTGCTGGTCTGGCCCGTTCTGGTGCAGGGCGAAGGTGCCGCGGAACAGATCGCTACGGCGATCAGGGGATTTAACGATCTTCCGGAAGGTGGAAAAATTCCGCGGCCTGATTTGCTGATCGTCGCGCGCGGCGGCGGTTCGATTGAAGATTTGATGCCGTTCAACGAGGAAAATGTGGTGCGCGCCGTGGCCGCCAGCCGCATCCCGGTCATTTCCGCCGTGGGGCATGAGGCCGATACGACGCTAATCGATTTCGCCGCCGACATCCGCGCGCCGACGCCGACCGCGGCTGCCGAAATGGCCGTGCCTGTGCGCGACGATTTACTGGAACAGGTAGCGGAAGAAGGCATAAGGCTGGTGCAGGCTATGCGCCGCATGATTGAAGACCGCCGCGAACGGTTGAGTCTGACCGAACGCGCACTCGGCGACCCGGCGCGGGTGCTGGAACCTTTGTCGCAGCGATTGGATGAAAAAGCCGAGCGTTTAATGCTGGCCTGGCAGGCCTATTTCGAGCGTCGCGCGGGCCGCGTGGCCGAGGCAGCAGGACGTCTCCGCCATCCGCGTGATCTGCTGCAGCTCGCAACACAGAAACTGGCGCATCTGGGACAAAGACAGGAAGCGGCGCTGCGCGAAAACCTGACACGCTGGCAGAACCGGATGGACACGCTCGGCACGGCGCTCGGCCATCTTTCGCCGCGCGCGGTGCTGGGCCGCGGCTATGCGCTGGTACAGAATGCGCAAGGCCAGGTCGTCATCAGCAGCAGGCAACTGCGTGGTGGCGATGCAATAAGCATTGAATTTAATGATGGAAAGACGGGTGCGGTGGTGAACAGAGATTAAATTGGTGTCACGGAACATCGAAGTAAAAAACGAGTACATGGGCCAGGGGAAGGTGGAGAAGCGTGTTTTTCGACTGTATAGTGTATTATATCCCACGGACTGAAAGCCGAAGTAGAAACAGCTTCGAATTGAGTCGAAAAGGAACTTGCGGCAATGTAGATTCTGGGCATGCCGGTTGAGTTATAAGGAGGGATGAAACGCCCTTCTCGAAAATTTCTTGCACAATTTTTTATTTTTTCATTGTCTAGCGTTTCATCCATATTTGCAGAATCTCCAAAAACGTCGCTGTGCCATTCCCCGTCGCCCCGATGGAAGGAACCCTTATATAACTTACAAATATCAACGTCGAACGACCAAAAAACTCTTTCTTGTTTATATATAGAATAATCACAAATCATGAATTGCCGAATGGGTTCCATTAAAAATGCAGGAACTGTTGTGTAGGCTGAGTAGTGCAATATTTCAGGTTCTGGCCTATCAATAAAACTGAGGATATAAGGCTTAACATACCGAAGATTTCTACCTTCATCTACATCACGGTATTCCGAAGATTGATAAATATTTTGAACATTTTTTGCTGTTAAGTATCCAACTCTACAAGGAAATCCAATTTCCTTATAAGCAGGCTGATCGAAAGGCCTGTCCGAATTCCAGAAATCGCGCGTGATGATACGGCGGGCTTTTGCAGCCTGCTCATCGGTGATGGTGAGCCAGTCGGGTCTACCGGAAGGCAAGGTAATGATCTGTGTCGCGGTCACAATAAAACACTCTGAAACAATTTAAATATAACGCGACTTAAGCACAGAGCCTGCGCCAACTTCAAGATTAAGATGTGTGGTTAATGACGGCAGGGCAGGCTATTTCGGTGTTTTTGATCGCCAGTCTTTCAGCCAGTCGTCGAATTTATCGGCGGGCATTGGGCGACCCATATAGAAACCCTGGGCATAATCGCAGCCCCGGGCTTGCAGCAGATTCCAGATCGCTTCGTCTTCCACGCCCTCGGCGATGACTTTGAGGCCAAGGTTATGCGCGAGGTCAATCACGGCCTTGACGATGACTTCGCAATCCTTGTTCTTTGCCATGTCGATGACAAAGCCTTTGTCGATTTTCATTTCGCTGAAGGGCATGCGCTGCAATTCGCGCAGCGAGGAATGGCCCGTACCGAAATCATCGATGGCGACGCCGATATTGCGGATCCGCATGCGCAGCAGAACGTCCATCGTGCGCGTGACATCGCGCATCGCTTCGGTTTCCGTCACTTCGAGGATGAGTTTTTCCGGCGGCACCTTATGCTTGGCGCAAAGCTCGGCAATGCGGTCAGGTAAAGTGAGGTCAAGCAGCGTTGAGGCGGTGACATTCATGGAAAGCGTCAGATCTTCACCCGCCTGATGCCAGCGCGATGCCTGCCGCACAGAAGTTTGCACGACGACATCGGTCAGCGCCTGCATCAAACCGTCATTGACGACCTGTTCCAGAAAAGCGTCGGGCAACAGCATGCCGCGATGCGGGTGGCTCCAGCGCGCCAGCGCTTCCACGCCCTTGACGCGGCGCGTCGCCATTTCGATGACGGGCTGGTAATGCAGCGTGAACTGGCCCGAGGCAATGGCCTGCGCCAGATCGGTGGTCGGCGAGCCTTTGCCGCCCGCAGCGATGCGATCGAACAAATTGGTCAGCACTGACATATCCAGCGGTTTTTCCAGCGCGGCGACGACTTCCAGGCCATGCGCGCTGCCGAGGCGGCGGGCGCTGTTGAGGACGCGCGCGTCGCTGCCGCTGATGAGGCAGAGCTTGGCGTTTTTGGCGGTTTCAGCCAGCAGGCGCAGAAGTTCGACGCCGTCGGTGCCCGGCATCATCAAATCCAGCATGATGAAATCCGGCTTGAAGCCCGTCAGCGTCGCGCGGACATTCTCCGGGTTGTTGGTGGTTTCCACCTGCAACCCATGCCGCCCGCCCAGTTCGGCGATAAGATCGCAGATGTCTTTTTCATCATCAATCACCAGCATGCGCATGAGGCGGTTCCTGTTTCCGTTACGCTGAAATTCCGGCGGAGGCGCTGTCTTTCACAATATTGGCAATAGCGGCCCGCACATCGTTCAGGCGGTAGGGCTTTTCAATGACGGGCACGGGATGCTCCTGCAGAAAACTTTGAACATGCGTGGACAAGGTGTCACCCGTCACATAGATGATCTTGCCCAGATAGGCGGGGGCTTCGCGCTGCATGGCGGCGTACAGGCCAGGCCCGTCCATCACCGGCATGCGAAGGTCACTTATGATGACGTCATACGGGGCTTTATGCAACTTTTCCATCGCCACCGCGCCGTTGATGGCGATATCCACATGATGCCCTTCGGGGTCGAGAAGGTCGGCGAGCGTCTGCGCCAGCTCGACCTCATCATCCACAATCAAAAGTTTCAGATTCTTCGGCAGCACGGCGGTGGCGGGGGCGGAGACATCCTTGATTCCGGCAACCTCGGTGGTGAGCGGCAAGGCGACGACAAAAGTCGCGCCGCCGCCCGGCGTGTCTTCCAGATAAAGCTGGCCGCCATGCGACGCGGCGATGTTGATGCAGAGCGACAATCCGACGCCTGTACCGCCCTGACCACCCTTGGTCGTGAAGAAGGGCTCGAAAATGCGTGTGCGGATATCGGCGGGAACGCCCGGTCCCGTATCGGCGACGCTGACCGAGACTTTGTCGCCATCGCGCCAGGTGCGGATGGTGATGCGGCGCGTGCCTTTCCAGTTCTGCATCGCCTGCGTGGCGTTGAGGATGAGGTTGGTGATGATCTGCGTCAGCTGGTCGCCGTCACCCGTGATTTCCGGCAGCTGCGGTTCAAGATTCTGCACGACATCGATATTTTCCGTGCGGATCTGGTAGCCGAGCAGGTCGAGCGCGGCATGGATGATGCCGTTGATATCGACGGGCTTGCGTTCGGGCGGTTTGCGGCGTGCCAGCGCGAGGAAGCTTTTGACGATACGGGCGCAACGGTCGGCGGATTTGAAAATCTTTTCCGCGCGGGCAACGACGCCAGGTTCCGGTGAGCCTTCCATCAGCAATGTGGATTGGCCGACCACGACCGACAGCGGGTTGTTGAGTTCATGCGCCACGCCCGCCAGCAAACCGCCGAGGGCTGCCATTTTTTCGCTTTGCTGCAGAGCTTCCTGTTGCAGGGCGATTTGCGCTTCGGCCTGTTTGCGCTCGGTCAGGTCGTACAGGCCGATGACCATGGAATCTTCGTCCTGATAGCTGATGCGCCGTGCGGATAAGGCCGCTGTCAGCACGGTATCGTTACTCCGCTGGAGATGGACTTCCTTGAGATTGACATCCTTGCCATTCTTCATCGAATCCCAGATGTCTTCCCGTTCTTCGAGTCCCGTCAGAAAGCGGTGGAAGGATTGATTGACGAGCTGGCCTTGCGGCTGGCCCAGTAATTCTTCTGCGCCGGGGCTGGCATACATGATGACGCCTGCCTGCAGGGAAACGATCATCACCGGAACCGGGTGGGCTTCGGTAATGCTGCGGAACCGGGTTTCGCTGGCGCGCAACGCCACTTCGCTTTGCTTGCGGGGTGTGACATCGCTGGTGGAGCCGACAAGCCGCACGATTTTCTTGGTCGCCGGGTCGCGTACGGCCACCGCCTTGGAATGCATCCAGCGGCGCACATCATCCTTTCCGGCGATGCGATATTCGATATTGATGATGTTGACCTCGGAATTGCGGCGGAAGCGGCGCAACGCTTCACGCACGATGCGGCGGTCGGATGGCACGATAAAACGCATCCAGGTCTTGAGACTCCGGGATTTGTTTTCCAGGCGCATGCCGATGATTTTGCGAAACTGATCCGAGAAGAACACTTCGCCCGTTCCCAGATTCCAGTCGAACAGACCTTCATTCGCGCCGCGTGTCGCCAGCGCGAAACGCTCGTTGCTGGTGGCCAGCGCTTTTTCCTTTTCTTCCTGGCGGGCGGCAAACTGGCTGGCGATGACGATGGAGAACATCGTCGCCGCCAGCGAGAAGGAGATATAAGTGACATCGTTGGCGTGTCCCGCTGTGCGTATAAAGCCCAGCGCGTAAAGCGATTCCGACAGCGTGCCTGTCAGGAAAAACAGGAAAGCAATAACATGCACGAGGCTGCCGCTGATTTCCTCGCGGAAGCAGGCAAGGCCCGCGGTCAAAACAAACGCGATGGTGAAAGTACTGATGGCTGGAAGGAGGAAGCGCGCCAGCGTCTGATCGAACACGGCATAGACAAGAAAGATCATCAGCAACCCCACCAGTGAAAAGAGCGGCATGCGCAGGAGAGGGCTGTTGGCGTCGACTTCCAAAAAATAATAGGTGAACAGCACGCTGCATATGCAGCTGAGGATCAGGCTGTAATTGGTGAAGCTGTCGGTAAAACGCGCGGTGTTCAGACCTTCCGGCCCCATCAGAATTTCATTCGAGCCCGCGATATAGGCGCCGAGGCAAAGCAGCAGGAAGAACAGGGATACCTGGCCGCGGTCGCGCATCACAATCCAGATGAAGAACAGATAGGCGGCGGCTGTCAGCACCACGCCCATGAAAACGCCGAAAATCATGGTGGAGATTTTGTCGCCCGCGCTGAAAAGCGAGGATGGGTTCGCGCGCCATCCGCTGGCGGCCAGACAGGGCGACAGGTTTGCCGCCACGGCGAAGAATGCCGCGCCCACAACAAGGGCCAGCGCCAAACGGCGGCAGGTGGAAATAGAAAGCCGGATCATGGGGTTCTGCGGACTCGATGCGGGCGGGTTAAAAATTTTTAACTAATGTCAAATTGTACCGATGACTCGCTAAGATATGGTCAATTGAAACACCCCCGATGGCGCATGCAACATGCGGCAGAACAAGCCTTTTTCCCGGAGGGATTCACAAAGAAAAAAGATTGGTTACCAAAAATTTACCATCTTTGCCCGATAAGGGGTTGGTTCCCCTTGACCGGAAGCTACCGGGAGACAGACCATGAAACAGACTTTTTTGCGCACCGGAACGGCCCTGGCGGCTGTCGCCCTTCTCAGTCTTGCCTCGTGCAGCAACATGACCGACAGCCAGCAGAAGATGGTATCCGGCGGTCTGGCGGGTACGGCGGCGGGCGCTATCGGCACCGTTGTGACAGGCGGATGCGTCGCCTGTGGCGCGGCCATCGGCGGTGTGATCGGCGTGGGTGCGGGCTATCTGCTCGACCAGCTAGATAAGGGCACGCGCGACACGGCCTATAATTCTTCCGGTTCATCTTCATTGCCGCCCGGCGGTTATTAATTCCGCCTGCCAATGCCAAAACCCATTCGCCGTGGTAGGAAGAAACCATGGTGGACAGGCACCTGAAAATTGAATTGAACGCCGTCATCGCCGCGATCGTGGATGGCGAACCGCATATCCGCATCGATCCGGATACCGCACTGCCATCCGGCCCGTTTGAGACGGGGCATCGCACGTTGGAGCAGGGTCTGCGGGCTTGGGCGAAGGCCAAGGGCAGTCCGCCGCTCGGCTATGTCGAACAGCTTTATACTTTTGCCGATCGTGACCGCGCCGCGGGCCAGCAGCGCTTTGTGTCTATCGGTTATCTGGCGCTGGTGCGCGCGGGCGCAGCAAAGGAAGCGCTGTGGTCGCCCTGGTACAGGCATTTTCCGTGGGAAGACCACCGCAAGGGCATGTTGCCGCTTATCGTCAAAACTATTCTGCCACTTTTGAATCAATGGAAAGCTGCCGCGCCGGATGCCGCGGTGAAGCAGGCGCGTGCGCGGCGCATTGCCATCGCTTTTCCGAAAGATCCACGTCGCTGGAACGAAGAGCTGGTGTTGCAGCGCTATGAATTGCTGTGGGAAGCCGGGCTGGTCGCCGAAGCGGGCGGCAAGGCCAGGAAAAATCCGGCGCTGGGCCTGCCGATGGCGCATGATCATCGCCGCATTCTGGCGACGGCGATGGCGCGGCTGCGCGCCAAGATCAAATACCGCCCTGTGGTGTTCGAGTTGATGCCGGACAGTTTCACGCTGCTGCAATTGCAGAATACGGTTGAGGCTCTGGCGGGGCTGCCGCTGCACAAGCAGAATTTCCGGCGGTTGATGGAAGGGCAGGGGCTGGTGGAGGAAACGGGTGCCATGACCAGCGGCGCCTCGGGCCGTCCGGCCAAACTCTTCGCCTTCCGTCGCGAAGTGCTGCTGGAGCGCGCCGCGGCGGGAACCAAATTGCCGCGCGCGTCGTAACCCTTGAATTTCAAGGGATTTTTACCGCTCCATGGATTTTTCCGGCGTTTAGGAGTAATATGAGAAAGTGAGAAGGGGCCATGCCCCTGATTTTTTGGCCTTATTAATGCTCAAAAGGAGCATAAGTCATGGGTCTCCTGCAGGCGCAGACCGCCGAAGCCCTGAAAAATACCGCGGACATCTATGAGCGGGTGAAGAATGTCATTCCGCCGATGGAGTGGGCTGCGTTCGCCGAGGATGTCGATGCCATTCACCGCCTGAAGCGTGAACGCAATGCCATCATTCTTGCCCACAACTACCAGACGCCGGAAATTTTCCACGGCGTCGCGGACATCAAGGGCGACTCTCTGGCGCTGGCGCGCGAAGCGGCCAAAGCCGATGCCAAAGTCATCGTGCAGGCGGGCGTGCATTTCATGGCCGAGACGTCGAAACTTTTGAATCCATCCGCGACGGTTCTTATCCCTGATATGAAGGCTGGATGTTCGCTGGCGGAATCCATCACGGCGGAAGATGTGCGGAAACTGTGCGCGCGTTATCCGGGTGTTCCGGTCGTGACTTATGTGAACACTTCGGCGGCGGTGAAGGCGGAGTCCGACATCTGCTGCACCTCGGGCAATGCGAAAAAGATTGTGGAGTCTCTCGGCGTGTCGGAAGTCATCATGCTGCCGGACGAATTTCTGGCGCAGAATGTTGCGGCGGAAACCAAGGTCAAAATCATCACCTGGAAGGGCCATTGCGAAGTGCATGAGCGTTTCACGCCCGGTGAAATCGCGCTGTTCCGCCAGCAAAATCCCGGCGTTGTCGTTCTGGCACATCCCGAATGCCCGCCTGAGGTTGTGCAGGCGTCGGATTATTCCGGCTCCACCGCGCGGATGATCGAATGGGTGGAAAGCGAAAAGCCCGAACGTGTCATGCTGCTGACCGAATGTTCGATGAGCGACAATGTCGCTGTCATGAACCCGGATGTCGAATTTGTGCGGCCGTGCCAGCTTTGCCCGCATATGAAGCGCATCACGCTGAAAAAAATCCGCCATGCGCTGGAGACCATGACGCATGAAGTGACGGTACCGGAAGACATTGCCGCCCGTGCCCGCCGCGCGGTTGAACGTATGATCGAGGTGAACTGATGCGCCCCATCATCATCGGCGGCGGCATTGCTGGTTTGACGACGGCCCTGGCGCTGGCGGAACAGGATGTTCCCGTCATGCTCCTGTCGCCTGACGTGCTTGGCACGGATTACAGCAGCAGCAGTGTTATGGCGCAGGGTGGTGTTGCCGCTGCGGTTGGCGCAGGCGACACGGCTGCGGCGCATGCCGCGGATACGATGGCAGCTGGTGCAGGCCTGTGCGTCGGCGATGTTGTCCGGCGTATTACCGATGACGGCCCCAAAGTCATCGATTGGCTGGAAGGGCATGGCGTTCAGTTCGACCGCGATGCTGCAGGCGAATTGAATCTCGGGCTGGAAGCCGCACATAGCCAGCACCGTATCGTGCATGCCGGCGGTGGCGGTACGGGCGGCGTCATTATCCGTGCGCTGGTCAGGAAAGTCGTCTCAAATCCTCTGATCACCGTTGTCAACGATGCCACCGTCAACGAACTTATCGTCAAGCGCGGCACCATTCAGGGCGTTGCCGTCAGTCATCGCGATGGCAGGCAGGAAATTCTGGCTTCCGACCGTGTGGTTCTGGCAACGGGCGGTGCCGGAGCGTTATGGAGCCATACCACCAATCCCGACGGCTCATGGGGCAGCGGTTTGGTTCTGGCGGCACGCGCGGGTGCGATGCTTGCCGATCTCGAATTCATGCAATTTCATCCCACAGCCATTCTGACCAAAAATCCGGATGACGCGCCGCGCCGTATGCCACTGGCCAGTGAGGCTTTGCGCGGTGCAGGCGCAACGCTGATCGATGAAAGCGGTGCGCGTTTCATGTTGAAAGGTCCTGCAGGCAAGAATGTTCCTGAATTGCAGGAGCGCGACGTTGTTGCTCGCGCGATTTGGAATCATCTCGGCGAGGGGCATCAAGTGTTTCTGGATGGGCGGAGGCTGAATTTTGAAAAGGATTTTGCCGCTATTTATGAAATTTGCAGGGAAGCGGGCATCGATCCGGCAAAAGAACCGATCCCTGTGCGTCCCGCCGCGCATTATCATATGGGCGGTATCGTGACCGATAGATATGGTGAAGTGAAAGGTGTTCGCGGATTGTGGGCTGTCGGTGAAGTAGCCTCTACGGGTTTGCAGGGCGCCAATCGTTTGGCCAGCAATTCCCTGCTGGAAGGTGTTTCGATGGGAATGCGCGCTGCAGAAGATATCCGCACGACCCCGTCAAACGATAATATAACGGTCTCTACCCTGCGTGCGGCGGCACGCGCCCAAGACATGGATGTGCCTACGCCGGATATTCGCCGCATCATGTCGGATCATGTTGGTGTGTTGCGCCATGAAACCGGGTTGATCCAGGCTTTGCAGGAACTCACGGCGCAGGGGAAAAAACTTGCCGATCTGCCGGGGCCAACGCTGGCGGCGGCGATGGTTGCTTTGTTTGCTTTGCAGCGTGAGGAAAGCCGTGGTGCGCATGCGCGTACGGATTTTCCAAACCCTTCTCCTCATGGAGAGCGTCAGGAGATGAATTTGCAAGAGCTGGAATCTTTGCTCAGGGATATGGGATTGCCAATCCGGCAGGATCCAAAGGTATCACCACCCACGCCTGGCCATACGACCTAATCGAAAATGCGTTCTTTCGATCCGCTACCCGAAGATGTTGTGGAAGTCTTGGTACGCAATGCACTCGCCGAAGATCTGGGCAGCAGGGGTGACATCACCACTGACGCCATTATTCCGGCGGATGCAAAATGGAAAGGTGTTCTCGTTGCACGGCAAGCGGGGATTGTTGCGGGACTGGATTTTGCGCAGATGGCATTCCGTTTGATGGATGCGTCTGTCTGTTTCACGCCCAAAAAGGCGGATGGTGATGCGGTAAAGCCTGGTGATGTGTTGGCGGAAGTTACGGGTACGGCGCGTGCGATTTTGACGGGCGAGCGTGTGGCGCTGAATTGCCTCGGGCATCTCAGCGGCATTGCAACGGCAACGCATCAGCTGGTCGAGGTGGTGAAGCCGCATAAGGCGCGCATCGCCTGCACGCGCAAGACGATGCCGGGTCTTCGCGCCGCCGAAAAATACGCGGTGTGGGCAGGCGGCGGCATCAATCACCGCTTTGGGCTTTATGATGCGGTATTGATCAAGGACAATCATATTGCCGCCGCAGGTGGACTGCGTGCAGCGGTTCTGAAAGCGCGCAAGGCTGTGGAGAGCGAAGTTAAGGTTCAGCTTGAAGTCGATACGCTGGAACAATTACAGGAAGCACTCGACCTGCCGATTGACGCTGTGCTGCTCGACAATATGGAACCCGCTATGCTGAAACGGGCGGTCGAGATGGTCAGCGGGCGTTTTGTCACCGAGGCGTCGGGCGGCGTGACGCTGGCGAATATTTCCGCTATCGCGGCATCAGGTGTCGACCGCATCGCTGTGGGCTGGATTACCCATAGCGCACCTGTTTTGGATGTGGGGCTGGATGAGGGTTAAAATAGAAAAATCAATCGGTTAAGCGTATTTTATCACGCTATAGTTTCAGAAATATGTGCTAGGATTTCGTACATATAACGGCTGTCATTTTGAAGAGATTGATATGAGTAATGGTGACCATTCCAGGCGCCTAAAAAAAGGCATGAGTGTTGAGGAAGCCATCAGGGCCCTCACTTATGGAAGTAAAGACAGCACCGAGTTTCTCGATCTTGTTAATGATGAGTCCGTCCGTCACGCTTACCCTGCGGATAACATTAAGGGATGGGATATTTTGCGGGCGGTTGATGAGCTTGGGCTCTATGGCGACAAGGTCGGTATCTTGCGCCAATGTTATCCAGACCCCGAAGCGACGGCTATGGCGATCTACCACGCTGCCCATTCGTCCCGGCCCATGGCGAAAGAAAATCTTTTACGGCAGATTTCCAACTGTAGAGACAGGCAACAAAAAGAATTATTGGAGAGAATGCGCGCTCAAAGGCCGAAAAAGCCGACTCCTAAACCGCACCGTCCCCGCCACTTTTTGCGTAGCCTTCCCGGCGGGAAGCCGCCGAAGCCGAAGCGGTAAACTAGGCTGCCTTCTCCACCACTTCGCTGATTTTCAGGCCAAGGGATTCAATCATCGCACGGTCTTCGGCGGCATCGTTGTTGGATGTCGTCAGGAGTTTTTCGCCGTAGAAAATCGAATTGGCCCCGGCCATAAAGCACAGCGCCTGCGCCTCGCGCGTCAGTTCGGCGCGTCCTGCCGATAAACGTACACGCGCCTTTGGCATCGTAATCCGCGCGGCTGCTACCATGCGCACGAGATCGAGTGGATCGATGGGCTTTTGCTGTTCCAGCGGCGTTCCGGCCACGGCAACCAGCGCATTGATTGGCACGCTCTCGGGGTGCGGCGTCATGCAGGCAAGGGTTTGCAACATGGAAGCGCGGTCTTTCGCGCCTTCGCCCATGCCGATGATGCCGCCGCAGCAAACGGTGACGCCCGACGCGCGCACATGCGCGAGCGTATCGAGCCGATCCTGATAATCGCGGGTTGAGATGATTTTGCTATAAAATTCCGGGCTGGTGTCGAGATTATGATTGTAGGCGGTGAGGCCCGCTTCGGCGAGACGCTGCGCCTGATGCGGCTTCAGCATGCCGAGCGTAACGCAGGCTTCCATACCCATGCCGCGCACACCGCGCACCATCTCCACCACATTGTCGAACTCCTGCCCGTCGCGCACTTCGCGCCAGGCCGCGCCCATGCAGAAGCGCGACGCGCCCGCCTCGCGCGCGATGCGCGCCTTGGCAAGCACATCATCGACATTCATAAGCGCTTCTTTTGCCGTTCCGGTGGTTTTGGCGTAGTGCGCACTTTGCGGGCAATAGGCGCAATCTTCCGGGCAGCCGCCGGTCTTGATCGACAGCAGGCTGGCGAGTTGAACCGTGTCGTCCTGATGGCGGCGATGAACGCTCTGCGCCTCATAAACAAGGTCGAGCAGCGGCATGGCCAACAGCGCTTGAATTTCCGGCACGGCCCAATCGTGGCGGATAATTCCTATATTGAATATCTGAGTTTTAGTCATATTTTTTATCTAAAGACGAGCGAACAAAATCAATGGATTCTTTGACAGCAGGTACGGTTTTTAAGCTGACCATAACATCCTCCAGTGCATGATAACTTTGTGTTGATGCCAAAATCAGGTTAGCGCCTCCTTTCGCCAACTGTCCGTCCACACCGCATTGATAACTGATAACGTAGTCTTTCTGTTGTTCTGAATCCAGATGACCTTTTAAAATTGTTTGGACAGAAAAATGCACTTTTTGCCAAAAAATTCCCTTACCACAATAAGGTGGTTGGGGATCTAAAGACAAAGCCGTTCCTATAAAAATAAGCTCTGCTTTTGAAATAAGTTCTTTTTCAATAGGGTGTTGATCGGGTAGCGAATTGGCCCATGAAAAATGAGGGCTCAATATAAAAACTATTCCAAAAAATAGACAGGCAAGTCTAAAAAATCTCATCATAAGCCTATCTATGAAAGGCAGATATTCAGGGCGTTGCAGAAGCGTCGTTGTTGTCATAGCCTCCTGTCTAGCTTCTTTCAGGCGGCATTGCAAAATCTTCTCCCTCTGCGCATGAAAACAGAGAGGGTCTTTTATGGACGGCCAGATACAACGCAAAGAACGACGCGGCATTCACGAAATCGTTAAAGCCAAGGCGCGCATCGTGTGCCTGACGGCCTACACGACCAGTGTCGCGCGGCTGCTCGATCCGCATGTGGACATGATCCTAGTCGGCGATTCGGTTGGCATGGTCGTCTACGGCTTTGACAACACTTTGTCCGTCACGCTCGATATGATGATCGCGCATGGCGCGGCGGTGATGCGCGGTTCCTCGCGCGCTGTGGTGATAGTCGATCTGCCCTACGGCACTTATGAAGAGTCGCCCGAGCAGGCCCTGCGCAGTGCCTCGCGCGTGATGCAGGAAACCGGATGCAGTGCTGTCAAGCTGGAAGGCGGCGCGGAAATGGCGCCGACGGTCGCGCGGCTTGTGAAAGAAGGCATTCCCGTCGTCGGGCATATTGGCCTGATGCCGCAATCGATTGAGAAGATCGGTGGTTTCAAAGTTCAAGGTCGCGATGAAGCCCAGGCCGAAAAACTGAAAGGTGATGCGCGCGCCATTGCCGAAGCGGGTGCTTTTGCCATCATCGTGGAGGGCACGGTTGAGCCTGTGGCGAAAGACATTACGCAATCCATTTCCATACCCACCATCGGTATCGGCGCATCGGTCGCCTGTGACGGGCAGATTCTGGTGACGGATGATATTCTGGGCTTGACGGGCAAATCACTGCGTTTTGTCAAGCGCTATGCCGGGCTGGATGAAGCGATTTCAAAAGCGGCGGAAAATTACGCGGCCGATGTGCGTGCCCGGCGCTTTCCCGGCCCTGAGCATTGTTTTCAAGCGAAATGAAAAAAAATCCTTATCAGGCCTATGGCGAAAAACGCCGCGCTGCGCATCAGCTCCGCCAGCTGCAGGAAACGCGGATTCTGCCAGAAGGCCGCGCTGAGCGTGATGGTCAGAACCTTATCAATTTTGCCAGCAATGATTATCTGGGCCTGAGCCAACATCCGGCATTGATTGCACGCGCGCAGGATTATGTCGCACGCTATGGCGCAGGTATGACCGCTTCGCGCCTCGTGACGGGCAATGCACCTGTTTACACAGCGATTGAGGAAAGGCTGGCCCGTGGCAAGGGCGGTGAAACCGCACTGGTGATGAATAGCGGTTATCAGGCGAATGTAACTCTTCTCGCGGCGCTGGCGGATGCAGAAATTGTCGGCAGGCCCGTTGTGGTTCTCGCTGATCGGCTTTGCCATAACTCGCTGTTGCAGGGCGCGTTGCTGGCTGGCGCGCGCCTCATCCGCTTCCGGCACAATGATTATGACCATCTTGATACTCTGCTGCGCGAGCATAGCGGCAAAGCACATGTCATCATCGTCAGCGAAAGCGTTTTCAGCATGGATGGCGATTGTGCTGATCTGCCCGCGTTGATTGCCCTCGCGCAACGTTATGAAGCGATGCTGTATATCGACGAGGCGCATGCGACCGGATTGTTCGGGCCAGACGGGTTCGGTTTCGCCGCTGCGCATCCCGGCAAGATTGATGTTGCGATGGGAACTTTCGGCAAGGCGCTTGGCAGTTTCGGTGCCTATGTCGTGTGCAGCGCGATCCTGCGTGATTATCTGGTGCAGCGTTGCGGCGGGCTGATCTACAGCACCGCGCTGCCGCCCGCCGTGCTTGGCTCCATCGAAGCCGCACTGGAGCTTTTGCCGCATATGGAAAAAGAACGTACCTATGTTCAGGCGCAAGCCGAACGGTTGCGCGAGGCTTTGTGTACGCAGGGATGGAATTGTGGGGCCAGTACGACGCAGATTATTCCTGTCATTCTCGGTGACGAAGAAGCCGCGACAGAACTGGCAGATATTCTGCAGCAAAATGGGTTGCTGGCGGTTGCCATCCGCCCACCCACCGTGCCGCGCGGCACCAGCCGTTTGCGCCTATCGGTCAGCGCCGCGCACAAGGAAAAAGATATTGATCGGTTGATCGAAGTGATGGCGGCGCAGGCTTCGCGTTTCGCCGTTCCTGCGGCGCTGGCCTCCTGATGGAGCTGGTTTTCATCCATGGCTGGGGTTTCGATGCGCGTTTCTGGGATGCGGTTAGCGCCCGACTGCGGCAGTTCCCTCAGCAGCGTGTGGATTTGGGGTTTTTCGGTCGTGCTTCCGAGCCTGTGCATGCTCCGGCTGTTTTGGTGGGGCATTCCCTGGGTTTTCTGCATGGGCTGCCGCAAAGAAATTGGGCCGGATGGATTGCCATCAACAGCTTTCCGCGCTTTGTGCAGACGCCGGGGCAGGAGGGTTGCGTTCCTCCCGCCATGTTGCGCGAAATGCGGATGAGGTTAAGTGCAAATCCGGCGCAGACCTTGCAAGATTTTCACGCGATGATCGGCTCACCGATGCCGGAAGGCATGCCGAATGCTGAATGTCTGCGCGAAGGGCTGGATGCATTGCGTGATGGCGCGGTCGATGAAAATACGGCGTGCAACATTCCCGGTCTTGTTCTGGCATCCCGCAAAGACCCGCTTGTGCCTGTTGCGGCCAGCGAAAAACTTGGTCGCATGGCACAGCAAGGTCTCTGGCATGAAGCAGGTGGCCATATCCTGCCGCAAAGCGATCCCGACTGGTGCGCACAGGCGATTGAAAATTTCGTCGCTTCTTTCTTTCCCGCTCAGGAAAGGAAAACGGCATGAACATCATCGCCCGGCGTTTTGACAAGGCCGCGCCGCATTATGATCAGGCGGCAGATATTCAGGCGCGGATCGCGCAAGAGTTGATCGCATGGGTCATGCCGCTTGCGCCGCGTAACATTCTGGATATTGGTTGCGGTACGGGCTTCGCCGCCGAAGCCGCAGCGCGACGCTGGCCGCAAGCCAGCATCACGGCGATGGATGCTGCGCCCGCCATGCTGCGTGCAGCGCAGGCGAAGTTGCCGGATTTAAAAATCATCGAAGGCGACGCCCTTCGCGCTGACATCCGTCCGGTTTTCGATACAGTTTTTTCCAGCATGATGCTGCATTGGCTGCCGCAGCCGCGCGAAGCTTTACGCCGCTGGCAAGGCTGGCTGAAACCCGACGGGCATTTATATGTAGCCTTGCCCATGGAGGGCAGCTTCCGGGAATGGCGCGATTTATGCCGGGAAGAAGGCTTGCAGGATGGGCTATGGCGCTTGCCAAAGGCTGATTTTGCCGATGGAATTGCCAGGCGGATGGAACATAAAACTCTTTCTGTTACTTATAGTTCGGCGCATGCGTTTTTGCGTTACCTAAAGATGATTGGCGCCGCGACCCCGCATCCGGCGCATGAGCCTGTGACTGCCAGTCGCATGCGCGGGCTGCTCGGCAAGGCCGTTAAACCCTTCCGGGTGAGCTACCAAATTCTTTACCTTGAGGCCGCTGCTGTGCCGGGAAATTTATAATCCCGAAAACCCTTTGAAATTCGAGGCAATTCCGAAACGCCGTTTTCCGGCCCGGAATGGCCTGTTTTACCCCGGTACTGCGAAAATATTTTGAATTTTCAATTACTTGAATACCACCCAAATACCCCTCGAAGTTAACATTGCCTCAAGCACGAGGTGAGATAATGGGGCCTGTATTGGAATCAGTATTTTAAAGAGTTTGAGGCCCAAAATGGCTGGGCATTTTTATTCCCTTTTTGGATCTTTTCGATCCCTTCGGCGGCGCAAGCAAAAAGGCGCGACAGCGGTTGAGATGGCGTTGATTGCGCCTGCGTTCTTCCTGCTGATGATTGGCACCATTGAAGGTGCGCTCATGCTCACGGCGCAGCAATTGATGGAGCATGCGACCTTCAACACATCGCGCCTGGCGAAAACCGGGTTCGTCGCTTCGGGGCAGACCCAGGCGCAAACTGTTAATCAGGTTTTGATGCAGGAACTGCAAAGCTTCGGGACAATGATCGATACGACGCAGGTCACGATGACCTCGACCGCTTACACAACCTTTAACATGATCGGCGCGCCGGGACAGGGTTCCAGCACCATGGGCACGCCGGAACAGATCGTCGTCTATACCGTTTCTTATCCATGGCGCCTTTTTACGCCCATGCTTGGTGCGATTATGGGAACGAATGGAATTGTCACGCTGACATCCCGGATTGTGGTGCGCAATGAACCTTATAGCTAAAGTTCGCCGCTGGCGTTCCAGCCGTTTGCCCAAACCCCTGCAGAAGGGTGTGGCGGCGGTGGAGTTTGCGCTGACGCTGCCGATATGGATAACGCTTCTGTTGGGCGCTATGGATGGTTCTTATTGCCTGGTTATCAATGAGCGCGCCGACCGCATTGCCTATTCCGTGACGGACATTGTCGCCCAATACCAGACCATTACCATCGCCAATCTGAACGATATCACACTGGCGGCGGGCCAACTGATGCAGCCTTTCAATTTCGGCGCGAATGGCGTTGTGATTGTGACATCGGTTTACAAGCCACCGGGCCAGAACCCCACCATACGATGGCAGTATACGGGCGGCGGCACGCTGACCCGCAACAGCCAGATCGGGAATACAGGTGGCGCCCCGGTCTTGCCGAACGGTCTGGTTTTGAACGACAATGACAACGTTATCCTGAGTGAAGTTTTTTATGAGTTCGATCCTTTATTCCTGAGTGCTGAACTTTTTTCAGATGGTACGATATACCGGACGGCGGTTTACAAGCCACGCCTGAGCCCATTGATTACGCCGCCCGCATAGTTTTATAGGAGGTCGCCATGAAACGCCTGAATTTCCTTCCGTCCTTTCTGCGCGCGGTACGATCTTTCGCCCGTTCGGAAGGGGGTATGACGCTGCCCCTTTTGGCACTTTCCATGGTGGTCATGACAGGCGCGACCGGGGTCGCCATCGACACGGCGCGGATGCAACTGGCGCAATCGAAATTGCAATTCTCGCTCGATGCCGCCGGGCTGGCTGCGGGCTCAACCGTCAATACCGCCAGCCTGAATTCCGAGGTCGGTAAATATCTGAATGCCAATTTCAACGGCTATATGGGCGCGACTATTACAGGCACGAATGCCAACGTGGATGACAGCAACACCATCATCACACTCAGTGCCTCGGCGAGCCTGCCAACGACGTTCATGAACGTCCTTGGTGTATCCACCATGACCGTGAACGCCAATTCCGAAATCTCCCGCGCCGTGACCGGGCTTGAGCTTGTGCTGGTGCTGGACAATACGGGCTCCATGACAGGTACGGCGGGCGGTGGTGTGACCAAGCTTGCGGCCCTTAAGACGGCCTCAACGACCCTCGTCAACACGCTCTTTGCCAATCCGTCCGTTGCCACAAACGGCAAATTGTGGGTTGGCATCGTGCCATTTTCGCAGGCCGTCAATATCGGCACATCGCATGATACCTGGATGGATTCCACCTACAGCAATGCGCTGTCCGGCATGGCGTTGAACCAGGGGCCGGGCTGGGGGCCGACAAGCTGGACGGGCTGCGTCGATGCACGGTTGAATGGCGAGGATGTGACCGACACGCCGCCTTCGCAGGGCAATGTGAATACGCTGTTCCAGCAATATTACTGGCCGAGCGATAATCTTAATTACGGCGCGCCCTACAACAACTCGCCGAACTCGGGTGATAATGACTGGGCAACGCGCGTGTATAGCCGATGCAAAAATGGCAGCTGCACGACCGTGACGGGCAGCTGTTCGACCAGCAACGGCTATACCTGCACCCTGACGGGATATAATTATGCGTCACCGCTGAATACGTCGCAGCAGGGGCCAAACCTGATGTGCCCGCAGGAAGTGACGCCGCTGACCAATAACAAGACAACCTTGCTGAACCACATTAACTCCATGGTGGCGCAAGGCAACACAGTCATTCCCCAGGGCTTGCAATGGGGCTGGCACATGTTATCGCCGCGCTGGCAGGGTTTGTGGGGTGGTACGATGGGCGCCAATGGACTGCCTCTGGCCTATGATGCACCGGGCATGAATAAGGCTATCGTGCTTCTGACCGACGGTGAAAATACCATCGATAACGGGTCGCACAGCAACTATTGGTTCCTGCAGAATGGACGTTTGGGCACGACCAACAGCAGTACGGCCGTGACCAACCTGAACAGCCGGACGCAAACCCTGTGCACGGCCTTGAAGAACAAAGGTGTCTACATCTACACCGTCATGTTAGGCACGCAGACCACGACAACCTCGCTGAACCTGCTGAAGAACTGTGCGACGGCACAGAATTACTTCTTCAATTCGCCTTCGACGTCGCAGCTGCAGGGCATCTTCAACGCCATCGGCGACTCATTGTCGAATTTGCGGGTCAGCCAGTAACGCTGGATTTGTGAAACAACGCCGTTTCCGATAGATAGGAATCATCCTCCGGCTTGCGGGTGATTCGTGACGGCGTTCCAGACCCTCGCCATTCTGCTGACCTTCGCGGCGCTCGGTGCCTATATCAACAAGCGCTTTCTGCGTCTGCCCGCCACCATCGGTCTGATGTTTGTCGCCCTGGTGATGTCGCTGCTGGCGATAGGCTTCAACCAGCTGGGTTGGATTGATCTGCGCGCGACCAGTTCCTTCGTCGCACATATCGATTTCTCGGCCATCCTTCTGCACGGCATGTTGTCCTTCCTGCTGTTTGCGGGCGCCATGCATGTCGATCTGGCCGAGTTAAGGAAATACAAAACGCTGGTCGGTATTCTGGCAACGCTTGGCGTGGTGATGGCGACCTTTATCACAGGCAGCCTTGTCTGGCTGGCGGCGGGCTGGCTGGGTTTTTCCTTTCCTTATATCTATGCGCTGTTGTTCGGTGCGTTGATTTCGCCGACGGATCCTGTCGCTGTGCTTGGCATTTTAAAGGAAACAGGCATTTCAAAATCCCTGCGCGTGCAGATCGGCGGCGAAAGTCTGCTGAATGACGGTGTTGCGGTTGTGTTGTTTCTTATTCTGCTGGCCATTGCCAATCCGCATATGAGCAAACCCAGTCCGCCGCAAATCGCTTTCATTCTGGCTTGGGCGGGTATCGGTGGCATCGCCCTCGGGCTGGCGCTTGGCTGGCTGACATTCCAGGCGCTGCACAGCATCAATGATTACAAAATCGAAGTCATGATGACGCTGGCGCTGGCGGCAGGTGGCTATGCCTTGGCCGAATTTGTGCATGTGTCCGGCCCGCTGGCGATGGTGGCGGCGGGGCTTATTCTCGGCAATCACGGTGGCGCCTTTGGTACATCGCCGAAAAACCGCAAGCATCTGGATATGTTTTGGGAAATGTTGGACGAAACCTTGAACGCCGTCCTCTTCATGCTGGTTGGGCTGGAGATGATGGTCATCACCATTACCTCGCCGCATCTGGCGATGGGGCTGATCGCCATCATCGCCGTTCTGGTGGGGCGCTTCATCAGCGTCGGGCTGCCCGTTTTCATCGGACGTTTCCGTTACAAGCTGCAGCGCGGGACGATACGGTTGATGACGTGGGGCGGGCTGCGCGGCGGCATTGCCATCGCGTTGGCGCTTTCACTGCCGCCAGGGCCGGAGAAAGACCTGATTCTCGGCATGACCTATCTTGTCGTGATTTTCTCCGTGCTTTTTCAGGGCACGACCTTCCGGCATCTGGCGCAAACAATCGCGCACAGGGGATAAGGGTAGGCGGCTTTACAGAAAACCGGGCTGGGCCTATAAAGAAGCCCATGAAAAAAGCCCTTTCCGCCTTTGCCATTCTCGCTCTTCTCGCGGCCTGTTCTTCCGAGCCGTCGCCCACCGCCAAGCTGGAATACACGCTGCCGTCCAAGATCGTTCTGGATGTTCAGCATATCAGTTTCGCTGATAACAGCCCTCCGCCCGGAATGGATTCACCTTACAACGCGCATCGGCTGGAGCCGACGATTGCCCAGGCCATCCGCCAATGGGCGGCTGACAGGCTACAAGCGGGTGGAACAAACGGCCAGGCGGTTGTCGTCGTCAAGGATGCCAGTCTGACGACACAAACTCTGCCGATGAGTCAAAACTGGAAAGATTCCTGGTTCAAGCGCCAGCAGGCGCATAAATATACCGGGCGCGCCGCTGTGCAGATCGAAATCCGCGTGCGGAACGGCTATGCAGTTGCCACGGCTGAAGCTTCGCGCTCTGTCACTCTGCCGGAAGATCCGGCTGCCGCCGAAAGGCAGGATGCCTATATCACGCTGCTGAACGGCTTGATGCGTGATCTGGGACAAAATCTTGAAGCCAGCATCCGCCAGCATATGCAGAGCTATATCCTGCCTGCCATGGCGATGTCCGCCGCGCCGCGCAGTTAATCCCCTCATTCCTGATGGCTGATGCCCCCTAAAGGTGAAATCCATCTTCTTCCGCCCCCGGGCCGCCGCGCGCGGAATCTTGCGCTTGCCGTTCTGGCGCTTGCGCCCTTGGCGTTCGGCGCTTTGGCGGTCGCGCTGGGGCAGGATGCCAACTGGGATTTACGGAATTACCATTGGTACAATGCCTATGCGTTTCTGAACGGGCGGCACGGGTTCGACATTTTGCCGTCGCAGACGCCGTGGTTTTACAACCCCGTGCTGGATGTGCCGTTCTATCTGCTGGCGACGCATGTTCCGGCGGTCGTTGCCGGATTTATCCTTGGCTGCGTGCAGGGATTGAATTTCATCCTGTTGTTCATGCTGGCACATGCAACTCTGATCATTTCCCATCCGCGCAATAAGGTTCTGGCTTGTCTGGGGCTTGCGGCGTTAGGCATGCTGGGCGGCGGCGGAATTTCGCAGATCGGCACGACCTTTTATGACAATGTGACGAGTCTGGGCATTTTTCTGTCGGCGCTTTTGACCGTACGCCACTTCGACAAACTGATGACGGCATCCTGGCGGCGTGCATTCAAGCTCGCTTTTCTTTTCGGCATTCCTGCGGGCCTTATGATGGGGTTGAAGCTGCCGAGCGTTATTTTCTGCGTCGGCCTGTGTTTTTCTTTTTTATTCACGGGTGGTCCATGGCATCGCCGCCTGTGCGTGAGTTTTGCCTTCGGCCTTGGTATTCTTCTCGGCCTCGCCGTAAGTCTCGGACATTGGATGTGGTTTTTGCAGAGCCATTACGGCAATCCGTTCTTTCCTTATTTCAATAATGTTTTCAATGGGCCCTTAACGGGGCCCACCAGTGCGCGCGATACCCAATATATTCCGCGCAGCGTGCAAGATTTCCTGCTGTTTCCCTTTATCTTCGCCGACAGTCCGTACCGTACGGGCGAGATTGAATGGCGCGACTGGCGCATCCCCATTCTTTATGTGCTGCTGCCTTTCGCCGTGGCGCTGCGGCTTGGTTTTGGCCGCGCCAAAAACCGCCCTGATGTCTTTGCGCAGCCTCTTGCCTCGCGTTACCTGCTGTGGATGGCCGTGGGGTCGTATCTTGTCTGGCTGAGGGTGTTCGCCATCTACCGCTACGCCATACCAATGGAAATGATTGCGCCGCTTCTGATCGTTTTCGCCGTTGGCATGCTGCCGATCCGGCTGCCGATGCGCGGCATGCTCGCGGCCATCGTTCTTGTTACGGTTGCGGCGTCGGTCATGCCAGGCAACTGGACGCGACGCGACAGCTGGCTTGACCGCTTCATCGAGGTCAAGGTTCCGCGTATCAAGGATGCTGCGAACACCATGATTCTGATGGCCGGGTTTGAACCTTATTCGCACCTTGTGCCAGCCTTGCCAGCTGAGATTCCCGTTATTCGCATCGAGAGCAATTTTTCCTCACCACGACAAAACAAGGGCATTAACGCCATCCTGAGCCAGCGCATTGAGGCGCATCAAGGACGGCTTCTTATCCTTATTCCGCCCTGGCAGCATGAGGCTGTCCGCGAAGCCCTGCGTTATTTCCGCCTGGATTTCAGCGGCAAGCCTTGCCAAACCGTGCGAGATCGTCTTTATCATGATAAGCCCATGGATTTATGCCCCCTTCAGCGTCTTGCGCCCGAGTGATCATGTCCGACAGCATCGCCATTCTTATTCCCTGCTATAACGAAGAAACCGCCATTCCCAAGGTTGTGGCGGATTTTCGCCGCGTTCTGCCGCAGGCGAAAATTTACGTCTATGACAATAATTCGCGCGACCGCACGGTTGAAGTAGCGCGTGCCGCCGGGGCCATCGTGCGAACGGAGCCGTTGCAAGGCAAAGGCAATGTTGTCCGGCGCATGTTCGCCGATATCGAAGCCGATGTGTATGTGCTTATCGATGGCGACGATACCTATGATGCTGCCTCGGTGCCAAAAATGATCAAGGCGTTGCAGGACGGGCCGTTGGATATGGTGAATGGCGCGCGCGTGACGAATATTGAAAAGGCCTACCGCCCCGGTCATCGCTTCGGCAACTGGATGCTGACGCATATGGTGGCGTGGATTTTCGGCAACCGCATCACTGATATGCTGTCCGGTTTGCGGGTGATGTCGCGGCGCTATGTGAAGTCTTTCCCGGCGCTTTCCGTCGGCTTTGAAACTGAAACCGAACTGACGGTACATGCGCTGGAGCTGCGCATGCCAATTGCTGAAATCGCCACGCCCTACAAAGATCGTCCCGAGGGCTCAATCAGCAAGCTGAGCACTTTCCGCGACGGGTTCCGGATTCTATGGACGATTATCGTGCTGGTGAAGGAAGAAAGACCGATGCAGTTTTTCTCGCTGCTGTCGGTGTTTTTTGCCGTATTCGCAGGTGCGTTGATCACGCCGATCTTGATTGAATATGCCAAGACGGGCCTCGTCCCCCGCTTGCCGACGGCCATGTTGTCGATGGGCATGGTGATCGTCGCGTTCCTTAGCCTCACCTGCGGGTTGGTGCTGGACACTGTGACGCGCGGGCGGCGTGAGATGAAACGCATGCGTTACTTAAATATTCCCGCGCCCAACGCGGGCCCGGCGGGCGAGCCGCCGCAATGAAGAAGCTTGCCGCGAGGCATCGCGCGCTTTTTATCCAGTTCATCAAATTCGGGATTGTCGGCGTTATCGGTTTTGTCGTCGATGTCGGCGTGCTGAAACTGTGCATGTGGGAATTCGGCATGGGGCCTTATGCCGGGCGGCTGGTGTCTTTCATGGTGGCGGTGACGGTCACATGGATGTGCAACCGCCTGTTCACATTTCGCGGGCAGGGCAAAGGCCCCGCGCACAAGCAATGGGCCAAGTTTGTGGTCGCCTGCATTGGCGGGTTTATCCTGAATTACGGTACTTATGCGGTGCTGATCACGCTGTTCGCCCTGGTGCGCGATTACCCGGCGCTGGGCGTTGCAGCAGGCTCCATCGCCGGAATGTTCTTTAACTTTTTCGCCGCACGGCGGGTTGTATTCCGATGAGTTGTGGTTTTACCGACGCATTAACCATGTTCATAAATTAATCTCGCACCGCCACTTTTTTTGGCTTACAATACTCGTGTTGAGTTAAGAGAAATCTCAGGAAAAATAATTGAAGGAAAGAGTTATGGTTGCGGATAGGCGCATACTTGCCAACACCTATGAGACATTGAGGAATAAACAGGGGACAACGGCCACATTGAATGATTTGTTAAGGGCCATTGGTTCTAAGGGAAAGCCTGAGACCACCAACGCTCTATCGGGATTTCATGCGTGCGCAGTTCAGGTTTGCGATGTGCAAGTCGGAATTGGGATGGTTCTTGAAGGTACGATCATAGGGCGTGGAGACAGCTACGAGGAAGCTTGTGGTGATTTGCTAGACAGGTTGCTGTCGCCTGAAATAAATCTGACTTCCTGCTCATATTCTAAACTGGAAGATGTTTGCCTGGTTGTTACTGCAAGGTAGATATTCACATACTTATATTCAGGTTTTTAGGCCAAGCTGAGATTTAGGGAGTTGGTTTTGGATTTCAACGATGACATAAAGCTTATAACTGTCCATCTTCCCTACAGACAGTATGATGCTTTGCAAAATCACACCACACGCGCCGACGTCGAAAAATTGCTTGGGCGTCTGGCGGTGTCGCTGGATGAGCTTGTTGTTACACGCCACAAGGAAGCTGGAGAAGTTAGTGAAATTTCTTCGGCTATTGCAAAATTAGGTCCTTTATCAGATTTCGTCCGTCCCATCACGCATACGCTGCAAAATGTAATCATCGGGGCTGCTCAGACTGTTGGCCTGAGTCTGCATAGAGGAACCCGGCCATCGACCGTTCATGTTGTGGAGGCCGGGTGCATCTGGCGCGGTTGTCGTGGTCAGTTTGACTATAGTGGTAAAAATATATTCTGGGGCGAGCGGTTGTATGGAGAAGGCCGATCCGAGAAAGAGGCTTTTCAGTCTTATGCGAGTCGGCTTCTTGATCCGCACGTCGGAGCTGAAGTGGGCCCAGAGAATAAAGGCATAGAACGCTTCTTGTACATTGTGAGCAAAAAGCCGGGCAGGCCATCGCAAAAGTCCTGTGTCAGACTGGAATGCGGCAAAGCGCCGCGCTAGCCCTTTAAAAACCCGCTTTTAGCGGGTTTTTTATTCATCTGGGGTGCTTGCAATTCGCTCCTGAAACCCTACATTTTAAGGAGGCCACTCTAGGGCCAGTGCGGGTTTTGTCATGGATTTTGAACAGTTTACCGAGCGTTCCAAGGGCTTCTTCCAGGCGGCGCAGATGCTGGCCCTGGGTCGACGCCATCAAACCCTTCAGGCCGAACATCTTCTGAAAGTTTTGCTGGATGACCGCGAAGGTCTGGCCGCAGGCTTGATCCGCGCGGCGGGCGGTGATCCGCAAAAAGCCTTGCAGGCGGTTGAGGCTGATCTTGAAAAAATTCCGCAGGTTTATGCGCAAGGCTCGGCCGACCAGTTGCGCATGTCGCCGGACTTCGCGCGGCTGATTGGTTCGGCCAATGAGATCGCGAAAAAAGCAGGTGACAGTTATGTGACGGCCGAGCGGCTGCTGCTTGCGCTGGCGATGGCCAGCGGTACGAACGCGCAGAAAGCGTTGACGGGCGCGGGCGTTACGCCTGAATCGCTGAACAAGGCTATCAATGATATGCGCGGCGGACGCAAGGCCGATACGGCGTCGGCAGAGCAGGGCTATGACGCGCTCAAGAAATACACGCGCGACCTGACGCAGGCGGCACGCGATGGCAAGCTTGACCCCGTCATCGGCCGTGATGAGGAAATCCGCCGCACGATTCAGGTTCTGGCGCGGCGCACGAAAAATAATCCTGTCCTGATCGGCGAGCCTGGCGTCGGCAAAACCGCCATCGTCGAAGGGCTGGCGCAGCGCATTGTCCGTGGCGACGTGCCGGAGAGTTTGAAAGACAAAAAGCTGCTGTCGCTTGATCTCGGCGCGCTGGTGGCCGGAGCGAAATATCGCGGCGAGTTCGAGGAACGGCTGAAAGCCGTCCTGCAGGAAATTTCATCGGCGGCGGGCGAGATCGTTGTGTTTATTGATGAGCTGCATGTGCTGGTGGGTGCTGGCAAGACCGAAGGGGCGATGGATGCCGCCAATATGCTGAAGCCCGCTTTGTCGCGCGGCGAATTGCATTGTGTGGGTGCAACGACGCTCGACGAATACCGGAAATATATCGAGAAGGATGCAGCGCTGGCGCGGCGCTTTCAGCCCGTATTCGTCAGCCAGCCGACGGTCGAGGATACAATCTCCATTCTGCGCGGGCTGAAGGAGAAGTATGAGCTGCATCACGGTGTGCGCATTATGGACAGTGCGCTTGTTGCGGCGGCGACATTATCCAACCGCTATATCACCGATCGGTTTCTGCCGGACAAAGCCATCGATCTGATTGATGAGGCCGCTGCGCGGCTGCGCATGGAAGTAGACAGCAAGCCGGAGAATATCGACGAGCTTGATCGCCGCATTATCCAGTTGAAGATCGAACGCGAAGCGCTGAAAAAAGAGCAGGACAAAGCCTCTCGCGACCGTTTGAATAGGCTGGAAGGCGAATTAGGAGATTTGGAAAAGCAATCTGCTGACCTCACCGCGCGTTGGAAGGCTGAAAAAGAACAGCTGCATAGTGCGCAGAAGCTGAAGGAACAGATCGATCAGGCGCGTGCCGAACTGGAGCAGGCGCAGCGCAAGGGTGATTTCACCCGCGCAGGCGAATTGACCTACAGCGTCATTCCAAATCTGGAAACCAAACTGCGTGCGGCGGAGCAGCAGACCGAAAACGCCATGTTGGACGAGGTGGTGAAAGAAAATGACATCGCCGCGGTGGTCAGCCGCTGGACAGGCATTCCGGTCGATAAAATGTTACAGGGCGAGCGCGAAAAGATGCTGCAGATGGAGGAACATCTACGCAAGCGTGTCATCGGACAGGATGAGGCGGTGGTTGCCGTGGCGAATGCTGTGCGTCGGGCTCGCGCCGGGCTGCAGGATCCGAACCGCCCGATTGGTTCCTTCCTGTTCCTCGGCCCGACGGGTGTCGGCAAGACGGAACTGACCAAGGCGCTGGCTGCGTTTCTGTTTGATGACGAGCAGGCGATGATCCGTGTCGATATGTCGGAATATATGGAAAAACATTCGGTTGCGCGGCTGATCGGCGCACCGCCGGGCTATATCGGCTATGAAGAGGGCGGGGCCTTGACGGAATCCGTGCGCCGCCGCCCGTATCAGGTGGTGCTGTTCGACGAAGTGGAAAAGGCGCATCCGGATGTCTTCAATGTGCTGCTGCAGGTGCTGGATGATGGCCGCCTAACTGACGGGCAGGGCCGCGTGGTGGATTTCAAGAACACGCTGATCATCCTGACTTCCAATCTCGGTGCCGAGATCATCGCGCATGATGAGGGCGCCGAGCTTGCGCCGCGCACCAAGGATCAGGTGCTGGAGGTCGTGCGCAAGCATTTCCGGCCGGAATTCCTCAATCGCCTCGACGAAATCCTCATCTTCCGCCGCTTGAGCCGCGACAATATGGCGGCGATTGTGGCTGTGCATCTGGGGCATCTGAAAAAACTGCTGGCCGAGCATAAAATCATGTTGGAGATGACGCCGGAGGCTTTGGCCTGGCTGGCGGAAGCGGGGTATGACCCGGTTTACGGCGCGCGACCGCTCAAGCGCGTTATCCAGCGCACGCTGCAAAATCCGTTGGCGCAGGATATTCTGGCCGGAAAAATCCTCGACGGGCAGGCTGTAACTGTCGGTGTTAACCGCGACGGGCTTACCCTCGCCGCCAAAAAAGCCAAGGCGGCGTAAGCAGATACACCATTAACCATCCGTGAAAATGAAAAGCGGGTGGACTCAGGTTGGCCCGTTTCTTTATATTAAGATGCAGAAAAAGCAGGCAGCAGAAGGGCTTTATCGATGAAAGATATTCAAGCAAGAGTTCAAGCAAGAGTTGAGGCGGACCTCAGAGAACAAATTCAGGCGGCATTAGGTCAAGTAGAAACCAATGCGGGGACTGAGGGTGAATTGGGTGCTGCTTTGGAGTGGAAGGGATTGGTAGCGGATCTAGCCCTTATAAATCCAGGTGCCGCAGAGAGTGTTGCCCAAGAAGTTCTGCGTGATGAACCCGCCAGTATGTTAGGTATGGCAGCCAGTGTTATTTTGAATAATGTTATTCCAAAATTGTCTGCATTGAGAGAAGCAGCAATCACATCCACGCCAGCCAGCGCTGTCAGACAGCATCGGCCTCAGCTTCGTTTGATCGTTTCAAACCCTTAAACAATCTTCCCCAGAGAGCCATAAATTGGCCCGAGGACGGCCATGACGATCCATGCCAGCAGCCCACCGATGAGGATGGTTAGCGTGGGTTCCAGCGCGCCGATCATGCGGTCGGTCACTTCGGCTGCTTCGCGGTCGTAAATTTCAGCGATATCGTTCAGGTTCTTGCCTAGCGCGCCGCTCTGTTCGCCAATGCGGATGATACGCTGCGCGAAAGAAGGCAGAACATCCGCCATCGCCTGGGAGAGGGACTGTCCCGCAACCACACACCGTTCGGCTTCTTCCAGCGCCGTTTCCATTGCATGATTGCCGAGCGTCGGGCGCGCGCTGCGCAGGCTGCCGAGAATGCCGACACCGCTCGCGAACAAAATGGAAAAACTGTGCATGAAGCGGCTGAGCGCCTGTTTCTGCAGAACCGGGCCCGCCAGCGGCAGCCGGAGCGCGATACCGTCGATGATTTGCGTGGCGCGGGATGAGCTTTGCCGCAACAGGCCCAGCAGCGCGATCACGCCGAAAAATCCTGCCGCCATCAGCCACCATGTAGCGGCAAAAATATCGGACACGGCGATCAGCAAGCGCGTCATGACGGGGAGTTCGCTGTCGATGGAGTTGAGAAACTGGATAACCTGCGGCACGACCAGCGTCATCATAAAGCCCACCACCGCAAACACGACAGCGATGAGGAACAGGGGATAGCGCAGCGCCCGGTGCATCCGGTCGCGGGTGCGCGCCTGCGTTGCCGCATAGCGTGTCAGATGGCCGAAGGTGCGGGCAAGGTCGCCTGTGGCTTCCCCCGCCGCGAGAATGGAAATAAAAACAGATGGAAACAGCCGCCCGTGGCAGGCAAAGGCGTGAGCAATGCGACTGCCGTGATTGATGGCGCGGGTGATGTCGGTCAACGCATCGCGCATTGGGCCGGATTCCGCCGCCGTTGCGGTTTCACGCAAACTATCGACGAAAGGTACGCCTGCTTTGAGAAGATCGGCCATCTGCGAGCAGAAAATTTCCACGGCGCGCGGCGCTACGCGGCGTGGCCAGCGCAGGCGGACGGGGCTTTCCTTCTGTTCCTGCGCGACGATCAGCTCCAGCCCCGATGCGCCGAGGCTGTGCGCCAATTCATACTCATTCGCTGCCGCAATGCGTCCCCGCGCGATACGGCCTGAGGCGTGGACGGCACGGTAGCTGTAGGCGGGCATTATTCGGGCCTCGTCATATCAACTGCGCGACGCAAGCTGTCGAGGCTGATTTCACCCGCCAGGACTTTACCGATGCCGTCATCAATCATCGAGCGGAAGCCTTCGGCGCTGGCCTGTTTGCGCAGGGCCGAACGTGGCTGGTCGGCGGCGACAAGTTCGTCCAGCTGAGGTGTTACGCGCAGCACTTCGGCCACGGCCACGCGCCCGCGATAGCCTGTTTTGTTGCAGGCTTCGCAGCCCACGGCTTCGCCGATCATGAGCGCCTGTGAAACTGGAGCGAGATAGGGGCTTTGCGCTTCGGCGAAACCCACTGCCTGGGCCAGTGGATAGGGAACAGCTTCGTCGCAGCGCAGGATGCGGCGTTCATCCTCGGTGGCGGGCCGCATGATTATGCATTGTGTGCATAATTTGCGTGCCAGCCGTTGGGCGACGATGCCACTGATATGTCCAGCCATCATGCGCGGATGTAAGCCAAGATCGACAAGGCGCGGCAGTGCGCCGAGTGCATCGTTGCAATGCAGGGTAGAGAAAACCTGATGCCCAGTCATGGCGGCGCGCAGGGCCATTTGCGCCGTGTCCGCATCGCGCACTTCGCCGATAAAAATAATATCCGGGTCTTGCCGCAAAATGCCGCGTACGCCTTCGGCGAAACCAAGTCCATGTTCTTCCTGCACGGCCGTCTGGCGGATGAGGTTGAACTGGTATTCAACAGGTTCTTCCAGCGTCATGATGTTGACATCCACGCTGCTGATTTTGCGTAACATGGCGTAAAGCGACGTGGTTTTTCCACATCCCGTAGGGCCCGTCACAAGGATGATGCCTTCGGGCCGCTCGAGCATAAGATCAAGTTGCGCCAGCGACGAGCCGTGAAAGCCAAGCTTTTCCAGCGACAGCAAGGCGCAGCGATGGTCGAGAATGCGGATAACGATATTCTCACCCTGCGCCGTGGGCATCACAGCCATGCGGAAATCGATATCCGCGCCGCCTGCCTGCATGCGGAAACGCCCGTCCTGCAGGCTGCGCGTATCGGCGATGTTCATCCCGGCCATGATTTTCAGGCGGTGGGAAAGCTCCGGCCAATGCTCGCGGTGCAGGGCGCGGATTTGCTGCATCACGCCGTCGATGCGATAGCGCAGGCGAACAAAGCTGCTTTCCGGCTCCAGATGAATATCGGATGCACCACGCTTCACGGCATCGAAAATAATCGTGTCAACCAGCCGCACAACCGGGTGTTGCCAGCTTCCGGTATCGGGCGTATCCGCACCACCTGTTTCAAGCTCGTTCAGAATGCCGTCGAGCGATGTGGTGAAGCAGCCATAATGTTCAATAGCTTCGGCGATATCGGTTGCAGCAGCGACCAGAGGAATAATATCGATGGAGCGCGGAAAATAGCGGCGGATCTCGTCCATCGCTACGACGTCGTAAGGGTCGGCCATGGCAATCTCCAGCGCCGTGGCATTGAGACTCACAGGAACGGCACGGCAGCGTTGCGCCACGGCTTTCGGTAATTTTTGCATCAGGGCAGGATCAGTATTTTTGTTTTTCAAATCGATGCTGCGCAGGCCCGTACGTTCGGCAAGGACGGCGGCAAGATTGTCTTCCTCAAGAAAGCCAAGCTGGACAAGAATGGTGCCGAGCAGCCTTCCCGTGCGCCGCTGTTCATGCAGCGCGATCTGCAACTGGTCAGGCGTAATGCTGTTGGATTGCAGGAGCTTTTCGCCAACACGCAAAGGGCGTTGCGGTGTGTCGTCAGGAAAGGGAAGGATTTGTGCCATAGGTGTCACCATGTTGTCTGGCAGCTGCCCTGGCCCGTCATGCTGACCAGTGCATCACGCCCGGCGAAGGCGAGGATGTTGTCGTAAGGGTCGAGCCCGGTTGCGACGCTCGGTGCATCGACAAAATGAACATCGCCATTGGAATTGCAGGTGCCGTAGCCGCTGGAAGCTTCACACGATTGCGCACGCGGGTTAGGCAAACGCGAGCCATTATTAAGATTGAAAAAACTATTGGCCGAGAAAGAGCCGTAGCCACTGACGCCGTGGCTAACGAAAATAACTGCTGCGAACTGAGGTTCTTCGCTCGGCGGCACACGCACGCGAATACGGTCGGCTGTGGGCAAGTTTGCCGCGCATAAGCCTTGCTGGCTGTAGCCCGCTGCGAGGGGCGTGCATATGCCATTCACGAGGGAACATCCGCATGTTGTCGGCGTTGTGATCGGTGGCGTTGTTCCCACCGTGCAGGAGCCGTTGGAGAGGGAACAGCTGCAAGCAATGGGCTTTGTCGGTGGTACAACGCCGAAGTTTGCTGTCAGTGCCGGGTCGACGCGCATGGTGATCCAGTGTCCCCATCCATCGCGCGCGACGTTTGATGCAAGACCAAGCGATTTGAAAGGCGCTATGCCCTCATTCGTGAGTTCGTTGACCAAGTCTTTCACGCAAGCGCCACAAGCGGGAGCTGAAGGGGCGTCCACAGCGGCAGTTCCCACGCGGCCAAAACTGTCGCCATAGGCGCTTGCAAGCGCCGGGCAGGGCAGGCAGCCATTGGCTTGCACATAGGCTGCGGTGGCTTGCATCAGTGATTGGAGGTTGGCTTGTGTCATGCTGCGCTGGCTGCTGGTGCGGGCGGCGTTGAGGGCGGGAAAGACCGTCAGGATAATCAGGCCGATGACAATGACGACCACCGCCATTTCGATAAGGGTGAAGCCGGATTCCAAACGCCGATAGGTTGCATGCGGCAGCTGGTTCCAGCCTCCCGTCATCGCCTTACATCCTTATGCACATCGTATAGGTCTGGGCGGTGCCATAATTCACGGCGATGGTACCGTTGATGGCTTCACCTGTCGTGCCTGTGCCTGCCATCGACTGGATGGAGCCGAGATTGCTGGTGCCGTCATCAAGGCGGGAGTCGATCGCCTGCGCTGCCGCGGCGGGAACATTGTTCAGGCACAAAACGGCGGTTGTGAAAGCGCTGCTGAATGCACCGTTCTGAAAGCCGTAAACGCCGTTGAAGGGATTGGGCGGCTGCACAGCTGTGGAATTGCCTGTTCCCACTTGATTTTTCACCAGACCCGCTGCGCGCATATCCATCCAGACCAGACGGCTTTCGTCATTGGGATTGGCGGAATCGAAAGCGCCTTGCAACGTGCCGTCGCCATTACCGATGGGCGAAGGTGGAACAACACCGGAAAAGCGCGTCGCGGCGTTGGAGTCATCCCCCGGTAGCGCGCCGTAATTTTGCACATAGGTTTGAAACTGTGCCTGATAGGCTTGGATGGTGTTCAGCGCGTTGGTCACCCGCGCATTCTGGATAATCTGCTGCCCGGTCAGAACGCCGCCGATGATCAGCCCGATGATCACGAGAACGATGGAAAGCTCGACAAGGGTAAAGCCCCGGCGGTGACGGCGATTTTGCATAAAATGCTCCTGTTAGGACGGGTTGGCTGGAATGGGCGGTGGTGGCGGCAATTTGAAAGCCGAAGGCATGGGAACAGGCCGTGGGTCGTTGTTGTAGTGATGGTAAAGTTCGCTGTCGGCCGGGTCGGCGGGCGGTGTATCGGCGATGGTGGCGCGCAGGAGAATGACAAGCTCGGTCGTCTTGCCCTGATTGTCGCGCGACTTCGCCAGATTGCCGATGACAGGCAATGTGTCGAATCCGGGAACGCCCTGATCGGTGTTTTGCGAACTGTCCTGCATCAAGCCGCCCATGATGGCCACTTCGCCCGAGCGCAGGCGGATGACGGAATCCATTTCCCGTACCGCCAGCACAGGCACAAGCGACTGCACGGGATTTTCAACGCCTGCCGCAGCCGCATTCAATCCGATGGAAGGGTCATCCACGGAATCCACCACGCGCGAAATGGTGGGGCGCAGCGTCATGGTCACGCGACCATGGTCGGCATCGATGGCGGGCTGCACCGTCATCACAAGACCTACAGGTACGGTCCGTGGCGTACTGGTATAAACCGGGGTGGTCGTAACGGTGGAGCCATTGGCGTTGGTGACAGTCGTGAACTGGGCTTGCGTGACGAAATAAACCTGGTTGGTTGCAACCTTCAGCACGGCGGTCTGGTTGTTCAATACCGTCAGGCGCGGTGCGGACAGAACGCGGGTCGTGCCGAAGGTTTTGACGAGATTGAGAATGCCCGCAAAATCCCGGTCATTGATGGAAGCGGTGAAAACGCCATTGGTCGCGGTGGTGGCGGCTGAAAACGGTGCGCCGACGGCAGCAGGGCCGAAGCGCGACGCGGCATTGAATGCGCCATCGAACAAGGTGCGCCAGTTGATGCCGCTTTTGAAGCTGTCTTCCAGTTCCACTTCGATGATTCGCGCATCGATCAGCACCTGCGCGTTGGCTTTGCGGCGGAGCTTGCGGAAATAGGCATCGACGGCTTCATGCTGCGGCGAGTCGCCGAACACGGTGACGATGCCCGACTGGCGGTCGATGCTGAAATTCGTAGACGCATTTTTCTCCACCGCTTTTTCCGTTTTGCGGCCTGTGGAAGTAAGGATTTGCGTCAGGGATTTATCCACCTCGGTCCAGAAATCGGCTTCGGATGTGGCGGAGACTTTGGAGGTTGAGTTGTTTTCTGTCGCGGTCGAGCCGTTGCGTCCGCCGCCGCTGGCATTGCCGTTGATGCTGGAGCCGTTGGTGACATCGACATCGAACACATTGGTGGCGATGGAGGTTTCGCTGATCGTGCGGCGCGAGAGACTGAGATAATCCAGTGTATAGGTTTGCTGATAGGGCTCATCCAGCTCGATGCGGATAAAAACGCCTTCGGTGCGGATGCGCAGGCCTGCCAGCGCGCAGATACGCCTGAGAACCTGATCAAAAGGCTGATTGTGGGCGGTGAAGATCACGCCGCCCTGCACACGCGGGTCAAGCTCCAGATTCACTTTGGCTTCGCGCGCCAGTTCGATCAGCACATCGCGCAGCGGTACGCTTTCCGTAACGGTGACGCTCACCAGTTTGTTGTGGCCTGGCAGGCGCGCGGCTTTTTTCGGCGCAGCGGCCACGGGCATATCGGGAATGGGCGGCGGCGCGGTTGGTTCGATTTTGGCGTCATCGCCGCGCTTGCGGAGGGCCAGATAGTCGGCGCGCTTCAGGCCCCCGGCGGGATCAATTTCATCGGGCGGAAAAAGGCGCACACAGCCCAGCGCCGCACCGAGAACGGGCAGGAGAAGCAGAACACGAAGAACGCGAACCAACTTCATGCAAACCAAAGAAAAACGCGAAGCTCTGCAGGAAAGGCGGGGAGGGGCAGAGATGCGCTGGGAGGAGGGACGGCTGCACACAGGGGAATGTGCGCGGCTTTTCTACGCCCGGTTGCAAAGTCCTGTCAAAGCAGGGATAGGGGTTAGGCCTGTGGATAACTCATCAAAATTGTGCATAACCTAAAATTGAAACGATTCAACGAACTACATAGTTAAAAAGCCTGAGTTTTTTAGTTTCATCGAAATATGAGATTATCTCCTTGATATTGCTGGTTGTGGCCAGCGTGCATTTCAGGGAATGGAATATACAGGATTGCCTATGGCGGCGGACTTCATTTTTTTTGATATTGTGGCGATGGATGGGTTTGGCGCCCATATTCAGGCGGCGCCCGTTGCTGTTCCTGTAAAACGAGGCTTTGTTTATAAAAAAATTGGCGCGGGTGTTGTTTGGATTGGTCCACCTGACGGTGCATCAATCGACGGCTGGTATGTCGCGGCTACGCCGAAAAGTGTTGAAAAAGATTTTAGAAGGGCCGCACGAAAAAATACGATTACTATTCTTTCAAAAAGCCCTGCTGACCTGTTGCGCCGCCATTATCCAAAACGGATGATAAGTCGATATCTGGAAAGCTCGGCAAAATGGCGCGCTGAAACTTCTTTGGTTCCGAAGTAGTTAATAAAACACTTCCCAAAAACATAATCCCTGCGGCGGAGCGGTAGGGCCACCTTTGGTGCGGTCGCGCGCGGCGAAGGCAGATTTGAAATCTTCCAGCGTCCACTGGCCATTTCCGACCATCACCAGCGTACCGACCATATTACGCACCTGGTGATAGAGGAAGGATTTCGCCCGGGCGTAAAACAGGATGTTTTCAGCTTCCGCCGTGATGTCGAGCGCATCGAGCGTTTTGAGCGGCGAGTTGGACTGGCAATGCTGCGCCCGGAAGGTTGAGAAATCGTGATGGCCGATCAGCAGCGTGGCCGCTTCCTGCATCGGCGCGAGCGCCAGCGGTTTCGGTACATGCCAGGCATAATCCGCGCCGATGGCCAGCGGCGCGCGACGATTGGCGATGGTGTAGCGGTAACTGCGCGCCTGCGCGCTGAACCTGGCATGGAAGTCCTCGGTGACAGCTTCGGCTTTCAGAACGACGACCTTGTGCGGCCGTGTATGCGCATTTACGGCGTCGCGCACCGTATCGGCATCGGTTGTTTTGATGAGATCGAAATGCGCCACCTGCCCGCGCGCATGAACGCCCGCATCGGTGCGGCCTGCCGCATGCAGCGTAACCTCTTCGCCCGAGAATTTACGGACAGCATCTTCCAGCACCTGCTGTACTGAAACAGCGTCATGTGCCTGCCGCTGCCAGCCGCAGAAACCCGTGCCGTCATATTCGATAGTGATTTTCCATCGGCTCATAGCTTATGCCCCGCCGCAAGCCTTGCTCCTCGCAGGAAAGAGGCGCCGTCGGTAGGGGGCTTTCCAGCGCGCTGGACGGTGAGGAGATGCAGGACATCTGTGCCGCAGGCAACAGTAAAATCCTCATCCAGCAGGGTGCCGGGTGCGGCGGCTTTGCCCTTGATGATTTCAGCACTGAGCAGTTTGACAGGCTCGCCGTTCAGCATGAAGAAACAGCTTGGCCAGGGCTGCAGCGCACGGATTTGGCGCTCGATCTCGGCGGCGGGCTTGTTCCAGTCAATTCGGCCATCTTCGCGCGTCAGCTTGGCGGCGTAGGTCACGCCGCTTTCCGATTGCGGAATAGGTTTGGCTTTTCCGGAGGCAACATCACTCAATGTCTGGACGATCATCTTTGCGCCCATGCGCGATAAATCATCATGCAGCGTGCCGGAGGTGGAGTGCAGCGTGATGGGCATTTTTTCGATCAGCAGCATGGGTCCGGTATCCAGCCCTTCCGCCATTTGCATGATAGTAATTCCGGTTTCTGCATCGCCGGACAGCAGCGCGCGCTGGATCGGCGCCGCGCCACGCCAGCGCGGCAGAAGCGAGGCATGGATATTGATGCAGCCGAATTTTGGCGCGTCGAGAATGGCTTTCGGCAGGATAAGGCCATAGGCCACGACCACGGCGGCATCGAGCCTAAGCGCGGCAAATTTTTTCTGCTCCTCCGCATCGCGCAGGGTCTTCGGCGTGTGCACTTCAAGGCCCATCTCTTCAGCGGCAATCTGTACGGCGGATTTTTGCAGCTGATGCCCGCGCCCGGCAGGCTTAGGCGGCTGGCAATAGACGGCGGCAATGTCATGCCCCACCTGCGCCAGCGCGCGCAGTGCCACCACCGAAAATTCCGGCGTTCCCATAAAAGCGAGGCGGAGTTTTTGTGCCATCGGAGGGTTTTAGCGAATTGTGGAGGGCAATTCTATGCCCCTCTCCCTCCGTAGTGTCTCAGTTTGAGCGGTAAAATCCCCCTCCCGCTTGCGGGAGGGGTTAGGGGAGGGCTGGAGATGTTAGCCCCTCCAGCAAAAACTAAGACTTGCTGGCGCAAGCCTAAGTTTTTGCGTCCTCCCCGCGAGCGGGGAGGAGGTTAATTTTTAAACTGAGATACTGCCCTCTTTCCTCAGGAGGGAGAGGGGATTTGTTTAAAGAAGATGGCCTTCCTGGTAACGCTGGGACTTTTCGACCTTGCGTTCGATCATGCTGCGTTTGAGTTTGGACAGGTGATCGATGAACAGCACACCATTCAGATGGTCGATTTCATGCTGGATGCACTGGCTGAGCAGGTCTTCGGCCTCGATTTCCTGCTTCTTGCCGTGCTGGTCGATGTAGGTCGCGCGGATACGTTTGGGCCGTGTGACATCGGCGAACTGATCGGGGATCGACAGGCAGCCTTCGCGGTAGGTGAAGGTTTCTTCCGGGTCGTGCCAGACAACTTCCGGGTTCGCCATCAGCAGCGCCTGGGTTCCATTGCGGGATTCGGAAATGTCGACGGTGATCACGCGCTCCAGCGAGCCGACCTGATTGGCGGCAAGTCCGATGCCATGGCCCTTGTACATCGACTCCAGCATGTCATCCATGAAGAGGGCGATGCGTTTGTCGACAAGTGTCACGGGCTGCGCGACCTTGCGCAGCACGGGATCCGGGATGATGCGAATGGGCAATTGAGTCATGTGTCCAGTTTAGCCGAAAAAGCCTTTCGGGAATCTTTCTAAAAATATGGGGTGGTTTCTTTGTTTTTCAAGGGGTTGCGAAAGATCAGGCTGCATCTTCGTTGGCCGATGGCTCCGGTGACAGGCTGATAATCTCGGCTTCGGTTTCGACGCCCAGCAGTTCGATCGGTAGTTTTTTGGACGCTTTGGCGCCAAGCGCTTTCATGGTTTCCGTCTGACGCAGGACGCCGCCGCGGCCGGATAATTTATTCATCGCGTTGGCGAAAGAAGTACTGGCACCGTCCAGTTGCTTGCCAAGCTTCTGCATGTCGTCGACGAAACCCGCAACCTTGTCATACAGGGCGCCGCCACGGCGTGCGATTTCCATGGCGTTCTGGTTCTGCATTTCCATCTTCCAGACGGAAGCGATTGTCCGCAGTGTGGCGAACAAGGTGGAGGGGCAGACCATGACGATTTTCTTGTCCCAGGCGTAGTTGTGCAGTTTCGTATCCTGCTGCACGGCCAGTGCATAGGCACCTTCCACAGGCACGAACATCAGAACAAAATCCGGCGTTCCCAGTTTTCCGGCATCCTGATAGCGGCGTTGTTCCAACCCATCGACATGGCTGCGCAGTGACGCCAGACAATCTTTCAGGTGCATTTGGCGTTGCGCATCCTCGGCTTCGCAGTATTTGGCGTAGGCGGTCAGCGATACTTTGGAATCGACGATGATATGTTTGTCATCGGGCAGCATGATGATGATGTCGGGCTTGAGCGCGCGGCCATCTTCCGCATGCCTCAGGCCAAGTTCAGTGCCCTGGACAATGTAATCCTTGCCTTTGCGCAGGCCGGATTCTTCCAGAATTTTTTCCAGCATCACTTCACCCCAGTTGCCCTGGGCCTTCGCGTCACCTTTCAGTGCCTTGCTCAGCCCTTCGGTCTGCAAAGTCATCTTCTCATTCACGGCAACAATGCGTTCGATTTCTTTTTTTAGGGAGAATTGCTCCTTCGCCTGATGGCCAAAGGATTCATCCACTTTCTTTTGAAAATCCTGCAGCCTTTCACGCAGTGGGCTGAGAAGCTGGCTGATGCCATCCTGTGAATCCTGACGGAAACGCGCGGTTTTTTCCTCGAAGATGCGGTTGGCCAGATTTTCGAAACGGTCGGCCCATTGCCCGTCGGCGCGACTGTGCGTCCGCGCCGCCAGCCAGGCGACTGCGCCGCCCAGGCCGAGACCCAGCAGAAAAGGCAGGAAATAGGTTAAAAACTCGCGCATCACAGGCGTCCCGGCCATTGATTCAAAGGCCGGGGAATGTTACACGGCTTCCACCGGACGTTCCAGCGCTTTGGCGGGTGCGTTTTGGGACGCGTAGCTCAGCGGTAGAGCACTACCTTGACATGGTAGGGGTCACAGGTTCAATCCCTGTCGCGTCCACCATCCTGTTCGGCTAAGACTGCAGGACCGGGATAATCCTGAACAATAGACATGCTTACCAGCCTTGATTAGGCTGCAACTCTTCATGGGACGTGGGAGCTTGGTCATGCGGAAAGCACTTACAATACTTCTGGTGTTTCTGGTTGTCCTCAACATTCAGCCTGTCCCAGCGGCAGGCAATGAGGCTGAATCATCCTATGACCATATTATGCGCACGGGCACAATCCGCTGTGCTTATTTACTCTATACCCCTTATTTCGTGCGCGATGTGAGCACTGGAGAAATGTCGGGTGTTTTTCATGACATTATGGAAGAAATCGGCAAAAGCATCGGCCTGAAAGTCGAATGGGTGATGGAGGTTGGTTACGACAATATTTTTCCGGGATTGGACAGCGGACAGTATGATGTTTTTGCCGGTGGCCTGTGGCCGAACAGCAAGCGGGCGCGTGCCGGGTACTTTACGCTCCCGGCCTTTTATAGTGTCGTAACTGCTTGGGGGCGCAAAGACGAGACACGCTTTAAGAATCTGGAAGGCATCAATGATCCTTTCGTGCGTGTCTCGACGGTTGATGGAGCCATCGCCGATGTTATCGCCCAGACGGACTACCCCAAGGCCACAATTGTGTCCCTGCCGAATCTGACGCCTTATTCAATGACGTTTCAAAATATCATTGATAACAAGGCGGATATTACTTTTGTCGATGCTTCTGTGGCTCAGGATTTTCTCAGGACTCATCCGGGTGCCATACAGCAGATTGCACCTGATAAGCCTTTACGTGTGTTCGGCAACAGCCTCGTCGTTCGCCGCGGCAACATAGACCTGAAGCTCTTACTCGATACGGCCATGCAGGAACTGGTCTACAGCGGGCGAATTGATAAAATACTGCAGAAGTATGAAAAACAACCAAGCCCGTTTAAGCGGTTAATTCAGCCATATTTTTCTTCTCCGCAAGTGAAAAACTGAGAAGGCCGCTACCGCGTCGGAGCTTCTATGCAGCCGAAACAGATCGATGAATTTTTCCGGCGGCTTTCGATGTCGCGGCCTGCGCCGAAAACCGAACTGAATTACACCAACAATTATACGCTTCTGGTTGCAGTTGTCTTGTCCGCACAGATGACGGACACAGGCGTCAATCGCGCAACGAAAGAGCTGTTCAAGAAAATCAAAACGCCGGAGCAGATGCTGAAGCTTGGCGAAGCTGGCTTGAAAAAGCATATCCGGACAATCAATTATTTTAACACCAAGGTGAAGAATGTCATCAACCTGTCGAGGATTCTGATTAAGGAATTCGGCAGTAAAATTCCCCGCACGCGAGAGGATTTGCAAACCCTGCCGGGTGTGGGGCGCAAGACGGCGAATGTGATTTTGAACGTGGCCTATGGCGAGCCGACGATTGCCGTCGATACGCATGTGTTCCGCGTTTCCAACCGTACCGGGCTTGCGTCCGGTAAAACGCCGGAAGTTGTGGAACAAAAGCTGGCCAAAACCGTGCCGCAGAAATGGGTGCAATACGCCCATCACTGGCTGATCCTGCATGGCCGCTATGTCTGCAGGGCGCGCGCGCCTTTGTGCCCGGAGTGCGTGGTGCGCGATTTATGCGCCTACACATACAAAACGGGAGCCCTTTAGGCTCCCGTTCGTATTCTTATATCACTTGATGTTTAGGCGCTTTTACGGCGGTCTTCTTCCTCGTCGCTCGTGGACGCAAATTTCGCCGCGCTGCGGAAGCCATTGCCGCTGGCCTGCGAACCGCCGCCTGCGACCTGCACTTCGCCGATGATCTGTCCGCCCGCGCTGACTTCCAGCTCGCCGTACTTCACGGTGCCGCTGATGCGGCCTGTGCTGCGGATGGTCAGGCGTCCATGTACGACCAGCTGGCCGTCATAGCGACCTGCGATGTCGGCATTTTCAATTTCCACGCTGCCGCGGAACTGGCCGCTTTCGGTGATTTCGATCATCTTTCCGTCGGTCAGCTTGGCTTCGACCTTGCCTTCGACAACCAGCACATCGCAGGAAGTGATTTCACCTGCAAGCGACAAACCTTTGCCAACCGTCAGCTTCTTTTCGGCGCTGTCATTGCCGGGCGCGCTGTGGCGCTTGCCGTGCGGCATATCAATAACGCGGCGCTGCGCGAGAGCGGGTGATGCCGTGCGCGGAGCCGGGGACTGATTCGTTTCAGGAGTGCGAGCTGTGGCCGCAGGCGCTTCGTTGGTCTGATTATTGTCTTGGGTTTCGGCTTCAGCGCCTTTGCGTCCAAACATTGTTTCTCCTCCAAAATTAAGGTTGGGAAAGCTGGCAGAAAGCTTCGGTAACATGTCTCGCTTCCGAAACGCAAGCGCCTCTTTTTAACCTTTTGATTCGGTGCGGAGAAATGAATTTTCCTTGCGAAACCAGGGGTTGCCGATAGCTTTAAGGAGTCATTAACCCGTATGTTTTCTCATACGCTTGGCGAGTGATGAGCAGCTCAAATGGAAAGGCGTATGGATATAGCCGATTTCCAGGATCACATCACAATTAGAGGCGTCCATGGGCGCGCGGTTGACTGCCGCCACATTCCGGGCACTGAAAATGTTGCGGTTGTTTATTTTGGCGGCTTCGGCTCGCATCCTTGGAATCCTGTAGCGGATATGTTCGCCGACTATTGTCGGGAGCGGGGGCATAGTTTCACAGGGTTTGTCTATAGCGGTGACAGAAGCATCGACGGCGGGCAGGAGTATCTGAAAAATTTCACTGTCGGCGGCTGGCGCCAGGAAGCCGAAGCCATCTGGTCTCATACAGCTCAGCAACCTGGGATCGATACCATTGTTGCCATCGGCACCTCGAATGGGGCTAATTTTGCAACCGATCTTGCCATCAAACATCCTGGTGACGCTGGCGGTGTCGTTTTGACGGCACCCGCCTTTGATATCGACAAAAATTTGTTGCCACTTCTATTTATGTTTGACCCTGACAAGGAGAAGAGCCTGAGAGAAAATGGCTGGTTTGATTTGCCAGTCCCTTCCTCTTGCGCCGGGGAGTTAGGGTTACAGGCTCGCGTAACTTCAGAAATTATTGAAGATGCCCTTCGTCACCGTACATTTGCCGATGAGCATCAGGTTCTGTATGTCCCTTGTCCCATGGTCGTTGTTCACAGTACCGACGACAATGTCGTGCCCTTTCCTATAGCTCAGGAACTTGTGACGCAAAGGATAAGATGCGCAACCGGGACGCCGGAGTTGCATACTCTTACGGATGCGGGGCACAGTTATGACCAGCCCCATCACATCGAATTTGTCGGCGGGCATTTTGAAAATGTACTGCAAACTGCCGTAAGGGAAGCCAGGCGTCCGACATCTCGTCGCAACTCATATGAGCTGCATTTGCAGGCCGCTGAGTAGTTAGGCGCGGCGGCTACTTCTTCTCCCTAACCAGCGTCCAGGCCAGTTCCGTCGGGTCTTTTTCCGTTCGGCCGCTGACGCGCAGTTGCAGGCTACGTCGGGGCGTGCCGTTGCCGCAGTAGATGCTGGGCTCCAGTCCCAATTCGCCGCGTTCGATGCGCAGGCGCCAGCCGCTGCCTGAAGGTGTGCGCAGCAAGGCTGCCTGACCGCTTTGTGCCAGTGAGGCCTGCACAGAAGGATGCAAATGCCAGCGCAGGGAGAAATTCCGCCCCACAGCACCCGAGAGAATATCGCGGCCCTGCAGGGTCTCGCCATCTGCACTGAGGTTGAGATGGCGTTGATGAGTAATGCCGAAACCAGGGCGATAGCCATCATGCGTCATATCGACATATTGTGTGCCGTTCTGTTCATACCGCTGCACGCTAACCTGCGCTGCCGAGGTTGCGCCGCCCGTGGGCAGAAGTTCGCAGGCGTTGGTGTCTTCGATGGTGGTGGTGGAATGCGCTGCGGTCGCTGCGCAGGCCGCGCGCCATTCGGCATCGGCGGATTCCATGGCTCCGCAATTGACGATCAGCCTTTCGCGGCCCTGTCCGAATTCAAAGCTCAGCAATCCGGCATGTCCGGTCTTGCCATACATGCGCGGCGGCGGCTTTCCGGCATCGGCGATCAGGATGCTGCGTCCGGCCGTAATGCGCTCATAGCCCGTATCCGCCAGGCGACGCAGAATGCGGCTGCGGCCTTCAGTTTGTGTAATGATGGCATCGATCAGAAGTGGCGTTTCTTCCCGGCTGCCATGAAACAGTGCCAATCCGCCGTCACCATGGCGGTAGAATTTCAGCACCGGAAGCATAACAGCGATAGCGGGCCGCAGCGCATCAGGGATTTCGAGGCCCGATGCCTTAAAGATCGCGCGCAAATCGGCGAGGTAGCGCAGCATATGCAAATGCGTTGATGGGTTGCGTGAGATATGCGCGCCGTCGGGACGGATTTCCGCGGCCAGTTGCCGTTGCAGCAGATCACAGGCAAGCCCAAGGGCCTTTTCGCCTTCCTCAAAATTCAAACCGCCATAGATCAATCCGCGCAGCGCCTGCAATCCTGCAAGTCCGGTCAGTGAGGGCGGCATGGTACGCACCAGATGTTTCCATTGGCGCTGCAGACTGGCGGTCAGCCGCGCCGTGAAGGCTGGCGAAATGGCGGAGCCGTAAAATTCATAAAAACTGACCCAGCTGGCAATACGATCGCCAAGAATGGCAGGTGACCATTCAATCTCATCCCAAAAATCGTGATGCTCCAGCCATTCTTCTATCAGGCGTGCGGCCATATGGCGTGCGGCATCGGTGCCAACAGCGCGCAGGTTGCGCAGGCTGACGGTCATATTGCGCAGGGCACTGGCCGACGGGCTGTCGAACATCGAACGTTGGCCCGCGATCAGCGCAAGGCCCGCCTGCGCATCGCCGGGCCAGGAATCCGGCAGGGTGAAATGCAGCCTGTCCATAACCTCGCCCGAGGCGAGGATTTTCTGGTACAGCACATTCCCGTAGGCAACGTTTTGCACACCACGGCGAACCTGTTTCAGGATTTTGGTCGCCGGTTTCATGCGTGTTACTGCCCTCGAAGGGCTTTGAGATTTGCGGCGTAATGCTCGGGGCCGCCTTTAAAGCTGGAGGTTCCGGCGACCAGAACATCGGCTCCGGCGGCGATCACCTGCTTGGCGGTATCGGCGGCAATGCCACCATCAACTTCGAGATCGATGGTTTTGCCCAGTGCGTCGATGGCTTTGCGCAGGGCGCGGATTTTTTCGACCTGTGAAATAATAAAAGCCTGACCACCGAAGCCGGGATTGACGGTCATCACCAGAACAAGATCGAGTTCCGGCAGAACATGTTCAATCGCCGCGAGGGAGGTCGCCGGGTTGATCGCGACGCCTGCTTTCTTGCCGCAGGATTTGATGAGTTGGATCGTACGGTGCAGATGCGGTCCGGATTCCGGATGGACGGTGATGATGTCTGCGCCTGCTTCGGCGAAATCCTTGATGTAGGGATCGACCGGGGCGATCATCAGATGCACATCGAAAGGTTTTTTGCTGTGAGGCCGAAGCGCCCGCACCACATTTGGGCCGATGGTCAGATTGGGGACGAAGTGCCCGTCCATGACATCGACATGGATGTAATCCGCGCCTGCCTTATCCATCGCGCGAACTTCCTCGCCTAACTTGGCAAAATCGGCGGACAGAATCGAAGGGGCGAGGCGGACGCTTTGTTGCATGGGATATCCGATAACCGAGAGTTGTGACTGTAGAAGGCCATTTTATAACAAATCCTTACCAATCCTTAAAATCGTGCTGAACGCGCCTTTCCTGCACTGGGGGCATGCCTTGCCGCCGGGGGCCCGGTATGCTTTCTTCCGCGCCTGATACATTAACAAAGGATTCGAAGCCTATGAAACGAGCGCTTGTTTTTCCGGGGCAGGGAAGCCAGTCGGTAGGTATGGGCCAAGCCCTCGCCGGGGCTTTTTCAGAGGCGCGGGAGGTGTTTCAGGAGGTCGATGAGGCCATCGGCCAGAAGCTTAGCACCCTTATCTTTCAGGGGCCGGAAAGCGACCTGAAGCTGACCGAGAACACCCAGCCCGCCCTGATGGCTGTGAGCATGGCCGTTATCCGGGTTCTGGATAAGCAGGGAGGCTTTCGTTTGCCGGAGGCCGGGCTGTTTGTGGCGGGGCACAGCCTCGGCGAATATGCGGCGCTCGCCGCTGCCGGAAGCTTGACCTTAGCCGATACGGCCAGGCTTTTGAAAAAGCGCGGGCAGGCGATGCAGCAGGCGGTGCCTGTCGGCATCGGTGCCATGGCCGCCCTGATCGGTGTTGATCTACCTGTCGCGCAAGAGATTGCCGCGGCTGCCGCACAGGGTGAAGTTTGCACGGCAGCGAACGACAATGCACCGGGCCAGGTGGTGATCAGCGGCCATGCTGCTGCTGTTGATCGCGCCATCGCTATTGCTGCCGAAAAAGGTTTCAAGCGCAGCGTGAAGCTGCCTGTCAGTGCGCCGTTTCATTGTTCGCTGATGCAGCCTGCCGCGGATGTGATGCAAAAGGCTTTGGCAGATGTGACGATCAAGCCGCCCGCCGTGGCTGTGATCGCCAATGTGACGGCCGAGGCTGTGACCGACCCCGCCGCCATCCGTGATTTGCTGGTGCGGCAGGTAACGGGCTCCGTCCGCTGGCGTGAATCCGTGCTTTACATGAAGGCCAAGGGCGTTGAACAATTGGTCGAATGCGGGGCAGGAACCGTGCTGGCGGGCCTGACGCGCCGTATCGACAAGGAACTGGCCACGGTTTCACTGCATACGCCTCAGGATATCGAAACTTTCCTCGCAACAAGGTAATCATCATGTTCAATCTTTCCGGAAAAAATGCTCTCGTCACTGGCGCTTCGGGCGGCCTCGGCAAAGCCATCGCGCAGGCGCTGCATGCGCAGGGCGCGAAGGTTGTTCTGTCAGGCACCAAGCTGGACGCCCTGAAGGCGCTGCAAGGCGAATTGGGCGAGCGCAGTTTTGTGGCCGCCGCCAATCTTGGCGATCCGGTGGCGCCTGCTGCCCTGATGAAAGAAGCGGAAATGCAATTGGGTGCGGGCGTTGATATTCTCGTCAACAATGCAGGTTTGACGCGTGATGGCCTCGCGCTGCGCATGAAGGATGAAGATTGGGACACGGTTTTGAATGTTAATCTGGGTGCGGCTTTCCGCCTGTCGCGTGCGGCTCTGAAGGGCATGATGTCGCGCCGCTGGGGCCGTATTATCAGCATTACCTCGATCGTTGGCGTTACAGGTAATGGCGGACAAGCCAATTATGCGGCGTCGAAAGCGGGCCTGATCGGGATGAGCAAATCACTGGCGCAGGAAATGGCACCGCGGCAGGTAACCGTGAATTGCGTCGCTCCCGGCTTTATCACCACGGCTATGACGGATGCGCTGACCGACGATCAGAAACAGCGCATGCTGTCCGCCATTCCGGCAGGCGCGATGGGTGAACCAAAAGATATCGCCTCAGCCGTTGTTTATCTGGCCAGCGAGGAAGCGCGCTATGTCACGGGACAGACGCTGCATGTCAATGGCGGCATGGCGATGATCTAACCAGAGGAGAGATTCATGGACAAAGTTTCACTTATCCTTGGCGTACTCCTTACGCTTGCGCTCATTATTTTTATGGCTCCCGGCATCATTGCCATGAACCGGGGAAAAATTTTGCGCAATATGGCGCTATGGTTGGCAATTTTTCTGGGCCTTGCGCTGATCTACAAACATTTCGGGCCGGAGAGTAAAAATCCGCTATTTTCCCTGCCGGAGGGCATGGTGCAGGTAAAACCGGAAGAGTCTGCGCCGGAAAAAACTGAAGACAAAAAGCCCGGCGAGCGCGATTTCACACCGCCTGCGGAGTAGACTCTGCCTGTTCATCTCATCATTCCCGACGCTGCCCTGCGCGAGGCGGTGGCTGAGGCTGTGAAGCTTGCCGGGCTTGGCGATACAGAGGAAGCTGCAAATCTTTCTACTGTCCCTGCCAGTGATGCCGTTGTTCTTGACGAAGCCTCAGCGGACAAAAAGGCACTCGATAATTTTTCAGATCAGAAAATCGGGCGGATTTTTCTTCTGGGTGAAGCTGGCCATGGCTGGAGCACGCATCCATCAGTGGAAGTTTTTTCCAAGCCTGTGCGGCTGGGACATTTGCTGGCGCGACTTTCCCTTGCACTTCGCGCCTCACCGCGAACCAAAAATGCGCCCAGAATTGTTGGGCCTTACCGCCTGGAGATCCATAACCGCCAGCTTGTACGAGAAAAAGACGGCGTTATCATCCGTCTGACCGAAAAGGAAACCGCCTTGTTGGACTATCTGGCACAAAGTGAAAGGCCTGTCAGTCGCGAAGAATTGCTGGCAGCTGTTTGGGGCCATGATGGGCGTATCGATACGCATACACTGGAAACACATATTTATCAGCTGCGCCGCAAGCTCGACCCGGATGGGCAGGGTATCAATTTTCTGGTCAATGAAGCAGGAGCCTACAGGCTTCAGTCCCTGTGATAGGGGTGTCCGGCGCTGATCTGCGCGGCGCGGTAAATCTGTTCCAGAAGCATAACGCGTACCAAACGATGCGGCCATGTCAGCTTTCCAAAACCTAGCGTGAAATTTGCGCGCTTGCGCACATCCTCCGTCACGCCGTCGGCTCCGCCGATAATAAAAACAAGGTCGGCATTTTGCTCTTTCCACCTATCCAGCTTGCTGGCAAATTCCCGGCTGGTGAGATCCTTGCCGCGCTCATCGAGAAGAATGGCGTAGGCTTTGGCCGGAAGTGATGCCAGAATTTTTTCAGCTTCGGCTTTTTGTGTTTGCGCGGGCGGCAGGTTTTTGGGCGAGGCAACTTCCTTGACGGATATTTTGCCTTTCATCCGTTTTAGATATTCGTCACATAAAGTTGTTTCGGCAGCGCCCATTTTGCCGATAGCCAGAACGGCGATTTTCACCGTTATTCCTTCATGATTGCGGCGCGGTCAATCACGCCATCACCGCCCCATATGCCTTCCAGATCGTAATAGCGCCGGACTTCGGGGCGAAACAGATGCACGACCACATCACCCGCATCGACCAGAACCCAGTTGCCTTGCGGCAAGCCCTCGATGCGGATTTGACGCACGCCATGCTTGGTGAAGGCTTCACGCAGATAATGGGCGATTGCGGCAACCTGGCGCGAAGCGCGGCCGGAAGCAACGATCAGGTAATCGGCCAGGCTGCTTCTGGCCGTAAGGTCGACGGTTACAATATCTTCGGCCTGACGGTCATCAAGGATTTTCAGCGCTGTATCGCGCAGAATTTCCGGCAGTCCACGCGGCCCTTTTTTCCTGGCGGGTGCTGGAGACGGTTTCTTTACGGCTTTGCGCGCAATTGGTTTTTTAAAGGCGGTTTTCTTGACAGGCTTTTTTACCGCTGCGGATTTTTTCTTTACATTGGCTTTGGATTTGGTTTTTTTCGTTTTTGCCACGCTTATTTGCCTTTCTTGTGGGATTTGCCGCGGATCTCGGTTGCCGACAGTTTATTCAGTGGATTGTCGAGTACAAGCCAGGCTGGCGGCGGCAGGGATGCAAGCTCGCTTGCATGCTTGGCCGGATGCCAGGAACGGCTATGGCGCTGCGCTGCCTTGCCCAATCCACGGCCTACAGCATAGGCAGGGCGGCGGAAGACGGCAACAGGCATAACATGGAAAATCGCCAGCCCTTCATGCCATGCGGGGATCTGGTTGAGATTGTCGGCGCCCATCAGCCATACAAAGCGCGTTTTCGGAAAACGGCGGCGCAAGGCGCGCAATGTGTCGAAAGTGTAGCGGGTACGAAGCTGCACCTCCATATCCATCACGGCAATGCGGTTATGGCTGGCAACTTTGCGGGCCTCTTTCAGGCGTGTTGCCAAGGGGGCCATGCCTTTGGAGGGTTTGAGCGGATTTTGTGGGCTGACCAGCCACCAGACCTGATTCAGTTTCAACCGTTTCAAGGCGTACAGGCTTATGGAGCGGTGGCCATCATGCGCTGGGTTGAAAGAGCCACCGAGGAGACCGATGCATTGCCCTGCCAGGGAGGGGCTGGAGCGAAGATGCGGATGGAGCATGCCGTGCGTAAGGAAGTTAAGCGTTGCCGATCGAAGCTGAGGCGGTCTTGAACATATCCATCCAGCTTCGTTCCGGCAGGTTGGCATAAGGGCCTTCGGATGAACACCAGTATTTCACCATTTGAGGAAACTGGTTTGTGTCACCCTTGGGGCCGCGCACCAGATATTTATCCGGCGGCAGGAGCCGTATGCCGTCCAGTTTGGCTGTGGCCTGTGTGATTTCTTTTTCATCCAGTGTTTCCTGCAGGACAGTCGCCAGCAGAAGAGGATCATCACCACCCAGACGTTTTTTGGCATCAGCACGCCGGGCCATCAGGGCATCCAGCGCGCGGGTTGCTGCTTCGGCGATAGGGCCTTCCGAGCGACGCGCAATGTAAATGGCGCGTGCAGCATGATTCAGCTCAGCTTGGCCGATTTCGGGGAGCCAGAGCAGGACGCCGGGGCCTGTGATGCCCGCGCGTTCAAGCGTGACGCATTGTTCGCAAAAGGTGCAGGCGGTTACGAGAGATGCTTCGCCGTCGGCATCGATGTGGGGAATGACGCGCTGATAGCGCTTGGCGCGGAAACCACAAAAGCGGCAGGCGTAATCATCCAGCCGCAGAGTCTTTTCTGTTTGTGATTTAGGATCGGGGAGAGCCTTCCCCTTCTTGGCGCCAGGCGAACGCCTGACGCCAAGAGTAATGGGGAGGAAGTTCAAATCAGCCTGCGTTTACGTAATTGTGCCGAACGCGTTAAAGGTTGTGTTCGAGCCGCCAAAGTTCATCGTGTTGATGATCTGACCGCTGACGAACGGCAATACAAGCAGACCTGCTCCTACCAAAAGACGACCCAAGCCATGAGAGATGGGAGTTTGGGAAGGATTTTCAGCATGTGCTTTCAGTTTTAAAAGGCCAGCACCTGCCAAAGCAGCGCCACCGATGTAAAACAGAATGGAGACCATTTTGGGGACGTCAACAAGGCTCGAATTGACGCTGGTCACGGTGCTGCCAATATTATTGCCTTGGGCCCAAGCTGCCATGTCAGGGAAAGGAACAGCAACGGCCATAACCGCAGCCATCAGCATGCCCTGATAGACGCTGTTGATCAGTTTGTCTTTCTTCATTTCTTCCTCCTCCGGTTGCATTCGACTAAAGTTTTGCAGATAATTTAACTTACGAGCTTAATCTAGCGCTGAATTGTTAATGAGCTTTTAAAATAAGGGGTTTTCGCTTTAACATTTTGAATATCCAAATCCCCAGAAACGATTTTGAGAGTTCTGTAAAAAATGAACTAATACAATGAGTTATCTATGATTTTTTAAGAACGGCGCCAAAAAAACCGTCAGTTTTATGCTGCAGGGGCGTAAGACTTAAATAGGCACTTATTCCCTGTTTTCCAAGAGGCAGATTCGCCAATATTTCATGGCAATTTATGGCTTGAAAATCGGAATAGTTTGTCAAAAATTTCTCAATTTGACCTTCATTTTCTTCCGGCAAAAGTGAGCAGGTTGCATAAATGAGATGACCATCGGGCTTTACAAGGCGGGCGGCACTTTTCAAAATATTTGCCTGAAGTTCCAGCAATTTTTTGAGTCCTGGTCCAAGAGAGCGCCATCGTGAATCCGGATTGCGCCGCCAGGTGCCCGTTCCACTGCAAGGTGCGTCGACAAGAACGCGATCAAAACTTGCCTTGTGACGTTTGAGCCATGGATCATTTTCGTTTTTAAGAATTCGGGTTTCGATATTGTGCAGGCCCGCACGGCGGAAACGTTCGGCACTGCGCTTCAGGCGCCCGCCAAGAACATCGCAGGCTGTTATGCGTCCCTTGTTTTTCATTTGTGCCGCAATAGCCAAGGTCTTGCCGCCTGCGCCTGCACAGAAATCCATGACCCGTTGTCCGGGTTTTGCGTCGACCAGAAGTGCTGCCAGTTGCGAACCTTCATCCTGAATTTCGACCAGTCCGTTTTTGAGCATTGGCAGAGCCGCAAGAGAAGGGCGGTCCTGGATACGGATTCCCCATGGCGATAAAGTGCAGGCTTCTGCTTTGATGTCCATTGCTTTCAGTTCCTTCAAAATATCATCGCGGGATGTTTTAAGGGGATTGATGCGCAAATCGAGGAGTGCGGGTTCCAAAAGCGCCTGCATTTCACGAATAAAATTTTTTCCAAATCTTTGTTGCAGGGGCAAGACAGCCCAATCCGGGCATTCTACTTTGATTTCATCCGGCATTGAGGGATGTTCAACGGTATGGGATTTGAGTTTGTGTAAGAGCGCTTCTTCATTTTTATCAAGCCTGGAAGGTGAAAATTTTGAACCATTAAATAACTCCGCTATCTGCTCTGGAGCTTTTTCTTGAACAAGCGTGAGATAAGCTAGGAGCCGGGCGCGTGGTGATGGTTGGGTGTTTGTTTTCTGTTCGAGCCACCATGTAAATCGCGCGTGGTGGCGCAGAACGTCGTAAAGTGTTGTTGATGCATAAGCCCGGTCTTTGCTGCCAATGTAGCGGCGTGCCCGGAAATAGGCGCTGACCAACGCATCGGCCGGGCGCGGCGTTGTTTCGATTTCTTCCAGAAGGTCAAGAACGGCCTGAAGACGCGCAGAGGGTGTCATGAATCATTGCTTTCGCTATATGAAGGAGTTAGCAAATTATTGGATAAAGTGAAATGAAGCCTGTTCTTCCTTAATCAAAAACCATGACCCGATCACGTCTTATGCAGGCGTCTGCCCATATCTTGAAACCGCCCTTTCGGTGGCTGCCCGTGGTTGTTTGGGTTTATTTTGCCCTTTGTTTTACGTTGCATCCTTCCAGCCTTATTCTCCAGGGCAATTTTATCGATTCTGACGATTATCTCAAATTGGTACAGGCGATTGACTGGCTTAAAGGCCAAGGCTGGTTTGACCCTATTCAGCATCGGATGAATCCACCCGCTGGGGTTTTTGTTCATTTTTCCAGTCTTTTTAATCTGCTGTATGGCATTCCCATTTTTCTTTTGCAGCCCTGGTTTGGTTATGTTGGTGCGGCCACAATTACAGCAGCCTTTTTTCCTTTGCTCTATTTCGCTCTTTTTTTGATGGCTGTGCGCTGGGCAGCATTGCCTTTTGTCGGTAAAGACTGGGCGTGGGTAACAGCTTATATCGCGCTTTTTTCTGGTGCTGTCCTCTCTCAATTCAATCCCGGCCGTGTCGACCATCATGGGGTGGAGCTCTTAATAGCCATTACGGCTATGGGTGCGAGCATCCGTATGATGCAGCGCTCGGATGGATGGAAATGGGCGATTGCAGCAGGCAGTTTTTTGGCGCTTGGTGTCAGTATTGGCCTTGAATTTTTACCAGTCTTTTTTATTGCAAGCGGTTGGCTGGGCCTGTGGATGATCATCACAGGTATGAAGGCAAGGCGTTCAGGCCATATTTTTTCTCTTGCTCTTTTTGTACCTGCTCTGGTGCTTCTTTATATAAGTCGCGGCCCGCAGCATTTTTTTGATATTCAGGCGGCAGCATATTCTTTTGTTTACATTGTTCTTATCGGGTTGGTCGCTTTGTGGTTTCTGTGTATTGGGTGGGCTTCTATCCTGCCTGTAAAGCGACGTGTTGTGTGCGGTGGTGGTGCGATATTTATCGCGGCGGCTGTTTTTCTATTTTATTTCCCGAATCTTATTGGCGGACCTTACGGAGTCATCAATCCTAAGCTGGAAGCCATGATTTTAGGCTATGCGACGGAGGCTTGGCCTTTGATGCGCCAGGATGCGTCCGCGCAAGCCTTGCTCTTTCCGATTATCGCTATAGTCGTTCAGTTTCGTTTTTTTCAGAATGCTGACCAACGGCATCGATGGGTAACGGGGTTTTTGTTTGCCTTGATAACTACGACAACTCTTCTCGCTGTATTTTATCAGCAGCGCTTCATTGCTTATGCTCAAGCATTCAGCATTATTCCTTTAACTCTTCTGCTGAAGAACATATGGGCAGCTATCAATGTCTGGCGTCCTCGCTCCAGGAGGCTAGTTATGAGAGCGGCTGCAGTTCTGATGATGCCATTAATCGCTGTTGTTATTCCTGTTCTCACAGGTGGTCGACCTCTTTTGGCTGACATTGTATTTTTTCCGGTGTCTCATAAAGGAACGGAATGCCCCCTCAATTTTGCCTCTCGCTCTCTTAGCGAGTCTTATGGCTCTAAATCGCAGACTATTATGAATACGATAGGGGAGGGGGCAGAACTCCTCTTCCGTACGCCGCACAAGGTTCTGGCTGGGCCCTATCATATGAATCTTGAGGGTAATTTGGATTCTTATAAATTTTTCTCAACCTATAATCCTGACATAGCCAGGGCTATCGTCCGGCGGCGCAATGTTGATTTTGTCGTCATGTGCCGTAGCACGAATTATTTTGGAGACGAGCCAAAGCCAGCAGATAATGCCCTTAATTTCTCTCAGCAACTGTCCAGTGGTAAGATACCTCCTTGGCTGAGGCAGATTGGTATTCCGGGGAATGTCATGCTTTTTGAGGTTAAACCGAGGAATAGGAAATCCCGGCATGATTGATGCATTGCCGCGTTTATCCTGGTCGGCAGTCACTTTGCTTCTTCTGGCAGCGCAGCTTGCGTTTGGTTTAACGATAATTGCCATTCTCCCGCCTTTCGAAGGTTTTGATGAGGACAGGCATTTCTCGCGGTTGCAGACCCAAACTTTGGCTCCGACCGATTCCGTTGTCAGATCATGGAAGGAAGATCCGCGCTCCATCGGTACGCGCATGACAAGAGATGTTTTTGATTATTATAAAAAAGGGCCAATGCCCTATTACTGGATCTATGGACAGAAGACCTATAACCATTCGACAGAGAAATATATCAGTTACTCGGATTTCTTTAAAAATCCGCCGACTATAGAGGGTTATCTGCGCGCTTACAGGCAAGCATCCCTGCCATCTGAATACAGCCCAGCTTCTGAAACAAATGTGCAATACCAACATCCGGGTCTTTACTACGGCATCGTCGGACAAGCCTTGAAGTTTTTAAGCGGACAGGTTTCGTTTGTGACAGCCGTTTTAACGTTGAGAATTCTCTCTTTTCTGTTGGCGTTTGCCGGATTTTGCATCGGGCTTTATGCCACGCGCGCTTATCTCGGGAAAACGGGTGTACAGGAGGCCGATAAAATAACCGCTTTGGGTGCGTTGTATCCTTTTCTGATGCCGCAATATAGCTGGGAATTTGCGCGCATGGGCAATGACAGCATGTGTCTTTTTCTGTTTGGTATCACATGGGCTTGTTTGTTGTGGCATATGCGCGCGCCACGCAGCGAGGCCTGGTTGGGGCTAGGTTTTTGCTTGGGGTTGGGATGGCTGACAAAGGCTCTCATGCTGCCGATTTCAGCTGGCATTATGTTGTTTCTTGCTGTCTATCATCTGCGCATTGTCCGTTATCAGCCCGGGCGGAATCGCGATTGGTGGCAGCCACCACTGAAAGCTCTCGGTATTCTGTTGGCTGTCGGGGCGCCACTTTACCTCATCAACTATGTAGGATCAGGTGATTTTGGGGCAATGAATTTCCAGAGAGCCGTTAATGCCCAAGACGCGTGGCCTTTGCTTGTTCAACATTTTTCCGTAGCTAAATTTGTCGAAAAAATATGGGTGATGTTGCACACATTTGTCTGGGTTTTTGGTAGCTGGTCGCTGTTGGCCATCAACATTCCTATTTATAAGGCGCTTGTTGCTTTCACGGCAGTCATCTTTGCGTTGTATGTTTTGGCTCTGCGCTGCCGTCGGGATCCTCTCTTTCATCTTCCATTTTATATCATTGTACCCGTGGTTGTCGGGCTGTTTGCGAATATTTTTGTAGCTTTCATACTGCAGAACAATGACGGTACGCCCGGTTATTACCTGCATATCCTCGCGCCCTGTTTTGCGCTTATCTACGGTTTGAGCCTCAAATGGAGTTTGGAAAGAAAGTGGCTTGCCACGGTCATGGCCTGTCTGTGCTTGCCCATTATCCTGCTCAATTTCATCAATATCCTGTCTTACATGACGGCTTTCGCGGGATGTGCGGTTCCGGTACTTGGCAACAGGATTTTCCTTTTATCCGTACCAGATGTTGTCGGTTGTCTGGGACAATTCTCTCTTCTCATTGAGAGTCTTAGTGTTTTGGCCTGGCCTCATTTCGCCCTTGTTTCTCTGGCGGTTGCTTTTATTTTACTGGAAATAGCCGCTATTCTGGCGGTTAAAATAGTGCGGGATGAAAGGCATTTGGCGCGCTTGAAAACCCACTAAAAGCAGGCAAATATTTATTAATACCTTGAAGCTACAAAGAGAGTTCCGGCGGCAGTAAAAACCTGCCTTATTGAGCAGGGCGTATAGCACGAGACCCCATGTATTTAGGCATCGACCTCGGCACATCCAACAGCATCGTCGCGGGCATCGTGGACGGGCAGGCGCGCGTCTTCCGCCCGGCCGATGGCGGCGAGGCTTTGCCGTCCGTTATTTATTTCGACAAGCGTGGGCACAGGCTCTATGGCCGCCGCGCTTATGACCAAGCGTCGATTTCGCCCGACAATGTCGCGGCAGGTTTCAAGCGGCTGATGGGTTCGTCCACGCCAATTGAAATCAAGGGTGCAGGGCTGAAGCTGACGCCCGAGGAATGTTCGGCGGAGATTATCCGGCAGTTGCTGGGCCAAGCTTCCACCGAAACGGGCAAGGAAGAAATAACGGGCGCGGTCATCACGATCCCGGCGGCGTTCAACCAGATGCAGTCTGAAGCCACGCTGCGGGCCGCCAAGATGGCGGGGCTTGAGCGTGTCGATCTGTTGCAGGAACCCGTTGCTGCCGCCATGGCGGCCATGAAAGGTGCGAAGCGTTCCGGGCAATTTTTGATTTACGATCTCGGCGGCGGCACGTTTGACGTTGCGCTGGCGCAGGCCATCAATGGCACCGTCACAATCGTCGCGCATCAGGGCATCAATATGCTGGGCGGACGCGATTTCGATCGCATGATCGTGAACGAGATTGTCCGGCCCTGGCTCGCCTCGAATTTCGATCTGCCCGAGAATTTTCAGCGCGATCCGCAATATCGCCGTCTTGTTCGCGTGGCGCAGCTGGCGGCGGAGAAGGCCAAGATTGACCTGTCATCCAAGGAGGAGACCGCCATCTTTGCTTCAGATGACGAAGTGCGTATGGCTGACCAAAGCCAGGTAGAAATTTTCCTCGACGCGCCGATTACGCGGGCCCAGCTGGAAACCCTCATCCGCAAGCCCGTTATGCAGACAGTCGAGGTTATTCGCGAATTGCTGAGCGAGAATAATTATAAGCATGAAGATATCGATCGCATCGTGTTTGTCGGCGGCCCGAGCCGTATCCCCTTCATCCGTCAGATTGTCGGCGATGAGCTCGGCATTGCGGTGGATTTGACGGCTGATCCCATGACTGCCGTTGCCACGGGCGCGGCTTATTATGCCGAGAACCGCGAATGGGACAGCGAAAATGTCAGTACACCCAAGCCACAGCAGGCTTCGGCCCCGGTGCCCGAAGAAGCCAGCCTGTCCTTCCAGTTCACGGCGCGCACGCCGGACAGCAAGACCATTATCACATTAAATGTGCAGGGCAATCCGCCCGCCGACAGGCAATTGCAGATCAAGTCGGCCGATTGGGATTCCGGTTCCCTGCCTTTGGCCGACGGCCTGACCGTTTCCGTGCCGTTGAAAGAGACAGGTGAGCATAAATTCGATGTGCGCGTGCTGGATGCTGACGGCAAGGAGCTGCCACAGCATAATCAGACGCTGATGATCACACGGCTCGTCGCCGCGGCACAGAGCATTCCTGCCGCCCATACAATTGCCATTAAGGCGCTTGATCATGCCTTCGCGCAGGAAAATATTCTTATTCCTCTTCTCAAGAAAGGCGACATGCTGCCCACCGAGGGCAAGGTCAGCCTGAAAAGCGCGCGCAACTTGAAGCCGCACGAAGCAGGCTTTCTGGGCTTTGAGTTGTTTCAGGTTGAGTATCCTGAGCGCCTTGATCTGAATTTATGCGTCGGCACCTTCCGCATCGGCGGCGATGATTTGCCCGGCGGTTATGCCATTAAGGAAGGCGATCCGGTGACGTTTAACTGGCGCGTCAGCGACAGCGGCATATTGCAAGCCACGGTGACACTTGAGGATAATGGTTCGCGCGGTAAGCTGGATTTGAAGGTGCCGCGTTTTTATGTGCCGCAGGCCGGAGAGATTTCCTTCGATGGCGATCGCGGTATAAGATTTGCCGCTGCCATCCTGAAGCAGGGCGAGGATGAATGGGGTGATCTGGCGGCTGCTGTAGGTCCGCAGGCCGGACCTGAAGTGCAATTGCTCAAGACGCGGCTGGTTGAGCAGCGGGAGATTTTGGATGAAGCGGGATATGACGCTGAAACCATCCGTCTTGTGACCGAAGAGGCGCGTTTTATCCGGCAGGATATCGCCCGCGTCAGCTACAAACATCAAATGGCCATGGCGCAGCGGCGGCTTGGAAAAATGACGGCGGTTTTCAACCGCATTGCCCGCGCGCATGCCGAGAAGGTAGAATCAGCGCGCTTTGATAGCCATGCTTTTAAAATTCAGAAGATTGTCGAAGATAACGATCCAGCCGGACTGGAGGATGTTGAGAAGAATTTGTCGGAAATGCGTGATCTGTTCTTCGCTATTGCCTGGCGCGATCCGGATTATGTCTATGCCTGGTATAAGAGGCTGAGCGTCGAGGCCTATCTTTTCCCGGACGCAGCGGAGTTCCGGACCATGGTGGAGGAAGGCGGCAGGCTCGACTCCCGCAGCGACAGCGGCAAGATGCAGGATCTGGTCAGCCGCATGCTGAGCGCCCGCATGGCGTTGAGTGCCAATAATAATGTGGGAGAGCTGGCAACCGTGGTGAAAGCTTGATTAAGCGCCTGTAGTTAGCTATTAGCTGCGGGAGATAAACTCCTGTATTTCTTAACCCTGACCCTGTGACGACCCATGATTGATTTTAAATTTCAAACCCTCGATGCCGCCGCCACGCAGAAGTTTCTGGCGGAAATTGCCAATGACATTCAGCCCGTCAAGCTGCCTGCCGATAAAACGCGCGTTGAGTTTGCCGATTTGCCCTTTTATGACGAATTCAAGCTGTATGCGGTATCGGACACCACGCTGCCTGCACCGAACACGCGTTACATGTTGTACAAGCCCGGCGATGTCAGCCTCATGAACTGGACGAACGAGCCGATCTACAGCGTCAATGAACGCGCGCCGATCAAGCTCGACCGCAAGACAATCGTTCCTTACGCCAAATTCTTTTTCCATTATGTGCGTGGCCAGCTGGGCCGTTTCATCATCGTGGAAAAGCCCGAGGAAGTCGTCTGGCTCGCCAACGCCAACGACAAGGAAAAAGCCGATCTTGCTGCGAAGCTCATGCCTGTCACATACAAGGGCATCGGTCGTGATAATCTCTACACGCTAACGGCGACGGTCATTTTCAAGAATGCGCTGTTCACCACGGACATCAAGGTCGCACCCTATGAAATGGATGTGTTCGATGCGCAGATCAACGCGCCGGAACATTTCACCATCGGCCAGATGAAGCTGACGAACGAAGATCTTATTCTGGAAGAACTAAACGTTCCGGTTGACCCGCCGCCGGGCGAATTCGGCTGATGACCCTGTCCGGCTCTTCCGGTACAATGGTGCCATGAGCCTCGATATCATCTTATATGCTGTGGTTGCCGTCGCGCTTCTGGTGCGGTTGTGGTTCGTGCTGGGCCGCCGCAACGATGATGAACAGCAGCGCCCGAACCCTTTCGTCAAACCTGCGCCTAATCCCGCTGAGGAAGAGATCGCAGGGTTGAATCTTGAGCGGGAAAAGCCACCACTTCTTTTCAAGCCCCTTCAGGTTGCGCCGGGCTCCCTTGCCGGAGGGTTGGAGCAGATTAAAGCCCTGGATGCATCCTTTGATGAGAAAGCCTTTCTGCGGAAAGCACGCGAGCATTTCCAGGCCGTTGTGGAGTCTTTTGCCAAAGGCGATCTGAGCACTGTTGAAAAAATTCTTGGCCCGAATGTTTTGCCGCGTTTCCGGGAAGCAATCGAGGCGCGGCAGAAGGCAGGCCAGACCATGGAAAGCCGGATTGTGCGCATCAAGGATGTCGAGACCGTCACAGCCAAAACTGAAGATAATCAGGCCATTCTGACCGTGCGTTTCGTGACCGAGCAGGAAAACACGCTGCGCGACGCGCAGGGCAAGATCATCGGCGGCGCGGCTGGAAATATCGAGGAAATCACCGATCTTTGGACTTTCGCGCGCGATACCAAATCCATCGGCCCGGATTGGATTTTGATTCAGACACATTCCTGAGTATGCTGCTGTCATGAAACAGAGACGATTTGCCCTTCTTCTGGCGCTCGGCGGTTTCCTTCTTTTTGCTCCTTCCGCGCATGCCGCGCCGAATTCCGGCGCCATCCAGCGGGTCTTGTCCGAACCGGGACTGGCAGTTGAGCAGTACGAATTGGGGCAGGAAGCATTAAACGCTTTCTATGCTGCGCGCGATTACCGCGCGGCCTGGGATTTCAACCCCCGGGATGCAGAGGCTTTATCCGGCTTTCTCAATTCACTGGAACTGCTTGTCGCCTATCATGGATTCCGGCGGGAGAATTATGCCTTGGGCATGATGCCGGAATTGGGGAAAGCGTCCGATGATGCCAGCCGACTGAAGCTGGAGCTTCTGGCCAGCGATACGCTGCTGAAACTCGCCTATGATCTGCATGGGGAGCAGGTCGATCTTGAGCATCTGTATCCCGGATGGGATTTTGAGCGGGGCCATGCCAATATCCCCGGTGATCTCAATGCCGCTGTCAGCACAGGCAAGATCGCCGATTATATCGCCAGCCTCGCACCCAAAAACCCCGCCTATGACCAGCTGGCGCAGGCCCTGAAAAACTATCGCGAATTTAAAACGCGTGGCGAATGGCCTAAGATTGATGCGGGTCCTTCCTTGCGCTTGCATGACCGCGGCCCGCGCGTGGCACAATTACGGGCGCGGCTGGCGGCAGAGGATTATTTAATCTCGGCATCGCTGACGACGGGCGAAAAAGATATTTTTGACGAACAGCTGAAGGGTGCCGTTGAAGCCTATCAGATGCGCAACGGGCTGGACGCGGATGGGCGGGTGGGAGCAAAAACCCTGCAGGCTCTTAACACCTCGCTGGCCGTGCGCATTGATCAGATACGCGCCAATATGGAGCGCTGGCGGCACATGCCGGATGATTATCCGCCTGCCCGCTACGCGCTGGTGAATATTGCCAATGCCTCCATCACGATTATGGACAATGGTACACCGCTCTATCGTGGTCCGGTGATTGTCGGCAAGGTCGACCGCAAGACGCCCTTCATCCAAAGCGCCGTGCGCAGCATGATCATCAATCCGGCCTGGCATGTTCCGGCAAAAATCGCCCGCAAAGATATTCTGCCGAAATTGCAGAAAGACCCGCATTATCTCGAAAAACTCGGTTTCGTCATCAAGGGCAGCCATGACGATCCTTATGGCGAAAATATCGACTGGAAATCCATGCCAGAGCGCGAATTTAATTTCCGTTTGCGCCAGTCGCCGGGCGACATGAACAGCCTTGGCCATTTGAAGTTCGATTTCGACAATGACTTTGCCGTATACATGCACGGCACGCCGCATCCCGAACTGTTCAAGAAAAGCGACCGGGCGCAAAGCTCGGGCTGCGTACGTTTGCGCGACCCGGAACGCGTGGCGGAAATTCTGCTGGCGGGAAATAAAACCGTCTGGGATGAGGCGCATCTTAACGAAGAGATTAAATCGGGCAAAACACGCTGGCTGCCTGTGACCGAGCCGCTGCCGCTTTTTATTCTGTACTGGACAGTGTTTACCGACGAAGACGGTAAGGTTAATTTCCGCAATGATATTTATGGTTACGACACATTCTTAACGGAAAATCTTCCGAACGACTCCAAGATGGACAAATCGCCCTAGAAGCGGTTATCCTTTGCGCGGCCATATATTCGGAGCCCCCCAATTCCACATGACACGACTTTTTGACGAAAGCCGCCGCAGCTTTTTGCAGCTTGGCTTGGCGACTCTGGCAAGTGTTACGGTGACTCCGGCCCTGGCCGCCGTGCCGCGCCCCAAAGGCATCCGTGCTTTGGGATTCCGTAATCTTCATACGGATGAAAAACTGCGTGTCGATTACTGGAAAGACGGCAAATATGACCGCGCCGGGCTGGCCAAGATCAACCGCATCCTGCGCGACCATTATTCCGGCGATGTGCGCGCCATGAGCCTGCGGCTTCTGGATTTGCTGCATGATCTGCAGGGCCGTATGGGCCATGAAGGCGCGATTGAAGTGATTTCGGGATACCGCTCGCCCAGGACAAACCTCAAGCTGGCAAGCGCTTCCGACGGCGTCGCCAAGCACAGCTATCATACCAAAGGCATGGCGATCGATATCCGCTTGCCGGGCAAGCCCTTGACGAAAGTTTATCAAACGGCGTTGAATATGCGCCGGGGGGGCGCCGGATTTTATCCCGACTCCCAATTCGTTCATGTCGATGTGGGGCCCGTACGGCGATGGTAGATACACCTCAAACGGAAGACCCGTTAAAGGAACAGCGGGATGAGCTGCGAAGACTTATGGCAAATATCCCAATGGATAGCGCAATGCAAAGGCATGCCGAGAGGGCAATTGCCACGATGTCCGGAGATCGGTTGGCTGTTGCAAAGGCTCACCTTGATCGGGCAATGGAGGGTCTTGCCGAGTTTCAGCAATTGCTTGGAGAAATCCGTTCCAAAAAGCCTGCTCTTGAAGAGCCTTCTCCCTAATTAAAAACAGGACGCTTATGCTCCGAACGCTGCCAGCCGTTCGGCTTCGTCGCGTGTAATCAGCTCATCAATAAACTTATCCAGCGTCGTGCCATTGATAACATCTTCGGGGCGTGACAAGGTCACGTCGATGCGGTGGTCTGTTACGCGGCTTTGCGGAAAATTATAGGTGCGGATACGTTCCGAACGGTCGCCCGTTCCCACCTGGCTCTTGCGGTCGGCGGCATGGGCGGCGTCACGCGCGGCGCGCTGCTGCTCATAAATCTTGGCGCGCAGGATTTTCATCGCCTTGGCCTTGTTCTTGTGCTGCGAACGTTCATCCTGCATCGCCACCACCGTGTTGGTAGGAATATGCGTGATGCGCACGGCACTTTCGGTCTTGTTGACGTGCTGGCCGCCTGCACCCGACGCGCGATAGACGTCGATGCGCAGATCCTTATCCTCGATGGTGACATCAACTTCTTCCATTTCCGGCAGGACGGCGACGGTGGCGGTGGAGGTATGGACGCGGCCCGAGGTTTCCGTCTTCGGCACACGCTGCACGCGATGTACACCGGATTCAAACTTCAACCGGGCGAACACGCCCTTGCCGCTGATGGAGGCCACGCCTTCGCGCAACCCGCCGACATCGTTGGTCGACAGTTCCATCACTTCAAATCTCCAGCCCTGAATAACGGCATATTTTTTGTACATATCGAACAGCAGGGCAGCGAACAGCCCTGCTTCGTCCCCGCCCGCGCCCCCGCGAACCTCGAGAATGGCGTTACGTTCATCCGCTGCGTCCTTGGGCAGAAGCATGCGCTGCACCTGTTTTTCCAGCGCGGGAATTTTCGGCTTGATCGCCTCGATCTCGCGCTGGGCTTCGGCGCGCATTTCCGGGTCGGCCAGCATGGCTTCGGCGTCAGCCAGTTCCTGCTTGGCGCGGGTCAGGTCGCCAATGGATTCGGCGATGGGCGTCAGATCGGAATATTCCTTGGACAGTTTGGCGAACTGATCCATGGCGATGCCGGGCTGCGCCAGCGTATCGCGTAATTCATTATGGCGCGTCAGAACGCGGTTGAAAGTTTCGGTGAGAGGCATAGGGAGCTACTCCGCCGCGTGCGCGACGTTCGCTTTTTCGGCTTCGATCTCGGCGGCTTTCTTTTCGACGAGGCCGACCAGATGCTTGACGATGTCTTCGTTGTGCAGGCGATGGGCGATTTCGCCGTTCAGATAGACCTGGTGCGTGCCCTTGCCGCCGCCCGCGAAACCGATATCGGTCATCATCGCCTCGCCGGGGCCGTTGACGACGCAGCCGATGACGGACAGCGACATCGGCGTGGTGATATGCGCCAGCGCTTCTTCCAGAACGGTCACGGTCTTGATGACATCGAAATTCTGGCGCGCGCAGGAGGGGCAGGAAATCACGGTCACACCGCGGCGGCGCAGACCCAGCGATTTCAGCATTTCATAGCCAACGCGGATTTCCTCAACGGGGTCGGCCGAGAGCGAAACGCGAATTGTGTCGCCAATACCTGACCAGAGCAGCATGCCAAGGCCAATGGAGCTTTTCACGGTGCCTGAGCGCAAGCCGCCCGCTTCGGTGATGCCGATATGCAGGGGGTAATCGCAAGCCTCCGCCAGCGCCTGATACGAAGCGACGGCGAGGAAAACATCCGATGCCTTCACGCTGATCTTGAAATTGGTGAAATCATGGTCTTCGAGAATTTTCGCGTGGGTGAGGGCGCTTTCAACCATCGCGTCGGGGCAGGGCTCGCCATACTTCTCGAGCAAATCCTGTTCCAGCGATCCGGCATTGACGCCGATGCGCATGGCACAGCCATGATCCTTGGCGGCCTGCACAACTTCTTTCACGCGTTCTTCGGAACCGATATTGCCGGGATTGATGCGCAGGCATGCGGCTCCCGCCTTTGCCGCTTCGATGCCGCGTTTGTAGTGGAAATGGATGTCGGCGACGATGGGAACTTTCGCAGCTTTGACGATTTCTTTCAGCGCGGCGGTGGATTCTTCATCGGGGCAGGAAACGCGCACGATGTCAGCGCCTGCTTCTTCCAACTGGCGTATCTGCTCGATCGTCGCTTTGGCATCTGAGGTCAGGGCATTGGTCATGGACTGGACGGTGATCGGCGCGTCGCCGCCAACCAGAACATCGCCGACCTTGATCTGGCGGCTCTTGCGCCGGGCGATCTGCCGCCAGGGGCGATAGGCTTGGGCATCGGAATGATCGGCAATCATAAAAATCCTTATTGGGGTGAAAGCCCCGATTCCTTAAGATTTCAGCTTTTATAGCCGTTTTTGGCGTTTCAAGCCAAGTTTTTACGGCCCTAATCCCGCGATGGCAGCGCCTTTAACGAGGCCGTATCCAGCGGGATATTGCGGATAACGCCGGAGGAACTGGCCGAAAGCTTCGGCAAATCAGCACCATCCAGCACCAGCACGATGCCGCCGCCATTGCCTGTGGTCAGCGTTAAATCGGGCATATCCGGCACTTTGTAGGTTTCACCCGGCTTCAGTACCCGGTCGAAAAGAGTCTGGCCTTTGGTATCCGCCAGCATAATCCAGCTGGATTGTGTGGCCCGTATAACCAGCCGCGGCGGCGGGCCCGGCGGCGTTGCGGGTTTCTCGGCTATGGGAGCCGTTACTGCAGGAGCTGCTGCAGGCTGAGCAGCCAGAGCCGGGGCAGGCGTTGTTTCCTGAGGCGCGGGCGTTGATGGTGATGGCGCGGTTGATGCCAGCGGTGTGGCTGTTGCAGCGGCAGGGTCGGTTATCGCTGTTGGAACGGGTGTTGGAACATTCGCAGGCGCTTCGGCGGACGGTGTTGAAGGCAAGGCCGCAGGTTCGCTGACGCTGGCGCGATCGGAGGTCGAGAGAGCGTACCAGAGCGCGTAAACCAGAATGACCGCAACGAGAGCGCCGACGATAATGAAAACAGATGGCGCGCGGCCTTCGACAATCGGCGTCGGCAGAGTGAGGGAAGGCTTCTTCCGTCGTCCGGACATTTCGTTGCGGTAGCGTTCGATGGCGTCCTTGCTGTCGAGGCCAAGATATTCGGCATAGCTGCGCAGAAATCCGATCACATAGGCATCAGCGGGAAATTCGTCGTAGCGGCTATCCTCCAGCGCTTCGAGATAGCCGCGGCGGATGCAGAGATATTCAGCGACGCCTTGCAAATCTTCGCCCAGTTTTTCCCGCGTGCGGCGCAGAATGTCGCCGACGCGCTCCAGTTGCAATTTCGGTTCGCGTTCGGACGCGCTGGGCAGAGGCATATTGACGATCGACGCGCTCTCGGGCTCACGCGGGTAGCGCGTGCTTTGCAGGTTGGTCTGGCGGCGAGGGGAGGTCATGAACCGACCTTAGGAAATTCCTTACGAAAAGGCAATGAATGCCTTAAAAGCCTTGGGCTATTTATCTGTTTTGTAAGGCTTTTTCGGCCTGTTCCAGAAGCTCGGCCAGGATGTCGGCGGTGGGTTGTTCCTGCGTAACCATGCCGACGCTTTGCCCGGCCATGACCGAGCCTGTCTCAACATCCCCTTCGATGACGGCGCGGCGCAGGGCACCCGCCCAGAAATGCTCGATCTCCAGCTGGGCGGATTCCTTGGTGAATTCGCCTTTATCGAAACGCTCGATCACTTCGCGCTGCTTTTCCATGAAGCGGCGGTTGCCTTCGTTGGACAGTGCGCGGACGGGAATAACCGGGAAACGCGCATCAAGCTGAACCGAAGGAATAGCATCACGCGCGGCGGCGCGGATGAAAGCCTGCTTGAATTTTGGATGGGCGATACATTCCGTGGCACAAACAAAGCGCGTGCCGAGCTGTACGCCGGATGCGCCCATTTCAAGGTAGGAGAGGATCGCTTCACCACGTCCGATACCGCCTGCCACGAAAACGGGGACATCGCGGATTTGCGGAAGAATTTCTTGGGCCAGCACCGAAGTGCTGACGGGGCCGATATGCCCGCCTGCTTCCATGCCTTCGATGACGAGTGCATCTGCACCCATGCGTACCAGTTTTTTGCCAAGTGCAGCGGTGGGCGCAAAGCAGATCAGCTTCGCGCCGCCTTCCTTGATGCGTTTCGTGCCATTCGCGGGCGGCAACCCGCCCGCCAGCACGATATGCGTCATTTTTTCGGCGATGCAGACATCGATCAGCGCATCCAGCTGCGGATGCATGGTGATCAGGTTGACGCCGAAAGGCTTGCTGGTCAGGGCCTTGGTGCCCTGAATTTCTCTTTGCAACAGTTCAGGCGTCATGGAGCCGCAGGCGATCACGCCAAAGCCGCCGCCATTGGAAATGGCCGCCACCAGGTTGCGTTCCGACACCCACGACATCGCGCCGCCCATGATGGCCAGCGGTACGCCGAGAAAATCACACCCGCGTTGCCACAGGCGTTGGAGAGTAGGACTTACAGCTGTCATGGGACGGCCTGCTGAGCTTCCGAACCCCCCGCCCAACCCTCCCCCCAAGGGTGGAGGGCTTTGGTGTGGACCAACTTTCCGGCTTCACGATTAATTGTTTCCATGATGCTATCGATATTATTTAAAACAGCTTCATTTGCAAAACGTATGACGACATATCCTTTTTTCATGAGATATAAGTCGCGTTTGTGGTCGTAGGTCTGGCGATTGTCATGTGACATCCGATCAATTTCTACAGCCAGTTTAATTTTTATACAGGCAAAATCCAGAACATAAGGGTGAACAGGATGCTGCCGTCGAAATGTCAGTCCTGATTCAGGCGGGAATTCTCGCAATTTTTTCCATAAGATGCGTTCAGCTTTAGACATACCACGACGGAGAGCGCGTGCGCGAGCGATATCAATCTTTGTAGCTGTACGCTTTGCAAATTTTACAATCTTGCCTTTTTTAAGCGGGCGCAAAGCCCCTCCCCCTTTGGGGGGTGGGGTTTGGGGGGGGGGGCTATTGTGTGTCTACCACGGATATATTTTTCCATCGTAGCCAAGGAATTTGCCTGAATCTTTCATCGTTAATCCGACAATGACTTTGCGCATGCCTGCAATGCTCTCGCCGGGGGTGATTTCGGCATTCGCACCGCCCATGTCGGTTTTGACCCAACCGGGATGGAAGCTGACGACAATGACCTGGTCGCTCTTCAGTGTGATGGAGATATTTTTCATCGCGGCGTTGAGCGCGGCCTTGCTGCTGCGATAGGCGATGTCACCTTCCTTGGCCATTTCAATCGAGCCCATGCGGCTGGTGATCATGATGATCTTGCGGTCTTTGCCTTTAAGAATGTTCGGCACCAAAGCCTGCGTCACCATAATCGGCGCGATGGCGTTGGCCTGCAAAACCTTGTCCCATGCGACGGGGTCGAGCGTACCGAAAGACTGGGTGGTATCTTCGGCTTCCATGAAATGGCGGCCATCGCGGCCTGTGCCTGAGAAAACCCCGGCATTGTTGATCAGAACATCGATGGCGGTGTCTTTCAGCTTGGCTGCCAGTGTGGCGATGGAGGGAGCACTGATGACATCCAGCGCCTCGATGCGGACATTTTTGTTTTGCGCCAGCATCTGTAGCTCGGCAGCCTTGTCCGGCGCGCGGCAGGCGGCGATGACATTCCAGCCATCGGCGGCATATTGCCGGACAAATTCAAGCCCAAGCCCGCGGCTGGCCCCGGTGATGAGAACGGTGGACATGGCTATTTATTAGCATGTCTCAGGACTGTGACAACCCTGAGAAGTGGGTTAGGCAGGGATAGCCTTTGTCGGCTGAAATCTTTCCTGAAGCCTTGCAAGAGCTGTTTCCCGATCGGGAGAGACAGGAATCTCATTGTACGTTAGAAGCATGGATGCACCGAATTTTGGCGGCAGTCTCAAATCAACAACGGGTCTTCCGGCTACCTCTATGCCAAGGCTAGAGAGGTCCTGATTGTTCACAGTTGGTAACCTATACTCCAACAAGACTTGACCTGCCGCATTTGCAGTTTCCGGGTTAATGAAGAGGCCGTGAACGCTGTGGGGATGCTCGTAACCCATGCGCAAACCGTAAACTGGATCTTTGTAGCTTCCATCGCGGTACCATGCGCCGCGCTGCAATACTTCTACATCCTGAGCACAGCTTATTCGGATGTAGCCTTTCCCATTATGGCAAACGTCATCCGCTGTCTGTTCCTGTGTCCATGTGAAATTTGGATTTGTTCGGCGCGACATCTCTTCATATATCGCGGCAACATGACCAACTTCTTCCATCATGTAGCCCCATATTAAATTTGACATTCCAATCTCCTCTAAAATCGATTTTGAATCTCATGTACAGATATACGATTGATTGCATGCGCCGACAACTTTTTTGCCATGTTTTCAGAGCGGGTTTTTCAATGAGTTATATGGTTAAGTTTACTTCCCATCCAGCCCATAGGCTGTATGCAGGGCGCGGAGGGCGAGTTCGGTATATTCCTCGGCGATCAACACGCTGACATTGATTTCCGATGTTTCGATCACCTGAATATTGATTTTCTTTTCCGCCAGCGTCTCGAACATCGTTGCGGCAACGCCTGGATGGCTGCGCATGCCGACGCCGATCAATGAAATCTTCGTTACATCGGCGGCAGAGAGAAGCTTGGTGTAGCTGATATTTTTCTGTTCGCCTTCAAGGACTTTTTTGGCGCGGTCGAGATCGTTTTTACCCACGGTAAAAGTAATATCTGTGGCTTGCCCGTCGGCGGCGGCTGTCTGCACAATCATATCGACATTGACGCCTGCGCGGGCGAGGGGGCCGAACACGGCAGCAGCGATACCTGGTTTGTCAGACACTTTGACGAGGGTGATTTTGGCTTCGTCGCGGGTATAGGCGATGCCGGTGACAATGTTCTGTTCCATGGTTTCGTCTCCATCGGTTACGAGCGTGCCGGGCAGGTCGCTGCCGACGGCGTTATCAAAAGTGGAAAGCACCTGCACAGGCATGCGGTAGCGCATCGCCATCTCGACCGACCGCGTCTGCAGTACCTTGGCGCCGAGCGAGGCGAGCTCCAGCATTTCTTCATAGGCGATGCGTTCCATCTTGCGCGCCTTCGCTACAATACGCGGGTCGGTAGTGTAGACGCCATCGACATCGGTGTAGATGTCGCAGCGGTCGGCCTTGAGCGCTATGGCGAGCGCCACGGCCGAAGTGTCCGAGCCGCCACGGCCGAGCGTGGTGATGCTGCCATCTTTCGTCACGCCCTGAAACCCGGCCATCACGCCGACCTCGCCACCATCAATATGTTTGCGAAATTCGTCGCCCTTCACATCTATGACGCGTGCTTTGCCATGCGAGGAGTCAGTCTGTAGTGGCACCTGCCAGCCTTGCCAGGAGCGTGCGTTCAAGCCGCGCTGTTGCAGTGCCATCGCCATAAGCCCCGCGGTAATCTGTTCGCCGGTCGAGACCACGGCGTCATGCTCGCGCGGGTCGTGGTGCGGCGAAACGGCGCGGCAGTGGCTGATCAGCTGGTCCGTCATGCCCGCCATGGCGGAGACCACGACAGCCACCTTGTGACCCCGGCGCACTTCTTCGGCGACCTTGGCGGCGGCGTTCTTAATACGCTCAATATCGCCGACGGACGTACCGCCGAATTTCATGACAAGAATGGACATGGGGACTGTTTAAGCCTTTTGGGAACTATGCTTGCGGTTCAAGATTGTCGGCGTTATTGATAGCTTTCTTTACCTTCAACGCGCAAGCCCGCTATGTCCCGTCGTTCCGCTGCCAGTGTCGCCACCGAGGAAATCTCGCAATTCTCGCGTCATGCGGCGGATTGGTGGAATCCGGAAGGTTCCTTCCGGCCCCTGCACAAGCTTAATCCCATAAGGCTGGAATATATCCGCGATCAGGCTTGCGAGCATTTTGGACGCAACCCGGAATCCCGCCATGCGCTGAAAGATTTGAAAATCCTCGATGTCGGTTGCGGCGGCGGCTTGCTGGCTGAGCCCATGACACGCATGGGCGGGCAGGTGACAGGGCTCGATGCATCGGAAGAAGGTATTACCGTCGCCCGCGCGCATGCGAAGGGAAGCGGTTTAAAGATCGATTATCAGGTCGGTAGCGTTGAGGCATGGACCCGGAAGAAAAATCGCTATGACCTTATCACCGCTCTGGAAATCGTCGAGCATGTGGCGGATTTGGAATCTTTTATCGGATGTCTGACTTCACTGCTGCAGCCGAATGGCTTGTTGATCATGTCAACGCTCAACCGCACACCGAAAAGTTTTTTGCTTGGTATCGTTGCAGCAGAATATGTGCTCGGCTGGGTGCCTAAAGGTACGCATCAGTGGCAGAAGTTTCTAAGGCCGTCGGAATTGGTTGGCCATTTGGATGATGTCGAGCTGAAAACAACCGACTTAACCGGAATGATTTTCAACCCGCTACGCGGTGAGTTTCAGCTCAGCCCATCCGACCTGGGCGTGAATTATATGCTGACGGCGGTACGCCGCCCGCGCGGCTGATCAAACAACCCTGCCAATTGTTCCATCATGACGCTGCCGAGCTGTTCAGTGTCGGCAATCGTCACGGCGCGGCGATAGTAACGCGTGACGTCATGCCCGATGCCGATGGCGGTCAGCTCGACATCCGAGTGATTTTCAATCCATTCAATCACGGCGCGCAGATGTTGCTCGAGATAACTTCCTGGATTGACGGATAAGGTTGAATCATCCACGGGCGCGCCGTCGGAAATGACCATCAGAATCCGCCGTTGCTCCGGCCGCGCCAGTAGCCGCGCATGCGCCCAGAGCAGGGCTTCGCCGTCGATATTTTCCTTCAGCAGGCCTTCACGCAGCATCAGGCCAAGATTGCGCCGCGCATGCCGCCAGGGCTCGTCGGCGGATTTGTAAATGATATGGCGCAGATCATTCAGCCGTCCGGGCAGGGGCATCTTGCCGGATTTCACCCAGGCGTCGCGGCTGAGTCCGCCTTTCCAGGCGCGCGTGGTGAAGCCAAGGATTTCCGTCTTCACGCCGCAGCGTTCCAGCGTGCGGGCAAGAATATCAGCACTGATGGCGGCCAGTGTAATTGGCCGTCCGCGCATCGAGCCGGAATTGTCGAGCAGCAGAGTCACGACCGTATCGCGGAAATCCATCGGCTTCTCGCGCTTGTAGGAGAGCGCGTAGGAGGGGCTGGCAACGATGCGTGCAAGCCGCGAAGTGTCGAGTAGACCTTCCTCCAGATCAAAATCCCATGAACGTGTCTGCTGGGCCATCAAGCGGCGTTGCAAGCGGTTGGCAAGGCGGACAATCACGCCCTGCACATGCCGTACCTGCTGGTCGAGCATCAGGCGCAGGCGCGACAATTCTTCGCCATCGCATAATTCTTCGGCTTCGACCATTTCATCGAATTGTGTCGTGAAAGCGCGATAGGTTGTGCGTGGGCCGTGTTCCAGCTCCCAGTCCTCGCCCTGCCAGTTGCGGCCATGCTGCGGTGTTTCGCCGTCTTCACCCATGCCAGCGTTGGGCGGCTGCTCGGCCGCGTCGCCATCGCTGCCTTCGGCCATATCCTGCCCGGCGGATTGTTCGGTTTCGCCATCTTCACCCTGGCTTTCGGAAGCGGAGCTTTGTTGTTCACTGGTATCGGTGCCGGAGGAGCTTTCTTTTTCCTCACTTTCGCCTTCGTCGGGTTCTTCTCCGCCCGGTGCACCCATATCGAGATCTTTCAGGATACGGTGAATTTCGGCGGCATAGGCTTTCTGGTCGTGCAGCAGTTCCGGCAATTTGCCGAGATGCGGACCGACGCGCTCCTCGATCCATGGTCGCCAGATTTCTGCGGCACGCTGCGCCGATTTCGGCAGAGGTTTACCGGAAAAGGCTTCATGCGCCAGCACGCGCAGCACATCGGCAATCGGAATGTCGGCCTTGGCGCCTGCGCGCTCAAAGCCCTGTTGTTTGCAGCGTTCATCAAGAAGTGTCGTCAGGTTCTGTGCAACACCCTTCATATCTTGAGCGCCCAAGCCTTCGCAGCGTGCCTGCTCCAACGCCTCGAACACAGAACGTGCGACCTGATTGGTCGGTGCCTGTTTCGTGTGCAACTTCGGATTATGGTAACGCAGGCGCAATGCGGCAGAATCCGCTGCGCCGCGTATAAAATTCACTTCTGTGCGGGGCAGGGCGGGCGATGGTGCAGGAATCTTGACACGCGAGCCAGTAACGCCTGTTGGTTCCGTGGTGAAGCCAACTTCCAGTTCGGCCTTATGCCCGATGGCCTTGATCGCTAGCGCCGTTGCGCGTTTGAAGATGTCGGTGGGGGTGTCAATTGCCGTCATATCCCACTACTGTTGATGAATAATATATAATATACGACCGTCTTTCTTTGAAATTTCGGCGATTGCTGTACCGCCGAGCATGCCTTCAGGCAGTGATCCGGTCACTCGCCATGTATCCTCTTTCAAAACTGCCTTGAAAGGCTTTTCTTTTTCTATTTTCTTCTCGCCATATATAGGAATCCATACAGCTTCAGCTATACGGACAGCTGTTTGTTCGTCGGGTACAAAGCCGTTTGGCGGCATGTTTTGTGCATCATAGGCCATGGTGGCGGAGATGTGCAAAAAGATCCCTAAAACAGCCGTGAGCAGCAATGTTGAGATTTTCATTCTTTAGCCTTCCTTATTGCTGTTGTGTTGACATATCTGCCAACTCTTCATTCATGCAGCGCTGGTAGAACTCGGCGATGGCAGGGCGCTCGGCTTCGTCGCATTTGTTGAGAAAGCTGAGGCGAAAGGCGGTTGCGGCGTCGCCAAAAATTTTCGTGTTGTCAGCCCAGGTAATGACCGTGCGCGGTGACATGACGGTGGAGATGTCGCCCTGCATAAAGCTTTGCCGCGTCAGGTTCGCCAGCGCGACCATCGCGCGGACTTGCTCGCGGCCTTTGGCGTTGTTGAAGCCCGGCACTTTCGCCAGCACGATCTCCACTTCCTTGTCTTCCGGCAGGTAGTTGAGCGTCGCAACGATGTTCCAGCGATCCATCTGGCCCTGATTGATCTGCTGCGTGCCATGATAAAGCCCTGTGGTATCGCCGAGGCCGATGGTGTTGGTTGTCGCGAACAGGCGAAAGGCCGGGTGCGGATGGATGACGCGATTCTGGTCGAGCAGCGTCAGCTTACCTTCAACCTCCAGCACGCGCTGGATGACGAACATCACGTCCGGGCGTCCGGCGTCATATTCGTCGAACACAAGGGCGCAGGCATGCTGCAACGCCCAGGGCAACATGCCTTCGCGGTATTCGGTGACCTGCTTGCCGTCTTTCAGGACGATGGCGTCCTTGCCGATCAGGTCGATACGGCTGATATGGCTGTCGAGATTGACGCGGATGCAGGGCCAGTTGAGGCGCGCCGCCACTTGTTCAATATGCGTTGATTTTCCCGTGCCGTGATAGCCCTGCACGATGACGCGGCGGTTATGCGCAAAGCCTGCGAGGATCGCCAGCGTGGTGTCATGGTCGAAGCGGTAGGATTCATCTATATCGGGCACATGCTCGCCTGCCTGCGAAAAACCAGGCACCTGCAAATCGCTGTCGAGACCGAAAGTCTGCCGCACCGAAACCTTGATGTCCGGCAGGCCTTTTTCGTCGTTAGCCGAAGCTGCTTTCGTCATTTCAAAAACCTTCCCTTAGCGGCCTGAACGGCCTTTTTCACCTGATCGGGCGCCGTGCCGCCGAAACTGTTGCGGCTTTTCACGGCATTGGCCGGGCGCAGGACCGAGAATACGTCTTTTGTGATGCGGCTGTCGATTTTTTTCATCTCGACGAGACTGAGCTTTTCCAAACCGCATTTCTTCTTTTCGGCCAGCTGCACGATTTTGCCCGTAATATGATGGGCGTCGCGGAACGGCACATTCGCCTCGCGCACCAGCCAGTCGGCAAGATCGGTTGCGGTGATAAAGCCTTCACCCATCGCACGCTCCAGCGCAGCACGGTTGGGTTTCATGTCCCGCGCCATGCCTGCCATGGCCGCGACCATCAGGCGCAGCGTATCGGCGGCATCGAACACATGTTCCTTATCTTCCTGCATATCCTTGGCGTAGGCGAGCGAAAGCCCTTTCATCACGGTCAGCAGCGTCGTGAAAGCACCGAGCAGGCGGCCCGTTTTGGCGCGTACCAGTTCCGCCGCGTCCGGGTTGCGCTTCTGTGGCATGATGGAGCTGCCCGTCGTGAAGGCTTCGGACAAAGTGATGAAACCGAAACGCGGATTAACCCAGATAACAATTTCTTCCGCAAGGCGTGACAGATGCATGCCCGCGATGCTGGCGGCGGCAAGGAACTCCAAAGCAAAATCGCGCGACGATACGGCGTCGATGGAATTCGCCATTGGCCGATCAAAACCGAGCGCCTTCGCCGTCATGGCACGGTCGATGGGGAAGGAGGTTCCTGCCAGCGCCGCAGCACCGAGCGGCGATTCATTCAGGCGCTTGCGGCAATTCTGCAAACGCGCGCGGTCGCGGCCGATCATCTCCACATAGGCGAGCAGATGATGGCCGAAGGTTACTGGCTGCGCTGGCTGGAGATGCGTGAAGCCGGGCATCAGCAAACCGGCATGTTTCTGTGCCTGTGCCAGCAGGGCTTTTTGTAAATCTTGCAGTGCCTTGTCGAGGCTATCGATAGCATCGCGCAGCCAGAGGCGGAAATCCGTCGCTACCTGATCATTGCGTGACCGTGCGGTGTGCAGGCGACCGGCGGCATCGCCGATCAACTCCTTCAGCCGCGCTTCGATATTCATATGCACGTCTTCGAGCGCGCGGGAGAATTTGAATTTGCCGCTGGCAATCTCGCGGCGGATTTTGTCGAGGCCATCGATGATCGCCTTGCCGTCCTTGCGGCTGATAATGCCCTGCTTCGCCAGCATCGCGGCGTGGGCCTGCGACGCCGCAATATCCTGCGCGTAAAGCCGCTGATCGACATCCACCGAAACATTGATCTCGGCCATGATCGCGGCAGGGCCGGATGTGTAATGCCCGCCCCAGATGGGATTGGCTTTGGCGGCGCGCTTCTTCGCCATTACATGATGCTCCAGAGGCCGATGATCTCCTTGATCTCACGCATATGTTTTTGCGTCAGAGCATTGGCATGTTCCGCGCCGCGGATCAGGATTTTGTCGATCTCGGCGGGTTCGGCGAGCAACTGACGCATCTTCGTCGTGATGGGCAACAGTTTGGCGACGGCAAGGTCGGTCAGGTCTTTTTTGAATTTAGAAAATTGTTCTCCTTCAAATTGCTTTAAGACAGCGCTACGCGTACTGTCCGATAGAGCCGCGTAAATTGTTACAAGGTTATCAGCTTCGGGGCGATTTTTAAGTTTATCTACGCTTCCCGGTAGAGAGTCCGTATCAGTTTTGGCTTTTCTGATTTTAACTGCGATTGTATCAGCGTCGTCAGTGAGGTTAATGCGGGAATTATCACTTTCTTCTGACTTGCTCATTTTCTTTGTGCCATCACGTAGCGACATGACGCGTGTGGCTTCACCAAGGATTTGTGGTTCCGGCAGCGGAAAATATTTCACATCATAAGCACTATTGAATGCCGATGCGACATCTCTAGTTAGTTCCAAATGTTGTTTTTGATCTTCTCCAACAGGTACATGCGTTGCTTTGTAAATTAGAATGTCGGCAGCCATAAGCACTGGATATGCAAACAAACCTAGGTTTGCGTTTGGAGGAATAATTGAAGAGCCATCCACAACTATTTTTCTGATTTTCTTTTGTATTTCTTCTTGCTCTTGCGGAGTTACGTCTGAATGGAACTTAACCCCGGCCTTTCCTTTGCCTGCTTTTTCTGCAAACTGTGTCATACGGTTTAGCTGACCTAGTGGAGTATGGACTGATAAAATCCAACTCAACTCGCAATGCGCCGGAACCGCGCTTTGCACGAACAAGGTGCTTTTGTGCGTATCGATACCCGCGGCGATATAAGCCGCTGCCGTTTCGCGTGTCGCCTGTTTCAGTTTTTGTGGGTCTTGCGGCGTAGTAATGGCGTGCAGATCGACGATGCAGAAATAGCCATCTGCCGTATCTTGCAGCTTCACCCAATTCTTAAGCGCGCCGAGGTAATTGCCCAGATGCAAATTGCCCGTTGGCTGCATGCCTGAAAGAATACGCTTCATAACCATTCCCCATTGCCATCAGGCTTGTTTTTAGCTCATTTATGTGACGCCGTCACGAAATCTCATTATATACCATGACGTTAACTTATATTGAAAAACCATTTTCTGCATTGTAAAGTGGATGAAATTATTATTTCAATAAATATATAGGGGATGAACATGACGCAGTCATTAGATTATGAAAAATTTGAACAAACAGTATCTAATCTTCAATCCTTGAATAAGGCAGTGAATGAAAATGGTTCCACCGCGATGATTGTGGACAGTTTCCGTCGATGTGCTGAGGAATTTCAGGGTATGGCCATACAATTTTTAGGCTACCGACCCCCTAAAATATCCCTGGATGATACCGTAAGTAGAAAATCGGGCTTTGCTATAGCCATTGGTGCATTGGGTGCGCTGCTACAGGAAAGTAAGGATGAGGTTGCTCGTCGAGAAAACAACGCTCTGATCCGGGCGAATGTGGAAGCGATTTATCATTTCTTCGATTCCATGGGCACAAAACCAGCTTGTACATAAGCTAGGAAAAGAAGTCTCTGGCACTATTTGTGTTTATCAAGCCATTTAAACAAAGGCGCCCAGACCTGCTGTGGCGCGTTGCGGCTGGCGATCAGGCCGATATGCCCCATCATCGGCTCATGCAAGGAAGCGCGGGGAATCAGTTTGGCGAGTGGCATGGCCGATTCCGGTGGCACGATGCGGTCCTTGCCCGGCGCAAGGACATAAGAGGGAATATTGAGCGTGCGCGGGTCGATGATCTGGCCGCCGATAGTCCAGGCAAATCTGGCCGTCAGATTTTCACCGTACCAGCCGCGCAGGCATTCCCGTGCCGTGGGTGCGGTCAGTGGTACGCCGTCATTCAGCCAGTCTTCCAGCAAAACAAAATGCCGCGCTTCAGCGCTGGCGGGGTCGAGCGCGGCGGCATCGACAAATTTTGTGAAGACCTGCATCGGCTGGAACAGGCTGAAGAGGCTTTGGATAATATCAACCGACAGAATGCCGTTGGCCTGTAACGAAGGTTCCAACTCATCCGCCAGTGCCAGAAATTCCGGGCTGATGGCGGCATCCGGCTTATGGAAATCCCACGGCGTCGCCATCAGTGTCAGTGTGCGCGTCCTCTGCGGGCGCAGCGCGGCGAGCGCCAGCGCCAATAACCCGCCCATGCAGTAACCGAGGATATGAACGGCCTTGCCGCTTTGTTCCGAGGCGATTTCAAAGGCCGGGATCAGGCGTTGCGTGATGTAATCTTCGAGTGTGAAATTTTTTTCGCTTTCGCCCGGCTCATCCCAGTCCACAACAAAGGGACGGAAACCCTGTTCCGCTAGCGCGCGCAAGAAGGAATGGTCGCGGTCGAGGTCAAGAATATCAAAACGATTGATCAGCGACGGAATGACGAGGATGGCGGGCGCATCCGGCGCTTTCGGATTGTAATCGCGCAATTTCGTGGTGCCGTCCTGCCAGATGATATGCGCCGCAGGAATTTTCCGCCGCGCCGGATGCTGGCGATAGGCTTTGATGCCATTTAGAAAACGCCGACCGCGCGCGGCAGCTTCCTGCGCAAGCGCCTGCTCAAACGCGGGATTTGGGCTTGGCTGAAGGCTGGCCAGTTTTTGCAGCCTTGCCTGCGCCTCCGGACTCAAGCTCGGCGAGGCGTTTTTCAAGTTCGGCCACACGATGGGCAAGCTGAGCGAGGCGCAAAGCGCCGTCATCAGATGCAGGCCGAGCGGCCTCGGGCCTTGCCGCGGCAACGGCGGATTTGGCGGATGCGCTTGCGCTGGTTCCATAAGGACCATGTTGCATCATCGTAGCCCAATCGGCAAACAGCCGTCGTGAAGGCTCCAGCAACCGCATCATTTCCTTCTTCGCCTTGGGATCGGCGGCGTAGGACGCCAGATGCTCCTGCCACAAATCCAGCGCCTCGGCGGCGAGGGCGGTGAGGTCGGCGGGTGGTTTGTCGGTAGCCATTTATCCCCGCTTCCGTTTTTCCCGGGTTTCTTCCAGTGCGCTGACACCTTGCTGTAGCAGGGCGTGGATGTCGGCTTCGTCGATTTTGGCCATCACGGTTTCGGCGAAGGCGACGGTTTGCGGCATGGTGAGTTCGCGGATTTCCTGCTTCACCGCGGGCAAGCGCAGGGGCGACATCGAAAGTTCGCGCAACCCGAGGCCGAGCAGTAAGGCTGCGGCACGGCGGTCGCCTGCGATTTCGCCGCAGAGGCTGACGGGAATATTGGCGCGCCAGGCTGCCGCGGCGGTGAACTGGATCAGGCGCAGCACGGCGGGATGGAACGGATCATACAAATCCGCGACGCGATCATCGCCGCGGTCGATCGCGAGTGTGTATTGGGTCAGGTCATTGCTGCCGATGGCGAAGAAGTCGCACACTTTGGCCAGTGCATCGGCCGCCAGCGCCGCCGAAGGAATTTCAATCATCGCGCCCAGTGGGGGCAGCCCGTTCAGTTTCACGCCGCGCCGCAACAGGCGCTTTTCGACCTGCAGCAGGCGTTCGCGCACCTGCTTCATCTGGCCGACCGACGAGACCATGGGAATAAGAATGCGCAGCGGGCCATAGGCGCTGGCGCGCAGGATGGCGGCGAGCTGCGTATCCAGCAGTTTGGTTTCGCGTAGGCCAAGGCGGATGGCGCGAAGGCCGAGCGCGGGATTGGCGCTTTCGCCCACGCGATCGCCGAGCGCCGTCGCCAGTTTCTCGCCGCCGACATCGAGCGTGCGGATTGTCAGCGGCCAGCCATCGAGCTTTTGCACCAGTTTGCGCAGCGCCTCGAACTGCTCATCCTCGTCTGGCAGGTCGGGGCGGTTCATGAAGAGGAATTCGGTGCGCAGCAGGCCGATGCCTGACGCGCCCGCTTCCATCGCACCTTTCACATCGCGCGGCAGTTCGATATTGGCCTGCAGCGTGATCGGCGTGCCGTCGGCGGTAACAGCGGGCACGTCACGCAGCGTACGCAGCTTGCGGTCTTCGCGCTGCTTCTTCGCCAACTCCTGTTTGTAGTGCTGCAATGTCGCGGCGGAGGGGCGGACAATAATCTCGCCCGCGCGGCCGTCGATAATCACGGTTTCACCTGCAGCGACCGCCTGCATCAATCCGGCAACGCCGGAAATGGCGGGCAGGCCCAGCGCGCGGGCCATGATGGCGGTGTGACCTTCCGCGCCGCCCAGCACCGTGGCGAAACCCGCGACATCCTTGGGGTTCATCAGGGCTGTATCGGCAGGGGTGATTTCTTCGGCGATCACGACGCTGCCTTCCGGCACATCGGCAAAGGGGTTGTAATGCTGTTGCAGCAGATTGCGGATGAGCCGCGCGCCGACCTCGCCCACATCGGCGGCACGCGCGGCGAGATAGGCGTCATCCATCGCCGCGAAGCTGGCCTTGGTTGCGGCGATCTGATGCTGGATGGCGGCTTCGGCATTGATGCGGTCTTTGCGGATGGTCTCTTCGACGCCGCGGATAAGGCGCGAGCCCGACAGCATGCCCTTATAAGCGTCGAGCAGCAGCGTCACATCTTCGGCGCCAGCGGGAAGGGAGGCGGCTTTCTGCCGCAGCTGCGCCAGCTGCTTCTGAGTTTTGGTAATGCCCGTTTGCAGGCGTTTGAGTTCTTTTTCCACCTGATTGGCGGGGATTTCATATTCGGGCACGGCGATGCCCCGCTGGCCGATGATATAGGCCGGGCCGATCGCGATGCCGGACGCGACGCTGATGCCTTGTTCCTTATGTTCGCCATCACTCTTCATCGAATTTCCGTTTCACAAAATCCGTCAGGGCGTCGATGGCGGCTGGAGCATCCGGCCCCGCGCCGCAAATTTTGATCTGCGCGCCTTGCACCGCCGCCAGCATCATCAAGCCCATGATCGACCGCGCGGAAACACGCATATCATCCTTCATGATCGTGATGTCCGCCGCAAAGCCTTCGGCGATTTTCACAAATTTTGCCGCCGCCCGTGCATGCAGCCCGCGTTGGTTCCCGATCACTGCGATGTTGCAAAGCTCGCCTGCGTTATCCGTCATGCGCGTTTAACATCCACGGGCGCCAGAGTTTCCGATACCAGCTGGATATATTTCCGCCCCGCCGTTTCGGCTTCGCGCGCGGCGTCGAGCAGTGGCATTGTTCCGCGCACGGAGGCCAGTTTGACCAGCATCGGCAAATTCGCGCCCGCCAGCACAACCGCATTGGTGCGCGGCATGGCGGCGATGGCCAGGTTGCTGGGCGTGCCGCCGAACATATCGGTCAGTAGGATGACACCCGTGCCCGTATTCACATCCTTGATCGCGGCCATGATGGCATCGCGGCATTTATCCATATCGTCTTCCGCGCCGATGCCGATGGCTTTCGCCTGCGCCTGCGGGCCGACAATCTCGTTCAAGGCGGCCAGAAGTTCGGCGCCTATCGCGCGATGCGTCACCAGAACCATGCCGATCATGTAAACCTCCCTGGGCCGTAGCCAACGGGTAAGGCATAGCAAAAGGACGGCTCTATGTAAGCTTTTTCGTTATCCGATGGGGAGAAAGAATTAAGTTTTCTTGACCCTTGAAAGGCAAGAACTTACTGTGCGCCCACAGGAAGGCGCGGTGGCAGAATGGCTATGTAGCGGACTGCAAATCCGCGTATCCCGGTTCGATTCCGGGCCGTGCCTCCATTAGATTGCCGGATAATGAGATGATCCTTTCTTGGTTAGAGCGCTATCTTCTCGTCCATCGTAATACTGGGCCACACTACATATGTCTTTTTGAAAAGCGTATTCAGGTTCCACAAAATGATGGTGAAAAAAATATTGCGCTACTCTTCAGTGGCGGGATTGTAAAACTTAATCGACGTATAGATTTGCCTTTTCCTCCGCAAATAGGAATGTCAGTGTCAGATTTTATTGAGTTTCCTAGTCAGGCAAAAAATACAGAATCTGTTGATGGTGTTAACTTTATTTCAGGACCGATAGAGTCGGTTCACTGGAACAACACTTGGAAGAGATTTGAATGCAATGTTGCTCCTACGCAATTGTCGGATAAAAGTGAATTAGGCTCTGCTATAATCAAGCATATGCTGGACGGATGGAAGTCTCCTCCTTCTGATTCAGTTGGGGCTAGAGCAATAGGAGAATTTCTAACGCAATGTAGAGCAGAAATTGAAAATAAAGAAAAAGAAACTGGGAACCAGCTAGAAGTTGACAGAGAATGGGTGGAGAAAGTTCAGAAAATATACAGAAATGCCATCTAGACTTTTTAAGCCGCCTTTTCCTTACCCGTAATCGTCTGTTCGCCGCGCTTGGCGCTCCAGTCGTCTTCGTCCATATCGCCATGCAGCGCGATGCCGGGCAGGTCGGCGGCGAGGATGCGCAGCATGTTCTGCGCGATGGGGCGCAGCGACGGATGCACGGTCTTGCCGGAGCGCAGCTCGCCCACATAGGCAACTTCCGGCACCGAATAGGTCACCTGAATAAGCGCCGAGGTGCCCATCGGGTAGAGATATTGGTTGAGCTCCGGCGTCACCGGCACACCCTTTTGCGCCAGCGCGGCGATGGCCGCGTACTGCGCGTCGATGTCGCGCAGCAGGCTTTCAGCATCGGCGGGCGACAGCAGATCGATGAATTGCTGGCGGCACCAGGGATGCATGCCATAGCGCCCATCCACCAGCGGAATGGAGCAATAGCCGTTGCGGTGGCGCTGGATATCGCGGAAGGAACCGTAATCCAGCAGGAACAGCAGCTGATAACGTCCGTAGGATTCCAGGCGCCAGGGCAGCGGCACATTCGCCGGGCGCGTGGAAAGGGTTTCACCTTCCAGCCGTTTCATGCTGTCGATATCGATCGCGTTGCGGCGGGCGATGATATCTCCGGCGCGAAGTTGCCGATCTTCGGCGGGCGTCAGGCCGAAACGGCGCGTCGCTTCTTCCGGCGCGAGGAAATGATCGCGTGACGCGAATTTCTGCGTGTAGGTGTCGCGCGGTGTCGGCGCTTCATCCTGCATCTCATCGCCTTTGAAGCTGTGCGGATATTTCGCGGTGATGGAGGTGAAAATATTGCGGGCAACTTCGCGCACTTCCGGCAGCGGGTGATGTTTCAGGCGGCGGAGATTGTCGCGCGCCTGACGCAGCGTGGTGCTCCAGCTGAGCAAGGTCGTCGTGCCGAGTGGCAGAAGGCTGCGGGCAATGTCGAAGGCGCGGGCCTGCAGCGTGTTACGCCAGCCTTTTTCGCTGCGATACTGCGTGGGGTCGAACGGGCGCTGCTGTTCCAGCGCGGCGACCAGCTTCGACAGAACGGCGTTATAAATTTCCATCCAGCGGTTCTGGATCGCGGTGCTGGCGGGATTGTTGTAGGGATCGATGATCGCTTGCTTCGAGAAATCCAGATAGCGCGTCGAGGCTTCCTGACCGTTGTACAGCGGATTATCCTGCACCGCCTTGGCGACCAGCATCGACACCTGCTCGATGAATACGGTCGTTGCGCCGCAATCGCCGATCGAGGCGTGGCCGTAACCGACATAGTAATTGTCCATGAATTTGCCGCTGCCCGTCTGCTTCAGCTTTTCCAGATGGGTAACGACGCTGGCGGGGCTGCGCGAATAAAGCGCCTGCAGCATGGCCAGATCTTCGGGGTGTTGATCGTCGATGACGAAAATATCGGCCATGTTTTAACCTTTCGTATTATGCGTCATCCCGGCGTAAGCCGGGATCCAGTAAAGCTGCACAGTACCATATTGGTATTGATTCGTGGCAGCTGTACGTCAAGTAATGTTTTCGCAAAAGACGTTGAATATTATGAGATTATAAAGTTTCTGGATCCCGGCTTACGCCGGGATGACGCGTAAGAGTTAAACAGCGCCAATCCAACCGCCGCCCAGCACCCGGTCACCCTGATAGATGACGCCGGCCTGTCCGGGCGCGACGCCGAAGGCAGGTTCATGCAGGGCCACGCCGCCGCCATTCCCATCGTTCATGCGGAAACGGCCGGGCAGGGGGGCTTGTGCCGAACGCAATTTGACTTCGACCTCGATGCCGTCCAACGGGATGTCACCAGCAAGCCAGTTGATTTCACGCAAGGCGACTTCGTTTTTCGCCAGCGCTTCTTTCGGGCCGACGACCACGTGCTTTTTTTCTGCATCGAGGCGGATGACATAAAGCGGCTCGTTATTTTCACTGTCGCGGTCGCCGATATTCAGGCCGCGGCGCTGGCCGATAGTGAAATGGATGATACCTTCGTGATGGCCCAGAACATTGCCGTTCGCATCGACAATTTCGCCCGGATCAATCGCGCCGGGACGCAGGCGGCTGACGACGCTGGCGTAATCGCCATTCGGCACAAAGCAGATGTCCTGGCTGTCCGGTTTCTGCGCGACGGGCAGGTTGAAACGGTCGGCCAGCGTGCGGGTTTCCGCCTTGCTCATGCCGCCCAGCGGAAAGCGCAAAAAGTCCAACTGCTCGCGCGTCGTGGCGAACAGGAAATAGCTCTGATCCTTGCCGTCATCCACGGCGCGGTGCAGTTCAGCACCCTGCGCGCCCATCACGCGACGAACATAATGGCCGGTTGCCAGCGCCTCGGCACCGAGATCTTTCGCAGTCGTCAGGAGATCGCGGAATTTTACATTTTGATTGCAGCGGACGCAGGGGATCGGCGTTTCGCCGCGCAGATAGCTGTCGGCAAAATCATCCATCACGCTCTGCGCGAATTTGCTTTCGTAATCGAGCACGTAGTGCGGAATGCCGATGGTCTCGGCGACGCGTCGGGCATCGTAAATATCCTGTCCGGCGCAGCAGGCGCCCTTGCGCGCCGCCATCTCGCCCTGATCATAAAGTTGGAGGGTAATGCCGACGACGTCATAGCCCTGTTCGGCCAGCAGCGCAGCGGTGACGGAACTATCCACCCCGCCCGACATGGCGACCACAATGCGCGTGTCCTTGGGCGCTTTATCAAAACCGAGGCTGTTCATGGGGCATTATATGCATAGTCAACAAATCAATTCAAAGAACCATGTAAGATAAAAAACAAGCTTATACCTACTCCAATCGCAAACATACCTAAAGCCAGTAAATCCCAAGTCCAATTCCAGTAGAAAAAGTTTCTAAAATTTTCTTTTTTCATGCTGTTTATGCGTTTCAAAGCTTTGTGTTTCTGAAGAAAGATACTTCCTACAACTATGGTAAGTCCAAGAACAAAAAATATTAGCGGAGCAACCATCCAAGACAACGAATACGAATAGCCATTTTTCTCGGCTAACGTCGCCAAAATACCTATCCCTCCGGTGTGAATACCTATCAAATAACGTCGTGTGGAATCTCCCATATCATCTGCCCGTTTTTGATGATGGGTATTTGTATCTCTCAAATTTGTTTTTTTCATTTTTTCTGTTAACGAACGAGTAGTTCTCTTGGGTAAGACTGTCAATTTTAATTATGTAAATACTTGGATGCAGCAATCATGTAGCCTATTCCTCCTGCAAGCAGCAATGCAATCCAACCAAGGGCACGCTTAACGTCGTCTAATTTTTGGCTTATCTGAGTCAACAGAAGCCAAAGATGTTTGGTGTCTTCAGTGTCCATTTTGGCTCCTCACAATAATAATGGAGCGGGTGAAGGGAATCGAACCCTCATAGCCAGCTTGGAAGGCTGGAGCTTTACCACTAAGCTACACCCGCATCTCGTCAGCGGTTCTTGTCTCACAAACCTGCGCATTATGCAAAAAATTGGGGGGCTTCTGTTGCCCGGCGCCCCCCGGGCCGCGATTGTCATATAACTACCTTAATTCGCAAAGCGAACGTTAGGCAGCTACAGCGACTCCCATGTCAACGTTGTCGTTGGCATTTATAAAAGTGACCCGATAACGGCGGTATCATGCCGAGCAAAAACTCTGTCTTTACTACACGCGTCGATCCTGTTTCGCCCCCACAGCAAAAGGCAGAAGCCTGCCTTCTGGTGGTGGAGGCGCCGGGTACCGCCCCCGGGTCCGCAGCGTCTATTCCACAAAGCGTTTATCGCCATAGCCGGCAAGCCGGCGGCTCTTATATAGCACGAAAAGACTTAACAAGAAGGGGAAGAACTTGTTTCTTTGGAATTTCAATGTATTAAAAGGCGGTATGTCTCCCGAAACTGACCGCATCCTTATCCTCGATTTTGGTTCACAAGTGACCCAGTTGATCGCGCGGCGTGTGCGCGAAGCGGGCGTCTATTGTGAAATCCACCCGTTCAACCGCACGGATGAGCAGATCAAGGCGTTCAAGCCGAAAGGTATCATTCTGTCCGGCGGCCCGGCTTCGACGCTGGAGCAGGGCAGCCCGCGCGCACCGCAGGCAGTATTCGATATGGGCGTTCCTGTTCTGGCGATTTGCTATGGGCAGCAAACCATGTGCCTGCAGCTCGGCGGCAAAGTCGAAGGCGGTCATGCCCGCGAATTCGGCAAGGCGATGATGGAGATCAAGGACGCCAGCGATCTGTATCAGGATTTCTGGCAGAAAAATTCCCGCCAGCAGGTTTGGATGAGCCACGGCGACCGCGTCACCAAACTTCCAGAAGGCTTCAAGGTTACCGCCACCAGTGAAGGCGCACCCTTCGCCTTCATCGTCGATGAGAAGCGCCGCTATTACGGCACGATGTTCCATCCCGAAGTTGTGCACACGCCGGACGGCGCCAAGCTGCTGAGCAACTTCGTTCATAAAATCTGCGGTTGCGGTATCAGCTGGAGCATGAAAGCGTTCCGTGCCACAGAGATCGAGCGCATCCGCAAACAGGTCGGCAAGGGCAAGGTGATCTGCGGCTTGTCCGGGGGTGTCGATAGTACCGTGGCCGCTGTTCTCATTCACGAAGCTGTCGGCGATCAGCTGACCTGCATCTTCGTCGATACCGGCATGATGCGGCAGGGCGAGAAAGATGAAGTCGTTTCGCTGTTCCGCTCGCATTACAATATTCCGCTCATCGCCGTCGATGCGGAGAGGCAGTTCCTCGACGCGCTGAAAGGTATCAGCGATCCCGAACAGAAACGCAAAACCATTGGCAAGCTGTTCATCGATGTGTTCGATGCCGAAGCCGCCAAGATCAAGGATGTCGAGTTTTTAGCGCAGGGCACGCTGTATCCCGACGTGATCGAGAGTGTGTCTTTCACCGGCGGGCCGAGCGTCACAATCAAATCGCACCACAATGTCGGCGGTCTGCCGGAACGCATGAAACTGAAGCTGGTCGAGCCGTTGCGCGAATTGTTCAAGGATGATGTGCGTGCGCTGGGCCGCGAGCTGGGCCTGCCGGAAAGTTTCGTTGGGCGGCATCCATTTCCGGGCCCCGGCCTTGCCATCCGCGTCCTCAGTGATGTGACGAAAGATAAGCTCGATCTGCTGCGCAAGGCTGACGTCGTTTATCTCGACGAAATCCGCAAGGCAGGCTTGTACGATAAAATCTGGCAGGCTTTTGCTGTTTTACTACCTGTCAAAACCGTCGGCGTTATGGGCGATGGACGTTCTTATGATCACGTCCTTGGGTTGCGGGCTGTCACGTCGGTCGATGGCATGACGGCGGAAGCTTATCCGTTTGAGCATGAGTTTCTGGCACGCTGCGCGACACGCCTTATCAATGAGGTTCCCGGAATCAACCGCGTGGTCTATGATGTGACCAGCAAGCCTCCCGGAACGATTGAGTGGGAATAACCCGCATCATGAAGAAATTTTTTGGCCTTCTTTTGTGCGCGCTTCTGGTCAGCCCGCCGCTTCTTGCTGCGCCCGCCTGCTATTCGATTGCCGAATTGGAGGCCGAGCAGACGTTGCGCCTGCACTCCGAGCTGATGGTGATTACCGTAACCTGCCGCAGCGGGTCGAAAGGGCAGAACCTCGTTCCCGCCTATACTGGATTCACCCGCGCGCATATCCAGGCGCTGCAGGAAGCCGAGCAGACCATGATCAACTATTATGTTCGCGACGGTAAAGGTGGAATCGCGCAACTCGATAAGCTGCGTACCAAGCTGGGCAATGAATTTGGGCAGAAGAGCGCCGATATGTCAGCCCCCGCTTTTTGTGCCAAATACAGGGACAGGGTTCTGGCCTTTTACAGCGGCGATGCGGAAAAACTGGAGGAGGAAGTCCAGGCCATGGTGGCGCATGAGGATTCCTATGGCCAGCTTTGCTCCTCGTCCCGCACGCGTATTGCCAAGAAAAGCCGTTAAAGCCATACATCTAAAGCCGATTCCTTCAACGGGTTCCCGCGCGTGGAATATTTCCTGCAGCAATTGATCAATGGCCTGACATTGGGGGCCGTCTATGGCCTGATCGCCATTGGTTACACGATGGTCTATGGCATCATCGGCATGATCAATTTCGCCCATGGCGAAATTTACATGATCGGCGGTTTCATTACGGTGATCTGTTTTGTTGTTCTGGGCCTGACGGGCATGACGCATGTCGCCGGAGCCTTGATGCTCGTGCTGGTTGTCAGCATCATCATCACCAGCCTTTATGGCTGGTCGGTGGAACGCGTGGCATACCGCCCATTGCGCGAAGCGCCACGCCTCGCGCCGCTGATCTCGGCCATCGGCATGTCCGTCCTGCTGCAAAATTATGTGCAGCTTCTGCAGGGGGCGCGCGTCAAGACCATGGCGCCCGTTCTGCAAGGGTCTTTCGCGCTGATGAAACGTGATGATGGCTTCACGGTTTCAATTTCCTATCTGCAGATCATCATTATTCTTTTAACCATGGGGTTGATGGCGGTGGTGACGTTGATTATTCAGCGCACGTCTTTGGGTCGGGCGCAGCGCGCCTGCCAGCAGGACAAAATCATGGCCGCCTTGGTTGGCGTGAATGTCGACCGCACAATTTCCACAACATTCGTGATCGGTGCAGCCTTGGCCGCCATTGCCGGGTTTATGGTCACGCTGTATTACGGTGTCGTCGATTTCTTCATGGGTTTTCTGGCGGGTATGAAAGCTTTCACCGCGGCTGTGCTGGGTGGTATCGGCTCGTTACCCGGAGCGATGTTGGGCGGTGTCATTATCGGCCTGATCGAAAGTTTCTGGGCGGGTTATGTGAACGCGCAATATAAAGACGTCGCCGTTTTCGGCATCCTCATGCTGGTTCTGCTGGTGCGTCCCAACGGCCTGCTCGGGCGGCCCGAGATCGAGAAAGTTTGATGAATACGCGCATCAAAGATGCTTTTTTCACGGCGCTGATTGCCGGAGTTCTGGCGCTACCGCTGGCGGGTGCGCGAACAATTGACGGTGCCGAAGGCCTGACGGTCGAATGGCATCTGGTGGATGTCGGCGTCGCTGCGCTGCTGATTTTTCTGGGCCGCCTGCTGCTGGGCCTAATTGCCGATGGAAAAGCCAAATGGATCGCGCCGCTGGCTTTCGTTGCGGGTATTGTTGCCGCCTATCTTCCTTTTCCATCGCAATTTTTGAAAAGCGTTGCCATGCTCGGCGCGTTTGTTCTGGCAGCGCGGGCGGCTTTTACGCTCCTTCGCCGCGCGGATATTTTTAACGCGATGTTGGTCAAGCTGCCGCATCGGCCCTTGGCAAAAAATCTGGCAGTCATTTCTGCTATTCTCATTCTCTTCACACTGGTTTTTCCTTTTACGCCTTTGGCCAGCCGCTATGCGCTCGATGTCGCCATCATGGTGATGACCTACATCATGCTGGCATGGGGGTTGAACATCACGGTCGGTTATGCCGGACTGCTCGATCTTGGTTATGCAGGCTTCTACGCGCTTGGTGCCTACAGCTACGCCTTGCTGGCACAGAATTTTGGCTTGAGCTTTTGGGAAGCCTTGCCGATCTCGGGCGGTATTGCTGCGCTGGCGGCGTTTTTACTTGGCTTTCCGGTTTTGCGCTTACGCGGCGACTATTTCGCGATCGTCACACTCGGCTTCGGTGAAATTGTCCGATTGGTTCTGATCAACTGGACCAAGCTGACGAATGGCCCGAATGGTATCTCCGGTATTCCGCGTCCCACTTTCGTCGGTCTGGAATTCGCGCGCGATGCGGCGGAAAGCCGGAAGAGCTTTCACGGATTTTTTAGTCTTGAGTTTGATCCATTGCAGCGAGTGATCTTTCTCTATTACCTCATCCTGCTTCTGGCGCTTCTGGTTGGCTGGTTCAGCGCTAAGCTGCGCCGCCTGCCGATCGGCCGCGCCTGGGAAGCTTTCCGTGAAGATGAAGTCGCCTGCGCCGCGCTCGGCATCAATCGGTCGCGCGTCAAACTGGCGGCTTACGCGTTAGGCGCAACGGTGGCAGGTCTTGCCGGGGCCTTCTTCGCCACGCGCCAGGGTTTCATCAGTCCCGAGAGTTTTACTTTCACGGAGTCCGCGACGATGCTCGCCATCGTTATTCTTGGCGGCATCGGCCATCCGTTAGGCATTGTTTTTGCGGCGGTTTTTATCGTCGGTATGCCCGAACTGTTCCGCGATTTGGAGCAGTACCGGATGCTGGCATTTGGGGCCGGAATGGTGCTAATAATGTTGTGGCGCCCCGGCGGCATGATGGCCGTGCGAGAGCCGACGGTAAAACTACCGAAAACGGCATAACAGCGCCGATTATTTCATTTGGTTTTTTATGGGAATGGCAATGCCAAAGATTACGATCATAGGTAAAAAGGGTGAGCGTCACGAGATTGATGCGCCGGAAGGCTATAATCTCATGACAGTCGCGCGCCAGAATAACCTTGAGGTCGAGGGCGCGTGTTGCGGTGCGATGGCCTGCTCGACTTGCCATATGATTATCGACCCGGCCTGGTACGGTCGCCTTGTGCCGCCGACCACGGACGAAACGGACATGCTGGACCTCGCGCAGGGCCTAACACACACCTCGCGTCTGGGCTGCCAGATCAAAGTAACAGAAGCCTTGAATGGCTTGACCGTTAGCCTGCCGCCGGGACGATAAAGCCCTCCGGGCTAAGCGCTTATTTTCCTTGACCAAAGCGCTTCAATCCGCCAAAAAAGCCGCGATTTTCAACGCTTAGATCTGAGCCCCCATGCCCAGCCTCAAGGACCTTAAAAATCGCATCGGCAGCGTGAAATCCACACGCAAAATCACCTCGGCCATGAAGATGGTGGCGGCCAGCAAATTGCGCCGGGCGCAGGAATATGCCGAAGCCGCCCGTCCTTATGCCACCCGCATGGCGCGGATGCTTAGCGCGCTCTGCAAAAATCTGGAAATTTCGGACTCTACGCCTAGGCTTCTGGCGGGGACGGGGAAAGACAACGTCATTCTTCTGGTGGTCGTAACCTCCGACCGCGGTCTGTGCGGGGCCTTCAACGGCTCCATTGTGCGCGAAACGCGCCGTCTGGTTCGCGTTCTGGAAGGCGAGGGCAAGCAAGTGAAATTGCTCTGCGTCGGCCGCAAGGGACGCGATCTGCTGCGCCGCGACCATGCCAGCAAGATTGTCGCTTCGTTCGAGGATATCGGCCGCAAGCGTATTGGCTTCGCCGATGCCGACCGCGTTACGCACAAGATCACGGAATTGTTCGAGGCCGGACAATTCGATGTCGCGCAGATTGTTTTCAACCGCTTCAAGTCGGTCATCTCGCAGATCGTGACGGTGAATCAGATTGTTCCGGTGCAAATCGACGCCGATGACGCCGCGAACCAGAATGAACCGATGGCGGTCTATGAGTTTGAGCCGAATGAGGAGCAAATCCTTGCCCAGTTGCTGCCGCATAATCTGGCGATGCAGGTTTACGCCGCCTTGCTGGAAAGCGCGGCGGGCGAGCAGGGCGCGCGCATGACGGCGATGGATAACGCCACCCGCAATGCGGGCGATATGATTGACCGCCTGACGCTCAACTACAACCGCAGCCGTCAGGCTTACATCACCAAGGAACTCATCGAAATTATCTCCGGCGCGGAAGCCGTGTAACCTGAGAGAACACAAAATATGAAAAAATCCATTCCACTGAGTGAAACCATCTTTCGTGAAGTACTAACTCAGCCTGAGTTTGATCGTCTTTTTGAGCTGCGCGAGAGAGTTAATAAAAAATGTTTTAAAGATAGGGCCACATTATGTGGAAGACCTGAACGCTATGAAGATATTTTGGCAGAGGAAAGAGCAAGACGTGTTGAAACGCTCCTACATCAAGATATAAGAAGTTTAGCTACCAGCAGAAAACCTTCGGGAAGAGCTTACTTGAATATTGGTGATGGTGATGAGCGATCCGAGGCGGGTCAAACAGAGGTGAGTGTGGGCGCAGGCGCGCCGCGAGATGTCTATAACGCTCTTGTTAGAGCCTATGGCAATTTTTTAGGTGTAAAAGTTATCACTAAACCTTCACACCATACTGCAAGACAATCAGTGCGCAGGCGTGGGGACAAGCGAAGACATCTACATCTGGCGGCGCATTAACATTTGAACAACTCAAGAAGGAAGAAACTATGCAAACCAATACCGAAGGCCGTATCACGCAAGTCACGGGCGCCGTTGTCGACGTTCAGTTCGATGGTGAGTTGCCGTCCATTCTGAACGCGCTTCACACGGAAAATGAAGGCAAGCGCCTCGTCCTCGAAGTTGCGCAGCATCTGGGTGAAAGCACCGTTCGCACGGTGGCGATGGATACGACCGACGGCCTCGTTCGCGGCCAGAAGGTCAGCGATACAGGCGCACCGATTATGGTGCCGGTTGGTCCAGAAACTCTGGGCCGCATCATCAATGTCGTCGGCGAGCCGGTCGATGAGCGCGGCGCAGTCAAAACCAAGAAGACTCTGCCGATTCACCGCAGCGCTCCGGAATTCGTCGAGCAGTCAACAGAACAGCAGGTTCTGGTCACGGGCATCAAGGTTGTTGATCTGCTCGCGCCTTACTCGCGCGGCGGTAAAATCGGTCTGTTCGGCGGTGCGGGCGTTGGCAAGACTGTTCTTATCATGGAACTCATCAACAACGTCGCCAAGGCACACGGTGGTTATTCCGTGTTCGCCGGTGTGGGCGAGCGTACCCGCGAAGGCAACGACCTCTATCACGAAATGATTGAATCCGGCGTTATCAAGACCGACGGTCCGGGTTCCAAGGCCGCGCTGGTCTATGGCCAGATGAACGAGCCGCCGGGCGCCCGCGCCCGCGTCGGCCTCACCGGTTTGACGCTTGCGGAATATTTCCGCGATGAAGAAGGCCAGGATGTGTTGTTCTTCGTCGATAACATCTTCCGCTTTACGCAGGCGGGTTCGGAAGTGTCGGCTCTGCTCGGCCGTATTCCTTCAGCGGTTGGTTATCAGCCGACTTTGGCGACGGATATGGGTGCCCTGCAGGAACGCATCACTACGACAACCAAAGGTTCGATCACCTCGGTGCAGGCGATTTACGTTCCCGCCGACGACTTGACCGATCCGGCTCCCGCAACCTCCTTCGCGCATTTGGACGCGACCACCGTGTTGTCGCGTCAGATTGCCGAATTGGGCATTTATCCCGCCGTCGATCCTCTGGATTCCACCAGCCGCATTCTCGATCCGCGAGTTGTGGGTCAGGATCATTACGATGTGGCGCGTTCGGTGCAGAAAGTTCTGCAGACCTACAAATCACTGCAGGACATCATCGCCATTCTCGGCATGGATGAATTGTCGGAAGAAGACAAACTCACTGTGTCGCGGGCGCGCAAGATCCAACGCTTCCTGTCGCAGCCTTTCCATGTTGCTGAAGTTTTCACGGGTTCACCCGGTGTCTTCGTGAAGCTTGAGGACACGATCAAGGGCTTCAAGGGCATTGTTGCTGGCGAGTATGACCAACTACCAGAAGCGGCCTTCTACATGGTTGGCACCATCGATGAAGCTGTTGCGAAGGCCCGTAAGATGGCCGCGGAAGCCGCGTGACCCAGAAAAAACGACGTTCCTTTGTAATCCCCGTTCTCGCAGGCCTTGGGCTTGGCGTTCTTCTGGCGCTGTCTTTATTGTCGGCAAAATCCGGCGTTTTTGACGACCTCAATCCAAAGATCGAAGGTACCATCCAGCAAACTCGGATTGCTGATCTGACCGTTTCCTACTGGCAGCCCAATCCTTTGCCGCTTCAGCCTGCACCCGTCATTATTTTTTCCCATGGCGTGCGCGGTTGCGGAACATCGTCGCAATATCTGATGGAGGCCTTGGCGCGGGGTGGCTACATGGTTTTTGCGCCCGACCATCAGGATTCTTCCTGCAGCGGCGTTTACGATCCCGCCAAAGCCTCGATAGAATTCTTCGTGAAATCCGAATTATGGGATGTGAATACCTACCGCGACCGCGGGGAAGATATCCGCAAGCTGGTTGCCGCGCTGAAGCAGGACCCGCAATGGGCCGCTCGCGTCGATTTCTCAAAAATTGGTCTGCTGGGCTATTCGCTCGGCGGTTATACGGTTCTGGGCTTGTCGGGCGCATGGCCTGAATGGAAATTGGAAGGTGTGAAAGCCGTTCTTGCACAAGCGCCCTACACCACGCCGCTGATCGAAAAGGGCCAACTGGATAAACTCAATATTCCTGTGATGTACCAACTGGCGATGTGGGATGCTTACCTGACCGACCATGTAAAACAGCCGGGCGGGGCATATGATAAAACACCGTCGCCCGTATGGCTTTTGCAGCTGGATAAAATCGACCATGACGGCTTTTCGGATTTCAAGAAATCCGCTGCGCGTGCAGAAGAACGCATCGAGATACAAAAAGATATTCTCTATTACACTCTGTGGTTTTTTGACCGGACGCTGAAGGGCGTTGATGAGTCCTTAAAAAAGCGCCCGAATATCGTCGATCAGCGCAGCAAATAGGGATTGGCTTTAACGGCTGTATCGGCTAAGCAAACATTTCAGGAGCAATAATCATGGCCGCATCCTTTCAATTTGAACTCGTTTCACCCGAAGCCTTGCTGGTGAATAAGCAAGTGGCGCTTGTGACCGTGCCGGGCGGGGAAGGGGACTTTGGCGTTCTGGCAGGCCATGCGCCGCTGATCGCCAGCGTACGTCCGGGTATCATCGAAGTGTTTGAGCAGGAAGGCTCCGCCGCTTCCGATCGGATTTTCGTGGCAGGTGGTTTTGCCGAAGTAACCAACGAGCGTTGCACGGTCTTGGCCGAAGATGCTGTTCCGGTTGCTGAGCTGAATCGTACGGAACTGGAAGAGCAGGCGGCCAATCTGGTGGAAGATATCGCGCTTGCCAAAACCGATGGTGAACGCGCCAGCCTGCAAGCCAAACTGGCTATTGCCAAGGCCAAGATGCAGGCCATTCAATAATTCACAGGTGGTTTAAGCGACGACGTTGAGGCCTGCGCCACGGATGGTGGATGTGCCGAGGCTGGCGACGGATGTGTAAATACCCGTCAGCGTATTGCCTGAACTGACACTGTCATTGGCCGATGATGTGAACAGATCGCTGTTTAAGCTTGGCGCGCTTCCGCCGATATTGAGGAAATCCCCGATCTGAAAAGCCGAACTGGGGCTCGGGCCGAGCGCCGAGGCCAGCGCGGCTGTGGGATGCGGCACGCTGGTGAAGCGGGATTGCAGGGCTCCCGTGAGGCTGTTGGCCGAGGAAAATCCGGCCGCTGCCGCCAATAAATCGCCCAGCGTGGTGATGCCGCTGCTGGCAAACTCGGCACCGAGCCTGTCGGAAGACGGATTGCTTGTGTCTGTCGTGCGCGTGGTTGTGGTTGCGGCGATTCTCTCCGGCGCGTCCGATAATCTGTATGTAATGCGCAGATCGTTGCCGACGGTTGAAATGCTTTCCAGAGACAGGCGACTGCCATCTGCGCTTTCGCTGAAAGATAGGCCGTCCTGCAGATTGATCGTGCCGCCGACGCCATCCACCGGGCCATTGATTGACAGGCGATAGCTGGTGGTGGCCGAATTGCCATTTACGGCTACGGTGCCGGGCGTGATGTTGATGCCTGTGCCGTAAAGGCCGCCCGCCAATGCCCTGGCCTGGTCGCTGGCTCGAAAGATGTCGCTGGGCGACGCGTTCGGCGAAAGCCCGTAAATGACCGTCAGCAAATTACCAACTGTGGATGCGCTTTGCGGCAGGAAGGATAGGCCGCCACTTTTCAATGAAGATGTCAGGATGGTCGCTTGGCCGGACGAGGCGGAAGCGCCGTTCGTGTTGACGGCCACCGCTCCGGTTGCCGCCAGACTGTTTCCGGCAAAAATAGTGCCTGCGCTGCCGATGCTGGTATAGGTCGGCAGGGCGGCGGAAAAGGAAAGGCTCGCAATCGCCATCTTAAAAATACTCCGATGGCGACAGCCTGCGCACCATCGTGGGCGCATCCTGCACCATCAATATCAATCCAAAAAATGTCCTGCCCTTTCGGGCACTTGTATGGGTCTATTGTCCACCCGGTGTGCTTAAAGGCAGGTGAAAACAAGGTTAAGACTTTGGGTCATGCCCAAAGTCTAACTGGCTGATAATCAATGATTTCTTTGGGGGGTTGGTTTACACACCAAGCAGGAGCCGTTCCGGATCCTCGATGCATTCCTTGACGCGGACAAGGAAGGTTACGGCCTCGCGCCCGTCGATAATGCGGTGGTCATAGCTGAGCGCGACATACATCATCGGGCGGATCTCGATTTTGCCGTTTACGGCAATGGGGCGTTCCTTGATGGCGTGCATGCCAAGAATACCCGATTGCGGCGGGTTCAAGATTGGCGTTGACATCAGCGAGCCATAGATGCCGCCATTGGTGATTGTGAAAGTGCCACCCGTCAGGTCAGCGATTGACAGCTTGCCATCCTTGGCGCGGCGGCCCAGATCGCTGATGGATTTTTCGATCTCGGCGAAGTTCAACTGATCGGCATTGCGTACGACGGGAACGACAAGACCTTGCGGCGTGCCGACGGCGACGCCGATATCGTAGTAATTCTTGTAGACGAGGTCTTCGCCTTCAATCTCGGCATTGACGCTGGGAATTTCCTTGAGCGCCAGAACGCAAGCTTTGACGAAGAAGGACATGAAGCCAAGCTTCGCGCCGTATTTCTTCTCGAAGGATTCCTTGTGTTGGTTGCGCAGCGCCATCACATGGCTCATATCGATCTCATTGAACGTCGTGAGCATTGCGGCGGTGTTCTGCGCTTCTTTGAGGCGTTCGGCGATTTTTTGGCGCAGGCGGGTCATGCGCACGCGCTCTTCCTCGCCACCGCGCTGACGCGGGCCTGCGGGCTGGGCTGGCGCTTTGGCCGCAGGTGCAGAACGTGGCGCAGGCGCTGTCGGCTGGTTCATAACATCTTCCTTGGTTACGCGACCGCCTTTGCCACTGCCGGGGACGTCATAGGGATTGATGCCGCGATCTTCGGCAGCTTTGCGGGCAGCTGGCATGACGGTAACATTTTGCGGGGCTGCATTGGCAGCGGGCTGGCGTGGAGGCTGGGCCGGGGCGGCTGTCGTCGCACTGGCGGACGGCGATGAAACGGCGGCTCCGCCTTCCTGAATAACGCCAAGCACGGCGCCGACACCGACATTGCCGCCTTGCGGAACCTTGATTTCGCTGATCGTTCCCGCTGCCGCGGCATTGACTTCCAGCGTCACCTTATCGGTTTCCAACTCCACCAAGGGCTCATCCATGCGCACGGCATCGCCGACTTTCTTGAGCCATTTGGCGACAGTCGCTTCCGAAACGGACTCGCCCATCGGCGGAACAATGATTTGCGTGGCCATGAGGCTCCTCGCGGCAGGAACGAACAAAGAAAAAACCGGACTCCTTAATAGCCTGAATCGCTTGTGAATTAAAGTCCCTTGGTAGCATTTGCCGTAACTGGCCGGGAGCCTACCCCTTGCCATCTGCGCCTGATGCGCTAACTTATAAGTATCAGACCCTCAACAGGAGTTTCTCCGATGTCCATGCCCGAACGCGACCCCTACGAAACGCTCAGCGCTTTGGTGCCTATCGTCATTGAGCAGACGGCGCGCGGCGAGCGGTCTTTCGACATTTATTCCCGCCTCCTGAAAGAACGTATCATTTTCATGGTTGGCCCGGTGGATGATCATATCTCCAGCCTGGTTTGTGCTCAGCTGCTGTTTCTGGAATCCGAGAACCCGAGCAAGGAGATTTCCTTCTATATCAACTCGCCCGGCGGTGTTGTGACATCCGGCCTCGCCATCTATGATACGATGCAATATATTCGCTCCCCGGTTTCGACAGTCTGCATCGGTCAGGCAGCCTCGATGGGTTCGCTGTTACTGTGCGCAGGCACCAAGGGCAAGCGCTTCTCCCTGCCGAACAGCCGCATCATGATCCATCAGCCTTCCGGCGGCGCGCAGGGCCAGGCGACGGATATCGAAATTCAGGCCCGTGAAATCCTGAAACTGCGTCAGCGCCTGAACGAAATGTATGTGAAACATACAGGCCAGTCGCTGGACAAGATCGCCACGGCCGTGGAACGCGACTATTTTATGTCCGCCGAAGAAGCGAAGACCTTTGGTTTGATCGACGAGGTCGTGACCAAGCGGCCCGGCGGCGCGGAATCGGAAAAGAAGGCCGCCTAACCGAGGGTTAGAGGCCGTTCCGTAGAAACCAGGCGAAAAGCCTGTTTTTGCCATGCATTAGCCCCATTCGAGGGGTTAATCATCCAGTAACTAAAATTGTCCTAGGCTTGATGTTAACAGGGTGAAAGAAAAACGATGAGCAAGTCCACCTCCAGCGATTCAAAGAACACGCTTTACTGCTCCTTCTGCGGCAAAAGCCAGCATGAAGTGCGCAAGTTGATCGCTGGTCCCACGGTTTTCATTTGTGACGAGTGCGTCGAACTCTGCATGGACATCATCCGTGAAGAGAGCAAGACAACGCTTGTCAAAACCAAGGACGGCGTTCCGACTCCCAAGGATATCATGGTTGTGCTCGACGACTACGTCATCGGGCAGGAACATGCGAAGCGTGTCCTTTCCGTCGCCGTTCACAACCACTATAAGCGTCTTGCGCATGGCGCGCGCAATTCGGATGTCGAATTAGCGAAATCGAACATTCTTCTGGTGGGCCCTACGGGCTGTGGCAAGACGCTGCTGGCCCAGACGCTGGCGCGTATCATCGACGTGCCTTTCACCATGGCCGATGCGACGACCCTCACCGAAGCGGGTTATGTCGGTGAAGACGTCGAGAATATCATCCTCAAGCTGTTGCAGGCTGCCGATTACAACGTCGAACGTGCGCAGCGCGGCATCGTCTATATCGACGAAATCGACAAGATCAGCCGCAAATCCGACAATCCCTCCATCACCCGCGACGTTTCGGGCGAAGGCGTGCAGCAAGCGCTGCTCAAGATCATGGAAGGCACCGTCGCTTCGGTTCCCCCACAGGGCGGCCGCAAGCATCCGCAGCAGGAATTCCTGCAAGTCGATACGACCAACATTCTTTTCATCTGCGGCGGCGCGTTCGCCGGATTGGAAAAAATTATCTCGGCGCGCGGCCGTGGTAGCTCGATGGGCTTCGGCGCCGATGTGCGCGGCCCCGATGAACGGCGTACGGGTGAGGTTCTGCGTGAGGTCGAGCCGGAAGATTTGTTGAAGTTTGGCCTCATCCCCGAATTTGTCGGCCGCTTACCTGTCGTTGCGACACTGTCCGACCTTGATGAAGCTGCATTGATCGATATTCTCACGCGGCCCAAGAACGCTATTGTGAAGCAGTTCCAGCGGCTGTTTGAGATGGAAGACGTTAATCTCGATGTTACCGACGATGCGCTCAGCGCTATCGCGCAAAAGGCCATCGCCCGGAAGACAGGCGCGCGCGGTCTGCGTTCTATTATGGAAAGCGTGCTGCTCGACTCCATGTTCGATCTTCCCGGCACGCAGGGCATCGAAAAAGTCGTGGTGAACCGCGATGTGGTCGATGGCAAGGCCAAGCCCATCCAGGTACATGGGGATAAACGGGAAGCCGCGGGCGCCAAGGCTTAAAACGCTAGGAAACGTCTCATATTCCGGTGTTTCTTTCCCCTATTGAAAATCGACAGGAAACTACCAATCTGTTAACTATCTGGACCTAAAGTTTTAGGCACAGGTAGCGAATCACCCGTTTTCCCGCGTAAATACCGATCAAAGGATTTTCATGGTTTTGCAATCTTCCGGCGGCGCTCTTTATCCCGTTCTACCTCTGCGGGATATCGTCGTTTTTCCCCACATGATCGTTCCCCTGTTTGTGGGGCGTGAGCGGTCGGTGCGTGCGCTGGAAGATGTCATGCAGGATGACAAGCACATCCTGATGCTGACACAGAAAAGCGCGACGCAGGACGACCCCTCAACCGATGATCTGTATACGCTCGGCACAGTCGGCACTGTATTGCAGCTGCTGAAGTTGCCGGACGGAACGGTGAAAGTTCTGGTTGAAGGTGGGCATCGCGCGCGGGTTTCGCGCTTCACAGAAAATAGCGATTTCTTCCAAGCTTTCGCCGAGCCCGTCGAGGAATTCGGCGGCGATCAAGGCGAGTTGAGCGCGTTGGTGCGCGCGGTGGTCGGCCAGTTCGACCAGTACATTAAGCTGAACAAGAAAATTCCGCCGGAGGTTCTGGTTTCAGTCAATCAGATCGATGATCCGGCCAAGCTGGCGGATACGATTGCGTCGCATCTCGCGCTGAAAATTCCCGAAAAGCAGGCGTTGCTGGAAACCGTTTCGGTCAATGAGCGGTTGGAAAAGATTTTCGGCTGCATGGAAGGCGAAATTGGCGTTCTGCAGGTGGAAAAGAAAATTCGTAATCGCGTCAAAAAGCAAATGGAGAAGACGCAGCGCGACTATTATCTGAACGAGCAAATGAAGGCCATTCAAAAAGAGCTTGGCGAGACCGAAGACGGCAAGAGCGAAGCCGATGAGATGGAAGACCGCATCAACAAGACCAAGATGAGCAAGGAGGCGAAGGAAAAATGCCTCGCCGAACTCAAAAAGCTTCGCGCCATGAGCCCGATGTCGGCGGAAGCCACCGTCGTTCGCAATTATCTTGACTGGATGCTGGGCATTCCGTGGAATGAGCGCACGCGCACGCGCCGCGACATCAAGAAAGCTGAAAAAATCCTCGATGTCGAACATCATGGGTTAGAGAAGGTCAAGGAGCGCATCCTCGAATATCTTGCCGTGCAACAGCGACAGAGTAAGCTGAAGGGGCCTATCCTGTGCCTCGTCGGTCCGCCCGGCGTCGGTAAAACCTCGCTCGGTAAATCCATTGCCCACGCCACAGGCCGCAACTTCGTCCGTATGTCGCTTGGCGGCGTGCGGGATGAGGCTGAAATCCGCGGCCATCGCCGTACCTATATTGGCTCTATGCCCGGCAAGGTCATTCAGGGCATGAAGAAAGCCAAATCATCGAACCCGCTATTCCTTCTGGACGAGGTGGATAAGCTAGGCTCCGATTGGCGCGGCGATCCATCCTCGGCGTTGCTTGAGGTGCTGGACCCCGAACAGAACAACAGCTTCAGTGACCATTATCTGGAAGTCGACTACGATCTTTCGGATGTCATGTTCGTCTGCACGGCCAACACGCTGCGCATGCCGCAGCCCTTGCTTGACCGTATGGAGATCATCCGTCTGGCGGGCTACACCGAAGACGAGAAGATCGAAATCTCCCGCCGCCACCTTATCCCCAAGGCAACAAAGGAACACGGCCTGAAGAAGGGCGAGTTTTCGATTTCCGAAGACGCCTTACGCGATATTATCCGCTACTACACCCGCGAAGCGGGCGTGCGTAATATGGAGCGCGAAATCGCCAATCTGGCACGCAAATCCATCAAGGATATTCTGGTCAAGAAGCTGAAATCCATTCACATCACCCGCCGCAATCTTGAAAAATACGCGGGCGTGAAGAAGTTCCGCTTCGGTGAGGTCGAGCCCGAAGATATGGTGGGCGTCACGACAGGCCTGGCCTGGACGGAAGTGGGTGGCGAATTGCTGTCCATCGAAGCCGTCGCTTTACCAGGCAAAGGCAAGATCATCATCACGGGCAAGCTGGGCGATGTCATGCGCGAATCCGTCCAGGCGGCCGAAAGCTATGTGAAAGCGCGCGCGGTGGCGTTCGGTATCAAACCGACTCTGCTGGATAAACGCGATATCCACGTTCACGTTCCCGAAGGCGCAACACCCAAGGACGGCCCCAGCGCGGGTGTGGCGATGGTGACATCCATCGTATCCGTGCTTACGGGTATTCCGGTGCGCAAGGATGTGGCGATGACGGGTGAAATTACGCTTCGCGGCCGCGTTCTACCCATTGGCGGGCTCAAGGAAAAGCTGTTGGCGGCGCTACGCGGCGGGTTGACCACCGTTCTCATTCCCAAGGAGAACGAAAAAGACCTGACTGAAATTCCTGACAACGTGAAAAAGGGCCTGAAGATCATCTTCATCGGCACGGTTGAGGAAGTCCTCAAATTCGCGCTGACCAAGCCTTTGACGCCTATTGAATGGGACGAAGCGGCCGAGCTGGCCGCGGCCCAATCCAAGGCGCGGGACGGCGGAGCCTCGGGCGACATGGTGAAGCACTAGGCTTCATACCATCGTCGGTTTCATGCAAAATAAACCGTGTTTTGCATACATGCGTATTGCGCCTGCGAGGTTTTTGCCGCGCGGATTCAGGAAGCGATAATATTTTTCCGGCACATTCGGCTTAAGGAGCCCCTTTTTCTTATGCCGGACAGCCATGGGCAGCACGCATAAAAAAATCCTTCTGGTTGAGGATGAGCCGTCGCAGGCTCTGACCATCGGTGAGCATTTGCGCCGCGAAGGCTATGATGTCGTTGTCGAGGATACGGGCCGCAAGGCAATGAGTTTCGTCGATCACAGCGTGCCCGCTGCCGTTGTACTGGATTTGCATCTGCCCGATATCAGCGGGCTGGAAGTCCTCGACCATATACACGCGCATCATCCGCATCTTCCGGTCATTGTCATGACGGCTGACAATTCCATGGATATGGCGCTGCAAGCGACGCTCAGGGGCGCCTATGATTTCGTCGTCAAGCCGTGCCCCCCGGTGCGCCTGAATCTGACCCTCGCCAACGCGCTGGAGCGCAAAGCGCTCGCGGCGGAAATCAGCAAGCTACGGCGTATTACAGGGCTGGAGCGTTTTCACAACTTCGCCGGACGCTCGAATGTCATGCAGGCGGTTTACCGTATTATCGATTCCGTCGCCTCCAGCCAGGCCAGTGTCTTCATCCGTGGCGAAAATGGCGCGGGGAAGGAAATGGCCGCGCAAACCATTCATGATGCAGGGCCGCGCCGCAACAAGCCGTTTATCATCCTGAATTGCGCGACCATCCCGCATGAATTGCTGGAAAGCGCCATTTTCGGCCATGTGAAGGGCGCATTCCCCGGCGCGGTGTCCGATCAGCCGGGCGCGGCGAAGCAAGCCGATGGCGGCACGCTGTTCCTTGAGGAAGTCTGCGACATGCCGCTGGAGATGCAGACGAAATTCCTGCGCTTCATGCAGACGGGCGAAGTGCTTCCGGTCGGCGGTAACAAGGTGGATTTTGTCGATGTGCGCATCATCTCAGCCACCACGCGCGACCCGCTGGAGGAAACGAAGGAACGCCGCTTCCGCGAGGATTTATTCTACCGCCTGCATGTCGTGCCGCTGGATATTCCGCCCTTGCGCGAGCGGGAGGATGATGTGCTGATGCTGGCGGGGCATTTCCTGTCGCGCTTCGGCGTGGAGGAAAACAAGCATTTCATCGGCCTGTCGCCCGAGATCATCAGCCTGTTCCGGCGCTATGACTGGCCGGGCAATGTGCGCCAGCTTGAAAATGTCATCCGCAATGTGGTGGTGCTGAATGATGGGCCGATGGTCACCGAAGCCATGCTGCCCAAGGATTTGAAGCGTTTCGCCGATGAAAATCAAATGGCCGCTGCCAACCGCAACCGCCATGATCTGATGCTGTGCGATGAGGCGGCTACACCCGCCTCCGTCAAGCCGTTGTGGCAGGTGGAGCGGGAAGCTATCACCCAGGCCATGGAATTTGCCCAGCAGGATATGAAACGCGCTGCCGCGCTTCTGGAAATCAGCCCCTCAACGCTTTACCGCAAGCTGCAAATCTCCCGCGACCCCGAAGGCGCGCAGATGATTCAATTCCCAGCCTAGGAAGGCCGTATTTTAGATTGTGGGATAAGGCGTGAAGATGCTTTGACGAAACTTTCGATGACATCCAAAGGTATGGCTTCATCGGAAAAACTCTGAAACGTCATCGTGTGGTCGACATCTGAATAAAAAATTTCGTAAAGCATAACCACTTCGTCGGCCTGATTGACTTTAGTCAATTCAAGACACATTCCATCCCGCTTAAGATCGCTAAGCATAGTTGTTTGATACGACCATGTTTTATTATCTGTCGGCATGGTTTTGCCCTGTTTAAAAACTGGCGGAGACGGAGGGATTCGAACCCTCGATACACCTTTACAGTGTATAGCGGTTTAGCAAACCGCCGCCTTCAGCCTCTCGGCCACGTCTCCGGAAGGCATGGATATAGCGCGCTTTTACCGCGGACGGAACCCGGATTTTTCGGCAGTCTTAAGGCTTCGAACGTCCAGGCGCGCGATGGCAAGCCTCAAACCTGAACCGTCACGCGCATGAAGGTGGCCGATATCGCGGTACCACCGTTCGTATCCTTGTTCTGTGCCTGTGCGAGCTCTACAAGCTGCTTGTGCAATTCCTCGGTTTTCCCGTTTTTCCCGGCCGCCTCAAAGGCGTTCATGGTCGGGCCGTAATAGTGTCGAAAGAGGTCGATGACCTGCGCCGGGCTCTTGTCCGGTGCTATGAAAGAATAGGTATCCTTGGCCATGGAGATATTGTCTTTGGTTATTCCTGCCTGGCTGAAACGTTCAACGATGTGGCTCTCCACGCCCCACATCATGGGGCTGATGAAGCCTTCCGGCGGGGGCGGTGTAAAGGCCGAGCTGATTTTTAGCACTTGCGATACGAAGGTTGGATCATTGGGAATCCAGTTGCCCATAACAATGCGCCCGCCGGGTTTTGTAACGCGCACCATTTCTTTGGCGACATCGAAAGGTTTGGGCGCAAACATGGCGCCGAAGACAGAGAGAGTTAGATTAAATGTATCGTCATTAATGCCATCGAGATGGCACGCATCGCCTTCCTGAAATTTCAGTCGGCTGAGGCCCGCGGCGGCGGCGCGTCTGTTCCCGGCGTCAACGAGGTTCCGGGCGATATCGATGCCGACAACCTCGGCGCCCGCCTGGGCCAGAGGGATCGCCGTGGTGCCATCGCCACAGCCAAGATCCAGAACTCGCAGCGGCGGCGTGATGCCAAGGGATCGCACGACATCTTCGCCCGATTGGCGCATCAAGGCGGCAATCGCGGTAAAGTCGCCTTTTTCCCACAGGGCTTTGTTTGGATTCATGTGATGGCTTGATTGAAGTGGTGACCTCGGCGGGACTCGAACCCGCGACCCCCTGATTAAAAGTCAGATGCTCTACCGGCTGAGCTACGAGGTCTTACCCGGCAAAGAGGGAAGCAGGTATCAGGTATCGCCGCCAAGCGCAATATTTGAATGCGACCCGAGGGGCCTTTAACGCTGTTTTTTCGTGGTTTTAAGCCATGCCGGGCCGAGGGGGCGGATTTTCCGGGCCGTGGGGCAGGTGGGCCGGTGCGCTCCGGGCAGGGTGCCGATGCTCATCAAAAACTCGCCGACAATTTCACCGCCCATGAAGGCGAATTCCTTACGGAACAGCTTGACCCATTCGTCTTTGCTGCGTGGATGATGCGTGGCGATCCAGTTAGCGAAACCGCGATGCGATTTGCGCATGTCCGCGACTTTCTGTGCGTTGTTGATAATCGCCTTGATCTTCAGGCGGTTGCGGATGATGCCTGCATCGGCCAGCAGGCGCTTTACATCTTTTGCGCCGTAGGCGGCGACCTTATTGACTGAAAAGCGGTGGAAAGCCCTGTTCAGCGCCTTGCGCTTTTTCAGCACAATCTCCCATGACAGGCCCGCCTGCATGATCTCCAGCGCCAGACGCTCGAACAGCACGCGTTCATCCGTAACGGGAAAGCCATATTCCTTGTCGTGATAAGGGCCATGAACCGGGTGGCCGGGGGCGATGTTGCAATACCAGGACATTACATCGCCATCTGCTGCGCCATTTCCTGAAACGAGATGACGCCGGATGTGATGATGGCAAAAAGAGCCAGCCAGATAACGCACGCGATAATTGTCGTGATGATGATTTTCCGTTTCAGTCCGGGGTTGATCGGCGCGCCGGGCATGGAGCCGTCCTTCGGCTGTTCGATGCTTTGGATATTCAGGGGCAGCAGGCAGAAAATCACCATCCACCAGACCAGGACGTACAGGACAATGCCGGAGAAAATATTCATGGTCAGATCCTTACCACATGGACTTCCATCACAGGTTTTTTGCCGTGAACTTCCTGCAGCAAACGGCGGGCCGCCTGCGCGGCGCGGTGGCGCACGGCGGCATCGTCAAGCCGGGTGGATTTTGGCATGGCTTCGACGGCGTCCTGCACACTGGCGGCAATGTCACCTTGCAGAGATTCCATATGCTCGTCGTCGATCAGGCCCATCAGCGAGATTTGCGGGTCATGCGTTATTTTGCCGCGCTGATCCATCACCAGCGTGATGACCGCCGCGCCTTGTGTACTCATTTTCTTGCGGTGTTTGTTGGCTTCATGGTCAATGCGGCGCAGCACTTTGCCGTCCAGCCCGACGCGCCCGCTCGGCACTTCGGCGACAACCTCATGAATGCCGGGGCCGAGGCGGATGATCTGCCCATTAGCGGGGATGAGGGCGTGCGGAACCTGGCATTCCTTGGCGATGCGGACATGCTCCATCTGATGCCGCGCTTCGCCATGCACGGGCAGCAGCAGGTTGGGGCGTGTCCACTGGAACAGCTGCGTCAATTCATCCTGCGCCGGATGGCCGGAGACATGCACGGGTGCATGATCTTGTGTGATGACCTTGAGGCCCTGCGCGATCAAGCGGTTTTGCAGCCGCGCGATCTGCTTTTCATTGCCGGGAATATCACGCGAGGAGAAAATAACCGTGTCGCCAGCGCTCAACTCGACTTCCGGGTGATCTTCCATGGCGATGCGCCATAAAGCCGCCCGCGCTTCGCCTTGGCATCCTGTGCAGACCATCACGATTTTATCGCGCGGCGCATGCATGGCTTCATCTTCGGTTAGAAAATCCTCAAACTCCGGCAGATAGCCGCAATCCTCCGCCACTTCCGCGTTGCGCCACAGCGACCGTCCGACCAGCGTTACATAGCGCTTATGCTGCTTGGCCGCGGCAGCGATGGATTTCAGCCGCGCGATATTGCTCGCGAAGCAGGTGACAACGATGCGTTGCTTAATTGTGCCGAATAGGTTTTTAAATTCATCCAGAACCAGCCTTTCCGAGCCCGAATGACCTGCCACCAGCGCGTTGGTGGAATCGCCGACCAGAGCCATGACGCCTTCGCTGCCCAACTTTTTGAGGCTGGCTTCATCGGTCAGGTCGCCGACCAGCGGCTCAGGATCGAATTTCCAATCTCCCGTATGCAGCACCGTGCCGTGCTTCGTCGTGATCGACAGCATGTTGGATTCCGGTATCGAATGCGTCACCGGGATCATCGAACCCTTGAAAGGGCCGATCTCAAAATCGCCGCCTTTCGGCAGTTCGATCAACCGAACCTTGTTTTTTAAATCGGCGCGGTCAATTTTACGGCGGATCAGCTCGGCCGTAAATTTGGTGGCATAGACGGGGCACTGGAATTGCGGCCAGAGATGCTCGATGGCGCCGATATGGTCTTCATGCCCATGCGTGACAACAAGCCCGATCAGGTCGTCGCGCCGCTCGGTCAGAAAGGAAATGTCGGGCATGATGATCTCCACACCCGGTGTGGTTTCATCGCCGAAGGTGACGCCGCAATCGACCATCAGCCATTTTCCAGCCGTGCCGTAGAGGCTGAGATTCATGCCGATCTCGCCCGCGCCGCCCAGCGCCAGGTACCACACAGCGTCGTCGGGTGGACGATAGGGGTCTTTTTTGGGGTGTTTCACAATAAGGGTGCTCTAACGCCGCGCCGTTTCGCGGATATAACTGTTGGGATAGGTTTCGTAATTATCGATCATCCTGTCGATCAGGCGGGAATTGAACATCTCGCGTAACCCGTTATCGATCATCTGTTTAAATTCATATTCCCCGCGCGGCAGCAGCAGGATGTTCGGCACGACAAGTAAAGGTTTATCCAGTGCCGTCACCTGCCGCAGGCTGTCGGGGTTGTTCGCCATGAATTCATAAACCGAAAGCGGTTCGGCAAAGACCATGTCGGCTTTCCCTGTTGTGACCTGCAGCAGCAAATCGCTGAACGGCGTCGATTGCGGCAGGGAAACCTGCTGCGCCTTCGGAAAAAACTGTTTGGCAAAAGTGCTGGTCTGTTCGCCGTCCAGCGTCGAGATTTTGATTTCGGGTTTGTCGAGCGCTTTTAGGTCGCCCGTCAATGTTGCGTTGTCCTTCTTCGCCCAGATATGGACAGGACTGTAGTAAAGCGGGATAGAAAAATCCGCGCTGCGCGTCCGACCGGAATTGAGGGATACCGGAGAACAAATCAGATCATAACGTTTTGTGTTCAGCCCTTCGATCTGGCCCGACCAGCCGACTTCCTCGACCCAATCTACTGTCAGGCCAAGATTATCTGCCAGCCGCGTGACAATATCGTAATAAATGCCGCTCATCTGCCCGCTGTTAGGGTCTTTTATAAAGCCGACCGAGTAGGGGGTGTAGCCGCAGCGCAGAGTTCCTGTGCGCATGACACGGTCATAGGTGGTTTCTGTGGCAACGTTTCCGCTGTCAGCGCGCCGCACGATATATAAGCTGGCAGCAATGCTCAGCACCACGGCAAGAACAAGAATAAGGATGTTTTTCATAAGGGGGATATAGCCTGTTTCCCTTTAATTTTCCATGCTTCTGTTGTACTGACAGAAGCATGAAATCATCGAAAGAAACCCGTCACACACCGCGCCTTTTTGTTGAGGGTGCCTTGGGCGCTGGGCAATCCACGAGTGTTAGTCCTGATCAGGCGCATTATTTGCAAAACGTCATGCGTATGCAGGCGGGCGATGCATTGCGGCTGTTCAATGGGCGCGATGGCGAATGGCTGGCCTCCATTGCCGCGGTTTCCAAGCGCTCGGTGGATATCAAGCTCGAAAAGCAGCTCCGTCCGCAGCAGGCTGCGCCCGATCTCTCGCTCTGTTGCGCGCCGATCAAGAAAGCGCATTTCGATTATATGATCGAGAAAGCGACAGAGCTTGGCGTTTCCGTCCTTCAACCCATTCTGACCTCGCGGACGCAAATCCGCGAAGTGAATACCGAACGTGGCCGTGGCATCGCCATCGAAGCAGCGGAGCAATCCGATCGTCTCGACATCCCCGAAATCTACAAGCCTCTAACGCTGGCGGAACTGGCCGCGCAATGGCCGGGCAGCAGAATACCGATCATCTGCGCCGAATGGGGCGAGGCGCTTCCGGCGCAGAAAGCCTTGGCGTCACTATCGGGTAAATCTCAGGTTGCCATTTTTACGGGCCCAGAAGGCGGTTTTACAGCTGAGGAGCTGGAGGCGCTGCGGAAACTGCCGCAGGCGGTCTTTATCCGCCTTGGCCCACGCATCCTGCGGGCTGACACGGCTGCCATCGCTGCCCTAAGCCTTTGGCAGGGATTATGCGGGGATTGGCAGCAGGGCGGCCTCTAGCCCAGGGCTTCCGGCACCTATATACTGAGGCCACTGGAGTTCCTGCCGTAATGACCGACCCGATCCCTCTCAAGTCGAATAATCCTCCGGCCTCTGGCGTGCATTTGCAATGCCGGAACATGCTGGCCATTGCCAGCGGCAAGGGCGGCGTTGGCAAGACATGGTTTGCCATTACACTGGCGCATGCGTTGGCGAAGCGCGGCAAGAATGTGCTGCTGTTCGACGGCGATCTGGGTCTGGCGAATGTGGATATTCAGCTTGGCCTGACGCCCGAGAAAGATCTCGGCGCAGTGATCGAAGGCTCCACAACTCTGCCCGGCGCCGTCACGCGCTACGCCGATGGCGGGTTCGATATTCTTGCGGGCCGTTCCGGTTCGGGCAATCTCGCTACGCTGCCGACGCAGAAACTTTCCGAATTGCGCAACGATCTTATCGCGCTGGCACGCAGTTATGATTATGTGCTGGTTGATCTTGGCGCGGGCGTCGACCGTTCGGTGCGGCAGATGGCCGGGCCTGCGGCAGTTACTTATGTTGTCATCACCGATGAACCCACCTCGCTGACCGATGGCTATGCCTTCATCAAGCTGGGCCGGGCGGCGAACCCGCAGGCCGATATGCGCATCGTCGTGAATATGGCTGCCAGTACCAATGAAGGCCAGAGAACCTATGAAACCATCCGCAAAGCCTGCGAAACTTTCCTGAAATATATTCCGGAACTGACGGGCATTATCCGCCGTGACACCAAGGTACGCGAAGCCATCCGAGCGCAGACGCCATTGCTGGTGCGTTCGCCCGCCGCCGAAGCCGCCAATGATGTGGACGCCATCGCCGCACGGATTTTGACAAGCTGAACGAATGGCCGATATCGCGCCTGTTCCTCCCGTTACATCACAGACCCCAACACCCGTACCGCTCGCCGTAACGCCTGTTGAAGCGGCGATCACCAGCGTTCCTGATAAAATTCTGCAACTGACGCGGCAAATTCAGGTCACGGGTCTGATCGCGCAGGCGCCAGACAGTGGTGAGTTCGTCCTCAACACCGTTCTCGGCAGCCTGAAAATCCTGCTGCCCATATTGACGGATGTGCAGCAGAAAAAACTTGAAAGCCAGCTGATCAACCTGTTTCAGGCCCAACGTCCGCTGACCATTGTGATTCAACCGGGCTATCCACCGACGCAATCCTTCCTGCTGTTGCCGCCATCGCCAAATGTGCCGAATGCGCTGCCGCCTGTGGTCGATCCGAACATTCCTGTTTCACCTGCGATGCCGCCAAGACCTGCGGTAGTTCCGGGACTTATTCTTTCCGCCGTGGTTTTGCCGCCCCCTATATCGGTGCCGCCGTCTGGGACTGTACCGCCAGCGCCTCAGCCTTTACTGTTTCATCCTTCTGCACCGTCTGCACCTGCCGCACCTCCGGCGACAGGCGCCGTTTTCACCCCGCCTGTGCCGTCGCAGGCAGGTGAGGAGATACCCATTCTTCCTGCTCTTCCTTTGCTGGATGAAATCGCCCTGAAAGCAAAAACCTATGCCGACAGGCTTATCCCAAAACTACAGGAGAAAATTCTGTCGGTGCTGACGCCGCAAGCCGATGGTGATGGAGGAGAGCTTGTCCAACGGCCTCATCCGGCAAGCCCGTCGCGGGTTTTTGTTCCAACTGAATTTGCGGCGCAGCCCCTGACGCCGGAACCGTCCGAAACATCTTTCATTGATCTGGCCTTGCAATCCCGTTTTGCGGCGGCGGTGAAGTCGATTTTCGTGGAAACGCCGCCATCTACTGCGCTTCAATCGTCCTTTCAACCTCATGCGCCGCTGCAATTGTTGTTTCAGCCGGGCGTCGAACTTTCTCTGCGCGTAAATGCTGTTGAGGTGCCGCCCGTACAGCTTCCTTTGCCCAGCCTGCCGAACCAGATCATCGCCACAGTGACAGGCAGTGGCCCCGGCGGGCAAATTTTGCTGAAAGCAGGCGATACGACGCTTTATGTGCGCGACAGTGTGAATGTTCCGGTTGGAACCAGCCTTTTGATTACCATCGAGCCCAAGGAAACCCCGGCGCTGCAGCCCTTGCCACCTTTGCTGGACGGGGATGATGTTACGGTCTTTCAGCAGGCTTTGACGGCGCTGGCGCAGATCGACCCCGCCCTGGCGCGCGCCGTAACGGATAACCGCGTGCCGCAGCCGAACAAGGCGTTGTCCGGGGCGCTGCTGTTTTTCCTCAGCGCCGTGCGGCAGGGCGATGTTGGCGGCTGGCTGGGCGGTGATGCGCTGGAAGCCCTCAGCCGCACCGGGAAATTTCAGCTGATCGCCAAACTGGCGCGGGAACTCACGCAATCGGCGCAGGTGGTGCGGGATGCAGGTGGCGGAAGTTGGCGTTCCTATCCCGTACCGCTTTATGCCGACCAACAATTTCAGATTTTGAATTTCTATGTGCATGGGAACGGAGGGCAGCGCAGTACGCCCGATCAAGCTCCGGGCAAGACAGGCGTTGGCTCCGTGCGCTTTCTGATCGATATGCGCCTGTCGAAGCTGGGGCCAATGCAGTTGGACGGCCTCGCGCGGCCGAAACAGCTGGATATGATTGTCCGCAGCGAACAGCCCCTGCCGGCGGGACTGGATTATGAACTGCGTACGACTTACGCGAATGTCATCAGTGCTTTGGGCTATGCCGGCATGCTGAATTTCCAGACCGGACGCCAGCACTGGCTGAGCATCTATAAGGAAACCCCAGCGACCGGGAGCGTGGTGACGTAATTTAAGCCTGTGCAATCAATTTTGGATTACCAAAAGCCGATGTCCATGACCGGATAATTTTCAACCCGGCTTTTTCGGCAAGCTGGCATAAATCCTTTTCATGGTAGAGGCAGACTTCCGCATGAATATCATGTTTTTGTGCCATATCGGGCGTCAGCCGGGTAAAGCGTTTTTCTAAGGGCTTGTCGCGATCCGGATAGCTGTTGCCATATTCCGTCTCCAATCCACCTGCTGAAAGAAAAGCCTGCGCTTGCGGTGCCATTCTGGCTTTCAGCATTCTCAAAAAATTCAGTGCATCCGGATAGGGAATACAATCCAGCATGCGTTGAGAATAAATACAGTGAATGGGGGACGGCCACT
>JANRKK010000042.1:0-22186 GCA_033763555.1 Alphaproteobacteria bacterium | reverse complement strand
CGCTCTTTAAAGTAGGGTTTGCCGCAGGCCGGAGTTTCCATTACTCCTAGGCCATGGCGGGACGTAGCACAGCCTGGTAGTGCGCAAGTTTTGGGTACTTGAGGTCCACGGTTCGAATCCGTGCGTCCCGACCATCCTTTGCTCTTTGAGTTTTGGGTGGCGCAGCCATAAAGAGAGGACGAAAGCATGCGCGTTCGCATTTACAAGCCAGCAAAAACCGCGGCGCAGTCTGGTCGCGCGAAGACGCATGAATGGCTGCTGGAACCGGAACTGCTGACACCCCGGACACCCGAACCTTTGATGGGCTGGGTCAGCGCCGCCGATACGTTCAGCGAATTGCGTGGACGGCTTCGTTTTGCCAGCGCCGAGGAAGCAACCGCTTTCGCGGATCGCAATGGCTGGGCCTATATTCTGGAAGAACCTGCCGAGCGGCGCATCCAGCCGCGCAATTATCTTGATAATTTCCGCATTGTCCGCCCGCAGGATGAAGAAGCGTCCAGCCGCGCAGGAAAAGCCAAGTGATCACCGCTTATACGCGGCATAGTGGAACTCTGGCTCCGCAGCCGCTTCTCCCGCAGGCCATGTCGCCTGAGGTTGTATGGATCGATCTTCTCTCGCCGTCTCTGCAGGAAGAAAAAGCCGTTGAGGCTTTGTTGGGCGTGAATGTACCCACGCGCGAAGAAATGCAGGAAATTGAAATTTCCAACCGCCTCTATCAGGAAGGCGCGGCGCTTTATATGACGGTGACGATGCTTCTCCACAGCGAAAGCGCGACGCCGGAAAGCGTGCCCGCTACCTTTATCCTGTCCGGGTCGTGCCTCGTAACCTTGCGTTATGCCGATCCGGTCCCGTTCCGCATTGTCGCCGCGCAGGTTCAGAAGAGCCAGGCTGCCTGCACGTCGGCCGAGGAAATTCTGGCCGGTTTTCTTGAAGCCAGCGTTAATCGCCTGGCCGATATTCTGGAGCGTGTTCAGGCTGACATGGACGGGCTGTCGGCAAAAATATTTGCGAAGCCCGAAGCGCGCGGCGATATGCATTTTACCGAAGTGCTGCGCGATATTGGCCGTTCGCAAAGCCTGACCACGCGCACGCGGGAAAGCCTTGTCAGCTTCAGCCGCCTTTTGTCTTTTTTGAATCAGCCCGGCCATATCCGGCAGGACAAAATCATCCTGCATTCACTGGATACGACTGTGCGCGACATTGCCTCGCTGAGCGACCATGCCTCTTTCCTGTCCAACAACATCAATTTCCTGCTGGATGCCACTCTGGGCATGATCAACAGTCAGCAGACGGGTATTATTAAAATCTTCTCCGTGGCCGCCGTGGTTTTCCTGCCGCCGACGCTGATCGCCAGCATTTACGGCATGAATTTTCATCATATGCCGGAATTGTCTTCAATCTGGGGCTACCCTGTTTCGTTGGGACTGATGGTCTTGTCAGCAATCTTTCCCTACTGGTACTTTAAGCGGAAAGGATGGCTGTAAGGCCGTCTGTACGCGCCCTTAGCTCAGCTGGATAGAGCAGCTGCCTTCTAAGCAGCAGGTCAGAGGTTCGAATCCTCTAGGGCGCGCCACCCTACACTAAAGCTTCGGGTGGCAGGCCACCGTAAGGTGGACTGACGCCCAAATAAAAAAGTTGTAGGGTGCCTCCCGAAGCTCCAGAAGAGCGCAGGGAGGCTGGTTCAATACGGTCATGAAAATTCTCACGTCGTTTCCTAGCCTTGAAAAAAATCCTGCCCGGCTGTTTTGGCTTCTGGCCGGATTTCATCTGGTTGCCTGGATTGTTATTCCAACGCTTGTAAATCCAAATGTGTTGATGGATGTGGTGGAGGGCTATGCCTGGGGAAGGGAATGGCCGCTTGGTACGCACAAGCACCCGCCGCTGCAAGCCTGGCTGCTGGAGATATGTGCCGTTCTGACAGGCCGTGCGCCCTGGGCGCACTATGTGTTGAATCAAATTTCGGTTCTGACCGCTTTTTGGGCCGTATGGCAAACGGGAAAGCGGATTGTCGGCGAACCGGGTGCCGTGATCGGCGCACTGCTGCTGGCGGCGGTGGCTTATTACAATATCATCACGCCCGCCTTTAATCCCAATGTCCTGCAGCTGCCTTTCTGGGCCTTGATGGGCTGGTCGTTTCATCGCGCGGTTAAAGACAACCGGATTCTCGATTGGGCGGCACTGGGTCTGTGGAGCGCGGGAGGGCTTTACGCAAAATACAGCACGGTTCTGCTGATGCTGGTGCTGGGCGTTCTGATGTTTGCCCATGCCGATAGCCGCAAACGCCTCGCTTCACCGGGGCCATGGCTGGCGGTTCTGGTCGCGCTGCTTTTGTTTTTGCCGCATTTTCTGTGGCTGGCTGATCATCAATTCATGCCTTTCCGCTATACGGGCGAGCGATTTGAGGAGATTCCGCATGTTCTGGCCGTTCTTATTGCGCCGGGAATGTTTGTCATCGCCCAGATCGCCGCTTTGCTGCCTGCCATCATACTGTTCGGTACCGTGTTCTGGCGTTCGGCAAAGTTCAAACCCGCGGCGCTACGTTCTTTCGATGGCATGTTCCTGAGTTTTGTGACATTCGGCCCTTTATTGATTGCGTGTGCCATCGCGGCGGTCGGCGAAGTACGGATACGCAATATGTGGGGAACATCTTTCTGGAATTTTGCCGGGCTTTGGGCGGTTTTCTTTTTCCGTCCTGCCTTTACGCCAAAAACTCTGCGCTTTTTTGTGCAGGGCTGGCTGCTGATTTTTGCAACAGGCCTTGCCGTTTTCGCCGCGGCGGATGGCCTGGGGCCTTACATCACTCAGAAGGCCAAGCGGTTCCATTTTCCCGGCCGTATTTTGGCCGAGACAGTTTCCCAAATTTGGCATGAGCGTTACCAGACGCCGTTGCGTTATGTGATCGGCGATGTGTGGGTAGCGGGGAATGTGGCTTATTATGCGCCCGACAGGCCGCATGTGCTGATCCGCGCGAATTATGATTTCAGTCCGTGGGTTCGACCAGAGGACATCAAACGCGATGGCGGGGTTGTGGTCTGGTGCTGGGGTAGTTGCATCACGGATGAAACATCCGCCAAGGCGCCCTATATCGCCAAGAAATTTCCGACAGCTGAAATTCAACCGCCCTTGGTCATCCCGCAGCTAACGGCCGCCGATGTGCCACCTGTCCGGGTGCACTGGGCTATCGTGCCGCCGGAAAAGCGTGATTAGCCAGCGATCACTGCTTCATATGCTAAACGGAGAGTTGCAAAGAAACCCGGCCTTTGAGCAAGATCGACGGTATCTGTGCAACGATCGTATAAACCGCGAATCATCGGGCCAGTTTCCCTTATGAGAGTGCCCGATTCAACAAGTGCATCTACAGCGTCATTCATTTCAATGTTTGGTAAAGCCGTTAATAAATGCAGATTAACGAGACATTGCTTGCCTTCACGCCAAAGAGCAAAAATTACCTTATTCTTCAGCGGTAGTAACTCCCACTGGAAAATTTAGACTAAGTCCAATGTCGTTGGGAATGCTCATGTTGGTTTTCATGTTCTTTCCTGTGCAATCAGATAAGTGAAAACTAACTTACCTCAAACCGTTTTGCTAATTTGGTAATCCATGATGCGTCTGGTCGGGTTGCCAATGCATATACAGTAAGAGTTCTTTCTTTTGGGTAACCAAGAAAAACGCGTATAGGATGGCAGCTTCTTTCTTCGACCATGCCTGTCCTTAGAAGGTCTTGTGCAATTGTTGATGCTTGATAACCTATATTTGTTGATATGACCAACTCTGCTCCGGTTTGCGGGCCTGTGTGCCAAAGAGAAAAAAGAACCTTCCCAGCAGGTGTTTGGATATTGTCGGGAAAGCTCACGGAGCGGGGCAAAGAGCGGTTGTCCAGGGGGGGTGTGAGAAGTATCTGCCAGCATTCATAGAAGTGCCTTCTTAAACAGCGCACCGATTCTGCAGAAGTTTCTAACATAATAGTTTCTCCAGCGCATTTAACACTAATGCTGGGATGATGTGGTTGAGAATACAGGTTGTCAACCTATCCTTGTTTTCCAGTCGTTCCCGCCATATTCACAACACAAACCCGATTGAGTATCTTGAGGTTATGAAGAAAATCCTTTTTCTTGTCGGTCTTTGTCTTTTGGGCAGCATTCCGGTGCAGGCTCAAACGCCTGCCGTTCCGCAATCGCGCGCGCAGATTAATTTGACTTTTGCGCCGCTGGTGAAGCAGGCGGCTCCGGCGGTTGTGAATATCTATACCCAGAAGAAGGTACAACAGCGGCTTGCGCCTTTGTTCAGTGATCCCTTTTTCCAGCAATTTTTCGGCAGTAGCCTGCCGCGCGGTTTTACGCGCGAGAGGCTGGAAAATTCGCTGGGTTCCGGCGTCATCATCCGGTCTGATGGCCTGATTGTCACCAGCAATCATGTCGTGCAGGGTGCCGACCAGATTCGTGTTGTGCTGCATGATCGGCGCGAGTTTGATGCGACTATTCTAACCGCGGATGAACGTGCTGATCTGGCTGTGCTGCGTATTGATGTTCCGGGTACGGCTTTTCCCTATCTGGAGATCAAGGATTCCGACGAAGCCGAGATCGGCGATCTTGTCCTGGCCATTGGTAATCCCTTTGGCGTGGGGCAGACCGTGACCAGCGGTATCATTTCAGCCGTCGCGCATGGCGCCATCGGTTCCAGCGATCTTGATTATTTCATTCAGACCGATGCGGCTATCAATCCCGGTAATTCGGGCGGCGCGCTCCTTACGATGGATGGCAAGCTGATCGGCATCAACGCGGCGATTTATTCGCGCAGCGGCGGGAATATGGGCATCGGCTTCGCTGTGCCTTCCAATATGGTGCGTGTGGTCATGAATGCCGTTGCGCAGGGCAAGAAGACCATTGTCCGCCCATGGCTTGGCATCGAGGCGCAAGAAGTTACGCAGGCAATTGCCGCTTCGATGAATATGGGGCAGCCCATCGGGATTCTTGTGAACGGCATTCATTCCGCCAGCCCCGCGGGCAAGGCGGGGTTGCAAGTCGGCGACGTTATCACCAACGTGAATGGTCGCGTCATCGAAAATTCGGAAGCCTTCCGTTACCGCATCGCGACTTTGACGGTAGGGTCGTCGGCCAATCTGGGCATATTGCGCCGGGGGCAGAAACTGTCTTTTGCGGTCAACCTTATCCCGCCGCCGGAAAATCCGCCGCGTGATGAAACGACGATCAAGGGCAATAATCCCTTCGGCGGCGCGACGGTACAAAATCTCTCACCCGCCGTGATTGAGGAAACAGGATTCCGCGGCCCTGAGCAGGGCGTGATCATCACGCAAGTGAAGGGAGGTTCATCCGCCTCGAACGTGGGTTTCCGGCCCGGGGACGTCCTTCTGGGTGTCAACACAACCAAACTTTCATCTGTCAGAGATGTTGTTGGTGCGAGCAAACAGCCGGGCCCGTGGCGCATCACGATGCAGCGGGGCAATAATACCGTAACCATCATGGTGGGCGGGTGAGCCTAACAATAGGCGTCATGCCCGCCTGCGCGGGCATCCATAGTAAGGAAAGAAAAATGGATTCCCGCTTACGCGGGAATGACGCAGTATAGGGTCAGAATGAAACCTCGAGCTCAAAACGCTCCGTCTTTATTTACTGAAACAGTGGCAAGGCCGCTGGCGGATCGTTTGCGGCCGCAGAAGCTTGCCGATGTCGTCGGGCAGGATCATGTCCTGGGGCCGGAGGCGCCCATCGGCCGTATGATGGCGGCAAAACGTCTGGCTTCCCTCATTCTCTGGGGGCCGCCGGGATGCGGTAAAACGACCATCGCGCGCCTGCTGGCCGATGAAGTGAATTTGCATTTCGAGCCTGTATCCGCCGTGGCTTCCGGCGTCGCCGATTTACGCAAGATTTTTGAAGCCGCGCAGGAGCGTCGCGCGGCAGGGCGGGGGACGCTCCTGTTCATTGATGAAATTCACCGCTTTAACCGGGCGCAGCAGGATGTTTTATTGCCTTACGTTGAGGATGGTACGGTGGTTCTGGTCGGCGCGACGACGGAAAATCCATCCTTTGAGCTCAACGGCGCTTTGCTGTCGCGCTGTCAGGTGCTGGTGCTTAATCGGCTCGACGATGCGGCGCTTGAATCCTTGTTAAAGCGTGCTGAAGCTCTGGCGAAGAAGTCTCTGCCGCTGACCGACGATGCGCGCGCCGCGCTTAAGGCAATGGCGGATGGTGACGGACGCTATATCCTGACGATGACCGAAGAAATTCTGGCGTTGCCCGCCGGGCGTACGCTGGATGCTCAAGGTCTCGCCGAGTTTGTCCAGCGCCGCCGCCCGCTCTATGACAAGGCGCAGGAAAGCCACTATAATCTTATCAGCGCTTTGCATAAATCCCTGCGCGGCTCGGATTGTGATGCGGCGCTCTACTGGTTTGCGCGCATGCTAGCGGGGGGAGAGGATCCGCGCTATATCGCCCGACGCCTGACGCGCTTCGCCAGTGAGGATATAGGGCTGGCCGATCCGCAGGCCCTGCCCATCGCACTGGCGGCGTGGGAGGCTTATGAACGCATGGGCAGCCCGGAAGGTGAACTGGCGATTGCCGAACTGGTGATCTATCTCGCCACTGCCCCCAAATCCAATGCTGCTTATACAGCTTTTGGTGCTGCGCGGCGTTCGGCAGAAGAGCATGGTTCTCTCATGCCACCAAAACATATTCTCAACGCGCCAACCAAGCTGATGAAAGATATCGGCTATAGCGAAGGTTATGAATATGATCATGACAGCGTCGAGGCTTTTTCCGGTCAAAATTATTTTCCCGACGGCATGAAAAGGCAGAATTTCTACCGCCCGGTCGAGCGCGGCTTCGAGCGCGAAGTGAAAAAGCGCCTCGATTACTGGAGTGAGTTGAGGCGAAAGAAGGAAAGCTCTTAAGGTCGCAATCTTTTGCGGATGCTTTCGGTCATCGCCTGGTAATAGGCAGCTTCTTCCTTATCCCCTTGCTGTTCGTACATATAGGCAAGCGCATTGCTGGACAGCGGCGAGTTTGGTTCCATCTCCAGCGTGCGCTTGAAGTGTTTGATAGCTTCCTGCGTATAGCTCTTCCCATTCGGCCCGTTTAGTAAAGCGATGGCCATATTGTGATGCGCCTGGGCGTTGGTATCGCCGGACAGCCTTATGGATAAATCAAACTCTTCCACGGCTTTGGTATATTTGCCTTGGAGCGTATAGAGAATGCCGAGATTGTTATGCGCATGCGGCGATGGTTCGCCATGCTTGAAGATATGCAGATAAAAGGTTTCCGGATCGCGCCAGACGCGGTTCTGACGGAAACTCAAAACGCCAAGAAATGCAGCAAGCAGAAGTGCAGCGACAGCAACATGTGTTTGGTATTTTTCCCACCGTTTTTTGTTTAGCGCGAGAATTAATACTTGCGCAGCCGCAAGAAAAATCCCGACTGTAGGCAGATACAGCCAATGCTCCAGTAACATCGCATTCACCGGAACGAGAATGCCTGTATGCAGAAGATGCGCCGCTGTAAACCAGAGCAAGCCCCAGCTGATAATCAGTCCTTGGCGGTTGCGGCCCCGGAAAACGAAGAAAGCGGCAATGGCAAGCATTGCAAAGCCGCCAAGAACAGGCAGATTCCATGGGCTAAGAACAGGTTGAAAATCCCGGTCAAAATGCAGCCCGAAAGGCCAGACGAGAAACCCAAGATAAGATGGCAATGTGGCAAGAAATGTCCAAAGGCGGCACAGGATGCTGTTGGCGTAGGTATCGTTCAATCGGTACAGTTGAAAGCCATCAAACTTTAAAAAGATTTCATGAAGGATGGCATAAAGTCCTGCCATTCCCCATAATGGCCATGTGCGTAAATAGGTTTTTGGTTTCAGCCTGTCTTTCTCAAGCAGAAACAGGCAAGTCACGGCAAGGAGGGGAAGGATAACGGCTTCTTCCTTGCTCAGAAGGCCAAGAATAAAGAGTGGCAGGGCAATATAGAATTTATGCGCCTTGAAGCTGGGTAAAAGAATAACAAGTGTCAGTAAGCAAAAAAAGGCAAAAAGAGGGTCAGCGGTTCCGCTTATGTAAGCAATGACTTCGGTGTGAACTGGATGTAGTGCCCAAACAAGTGCCGCCAAAAAAGAAGCTGCGGACTGGAAGCGCAGTTTGCGGCCTAATTTATAAACAAGGCAGGCATTGGCGCTGTGTAGGACAATATTCAATAAATGATAACCAAACAGCGACAATTCACTGATTTGAAAAACAATGAGATATAAAACAACTTGTAGGGGACGGTAAAAACCGCTGGCCTGATGTGCACCTGCACCGATGGAGCCTGTGAAAATTGAACCAAGATAATCCCAGCTTCTCAGAAATTCATTTTTGACGATCAGGAATTCATCATCATACAAAAACTCACTGCCGTACACGTTGCAGTAGGCAAGAAAAACCGCAATCACGAGCGCGAGATAAGGCGCCAGCTTTTTCGCGCGGGGCGAAAGCGTTTCATAAAATTGCGTGGCGCGGGTAAGAATCACGATGAAGCCAGCCTAACCTAAAACGTCATTCCAGAAAACTTTCTCTTCGGCGCGTAGCGGCGAAAGAAAGTTTATCTGGAACCCAGTTAGCATACAGGCAAAAGCCGTTCGATCCGATAGAGGAACTGGGTTCCGGATAAAATCCGCCTCCACTGCGTTCCGGCGAATTTTTCCGGAATGACGTTACGGTTAGCTCGCCTTTTTAACAGGCAACGCCAGCCGTATATGCAATTCCTGCATCCGTTCGGGCGGAACGCTGTTGGGGGCCTGCATCATCAAATCCTGCGCCTGCTGGTTCAGCGGGAAGGCGATGACCTCGCGGATATTGGGCTGATCGGCGAGCAGCATAACAATGCGGTCGATGCCGGGGGCCGAGCCGCCGTGCGGCGGCGCGCCGAGCTTGAGCGCCGACAACATGCCGCCGAAACGCGCCTCTAACTCCTCAGCAGAATAGCCAGCGATGGCAAACGCCTTGTACATGACATCCGGTAGATGGTTACGGATGGCGCCCGATGACAGCTCCACACCGTTGCAGACGATGTCGTACTGGAACGCCTTGATCGTCAGCGGGTCCTGTGTTTCCAGCGCCTTCAGCCCGCCCTGTGGCATGGAGAAGGGGTTGTGGCTGAAGTCGATTTTCTTGCGCTGCTCGTCATATTCATACATCGGGAAATCAACAATCCAGCAGAAGCGGAATTCGTCTTTGACGATGCAATCCATATCCTCCGCGATCTTGGTGCGCGCAGCGCCGACCATTTTTGCCGCCTTGTCTTTTGTGTCGCAGACGAAGAACACGGCATCGCCGTCTTCGCAGCCGGTGAGTGCGCGCAATTCTTTCTGTGCGGCCTCGACAACAAAACGTGAGATGGGGCCTTTGCCTGTGCCGCCTTCAAAGGTGATGTAGCCCAGTCCCGGTGCACCAAGTTCCTTCGCCCAGTCATTCAGCTTGTCAAAGAAGCTGCGCGGTTTGTCGGAGACTTTTGGCGCGCGGATCGCGCGCACCACACCGCCCTGATCGATAATGCCGCGGAAAGCGCGGAATTCAACATCGTCGCGTTTGAAAACGGATGTCACATCGGTGATCAGCAACGGGTTGCGCAAATCCGGCTTGTCCGAGCCGTATTTCAGCATCGCTTCTTCATAGGGAATGCGAACAAACGGATAAGGCGAAACCTTGCGTTTCGTGCCTGTCCAGTCCCTGAAATCATCGAACACGCCATGCAGAACGGGTTCGATGGTGTTGAACACATCGTCCTGCGTCACATAGCTCATCTCGAAATCGAGTTGGTAAAACTCGCCGGGGCTGCGGTCGGCGCGGGCGTCCTCGTCGCGGAAGCAGGGGGCGATCTGAAAATAACGATCATAACCCGCGATCATCAGCAGCTGTTTGAACTGCTGCGGCGCCTGCGGCAAGGCATAGAATTTTCCGGGATGAATGCGGCTCGGCACCAGATAGTCACGCGCGCCTTCCGGGCTGGAGGAGGTAAGGATCGGCGTCTGGAATTCGCGGAACCCGGCGTCCCACATGCGGCGGCGGATGGCAGCGATGACATCGGAGCGCAGTTTGATATTCCGCTGCATCTCCTCGCGGCGCAGATCGAGAAAGCGATAGGTCAGGCGCACATCCTCGCCGGTGTCGGCATCGGCATTGACCTGCATCGGCAGGGGTTCCGCGGCGCTCTGCACCACGAATTCGGTAATGTCGATTTCCACTTCGCCCGTGGACAGTTTGTCATTGGCGGTTTCGGACGGGCGTTGCACGACCTTGCCTGTCACTGTTACCACGCTTTCATTCTTCACGGCTTCAAGCGCCGGGAGCAGGGGGCTGGAACGGTCAATGACGCATTGGGTCAGCCCGTAATGGTCGCGCAGATCGAGGAACAAAAGGCTGCCATGATCGCGCTTGCGGTGAACCCAGCCTGACAGGCGCACGGTCTGGTCCTTGTTCGACAGGCGCAGTTCGCCACAGGTATGGGTGCGGTAGGGGTGCATATGTCAGTCCAAATTCATGATCCGGTTCAAATAACTAGCTTCTTATAAGGTGTTTGTCATCAGGCGGGTAGAAAAGCCTCGAGATTTTCCGCTGTAAAAGGCAGGTTTGCGGCAGGATTGAGGCGGGTTTCGACCCTGTCGGGGTTGCCTTGATGAATGGTCATCGACATCATCCAAAGCCCGCTGTCGAGGATGGCTTGCGACAGGGCAGGGCCCGCCTCGACCAGAATATCCTCTGCGCCTCTTCGGGTCAGGTCTTCAAGTGCTACGTTAATATCCTGATATATAAGTGTATCAAGCCCACGCTCATGTGATGCTTTAAGATAAGCGTCGGGCACACGACCCCGGCGATCAAGGATACCCAGCCAGCGCCTTTTGCCGGGGTGATCGGCTACATGCCGCACCGTAAAAAGCGGGTTATCGGCCAGAATGGTCCCGCTGCCGGTCAAAATGGCATCAGTCTTTTTCCGCAACCTGTGCGCAAGACGCAGCGATTCCTGAGAGGTGAAGGTCTTCTGCCCCGGCGGCGGTATCATCGAGCCATCACGGCTTATGGCTCGCTTTACTGTTATCCAGGGTTGGCCAGTGGTCGCGTGATACGCGAAGGCATGGATAAGTTGACAGCATTCTTCTTCCTGAACACCCGTGGTGACATCAATGCCTGCCTGTTTCAAATGCTCGAGGCCGCCGCCCTGGACATTCGGATTAGGGTCACGCGTTCCAATAACCACATGCTTGATGCCCGTGCGGATAATTGCTTCGGTGCAAGGCGGTGTGCGGCCTTGATGATTGCAGGGCTCCAGCGTCACGCAGAGCGTATGAATTTTGGGCAACAGATTTTGCGCGGCGCAGAGTTCCAGTAAGGCAGCTTCGGCATGGGCTTCTCCCGCACACTTGTGGGCCGCAACGGCCAGAATATTTCCTTCGGCGTCTAGCACGGTCGCACCGACGGGCGGGTTAGGCAAGGTCGCGCCCAGCCATTTGCGCGCCTCGGCGCAGGCTTGGCTCATGGCCTTTTTCAGGGCTGATTCCGGCAGCGGGGAAGTCATTTTCATTTCATATCAAAACCAGTCTATGTTATAGCAGAAGGTTGATTTTTGTCTCATCCAGCCTTGGTAACCGTATGTCATCCGTAGCCCAGCTCCGTGCCCGTGAAATTATCGATAGCCGCGGGAATCCCACGATCGAAGTCGATGCCCTTCTGGAAAGTGGTGCTTTTGGCCGTGCCGCCGTGCCTTCGGGGGCCTCCACCGGGGCGCATGAAGCGGTTGAACTACGCGATGCCGACCCCAAGCGCTATAATGGCAAGGGTGTTTTACGCGCTGTGGAAGCCGTAAACGACGAAATTGCCGATGCCGTTGTCGGCATGAACGCCATGGATCAGGTGGCCGTCGATGGCGCGATGATCGAGCTGGACAGCACGCCAAACAAATCCCGCCTTGGTGCTAACGCCATTCTGGGTGTCAGCCTTGCGGTAGCAAAAGCCGCTGCCGCGGAAGCCGAACTGCCGCTCTACCGTTATGTTGGCGGTGCTGGTGCGTCGCTGCTTCCGGTGCCGATGATGAACATCATCAATGGCGGCGCGCACGCCGATAATCCCATCGACATCCAGGAATTCATGATCATGCCCGTCGGCGCCGAGAGTTGTGCTGATGCTATCCGTATGGGCGCGGAAGTTTTTCATGCGCTGAAAAAACTTCTGAACGACGCAGGTCATAACACAGGTGTTGGTGATGAAGGCGGCTTCGCACCGAATCTCGCTTCGGCGGATGAAGCCATCGGCTTCATCATGCGCGCCTGCGAGAAAGCGGGCTATCTGCCGGGCGAAGACATCATGCTGGCGCTTGATGCCGCTGCGACGGAATTCTACAAAGCAGGCCGTTATGAAATGACAGGCGAACGCAAGGTTTTAAATGGCGAGCAGATGGTGCGTTATTATGTCGATCTCTGCACGCGCTATCCCATCATCTCGGTAGAAGATGGCATGGCCGAAGATGATTTCGATGGCTGGGAAATGCTGACCGAAGCCCTGGGCAAGAAAGTGCAACTGGTTGGCGATGATGTGTTCGTGACCAACACCGCGCGTCTGGCGGCGGGCATTGAGCGTGACATCGCTAACGCCATCCTGATCAAGGTTAATCAGATCGGTACGCTCAGCGAAACGCTTGAGGCAGTCGAGATGGCACACAAGGCGGGTTATCGCGCCGTGATGTCGCATCGCTCCGGTGAAACCGAGGATTACACGATTGCCGATCTTGCGGTGGCGACGAATTGCGGGCAGATCAAAACAGGTTCGCTGTCGCGCTCGGAACGTATCGCCAAATACAATCAGCTCATCCGCATCGAAGAACAGCTGGGCCGTACCGCGCGCTTTGCCGGAATGGCTGTGGTAGGAGGAAAATAGCGGGTGATCGCCAAACGCACATGGCAAACCATCGCGTCCGTGGCGTTCGCCTGCATCGTCGGCTACTTCCTTTATCACACGGTTCAGGGCGACCGCGGCTGGTTCGCGATGCTGCGGCTGCAGGGGCAGGTTAACAGCGCGCAAAATACCCTTTCGCAATTGCAAAAAGAGCATAAGGACCTCGATCATCGCGTGAGCCTCATGCGCCCCGGCAATCTTGACCCTGATTTGTTGGACGAAAAATCGCGTGAGATGCTGGACTATTCCAAGCCCAACGAAATCGTGATCATTACGCCTCCGGAAAAGAAGGAAAATGTGCTGCAACGCAGCAAATAAATCTGTGAAATATTTTTTATCCTTTAAGCCTATGAAAGCAATTAAGTCTTGGGCCTGAACGCGCTATGATAGGCGGGTTGAAAAGGCTCGCCTTGCTTGAAAAGAAGCGGCAATCGTTCTACTTGATGCCGCGCGAGTCTTCTCTCGGACGCGTTTTTTTCGTGGGGCTAGGAAGGACAATGTTCATGGCCAAGCCGCAGCTTCATCCCGTCGCGGCAAATCAGCCGATGCGCGCACGCGCCGCTGATCTGCAAAAATACTATCGCGATATGCTGCTCATCCGCCGTTTTGAGGAAAAGTCCGGCCAGCTTTATGGCATGGGGCTGATTGGCGGTTTCTGCCACCTCTATATCGGGCAGGAAGCGGTCGTTGTCGGCATTCAGGCCGTACAAAAACCTGTCGATACGGTTCTGACGTCATATCGCGATCATGGACATATGCTGGCTTGCGGCATGGATGCAGGCGGCGTGATGGCCGAACTGACCGGGCGTATCGGTGGTTATTCGCGCGGCAAGGGCGGCTCGATGCATATGTTCAGCCGTGAAAAGAATTTCTTCGGTGGTCACGGCATTGTTGGCGCGCAGGTTCCCATAGGTACAGGTCTGGCCTTCGCGCATCAATATAAAGGCGATGGCGGCGTGTGCCTGACCTATTTCGGCGACGGCGCCGTCAATCAGGGCCAGGTTTATGAAAGCTTCAACATGGCGGCGCTGTGGAAACTCCCGGTGCTCTATATCATCGAGAACAACCAATACAGCATGGGCACCAGCCAGGAACGCCATGCGGTTGGTGAACTGTACAAGCGCGGCGAACCCTATGGCATTCCCGGCAAGCAGGTGGACGGCATGGATGTGCTAAAAGTCCGTGATGCCGCCGAAGAAGCACTGAACTATGTCCGCTCCGGCAAGGGCCCGATGCTGCTCGAGATGATGACCTACCGCTATCGCGGCCATTCCATGTCCGATCCTGCAAAATACCGCACGAAGGAAGAGGTCGAAGAATGGCGCGGCAAGCATGACCCGATCGATGCACTGCGTGAACTAATGCTGAAGGAAGGCATCATCAATGAAGACGGCCTGAAAACCATCGAACGCGAGATCAAAGAAATTGTGAATGCCGCCGCCGAGTTTTCTCAGACCAGCCCCGAGCCCGACCCTTCGGAATTGTGGACCGACGTTCTTGTCGACTGACCAGTAGAAATACGGACATTATGGCCCATACGATTCAAATGCCTGCTGTTGAGGGAGCCTGCTCCTCTCTGCCTTTCCAGCCATGGCTGGTGACGACCTCACCGGATGGTGTCGGACAGGCTCAGCAATTGTCGGCGGCGAGAGCTACTCTTTCCGAGCCGCATATTTGCTTCAGCCGTTGGCTGGTTGAAGAGGGGGATGCGGTAGGGCCCGGCCAGTCTGTTGTCGAAGTTCTGGTCGATGGGGTTGCGCAGGAAGTTCCTGCTTTTGGCTATGGGATTGTATCCGGTCTGGTTGAGATGGATGGACATAAAGTCATCAGGCCCGGCGATATTCTTGTGAATGTCGCCAACCGACCCGACCGCTCATCCCGGCAAAAGGGTTTGCAGCCCAAGGGCTCTACCTATCAACGTTGGCTTCGTTTTGGCCGCTGAATACTGAAAAGGTTTTAACTGATGACGATTCAAATTCTTATGCCTGCTTTGTCGCCGACGATGACCGAAGGTAAAATTGCCCGCTGGCTCAAGAAAGAAGGCGATATGGTCAAGGCCGGGCAGGTGCTTGCCGAAATCGAGACCGACAAGGCGACGATGGAAGTCGAAGCCGTCGATGAAGGTAAGATTGGCAAAATCCTCATCCCGGCGGGAACCGAAAATGTGAAGGTCAACACGCCGATTGCTGTGTTGCTGGAAGATGGTGAAAGCGCGGCGGATATAAAGGTCGCGGCGCCAGCGCCGCAGGTCGAACCCGCCAAGACTGAACCGCGTCCAGCTCTGTCCGTCGTTGCCGCCGCCGCGCCACCGCCTGCGCCCGTCAGCGCCGAGGAAAAGCAATACAGCAAATTTATCCGCCAGACGGTGCGGGAGGCCATCCGTGACGGCATGGCTGAGGAAATGCGCCGCGATCCGAATGTCTTCCTGCTGGGCGAGGAAGTCGCGCAATATCAGGGCGCGTATAAAGTCAGCCAGGGATTGCTGGAAGAATTCGGCGAGAAGCGTGTGATTGACTCGCCCATCACCGAGCATGGTTTTGCGGGTCTGGGCGTCGGCGCTGCCTTCGGCGGCCTTATCCCGATCATCGAGTTCATGACCATGAATTTTGCCATGCAGGCGATGGATCAGATCATCAACTCCGCTGCCAAGACGCTTTATATGTCCGGTGGGCAAATGGGCTGCCCGATTGTTTTCCGCGGTCCGAACGGCGCGGCTTCGCGCGTCGGCGCGCAGCATTCGCAATGCTATGCCAGCTGGTACGCGCATGTGCCGGGCCTGAAAGTTGTCGCACCATATGATGCCGCTGACGCCAAGGGCCTTATCAAGGCGGCGATCCGCGACCGCAACCCTGTCATCTGCCTTGAGAATGAAATGATCTACGGCCAAAGCTTTGATGTGCCGGACGATCCTGACTTCACTGTTCCCATCGGCAAGGCGCGCATCATGCGTGAGGGTGGTGATGTGACGATCGTGGCGTTCTCCCGCATGGTTGGCCATGCACTGGCCGCCGCCGAAAAATTGGCGGAAGAAGGCATTCAGGCCGAAGTCATCAATCTGCGTTCTATTCGCCCGCTGGATACCGAAACCATCGTCAACAGCGTCAGGAAAACCAATCGCCTCGTGGCAGTTGAAGAAAGCTGGCCTTTTGCTGGCATTGGTTCAGAAATCGCTGCGCAGATGATGGAGCAAGCCTTTGATTATCTCGATGCGCCTGTTATTCGCGTACATGGCGCAGATGTGCCCTTGCCCTATGCCGCCAATCTTGAGAAGCTGGCCTTGCCGCAGCCGGACAACATCGTCACGGCCGCCAAGAACGCCTGTTACCGCTGAGATTTTCTGATGCCCATTCAAATTCTTATGCCGGCACTGTCACCGACCATGACCGAGGGGAACCTCACGCGCTGGTTGAAAAAAGAAGGCGAAACCGTCAAGCCGGGACAGGTGATCGCCGAGATTGAAACCGACAAGGCGACGATGGAGGTCGAAGCCGTTGATGAAGGCAAACTCCTCAAAATTCTTGTTCCCGCCGGGTCGCAAAGCATCAAGGTCAACAGTCTTATTGCAATTCTCGCTGAGGAGGGCGAAGACAAACTGACGGCTGATGATGCGATGAAGGCGTTGGAGAAAAAAGGTGCGCCTGCACCACAGGCTGCTGCTCCAACTGCTTCCGCTGCTCCTGCCAAATCCGAAGCACCGAAACCAACAGTGGCGCCGCCTGTAACATCAGGCCAACGTATCGTCGCCAGCCCTCTGGCCAAGCGCATCGCTGAACAATCCGGCATCAATCTCGGTTCCGTGCGCGGTTCTGGCCCCGGTGGACGTATTGTGAAGGCTGACGTGGAAAACGCTCCCGCAGGCGGCCGTTCGGGTGGTTTTGCTGCGCCGCAGGGCGTTGATGCGCGCGATCTGGCCAACAAGCTCGGCATGGTTTATGAGGCGACGCCGAACAGCAGCGTTCGCAAGGTTATCGCCAAACGGCTGACGGAATCCAAGCAATTGGTGCCGCATTTCTATCTGACGATTGATTGCGAAATCGATGCGTTGCTGGAGCTGCGTAAGAGCATCAACGAAGTTTCATCCAGCAAAGTTTCGGTGAATGACTGCGTCATCCGCGCCGTGGCGCTGGCGTTGAAGAAAGTTCCGGCGGCCAATGCTTCATGGACCGAAGACGCCATTCTGCAATACATGGATGTCGATGTGTCGGTGGCCGTCGCAACGCCGCAGGGGCTGGTCACGCCGATTATCAAGAAAACCGATACCAAATCGCTAGCGCAGATTTCCACTGAGATGAAAGATCTTGGCATTCGGGCGCGCGAAGGCAAATTGCGGCCGGAGGAATTCCTCGGCGGCGGTTTCACGATTTCCAACCTCGGTATGTATGGCATCAAGGAATTTTCGGCGATCATCAACCCGCCGCAGTCCTGCATCCTTGCCGTCGGTGCGGGCGAACAGCGTGCCGTGGTGAAAAACGGGCAGGTGACAGTGGCAACGGTGATGAGCTGCACGTTGTCGGTTGATCACCGCTCGGTCGATGGCGCGGTCGGCGCAGAATTCCTTGCGGCCTTCAAGCCATTGATCGAAAAACCCTACAGTCTGGTTGTCTGATGTCGGGTGTTGAAGAGCGCCTTCAGGTTATCGAGGAGCGCAACATGCGTGTTGGCGCCGACAAGGCTTGGGAAACCAGCTGGACACGGCGCGGGCTGATTGCAGGCGTTACATATATTTGCGCCGTCATGATTTTGAATGTTCTTGGCAATGACAGCGCATGGGAAAATGCCTTGATTCCAGTCATGGGCTATGTGGTTTCGACCTTGTCTCTACCGCCGCTCAAGGAAGTTTGGATTAAGCATCGAATAAAGAAGGAACGGCAATGAGTGATCTCATCATCATCGGTGGCGGTCCCGGCGGTTATGTCGCCGCTATTCGCGCGGCGCAGCTGGGCATGAAAGTCACGCTGGTGGAGCGCGAGCATATGGGCGGCATTTGCCTCAACTGGGGCTGCATCCCGACCAAGGCGCTGCTGCGTTCCTCTGAAATTGCCAATCTGCTGAAACATGCCGAGGAATTCGGCTTTACGATCAAGGACTTTTCCTTTGACCTTAAGAAGATTGTCGAGCGGTCGCGCAAGGTCGCGAATCAGCTTTCGACGGGCGTTAAATTCCTGATGAAGAAGAACAAGATTGAGGTGGTTGAAGGCCAGGCCAAATTGCTCGGCAAGGGCAAGGTCGAGGTGACAAAAGACGGCAAGAAAATCGCCGACCTGACCGCCAAGCATATTATCATCGCCACGGGCGCGCGGGCGCGTGTTCTGCCGGGGCTGGAGCCTGACGGTAAGCTGGTCTGGACTTATAAAGAGGCAATGGTTCCCGAAACCATGCCGAAATCCCTGCTGGTTGTCGGTTCCGGCGCCATTGGCATCGAATTCGCCAGTTTCTACCGCATGCTCGGCGCTGAAGTGACAGTGGTCGAGGTGATGGATCGCATTCTGCCCGTCGAGGATGAGGAAATCTCCGCCTTTGCCCGCAAGGCGTTTGAAAAGCAGGGCATGAAGATCATCACAGGTGCAACGGTGAAGAAGCTGGATAAATCCGCCGTCGATGTTACGGCCACCATCGAGCAGGGCGGTAAATCATCGCAATCGACTTTCGATCGCGTGATCCTCGCCATCGGCATCACCGGCAACAGCGAAAATCTCGGCCTCGAAAACACGAAAGTGAAAGTGGAGAAGGGGCATATCAAAATCAATGAATGGGGCGCTACGGATGAGCCGGGCGTCTATGCCATTGGTGATGTCGCGGGCGCGCCTTGGCTGGCGCATAAAGCAAGCCATGAAGGCGTCGTCTGTGTCGAGAAGATCGCGGGCGTGAAGGGTGTGCATCCGCTGAAGACCGACAATATTCCCGGCTGCACCTATTGCACGCCCCAGGTCGCCAGCGTCGGCATGACCGAAGTAAAGGCCAAAGCCGCCGGGCGGCAGGTGCGCGTGGGCCGCTTTCCCTTCATCGGCAACGGCAAGGCGATTGCGCTGGGCGAGCCGGAGGGCCTCGTCAAAACCATTTTCGACGCCAAAACCGGCGAGTTGCTGGGCGCGCATATGATCGGCCCCGAAGTGACCGAGCTTATTCAGGGCTATGTCGTTGCCCGCACGCTGGAAACGACGGAAGCCGAGCTGATGCACACCATCTTCCCGCATCCGACCATCTCGGAAACCATGCATGAAGCGGTTTTGGATGCCTATGGGCGAGCTATACATATGTAAGGCGTTAAATCCCCCTCCCGCTTGCGGGAGGGCTAGGGGAGGGCTGGTGATGTTAGCCCCTCCAGCGAAAACTAAGACTTGCTGGCGCAAGCCTAAGTTTTTGCGTCCTCCCCGCAAGCGGGGAGGAGGTTAATTTTATTGAAATTGTCCGAAATGACGCGGAAAGCTTTTATGGTATAAAGAACTATGGACGGCAGTATCCGACCACGCCACCCCGAGAAAATCCATCGGCCCGACAATCCGTCGCCGCCGAAGCCGGACTGGATTCGCGTCAAGGCCCCGGTCAGTCGCGAATATAACCAGACACGCGAATTGGTGCGCGAACTTAATCTCGTCACGGTGTGCGAGGAGGCGGCTTGCCCCAATATCGGCGAATGCTGGAAGCAGAAGCACGCCACCTTCATGATTCTGGGTTCCGTCTGCACGCGCGCCTGCGCTTTCTGCAACGTTGCCACGGGCCGCCCGGACAAGCTCGACCCGCATGAACCGGACCGCCTCGCCGAAGCCGTCGGCAAGCTGGGCCTCAGCCATGTGGTGATTACCTCGGTCGACCGGGATGATCTGGAGGATGGTGGTGCCGACCACTTCGCGCGTGTCATCACGCGCCTGCGCGAAACCTCACCCGGCTGCACGGTGGAAGTCCTGACGCCGGATTTCATGAAGAAGGACGGCGCGCTTGAGGTTGTCGTCAAGGCGCGGCCCGATGTGTTCAACCATAATCTGGAAACCGTGCCGCGCCTCTATCCTTCCATCCGGTCCGGTGCGCGTTATTTCACCTCGCTGAATCTGCTCAAGCGGGCGAAGGAACTTGATGCGTCGCTCTTCACCAAATCCGGCATTATGGTCGGGCTAGGCGAGACAAAAGAGGAAGTAGCGCAGGTGATGGATGATATGCGCGCCGCCGACGTCGATTTCCTGACCATCGGCCAGTATCTGCAACCGACGCCCAAACATGCTGCCGTCGACCGTTTCGTGACGCCGGAAGAATTCGACAGCTATGCCGCGCTGGCGCGCGCGAAAGGCTTCCTGCTGGTTTCCAGCTCACCGCTCACCCGCTCATCGCATCATGCAGGGGATGATTTCAAGAAACTGCAGGCGGCACGCGCGGTTAATAACGCTTAGCCGGGAATCAAGCCTTTGCCGATAAGTGTTTGTGTTACAGCGCGCAATACACTTGCTTGTTCATAAAATCGAGCAGGACCAAACAACGGTGCTTGGATAGTAATCCGTTCTTCATAATCGTAATCAAGCTCTATATCGATAGTGCCCATTTTTTCCTGTCCCTGATGATCCGTGCAGGGCACATTCGTTGTAATGTGTAAACAGGGATCAGAAAATTTAGCGCCACAATAAGTTTTATCTTGTACAAAGCGACCAGTAATCTCATAGGTAAATCGGCCTTCGGAGCGGCGCGTCAGTTCACTCAGGCTTTGCAAAAAGGATTCTGCAAGACTTACGAGGGACGGCAAGGATTTGGCGACATCAATTGCAGTCTGTCCGCGTTGTGGAATAAGCTTTTTTTCGGCCAGAATTTTTGAAATTCCATCTTTGACATTCCATCGAGACAGACAGCTCGACGGGGATGCGGAAACGCTAAAGGAATCCATGGAAATGCCACGATTTTTAAAATCTTCTATCGTGATAACAAGCGGTTTTTCCTGCCCATCCTCATCTCTGCACATAAGGTTTGTTTCAAGACGCAAACATATTTTTTGTCTTTTGGGTTTTTGCTTTTCTTGGTTATCCTCCAGCTCTACAAAGCCGCCCGTTGTTTGATAGGTAAAGCGACCATTAGAGCGAGAGACAAGTTCATCCATATCCGCAAAAACGGAAGCTGCTTTTTCCATTAAAAGCGCAAGCGAGTTTGGAATTACAAAGGCCTGTAAATTTATATTATCCATGTGCAAGGTTCATTCTGGCCCAATTAAGAGAAGTAATCTGTCTAGCTTTGAAGCGCTTGCCCTGTGCGAAGTCTCTTCCATCTGGTGCCAAGAGATTCAGGCTGTTCCGGTATTGAAAAAAGCTCCGTCATTGCCGGGATTTCTTTGCCGTTCCATCCATATACGAGTCCGGAATCAATTATTTCTCCCTTACCTCTAACTAAAGTCTTATTGACGTTTCTACGCGCACCTCTGAAAGAAACATATCCTTCTGTGTGATGACCTAAAGAACGATAGCGTTGTGCTGGCGTAGTTGCGTCGGCGTTGCCTGGGAAAGGAGCACGACGAAATGCGATTGGGTGGTAACGGTCTGTCTCTGTATTATGAAGTATAGCCATTATAAACATAATTTTTCCCCCTCATAAGTTATGCAAATATTGCTAACAAACGTATCAATCAATTGCTTCTCGGGCAATATCACAAAAATTATGGTTAACGTTCACGCTGCTTTCCCCGCCAGTCGCGCTTTCACGCGCTCCGGTCCGATCATGGGGAGGAGGGCCTTCATCTCCGGTCCGCTTTCGGCGCCCGTTAGAGCGAGGCGCAGCGGCATGAAAAGCTCCTTGCCCTTGCGGCCTGTTTTGCTTTTCACGGCTTCTGTCCACTGGCCCCAGCTATCCTGATTCCACGGCGCGGCGGGCAGGGCCTGGGCGGCGGCGTCTGCGAAAATTGCATCGGCAATTACGGGTGTGATAGGCCCCTGCGCCACCTGCCACCACTGACGAATATCGCTGAGCTTTTCCAGATTCGCGCGCACAACATTCCAGAAACTCTCATCGATCATGCCGAGGCCGAGCGCTTCCAGCTTCGGCCGCGCCACGGCATAGGGGAGAATATGCAGGATTTTGGCGTTCAGCGCGCTCAGCTCCTCCAGATCGAATTTCGGCGTGGCGTGGGAGATTTTGTCGATGGCGAATTCCTGTGCCAGTTCTTCCAGCGACAGGCGCGGTGCGACGGATTCCGATGTGCCCAGCTTGGCGAGCAGGGAATTGACCGTCATCGGTTCGATTTCCATCTCATCGCGCAGGCTGGCGACGCTGAGGGTACCGAGGCGCTTGCTC
>JANRKK010000041.1:0-2864 GCA_033763555.1 Alphaproteobacteria bacterium | reverse complement strand
GGGCCTTAGCCTCTAATGAAAAACGGGACACGGCAATTTACCGTCTCCCGCCTAAAGATCTATCCAAAAAAGCAACGGGCTAGTTTACCCATTCCTCTTCGTAGTTAAGTTTCCAGTGAGCCGTTACCCAATCCTGAGCGGCTTCCATCGCGACCGCCTTCCACTTCTTCAGGTTCTGAAGAACGGTAAGTGCCGCGAGCGGCTTGCTCGGATCGCGCTCCACGCGAATAACTTCTGTAGCGACCTCAATGATCGTCTTATTCTCATCCAGAATGCGAAGCTTAACTTCGGCTCCAACAGGCGGCAGTGTCGTTTTTCGCACTCGTGGTCGGCGGCTTGCTCACGGGCCTTGCAGTCGCTGGTTTCATTCAATGGTTGCGGCTTTCGCTGGTACGCAGTGGGCTTAAAGATCCTTCAGTATCGGTAGCTCTGTCAGTGCTAACGCCCTTCGCAGCCTACCTGGCAGGAGAGCAACTATTTCATTTTTCCGGCATCCTCGCGGTGGTCGCTGCCGGATTTTATGCGGGGATGCACGACACCAAGCACATGGAAACCGGCATCCGGCTGCATGCCTCGAATGTCTGGACCATGTTGTTGTTCGTTTTCAATGGTCTGGTTTTTCTGTTGTTGGGGTTGCAACTGCGCAGCGTGTTCGTTGGCATCTCCGATTACAACTGGCTCGAGCTGCTGTATTATGCACTGGCCGTATCTGGCATGGTGATCACCGTACGCCTGCTGTGGATATTTCCCTTTTCGCGGGTTTCGACGTGGCTGATGCGCCTGCATAATCCCGATGTTCCGACATCTCCATGGCGTAATGTGTTCATCACTGGATGGGCGGGCATTCGTGGGGCGGTGACGCTGGCGGGTGCATTGTCGATTCCGTTAATGGCGGGAGAAGTGCCTTTTCCCGGCCGCAATTTACTTATCTTTCTGGCGACCAGTGTCATCATTGCAACACTGATCATCAATGGCTTGACCTTACCGCTGTTTATTCGCTGGTTCCGCGTGCAGGCAGACGACATCACGGAACGTGAAACCCAGGCGGCTCGCGTGGCCACAACGGAAGCGGCTATCAAGTCACTGATGGATATGTCCACCGCCGAGCTTCCGCAGGAGCAGCGATATTTCCTGTTGCGATTGGGGGAGGAATACGAGCGTCGACTCCTGCATTATGCTCATCCCGATACTTCACAAGGACAAAAGGCAGGAACCCGCCTGGAGGGTGAATCATTAATTCGATTAAGGGCACTCGCAGCGGAAAGACAAGAATTACATAGATTGCGACAGGACAGCATCATCAACGATGAAACACTAAGAACGATACAGCTCGAAATCGATTATGCCGAGTCCAGCCTCACTGGGCGTGACTAGTACCGTGAATCATAAATATCGGAACAGGATAAAACGGATGGATTTTTCCGCCAGGCCAGGCGCAGACTCGCCGCCGCACTCATTGTGCGGCAAGGGGTTGCAACGACGCATGGCGGAAAAAGACGCCGTTTTATGTTTCGATATTTATGATTCACGGTACTAAGCGCGTCGGACTTAGAACCTGTTCACGATCTCGCTGAAGGGCGCATCGCGGCGTTAAAAGTGACCTCAAAATGCTCACATACTCCGTGTATGCTCCGCTTTTTCGGCCACTTTTGCCTTGCGCTGCATCCCCTTGATCGAGATCGTGAACAGGTTCTTAGAATATCGTAACAAAAAAGTCCGGGCTACGATAACGGCATATCATAGGTACTGACTATTAATCCTGTTCTTTCATTTCCTGCTTATAGCGTTGGCGCTCCGCTTCTTCTTTGATGACGGCGTCGATTTCGCGCATGATATTTTCCACATCTGCCGGCTTTTCGCTACGTTCAAAACGTCCTGTCAGCTCGACGTCGGGGTGCAAATCCCCCTTTTCGTAGAGCGACCATATCTCCATGCCATAGTCGATAGCAAGCACCTCAGGAGCAAACTGACCAAAATAAATCGCCAGATTATTGATGTCACGCAGCAGCATACTGCAAGCGTTGTTGTTGCCAGCGGCGTCAACGGCCTGGGGCAGGTCAATGATAACCGGCCCGTCGCTGCTGACGAGCACATTATATTCAGACAAGTCGCCGTGAATAATCCCGGCGCACAGCATGAGCACCACCTGGGTGATCAGCATGCGGTGGTATTCGCGCGCCTGCTGTGCAGTTAGCACCAGGTCGTTAAGCCGGGGCGCAACGTCACCACTGGCGTCAGTCACCAGCTCCATCAGCAATACGCCGTCAAGAAAATTATAGGGCTGAGGAACACGTACGCCAGCGGCAGCAAGACGGTAGAGCGCGGCCACCTCCGCGCTTTGCCAGGCCTCCTCCTGGGTCTCACGGCCATGGCGACTGCCCTTTTCCATGGCGCGGGCGCGGCGGCTGTTTCTCACCTTGCGGCCTTCGGTGTAATTGACGCTCTGGCGAAAGCCGCGCTTGTTAGCCTCTTTGTAAACTTTGGCGCAACGGATATCCTCGCCACAACGCACCACGTAGACCATGGCCTCTTTGCCGCTCATGAGCTGACGGATCACGCTATCGACGAGACCTTCCTCAACCAATGATGCAATTCTTGTGGGCGTTTTCATAGAAGCTTCTTTCCGGCACGTCGCTATACCATCGCCATTATAGCATTGACCGGTTCATGCGGCATGCATGTCCATTTCATTGACGGTTATCACCCTGTTCTGGCACAGCTAAGCTTTTGCAAACATGCCCGTTTTCAGGAACGACACCACTTGCCGACGAACCTCCCGGGAATTTGTCATGAAAGTATGTCCGCGCCTGACTATGCGAAAATCCTTCATTTCATCCAGCCGGGCGCTGACAACCGACACCTTG
>JANRKK010000040.1:0-17897 GCA_033763555.1 Alphaproteobacteria bacterium | reverse complement strand
GTTCCGCCGAGAATTTCAAACTGCTGGAAGCGCTGGCGGACAAGTTAAATGCTGCCATTGGTGCCTCCCGTGCAGCAGTAGATGCCGGCTATGTACCGAACGATTATCAGGTGGGACAAACTGGCAAAGTCGTCGCACCGGATTTGTACATTGCCATCGGCATTTCGGGGGCTATCCAGCATCTGGCGGGGATGAAGGACAGCAAGGTTATCGTTGCCATTAACAAGGACGGCGACGCGCCGATTTTCCAGGTGGCGGATTATGGCTTGGTCGGTGATCTGTTCCAGATCATTCCGGAACTGACGGCGGCGGTAGGAAAATAGAGTTTATTTGCGGGTCGACTACCGCTAAAGGTTGGCTTTATATTTTAACCGGGAGAATGGGTTGCAGTATTTGTCTTGCAGTAATCCCACAGCCCTAAATTCCTTCTGTTCACGTCTAACCCTTTGTAAAGAATGCAGAGTCTTTTGCCGCCATCGGGAGAGGAAATCTTGATCGGAATAATTGATTTTACTAGCGCGCCATCCGGAATTTCGTGTGCTTGGCTAAGTTCGTTGGATGAAGGGGGCATCTCTAAGATCTGTTCGAGGACAGGAAGAACTCCCGGCGGCTGACCTTCTGGCCCCAATTTGTCATGGCCTTTAGAGCACCCCGAAAGCGCCGCGCCAATACCTGCCGCGACGACGAGCTTTCTGGCGGCCAGCGGAAATCTCTTTACAACGTTCATGGTTTTTACCCTTCATATAAAAAGACATCACGAATGGCTGAAGGATATATGGTTGGCGCGTACACTGTAAATGTTAGAATTACTTTCAGTCCAGCTTCAAGCTGGATTCGCCATGCAACTCTTTTCAGGAAACTATTTTAACCATAATTTCCGTGTTATGACTGCCCCATTAACAGGATGGGATTTCATGGTGGATATTGTTCAAAAACTTTCAGAATTTTATGCGGCGAAGGCGCCCGACGCTTTGTCGCGGTTGCCAAACCCTCTGTCTATAAAAAGAGAACATCACGGAACAAACTTTCATTTCCTCGTGGGATTATATTTGGAGGCTGGAGACATATTGTCGCGTGGGGATACGCTCGTCACATCCTTCAATTTTACACGTGACGATACAGTACCGCTTCTTGCTGCTATTCGTCTTATTTCTCGGCGGCTAGTAATTGACCTTGAAATCGCAGCTCTGTCGAGAACCTTACCTGAGGCTATGCGTAAGGTTGCTACCTATTATGAACAAAAAATTGTGGCTTCCGAAGAAGCCCTGGATCTTCTTGCGCCGGAAGCAAGAAAGGAGCGAAAAAAATTTGAGGCCTATCTGGCGGCCAGAAATTACGATGCGCTTCTGGATTACTTCCCCCATTCTGCGTCCCTTATTTACGATGAAGGCGCAACAGATGTGCCGGCCAAGCAGGGCAATCTAGGATCTTTGGAGCGTCGCCGTATGGCAGTTGCTCTGGGGGCTGAAATAAACTGGGCAGAGCAGAACGGAATTCCTCTTTTTGCGCATCTTGGTGCGCCTGATTTTGTGCACGAGGGAGGGCAAAAAGCCAGTGCGCTCCGCCATGATATTTCGCGCAACGCGGAGGTTCTGGAGGCTGTGCGTAAGGTTGCCGACGATCTCGAAGGTATTTTTGACCCTCCACGCGCACAAATTATTCGTTTTCCTAGTGCTCGAGTGTCTAGCCTTTAAACCTCCGCATAAATATGCGTCTCCGCCTTCGCGCCCGGGTGGGTGACGGCGCCTTTTTCGGCATCGCCAACGGCTTGGGCGTATTTCCAGAGAGCCCCGGATTGGAAATCATGCTTGCGCGGTTTCCATGCCTTTCGGCGTGCGGCGAGTTCTTCATCGGATAATTTAACGTCGAGGATCCCTTTTTCGGCATCCAGAACGATCATATCGCCGTCGCGTAGCAGGCCGATGGGTCCGCCTACGGCGGCCTCCGGTCCCACATGCCCGACGCAGAAGCCGCGCGTTGCGCCCGAAAAACGCCCGTCGGTAATGAGGGCGATTTTGTCGCCCGCGCCCTGGCCGTACAGCGCCGCAGTGGTCGACAGCATCTCGCGCATGCCGGGGCCGCCGCGCGGCCCTTCATAACGGATAACGATCACATCGCCGTCCTTGTACTTACGTTCCTGCACGGCCTTGAACGCATCTTCCTCGCAATCGAACACGCGGGCGGGGCCTGTGAATTGCAATTGCTTCATGCCTGCAACCTTTACAATCGCACCCTGCGGCGCGAGATTGCCTTTCAACCCCACAACGCCGCCTGTCGGCGATAATGGTGCTGAGGTTGGCCGTACGACATCCTGATCTTTCGGGAATTTCACATCGCGCAAATTTTCGGCCATGGTTTTTCCGGTGACGGTCAGGCAGTCGCCATGCAGAAAGCCACCATCCAGCAGGGCTTTCATTAGTACCGGAACGCCGCCGATCTCGAACATATCTTTTGCAACATAACGACCTGCTGGTTTTAGATCAGCGATGTAAGGCGTGCGTTTGAAAATCGCGGCGACGTCATGCAAATCAAAATCGATTCCAGCCTCATGCGCCATCGCTGGTAAATGCAATGCGGCATTGGTCGAGCCGCCAGAAGCCGCCACGACCGTCGCGGCGTTTTCCAACGCCTTGCGCGTCACAATCTGGCGCGGGCGCAGTTTGGTTTCCAGAAGGCTCATAATCGCGCGGCCTGAAGCTTCGGCATACTGGTCACGGCTTTCATAAGGCGCCGGTGCTCCGGCAGAGCCGGGCAGGGCAAGGCCAATGGCTTCCGACACGCAGGCCATCGTGTTGGCGGTGAATTGCCCGCCGCAGGCTCCCGCCGAGGGGCAGGCAACGCATTCCAGTTCATGCAAATCCTCATCGCTCATCTGGCCCGCGCCGTGCTTGCCGACGGCCTCAAACACATCCTGTACCGTCACATCCTTGCCGCGGAATTTGCCGGGCAGGATCGAGCCGCCATACATAAAGACGCTCGACACATCGAGGCGCAGCATCGCCATCATCAGGCCGGGCAGCGATTTGTCGCATCCGGCAATGCCGACCAGCGCGTCGTAACAATGGCCACGCATCGTGAGTTCCACGGAATCCGCGATTACCTCGCGGCTGACGAGGGAGGATTTCATCCCTGCATGGCCCATAGCGATGCCATCGGTGACCGTGATGGTCGTGAATTCGCGCGGCGTTCCGCCTGCTTCATTGACGCCTTTTTTCACCGCCTGCGCCTGCCGTGACAAGGCGATATTACAGGGTGCAGCTTCGTTCCAGCAGGTGGCTACACCGACAAAAGGCAGGCCGATCTGTTCCTCCGTCATGCCCATCGCGTAGTAATAGGAGCGGTGCGGCGCGCGCTCCGGTCCCATGGTCACATGGCGTGAAGGAAGGCGGGATTTGTCCCAAGGTTTTCGGGCGTTTGTCATGGAAACGGAACTTTAAAATCACCCCGGAAATATGTCGAGATATTTATGTCCGACATCAATTGCACTTGCGGCTCCGAGCCGCTATTTTGCCTTCAGTCGCGTTTTCTGAGGGATGAAGATGACTGCCAAATGGGTCTATGCATTCGGCAATGGCAAGGCCGACGGCCGCGGGGATATGAAAAACCTGCTTGGCGGCAAAGGTGCGGGCCTCGCGGAAATGAGCCAGCTCGGATTACCCGTTCCTCCCGGTTTCACCATCACCACCGAAGTTTGCACTTATTATTATGCAAACAACCATGCCTACCCATCGGAATTGAAGGTGCAGGCCGCACAGGCGCTGGCGCAGGTCGAACAAATTGTCGGCGCGAAATTTGGCGATGCCAAAAATCCGCTTCTGGTTTCCGTGCGTTCTGGCGCGCGCGCCTCCATGCCGGGCATGATGGATACGGTTCTCAATCTCGGCCTCAACAAACAAACCGTCGAAGGTTTGCAGCAGGCAGGCGGCGATGCGCGTTTTGCGTGGGACAGCTATCGCCGCTTTATCCAGATGTACAGCAATGTGGTACTCGACATTCCGCATCATAATTTTGAAGCGGTGCTGGACGACATCAAGCGTGCCCGCAGCTACACGCAGGACATGCAGATGAAAGCGTCGGACTGGCAAGAAGCCGCCGAAGCCTATCTCGACATCGTGCAGAAAACCCTCAACAAACCGTTCCCCCAGGATGTGGAAGAACAGTTGTGGGGGGCTATCGGTGCCGTGTTCAGCTCCTGGATGAACCAGCGTGCCATGACCTACCGTAAGCTGAATGATTTGCCGCATGATTGGGGCACGGCGGTGAATGTGCAGGCGATGGTTTTCGGCAATCGGGGCGAGGATTGCTGCACGGGCGTTGCCTTCACACGCAATCCCTCAACCGGCGAAAACGCTTTCTACGGCGAGTATCTTGTCAATGCGCAGGGCGAGGATGTCGTCGCGGGTATTCGCACGCCGCAGCATCTGACGGTCAAAGGCAAAAAAGAAAACAACTCCGATCTTCCGGCGATGGAAGAGGTCATGCCCGAGGTGTTCAGGCAGTTGAACGATGTCCGGCTAAAGCTCGAAAAACATTACCGCGACATGCAGGACATTGAATTTACGGTGCAGCAAAACAAACTTTATATGCTGCAGACCCGCACGGGTAAGCGTACGGCGGCAGCGGCGCTGAAGATCGCTGTTGATATGGTCAATGAAGGTGTGATCACGAAACAGGAAGCCGTGAAGCGCATCGATCCCGCATCGCTTGATCAATTGCTGCATCCGATGCTCGATCCCAAGGCCAGACGGCAGGTAATTGCCAAGGGGCTTCCAGCCTCGCCGGGCGCAGCTTCGGGCAAGGCTGTCTTTAATGCGGATGAGGCGGAATCCCTAGCCGAAGCGGGCCAGAAAGTCATTCTCTGCCGCATTGAAACCAGCCCTGAGGATATTCACGGCATGCATGCAGCCAAAGGCATTGTGACCAGCCGCGGCGGCATGACCAGCCACGCGGCTGTTGTGGCGCGCGGCATGGGTCGCGCCTGCATTGCAGGAGCCGGAGATATTCATATCGATTATGCCAAGCAGCAAATGACCATGAAGGGCGTCACAGTAAAGGCTGGGGACGTCGTAACCATCGATGGTTCGACGGGTGAGTTGATGCTTGGCGAAGTATCGACCATTCAGCCGGAATTATCCGGCGATTTTGCCACTCTGATGGGGTGGGCTGACGGCATGCGGCGTATGCGTGTGCGCGCCAATGCCGAAACCCCGCTGGATACGCGCACGGCGCGGAAGTTCGGCGCTGAAGGCATTGGCCTTTGCCGTACCGAGCATATGTTCTTCGATGCCGACCGCATCACGGCCATGCGCGAAATGATCATCGCCGACGATGAAAAAGGCCGCCGCGCTGCGCTGGCTAAATTGGAACCGATCCAAACAAAGGATTTCATCGAGATTTTCACAATTATGGAGGGTCTGCCCGTTACCGTCCGGCTGCTCGATCCGCCTTTGCATGAATTTTTGCCGAAAACCGAAGCCGATATGCGCGATGTGGCGAAGGCGGCGGGCATTGATGTTGAAAAAGTCCAGAAACGTGCCGGACAACTGCATGAATCCAACCCGATGCTGGGGCATCGTGGCTGCCGCCTCGGCATTTCCTATCCCGAGATTTATGAAATGCAGACGCGCGCGATTTTCATGGCGGCTTCGGAAGTTCAAAAGCAGGGTAAAACCGTCCTACCGGAAATTATGATTCCGCTAGTGGCCGTAAAGAAAGAACTCGAAATTCTGAAAGACATGGTCGATCGCGTCGCCGCTGAAGTAGCGAAGAAAACGGGCGTTACGGTTAAATACCTTACAGGCACGATGATCGAATTGCCGCGCGCCGCCCTGCGTGCCGGGGAAATTGCCGAATGTGCCCAGTTTTTCAGTTTCGGCACCAATGATCTGACGCAGACGACTTACGGCCTCAGTCGCGACGATGCCGCGAACTTCCTGAATGATTATTTCAATGCCAATGTGTTCGAGCGCGATCCCTTCGCCACGCTCGATCAGGACGGGGTAGGGGAGCTGATTAAAATTGCCATTGAGCGCGGCCGCAAGACGCGCCACGACCTCAAGGTTGGTATTTGCGGCGAGCATGGCGGCGACCCGAATTCGGTTAAATTCTGCGATCGTTCCGGCCTCGATTATGTTTCCTGCTCGCCTTACCGCGTGCCTATCGCCCGGCTGGCGGCGGCGCAAGCGGCGATTGAAGACCAAAAGGACATAGACGCCCGCCGCAACGCGGCGTGACCTTAAAACCACGCCGGGTAGACTCACTTCTCCTGACCCCTCCAGCCCGGCTTGCGAATCAGTCATACTGCCGGGCGGTTTATGTTCGCAAGGTGGTTTAGATATGGGCAGGATTTTTAAAATCAAAACCAGGCTTTTTCTGGCCGTCTGCGCCCCGGCGCTGGCGTTCTCTTTTGCAGTCGCTGCTAAGCAAACCGTTTACACGCCTTATTATTACCAGCCGCGCGGTTCCGAAGGGGATGTAGCGGTCGCCGCACCTCCCGCCTCAGCATCTGTGCCTGCCATGATGAATGACACAGTTGTTCCCGTGACCGAGCGCACCGACAGCGTGCAAGCTGCCCGTCCGCCGCTTGTGGTGGAGCCGCGCACAACTCCGCGGAAGTCGGTTGTTGAGAATATCATCCGTCCCGGCGAAGACCCGGTGCAGCGGAGGGGGTTGATGATCGCGCCCTCTAACCCCACGCCCACTCAGGTAACACAGCATGCGGCTTTACCCGATCGCCGCTATGATCTGCCGCCTGTCGACTCTTCGGATTATATGAGCCTGCGGACACGGCCGGGTCTGGATATCGGTCTTCAAGGCTTTGCCTATGATTACCGTGAGCCCAGCCTCATGAAGCTGGAAGGCTACAAACTAGGCATTGACGGGCAGGCGACCATTACTTTTGCCAAAGATTATTTTGCTACCGCCGATGTACGCTACGCTTTTGGTGAAGTGGATTACAGTAGCAACGGCACGGGCACGTTGGATAATCTTTGGGACGATTTTGTCGAAGCCCGTGCCTTGGTTGGCCGGGATTTTGTGTTCTCTGAATTCCTCGGCTTCCCGCAATTCAGTGTTTCGCCTTATACGGGCTTTGGCTATCGTTTTCTCTATAATGACCTTCGCGGCACAACCAGCACAAACCACTCCGGCTACCGCCGCGAGAATGAGATGATTTATATTCCCATCGGCGTGAAACCGCGCTGGCGCCTTAATGCCAATTCGCGCCTCACTTCGACGTTGGAAGTCGACATCATGCTGGATGGTCAGCAGACCTCATACTTCAGCGATATAAGTCCCGGAGAGCCGGATGTTCGTAACCAGCAGGATTCTGGCGTCGGCCTTCGCGCCGATATCATGTATGAATACGGCCAATGGTCGGTTGGTCCTTTCGTCAATTACTGGAACATCGACGATTCTCAGGTGAAGATTTCCAACAGCCCTGGTTCAATCTGCGGCGGTTCGCCTTGCAGCTGGATCGAACCAGCCAACAACACTCTGGAGGCGGGGATTAAGTTTAAGTACCATTTCTATGAAAGCCCGTTTAAGCTGAACTGACCCTCGCGCTGGTTTTGGTATAACATGCTGAATTTAAATAGTTTTTAGCCGTTTCGGGCCAATTAAGGGCTTATGAAAGTAATTCCACTATGTTTTTAGTTGCAGAAAAATTGTAGAATGACGTGGCAAGCTATTTTCAGCGTTAAACCGCTTTCAGAGGACTGATATTCGCTATCAGATTGGGATATGAGCAAGATATATGACGAATTGAAAAAGGCTGAGCGGGCAAGAGAAGCGCGCGCCGTGGGCACTTCCGGAGCAGACGAATCCGCTCTCAGGTCACAAGCTCAGTATTATCTGGATGCAGGTATACTGTCTGGCGAGCCTCATCTTGACGCTTATATGCTCCGTGATGAAGAATTTCGCCAAAGAATATGTGACGGTTTAAGTTTTGAACAGAGAAATGCGGTTTATAGTGCCGCCGACCCAGCCACTGACGATTATGCGGTGAGGGCTATAAGGGAGGCAATACGTGCGGAGAATTTTAAAGACGAAGCTCCGACTACCGAACGCATGGGGCCTGCTTGGAACCTAAACGGATGGAAAGCGAAAGATATCAGGAATGCATTTGCTGCCGCCGCCGCCGTTGTGGGTGGTGTTACAGTTTATGCGGCTGGGCCTGTTGATACGGCCTTATGGTTGGCTTCGCATTGGCGCGGCGCACTTGCAGTAGGTACGGCGGCGTATGTGGGATACGGTATTTGGGCTTATGCCAGCAGCAGCAATGAAAAAGCGCAGCAGCGTACAAGAAATATTACGCGAACGGCTTTGTCAGCAATCGGCATAGCTGGATGGGGTTTGCGGACGATTGGGCGCACGGCCCTCGGAACAGGCAGAATCTTGAAAACTGGCGTAAAAGCCGCCTTATTTGTTGGGGTCGCCTGTGCTGGTTATGCCGTTATCAGCGGCAATGGCAATGCCTTGGATAATACTAACCGATGGGGGCATTCGATCATAGCAGGCGCGGATGCTCTCAAAGATAAGGCCATCAAAGCAGCCGACTCCTATGCTGCATCCACAGGCATCGCCGTAACGATCAATGACTCACATCTCTATGGTAGGGAGGGCGGCCCACCTATTTGTCTAATTCCTAAAGGCACTTCGGTGTATGATGCCAGAATAGATTATTCCGGCAGCCCTGAGTTCACACAGGTTGAAATCAAGGGGAGAAGCCTTCCTGATAGCTGTAATCCCACAAAAGAAGAAACTATCCTTGGCATACTACTAAAGGCGCATTTGGAGCCTGTGCAAAGTGTAGCATCGCTGGTTGGTTCCTATGTTGAGCTTCCTTCTACTGCAAAAGAGCCTTCAACAAATCCTTTGACGGATCTTTCCCGTTCTCTGTGGGATACAATATCGCCTGAGGATCCCGTCCTCACACGGCGCACAAATGCTGTGACTACGGAAAAGACGACTTTATATATAGGCGGTGAACCCGATTGTGCAATTCCCGAGGGAATTTCATTGCACAATACAGGAAACCTAGATCCTAAAAATCCCGAAAGAGTGCAAGTTCAAATCAATGGCGGCAACAGCCTCTCTGGCTGTACCAAAACTCCTGGAAAAATAGTTTTGGGGTTCGTGCAAAAGAAATCCCTCAAGACAGAAATTTCATTTAATTAGAAGTACAAGTTTCTAGAGAGGCTGCGCTGCGCTCTTTTTTGGTTCAAGATCGTTCGGTTCGTTCAATCACGATCATTGTTGCCCGACAGAACCCTCGCCGCTAGAAACTTTAGGGCATCTTATTGTCAATAGACTCAAGGCGCCTAGCTATTGCTGCTTGGGCCTCTTGAGACTGATCTCCAGCTCGGTTTTGTTTGCCTTGCTGAAAAGCTTTGCCAACAGCCCCTGTTATCTGACCACTTCCTCTTTGCGCAGCCCCTGAAAACTGTTGTACAGCCTGAGCGCCAAAGTAGGGTGTAGCGGCACCCATGAGACTTTCCATTTGCGATGGATCATAGAATTCACTGCTATGGAGGTTACCTCCGCCCATCCATTGCATGGCATGGTCAGGCAGGAATTTGATGATTTTAAATGAATGTGTCGCACAGACATACATCAGTACGGCATACATAACCGTATAGAAAATGCGTGAGATGATGACAAAGCCGTAAGAAAACGCCCCCGTTCCGGCGACGGCTATCGTAAACATGGAATTCAGGAAGCTTGCCGCAACGAAGAAAATCAACAGGCCGCAAAGAAGCCCGAAAACCATCAAGACAGGTTGAACAAAGAGATTAAAAATATAAAAATAGGCAGCTTTTGCCGAAGGGCCGGGAAGGCCGTCACCTTCCGGGTTCAAATGCGCCAGCGCAATAAGCGGCACGGCAACAACAGCTTCAAACAGGGAAACAAACCAGGCCAGAACGCCAAAGAAGAATTGCAGAAAAGGAATCATCGGAACAATAAATGCCAGGATAAATCCTGCCGAAAGAAAAGGCAGAGCCAAAAATCCCAAAATAGTGACGGCAACATCAGAAAGGCCAGAGATTATGCCAGTTATGGCCGATCCCAGGGGCCCCAGGGCCTGACCGACACCGCCCACAACAGCACCTCCAACGGCCAGTCCGAGTGCGTAACCAATAAGGTCATAAGCCGTATCGAGGCAGCTGTGACCAATAGAGGCAATTTCAGCTAAAGGATTAGCTCCACTGAATTGAAATCCCAAAGCCACAGGCGGCATGTCGGCATTGCTCGTGTCATTTGCCCAGACGCGATTGCCAAGTGCAATAGTGTTGACGAGAGCGAGAGCCTTTTCCCAGTACCCCCCGGCAGCAGGAGGCGCAAGACCTGTCATGGCTGCCATTTGTTCCCTGTTCAGCATGGAATTACCTGGAGGAAACTGACTATCCGGAGGGATATAACTCATCCATTGCATAAAGCTTGCAAGATTTTCAGTTACTTTGTCATATATTGAATATGCCGCTTGGCGCTCGCTGCTTCGAAAAGCGCCATAAAATCCATCTTTAAACCCGCCTTTTTCCAAATGAGGAAGGCTGACAACGGGGAGTCCATTTTTAGCTGCGTCAGCGATATTAGACTGTGTGCGCGCAATCGTGTTGAACCACGAACCCGCGCCAATCCAACCCTGCTTGCTCCATTGATCAGCGATTTGTTGCATGCCTGGGTCAAAAAGGCTCGCCATATTGGTCTTGATAGAGTCTGCCAAATCCTGTTGATAAAAATGGACAATTTCGGTGAAGCTGGTGTTTAATGGCGGCGCGCCGTCATGGATGGTTGGAATGAAATTATCGATTTGCGTTGCGACAGCCTCAAAGCGTGGAAGCGATCTGTATATCGAAAAAATATGTGCCGCGCCGATAGCGGCGCGGACTCGGCTTTCAAAACTGCCGGAGGGCAATTGCTGGCCTTGCACGGGCGGGGAACCACCAAGCCCTACTGCAGCATTCAGTGAATCCGGTATATAAAAACTTCCGCATATATACTGGTCGGAAAGAAGGGCATTCGTATATCCCCATCCTCCTGCTCCCGAACGGTTCCGGGTATCTTTTATGGTTCCTCTGACAATATAGGTTCCTGAATTGCTTGTGCCGCCATTGGATGCAAATGCAGGAATTGTGTTGCCAACTTCGTTAACATAATAATTGTAAGCCCTTTTGCAGGCTTCCATAAGCGTGATGGACTGAACGACTGCAAGAGTTTGCGGCACGTTTGGTGGTACATAGGTATAATTATTTTCGGCAAGTTTTTTGACAAACAAAGTCCATGTCTGGCTGGCAAGACCGGAGCCCCATTCGGCCATCTTGACGACAATGTACTGGCCTGAATTCAGGCCGCCGCTGATGGGAACCAAAAGCCCGACGGCTACAACAAGCCGTATTGGCGCCCAAACCTGATTGGCGCGCTTGCCCATCACAACGCCGTGATGGGCTGTTTCTACAGTCATCGAAGCCAAATGGTAAAAAAGCACGGCGGCGGCAACAATAAGAATGGCGTTGCTATAGAAGGCCAAAGCTTCCATCAGGACGGTTTGTATGACGGTGGATTGAGCGATGGCTCTGCCATCCTGGCCTATATAATCAGCTAATGGCTTGGAGCGGAAAATATAATCAATCCATCCTTGCGCTAAATCACTGGACTCAGGCGAAAAAGGACCTGCATGGGCACTGCCCGAAAACATCAGAATAATGACGGTGATAAAAGCAAGCGTTGAAAATACGAGAGAAATGATGACGGCAAAGAAAAAGAGAATTTGCGGAATATTTTTTTCCGTAAAGGACAAATTGTCCCAAGCGGTGCGGATAACACCTGTGAATGTCAGACGCATACGGTTATCGCCAGCAAAGGCCGGATGGTTGCGAGGGAACAGGCCGCTTGATGCGAACACCGCTGCCAGAAGCATGATGAATACATTCGTGGTTTGACGCAGCGGGGCGAGGCTTTTGCCAAATTCCGGGTTGAATAGAACATTCAGCGTCGAACGGCGCTTGGGAGCGTTAGCGTCAGATGGGCGCTTGGAAAAAAGCATTTATGAATCCTCGTTCCCCAAATTTAACGCCCGATTCAGAAAATATTCGTTAATTTCTATATAAGTTGGTTAACGGAATATGAATTTTCCAAAGGCGGCAGGCAAGGCAATTCTATGCGCCTTTTGCCCGGTCGGGGGATTTTTTATACCACGATGCTGCGTGAGGCTTGCGGTGCGGGACTCAGCGGGCCGCCCGGTTCCGGGGCGCTGGAGGGCACCGAGGCACGCTTGGCGGGCACGGCCTTGGCGGCAGGTGGCTCTTTATCCTCAGGGCGAATGATCGGCTCGCCGCGCAGCAGGGCCTGAATTTCCTCGCCCGACAGGGTTTCATATTCCAGCAGCGCCTTGGCGATTTTGTGCAGATCATCCGTGTGCGTTGTCAGGATCTGGCGCGCCTTTTTCTCGGCGGTTTCGATCAGACGGCGCACTTCATCGTCGATGAGCTGTGCGGTTGCTTCAGAAATATTCTGCTGCCGCGCCACGGAATGGCCAAGAAAAACTTCCTGTTCATTGGAGTGGTAACGCACGGGCCCCAGCTTGTCCGACATGCCGAATTCCATAACCATGCGGCGGGACAAATCGGTCGCCTGCTGAATATCACTGGAGGCGCCTGTGGTGACATTTTCTTTGCCGAAGATCAGTTCTTCCGCCACGCGGCCGCCGAACATCATAGCCAGCTTGGAGGTCAGTTCCGTAACTGTCATGCCATATTTATCGCGTTCCGGCAGGTTCATGGTGACGCCCAGCGCACGGCCGCGCGGGATGATCGTCACTTTATGCAGTGGGTCGCTTTGCGGCACATTGAGGCTGACCAGCGCGTGGCCAGCTTCGTGATAGGCGGTGAGCTTCTTCTCATCTTCCGTCATCATCATGGAGCGGCGCTCGGCGCCCATAAGAACCTTATCTTTGGCCATTTCAAATTCATGCATGCCGACGGCTTGTTTGTTGGCGCGCGCGGCCATCAGGGCGGCTTCATTGACCAGATTGGCAAGATCAGCACCCGAAAAGCCCGGCGTGCCACGCGCAATGACGCGAGCATCGACATTCGCCGCCAGCGGCACTTTGCGCATATGTACCTTGAGGATTTTTTCGCGGCCCAGAATATCGGGGTTGGGCACAATCACCTGACGGTCAAAACGGCCGGGGCGAAGCAGGGCGGGGTCAAGCACATCGGGACGATTGGTCGCCGCGATCAGGATGACGCCTTCATTGGCTTCAAACCCGTCCATTTCAACAAGCAACTGATTGAGTGTCTGTTCGCGTTCGTCATTACCGCCGCCAAGTCCGGCGCCGCGATGGCGGCCGACGGCGTCGATTTCGTCGATGAAGATGATGCAGGGCGCGTGTTTCTTGCCTTGTTCAAACATATCGCGGACGCGGCTGGCGCCAACGCCGACAAACATTTCCACGAAATCCGAGCCGGAAATGGTGAAAAATGGCACATTGGCTTCGCCTGCAACGGCGCGCGCAATCAGCGTTTTACCTGTGCCCGGCGGGCCAACCAGCAAGACGCCTTTGGGAATTTTGCCACCGAGTTTCTGAAATTTTTGCGGGTCTTTCAAGAAATCGACGACTTCCTGCAACTCCTGTTTGGCTTCATCGACGCCCGCGACATCCTCGAACATCACTTTGCCCGTCTTTTCCGTCAGCATCCGCGCACGGCTGCGACCAAAGCCCATGGCGCGCCCGCCGCCGCCCTGCATCTGGCGCATGACGTAAATCCACACGCCGATCAGCAGCAGCATCGGGAACCAGTTGATAATAATGCTCCAGAAAGTGGGCGCATCACGGTCATCCGGCTGCGCGATGATCTTCACATTCTTGGCCAGCAATTTATCGGTGATGTTGGTGTCGGCAGGCAGATAGGCCGAAAAAGCCGTGCCGCCTTCGGTCAGATGGCCATTGACCACATGTCCTTTGATGGTGACGTCGGCGACCTTGCCTTCGCTTACGCGCGCCATGAATTCGCTGAAGGGCATCATGGCCTGGGCGGGCGCGCTGCCGGGGCCCTGGAACATGTTGAACAGCGCCGCGAGCAGGAGCCCGATGACGATCAAAAGCGCAAGATTTTTTCCAAAATTATTCAAAACATTAGCCTTTCAAGCCTGTGGGGCCTTGGGATGATGCAGGAGGCCTTGGGCGCGAGGCGATTCTCGAACTTTACCGCAATGCATCATGATGGATGATCTCCTTAAAGATATAGTAAACAAGGGGCCAGTTGCAACCGAGCCAAGATTCTCAGAAGATTCAAGCCCATGCAGCTTAATATGCTTCCAAACTGGGGCAAAAACAGGGCGGATTTATCGGGTATTCAAGACAGGGCGGGGACGCGAATTATGGCTAACAAAACTCTTCTCAAACTGGCGATACCACTTGCCTTGCAGGGGCAGCGGCTGGACAAGGTTTTGACCGTGCTTTTGGCAGAACAGATGCCTGCCTTTTCGCGCGCTCGGCTTCAGGCTCTGATCGAAGATGGGCATGTAAGCCTTTCCGGCAAGGTGGTTTCCAGCGGCAGCCGCAAGGTCAGGAGCGGCGAGTCGTATCATGTGAAACTGCCGCCGCCGGAATCTGCTGTGCCCAAGGCGCAGAAGATGGCACTCAAGGTGGTTTTTGAAGACAAGGATCTACTGGTGATCGATAAGCCACCCGGCATGGTGGTGCATCCGGCGCCGGGCAATCGTGATCAGACGCTGGTGAACGCGCTGTTGGCCCATTGCGGCAAGAGCCTCAGCGGCATCGGCGGCGTTATGCGTCCGGGCATCGTGCATCGACTGGATAAGGACACGAGTGGCCTGATGGTCGTCGCCAAAAATGACCTCGCGCATCAGGGGCTTACAAAGCAATTTGCTGATCGCAGTTTAAGCCGCATTTATCAGGCGCTGGTTTGGGGGCATCCGGTGCCTAAGGTCGGCAGCATCGAAGCATCCATAGGCCGCCATCCGCGCGACCGCAAGAAAATGGCCGTTATTGGTAAAGGCAGGTCCGCTCTGACCTATTATAAAGTTATCAAAATACTCGATGAGACAAGCCTTGTGGAATGCACACTGGCAACCGGGCGGACGCATCAAATTCGCGTTCATCTGGCGCACCGCAAATATCCCGTTGTTGGCGATACAGTGTATGGCGGGCAGAAGCCCAAGATTTTTCCAAGGCAGGCGTTACATGCCATGGAGTTGAAGTTTCAGCATCCGCGCACAGGCAAAACAATGCGATTTACATCGGCTTTGCCGAAGGATATGGCGGCTCTTTTGCGCAACCTTGAGAGCGGCAAAAAATAACCTTTGACTTCAAGGCATTAGAATAGAGGGTGGCAAAGGGCATAATCTTGCCCTTTTGTGCGCTCAGAAATGCTAAGGACATGGCCATGAGCGCTCCCGTCAGAAACCTCCCCGTTCTCAAAGGCGAAGGCAATCTCGCCGTCTATCTGCGCGAGATTCAGAAATTCCCCATTCTGGATAAGGATGAGGAATATATCCTCGCCAAATCCTGGAAAGAGCATGGTGATCTGGACGCAGCGCACAAGCTGGTGACCAGCCATCTGCGCCTGGTCGCCAAGATTGCACGGGGTTATCGCGGCTATGGCCTGCCGCTGGCCGATCTGATCGCCGAAGGCAATGTCGGCATGATGCAGGCGGTGAAGAAATTCGATCCGGAGCGCGGTTTTCGCCTCGCCACCTATGCCATGTGGTGGATACGCGCCGCCATTCAGGAATATATCCTGCACTCCTGGTCACTGGTGAAAATCGGTACAACCGCCGCGCAGAAAAAACTCTTCTTCAATCTCCGCCGCCTCAAAGGCGAAATGAAAGCCATTGAAGAGGGCGATCTTTCGCCTGAGCAAGTGAGCGAGATTGCCGAGCGGTTGGATGTCTCTCAGGAAGAAGTGGTTAATATGAACCGCCGCCTGTCGGGTGGCGGCGATCAGTCGCTGAATGCGCCGCTCAGTCGTGACGGTGAAGGGGATGGTGAGTGGCAGGATTGGCTGGTGGATCAGGGTGACGGGCAGGATGTCCGCCTCGGCGCGACGCAGGAAATGGAACGTCGCCAAAGGCTTCTGACCAAGGCGATGGAAGGCTTGAATGCGCGCGAACGCGACATCATCACCGCACGCCGCCTGACGGAGAATCCGGCAACTCTGGAAGACTTATCCCAGCGTTTCGGCGTCAGCCGCGAGCGCGTGCGCCAGATCGAGGTTCGCGCCTTTGAAAAGCTCCAGAAAAACATGAAGTTGGCTGCCGAGCGGGAAGGGCTGCTTCCGGTTGCGTAGACGCCTGCTAACTGTCCTATTTTTATATGAAAATATTGATGTCATTGTTGGAGTGGCCCTGTTTTTGTTATTATTCCGCCGATGAGGACGCGGTTAAAATGATCGAACAAAAAACGCCACAGCTTGGTCATGTCAGAATTCTAAAGCCGGACGATGAATCGGTACATATTTTGGCTGGCATTATGGAGAGCCATCTTCAAGGTCTTTTGCCTGATGAATTTGGTGAATGGGTGCATACGATCCGGCAACCTCTTCCGACCCCCCAGCCTTATAATGGCGGCTGTTGGTTCGAGGGCTTTAGAACGATACAGGTTCCCCATACACACGCCGATGATGGCATGAAGGCTAGCGAACGCTATATTCTTTTGCTTCCACGTGGTGCCGACGGTGTTGTCGATATTTTACCGCGCGATTTAAACCGAACGTGTGAAGGTGAGCGTTATGTTTTCAAAAAAGACCATTTGCATTTGTTGCATTTCAATGGCGCATGCCCGCACCGTTTTGCAACCGTAGGCGATGATCCGGATTCTGTTATGCTTGCGGTCGCCTTTCATACGCGCGATGTCGCAACTTCTTTGCAGGCTTTGACGGAGCAAACAACTGATCTTGGTTTTTCTATGCCGTTGCCTTCCGATAACCATACTTATGTCCCGCCTGAGATTTCATCTTCTCCGTTTAACTCGCGTGGTGATGCGGATTGCATTTTGAGAAATATCGACGGTCCAGAAGCGAGTAGCATTGTGCCTGCGGCATTTTATGAACTGGCTGAGACGGTGGTCATCGAGGGAAAAGGATATGGTGCGCGGCGGTTTGCTGATGCTTCATCGCTCAAGAGGTGGAATTATTTTAATATTCAGGAAGACGCACATCGGCCTGCCGTTGTCAGAGTCGAGCCCCTATCCTCTGAAAATAGCCTCGCCTGATAGTCTTATTGAGTCTTTCTCTACCCGAATCGCCCGCCTTCGTGTAGGCCGGAGGCATGGATCGGCGCACCCCTGATCAGCTTGACAAGGTTCTGGCCCTTGCGGATTCCACGCATGAAGCTGAAGCCATTGTGGCCGTTCGCAAAGCACGGCAGATGCTGTCGCGTGACGGGTTGAGTTTTGGCGATTTGGCGCGTGCCGCCTCTACCCACAAACCCAAAACATCGGGTCGTAGTTTTTCGCTGTTTTCTGGTTCTTCGATGAATCTGGAAGTGCAGATCGCCCTGCTGCGGCAGAAGCTCGACGATGTGCAGGCCGATATGCAGGCGCAGGGTGTCGAATTGGAGCTTTGGCGCCGCCGGGCTGGCGAGCTTGAGCAGGCTTTTCAGTCCAGCCAGTCGCAGGCCGAGCGCTGGCGGCAGTTGGCGCGGGATACCGTAGAAAAACTGTGGAATCTGGGCTTGGAAATGCCCGGTGACGGGGTTTCCGCCGAAGATGAGGCAGAACAGAAAACGGCTTGAATTACAGCGAAATTACGCTAAACAAAAACGTCATTCGGGGAGGATAACCCGGAATGACGTTTTTTAATGTGCTCGGGATAAAGGCATGAAAAACGTCGCGGTGGTTGGGGCCCAATGGGGCGATGAAGGCAAAGGCAAGATTG
>JANRKK010000039.1:0-76174 GCA_033763555.1 Alphaproteobacteria bacterium | reverse complement strand
GAAATGCGCAAAAATCGGCGGCGGTTTGTCGCTCAGCGCATGCCAGATCTGAATCTGTACGGCGGTATTGGTGACATGATCTTCGCCGCGGATCACATGCGTGACACCGAAATCCACATCATCGACGACCGAGCAGAAGGTATAAAGCGGCACGCCATCCTCGCGTACCAGAACCGGGTCGGACAGTGACGCTCCAGCAAATTTCTTGGTGCCCTTCACCGCGTCCTCCCACACCACATCGGCGGGGTCGAGCTTGAAGCGCCAGTGCGGCTTGCGGCCTTCAGCGATGAGTTTGCTGCGCGCGGCGTCATCAAGCTTCAGCGCGGCGCGGTCATAGACGGGCGGTAACCCACGGCCCAGCTGCGTCTTGCGCTTGAGGTCGAGCTCCGCCTGCGTCTCAAAGCAGGGATAGACGCGGCCCGACACCTTCAATTTTTCCAGTGCAGCGGTGTAGAGGTTGAGGCGGTCGGACTGCCGCGCGAAAATATCCCAGTTCAGGCCCAGCCATGTCAGGTCGCGCTCGATTGCCTCGGCAAAAGCCTGTGTGGAACGCTCGCGGTCGGTATCGTCCAGGCGCAGCATGAATTTGCCGCCAAGCTTCCGGGCGAACAGCCAGTTGAACAAAGCCGCGCGGATATTGCCGATATGCAGCAACCCTGTGGGCGACGGCGCGATGCGAACAAGAACGCTCATGCGCCTGTTGTAGCAGGGTTTTTAAGAATATGAAGTCTTAGAGATTATATCTGTAAAACGCCCAAACGGACAGGCAGAATCGTTCGACGGCCATTTGCTCCGGCGGAACGAGCAGGTACTGCAGAATCTTGATGTTTGGGGAGAATAGTTGTTCCAACAGATTTACCCTCTAGGACATCCATAATTGAGTCTTTGGGGCCTATAATGTGTGTAATTATCCCGTTGGGAGCTACCCATTTTTTAATGACATCAAGCTTACTTTTCATTCCACCAGTGCCTGAACCGGATTTACCATCAGTATTTATCTTGGGCCATTTGTTGGCATCAATAGTGGACAGTAACCGGGCTCCCGGTTGATCTGGATTGCGGTCATAGACACCGCCGGATGTCGATATGACAATCAATCGATCAGCATAAGTTATACAAGCCAGAAGGCCTGCTACACCGTCATTGTCGGTGTACATCAGTTCTGTGACCTCCGTGGTATCGTTTTCATTTATGATGGGCAAAGTGTGGGGAGCGGCTTTTGCTGTCGTAACAGCGCGCGCTGTCGTGTGGTACGAGTGGTTGCGGGGTGAGGAAAGGTTGTGCTGGGACACAAGGGCTTGGGCTGCCAACATGTTATGAGGCTGTAGCAATTGTTGGTATGTGCCCATAAGAATGTGCTGCCCATAACTGGCAAAAATCTGCTTGGCTACGATGGGGTCACAGCAATCCAGATAATCCTGAAGGTCCGAAGGCATTTTAGAAACAAGGGCTCGGCCTATACCGACAGCGCCTGATGCCACATGAAGAATTCTATGACCCTGTTTCTTAAGAGTCGCCATTTGATCAACAATTGGCCCAAGAATAGCCAGGTCGGGCGGTCCCTTATCTGCACCCATGGCTTCTGTGCCGATTTTAACAATCAGTTTTTCTGTTTTCTTTTCATTTTCCATTACTTGTTCTTTCAAAATATGGCCCTTTGAAACCACATGAATGTGTGTGCGTCTGCGGTAAAATCCTTCATCAATACCGGGCGGGTCAAGGTTAATCTGACAACAAAATGCTTTCTCGCAAAGCCGCTACCTAAGATTGTGGAATATGAGGCATGTTAACCATAGCTCGATCTTGCAGCACGCTGATTTTTGCTGTTAGCTTCGCCATCCAAGGTTAGGGCGTGTATATTTGGTGGGGTATATGGTCAAAAAAACAATAAAAGCTGCGGCAGCGGAAGTATCTCGACGTGACGGCGGTCAGCGCGGCAGTGGCCTTGGTGGAGCCCCGCCTAACACTCACAAAATTTACTTACCGACTTCATTTCAACTTTAGGAGGAACATATGCCGCAGATTATTTCACTTCCGTTTGGCGAAGACCTTTTTCTTCAAGCCCATGAGAAAGGACTCAGAGAAGTCCTGCAAGGAACAGACAGGGAATTTCATGTTGATCGCAGTTTTCATTATGTGATGCAGAAGGCTGAACCTCCAGAATTGCTTATTCTGGATAATTCGTGGTTCGTCACCTTAAATCAATGGGTGGATAAACCCCCATGCTCGGTGACGTCTAAGACGCCTGTTATTCTTATTGCTTCCGGAGCGATGAAGTCATCATCTGCTATGCGGCAGGCGCAAATAGAATATATTCTTGGGCAGCAATCAAACGTTATTCATATTATGCCCCCACTTGAACAGATGGAGCCAGACAATTTTCGCAGGCTAATTCAAGCTTTCGACGGTGCAAAATTGTGCGCAGGAGAAGGTAAGATAACTCGGGAAATGTTTCAGGCTGCTTTAGACAGTCTGGATATTGCCCGTGCAAGACCATCCTTGTGTATAGGGGCGCAAATTATTTCGCTTACAGGCCATCCTTTCGCAAGGGATTGCCATCAAAAAGGCTTGCAAGCCGTTCACGAAACATCTGGCAAGACAGTCTATGTTATGCGTGACTTAACAGGGGGCGAAGTTGACATCGCAACTGATAATGGCCGCGTAGGGCCGGAGTTGGCTATTGTTGATTTCGGTTGTCTTGATGCAGTTGTTAAGCTGTCTTATCAGGATCCCAAACTTGCTTTCTTCCAGCATGTGCCAACGATTGTTGTCGGCGGTGAGGGAAGTTTCCGGGCTGGTGGTTTGAGGACTGGTGCCGGAAAACATATGAATATAATTCATTGTATGTCTATTGATGCTCAATTCGATCCAGAAAACTATAAAAAACTTTCTGCGGCATTCGATGCCGCCAAAGAAGCGGCAGGGACGCAACCCGTAACAATGGAAATATTTGAGGCGGCGCTCGCTGGTTTAGAGCATAGTAAGGCCAAGAAGCCTTCGCCCGTCAGGGCCAGACAAACCGGGGCTAATCATAGGCTCTAATCGCAAGCCAAAAGACATAGCCCATGACTCAGATCATCTCAGTTCCGCGCCGCTCCATGCGGGAATGCCATGAACAGCATCTGGATTCCGTATGTTCGCCTCTTGGAAAAACTTTTGCCGTCTTGCGAGATTGTGAAGTGGATTTAGAAACGGCAACAAAGCACGGTTGCCTACAGCCGGAGTTAATGATTGTTGATATCATTCAGCTCGCCCATTTAACAGAGGCGGCATATTTCGATGATGCCTTCTTTTCTCTTCAAAAAACTCCCTTGGTTTTAATTTGCAACAAGCCTTTGGATATTGATGATTTGGCAGAATTTTTAAACCTTGTTCACCAGATGCATTCTGATGAGCAATTAGACCCCAAAAACTTCCGGCGACTTATTGAGGCATCTGATATTGCTAGGGAAACTGCGGGGACAAACTTGGTCGATCAGGACTCATTTCAAAAAGCTCTGGCTTCGTTAAGCCCTCAAAGGCCCATTGAACATGTTTCCTCGCGTCTTCAACGTATACGCACCGGACACCTGCATTCTGTGCCTCGTGCTTTATCCCGCTGACTTTGCCGCTGTGTTGCGGTTTTGGGCTTGCTCGCTGGCTGTTGTGCCGTAAAGCACCAACCTCGCCAGTGCCACGGGGTTAAGCGGCGCGGGCGGTTCGGTCACTTTGCCCGAGGCGCTGAAATTCGCCAGAGGCAATTGCGCCTCGAACGCTACATGCAGGGCACTGCCGAAACGTTTCACCATATCCAGCCGCGTCAGCAGAATACGCACAGCGCCGATGCTGCGGAAAGTCTGCGCCATTTCCAGCGCTTCGGCAGCATCCAATCCTGCGGGCAGGACGAGTGTCGCGTCGCCACCCGCGGCCTTGACCAAATCCTGTGTCTGTTTCTTTTCGGCCTCGTTGAAAGGATTGCCGCCGGGTGTATCGACAAAAATATGACTGCCTTGCTGCATATTGACCATTTCGCGCAGGGCATGGGCATCCTCGATCTCAACCAGATTAAGCTTGAGCAGGCGGGTAAAAGCTGCCAGCTGCTCCATGCCGCCTGCGCGTTCAAAATCTGTGCTGATGACGGTGACGGGTCTTTTTGCCATTGCCGCCCGCGTTGCAAGTTTGGCGATGCACAGGGTTTTGCCCGCGCCCGGCGGCCCGACAAGGATCAGCGGCTTGCCCGGCTTCTCTTCCACAATCGGCTGGAACTTGAAATGCGTATCAAAAGCAGCGCCGAGCGCCAGCACGGGGTCGTCATTGGCGAATTGTGTGGCCGTTGCCATCAGCCGCTCAGCCAGATGATGCGGCAGCTGATGTCGGGTCAGGGCTTCGGCAATGGTTTCCAGCGCTTCGGAACCATCCGGCACTTCCGGCAAGGCTGCCGATGCCGTTGCAGGTGCAGCCGAAGCAGGTGGCGGGTCGTCGATGGCGGCGGTGACGCGCACGCCGCCCATTTCATCGTCGCGGGTGGCCACGATGATGGCGTTATCGCCCAAAGCCTCACGCACAAGGCGCATGGCGTCATTCAAACTGGGGCCGTGAAAAGACTTCAGGCGCATGAAAGGGCCGCGGAAACCGGAACGAGATTCTTTTAAAGCTTGACAAAACTAGCCGTAATTTCGATAGCAGAAAAGACTTTTGATCACCCGAAACATCTATGGAACCGTGAAATGAACGTCAAAGACCTGAAAGGCCAAACCATCGCTTTCGCCGCCTCGGGCGGGCTCGACAGCTGCACAATCACCCATTGGCTGACCGAGCAGGGCGTCAAGGTCGTCTGCTTCACGGCTGATCTGGCGCAGCCGGATGAAACCGATTTCGGCGCGATTGAGAAGCGCATGCGTGCTTGCGGCGCGGTCGATTTCGTCGGCGTGCCTTTGCACAAGGAAATGGCCGAGATCGGTATTGAGGGCATCCAGGCGCAAACCTGTTACGAAGGTCGCTATTGGGTGACGACGCCGTTCGGGCGACAGGTGACAGCCGCTGGCATCCTGCCGGAGATGAAAAAGCGTGGCTTGAAAGTTCTGGGCCATGGTGCGACAGGCCGCGGCAATGATCAGGTGCGGTTTCAGCTCATCACCAACATGCTGGAGCCGAGCTTTGGTGTTTATGCGCCCTGGCGCGATGAGGCGTTCCTCAACCGCTTCGGCGGTCGTATCCAGATGATCGAATATTGCGAGCAGCACGGCCTGCCGATCAAAGCCTCGCGTGAGAAACCCTATTCAACCGATGCCAATCTCCTCGGCCTGACACATGAGGGCGGTAAGCTGGAACTGCTCTCGACGCCCGCGCAATTCGTCACGCCGGAAATGGGCGTCTGGCCCAAGGACGCGCCGGAGAAGCCAGAAGAATTCACCGTGCGGTTTGAGAAGGGTTCGCCCGTCAGTATCAATGGCAAGTCGGTCGATGCGTTTCAGGCGATGACGCTGGCGAACCAGATCGGCGGCAAGCATGGCGTCGGTATCGGGCTGCATCTTGTCGAAAACCGCTTTGTCGGCGTGAAGTCGCGTGGTGTGTATGAAGCGCCCGGCATGGAATTGCTCGGCATGTGCTACGCGTTCCTGTTGCAGCTTATTCTCGACCGTCGTTCGCGGGAATTATTTGACAGTCTATCGCTGACCATCACCAAGCAGCTTTATCAGGGCTACTGGAATGATGTCGCCACGCGTATGGCGCGCAAGGCGATCAAAGAAACCGCTACTCTAGCGACGGGCACAGTGAAAGTGTCCCTCTATAAGGGGAATGTGTCCTATGTCGCGACGTTGGATGCGCCGCATTCGCTTTTCACCAATGACGGTTCGATGGAAGCCGAAGGCACCTTCGACCACAAGGATTCCGAAGGTTTCCTCAGCGTCCTGAGCGTTCATGCCCGCGCGCTGGCAAAAACGGGGCAAATCAAAGGCTAGCAGGCGGTTACGACAACCTTGGCTTGCAGTGCCTGAAGTGCTACCAGAATACACAAGTATTCCCTCCTGAAGGCCATCTCCCTTGGTTGCCCGTATTTCTACGGTTGCGTTTGAAGGCACGAAAACCCTCGACATCGACGTTCAGGTCCAGATGTCGGCGGGTGTGGTGTGCTTCAATCTTGTTGGCCTGCCAGACAAGGCAGTCGCCGAAAGCCGCGAGCGTGTCCGCGCGGCTTTGTTTGCGCTTGGCCTTGCGCTGCCCGCGCGACGCATTACCGTCAATCTCGCGCCTGCCGATGTGCTCAAGGAAGGCTCACATTTTGATCTGCCCATCGCTCTGGCCCTGCTGGCCGGGATGGGTGTGCTGCCTCAGGAAGAAATGGCCCGCTATACGGCGCTGGGTGAACTGGCACTGGACGGAGCCCTGTCGCCCGTGGCCGGGGTTCTGCCTGCCGCCGTGACAGCCAGCGCCCATAACCGGGGTCTGATTTGCCCGGTCAGGAACGGCGGTGAGGCTGTTTGGGCGGGAGATTTAGAGGTTCTCGCAGCGCCTTCGCTGCTGGCCCTCATCAATCATTTTAAGGGCACGCAGGTGTTGGGTCGGCCTGAACCGAGGATGCAGAGCGGGGATGGGGCCTTTGCCGACCTCCGCGACATCAAGGGACAGGAAAGCGCCAAACGTGCACTCGAGGTTGCTGCGGCGGGTGGCCATAATCTGCTGATGATCGGCCCGCCGGGTTCGGGCAAGAGCATGCTGGCGTCGCGCCTGCCGGGCCTGTTGCCGTTGCTGGCGCCGGATGAGGCACTGGAAGTTTCCATGATCCATTCGCTGGCGGGCTTGCTGGAAGACGGCAAATTGCTGCGCCGTCGGCCGTTCCGCGACCCGCATCACTCGGCATCACTGCCTGCCTTGGTGGGCGGCGGGATGCGCGCCAAGCCGGGGGAGATTTCGCTGGCGCATAATGGTGTGCTGTTCCTCGATGAATTGCCGGAGTTTCAGCGGCCGACGCTGGAAGCTTTACGACAGCCTTTGGAGACGGGCAGGGCGGTTGTCTCCCGCGCCAACCATCATGTGACCTATCCGGCGCGGGTGCAATTGATCGCGGCGATGAATCCCTGCCGCTGCGGTCATCTTGACGATCCGGCGCAAACCTGTGGCCGTGCGCCGAAATGCGCCGTGGATTACCAGTCGAAAATCTCAGGTCCGCTGTTCGACCGTATCGATTGCCATGTGGAAGTGCCTGCCGTCAGTGCCACCGACCTCAGCCTGCCGCCGCCGCGCGAGGATACGGCGGCCGTCGCTGCGCGCATTGCCGCTGCCCGTACGGCGCAGGCAGAGCGTTATAAAAAACTAGCTAATGACAATCAGACGAATACGCCCATTCCGCGCACAAACGCTGAGGCAGATGGAGAATTGCTTGAGCAGGTAGCTGCGCCCGATCAGGCGGGCCGAGCCTTGCTCACCCAAGCGACCGAACAGTTAAAATTGTCTGCCCGCGGTTATCATCGCGTCCTGCGCGTAGCGCGTACCCTGGCCGATCTCGCGGGTGCGGAAGCGGTGCAGCGCGTCCATATCGCCGAAGCGCTAAGCTACCGGAAGTTGAATCTTGGCAGGTAATTCTATGCCGTCGAACCGATTTAATCATATTTATGATTGATAGTCACGGCCTTTACGACTCGGTGGCGGTTTAGACGATTCTGGCTTGCCGTCTTTTTTCTTGCATGTCACGCTTATTGAAGAATGTGTTTTTATTATAGCTCATCATAAGCGGGGATATATGCCATTGACGAAAGATGAATTTGCGCAAGCGGTTGAAGAATGTCAGGGAAACCTTCGCAGCAGGTTCTATAAGCTTTGCCGCGGCGATAAACAACGCACTGAAGATATTCTTCAAGCTACTTTTTTGAAGGCATTGAGAAGTTTGGACAGTTTTGAAGGCAGGAGTAGCGTTTATGGGTGGCTTTATAGAATAGCGTATAATACTCTTTTGGACGAAGAGAGAGCAAGAAAACGTCATCCAGAATTTGTTACTTATTTATCGACGGAGGGTGGCGAGGAAGCCGATATATATGATTCTTGCTCCAGCCCCGCAAATGGGCCTTTGGAACATCTTATAGAGGCAGCGGAGCTTGCACCTTGGAAAAGAGCTGTGGCGTGTCTCACTAAAGACCATCGCCGCGTCGTGGAACTACTAGTTTCGGATTTTAGCTACGAAGAAATTGCTGAGATGTTAAACATTCCCAAGGGAACCGTAATGTCTAGGCTTTACTATGCTAGAAATTATCTTGCAGAAATCTTAGGTATGGAAAAATATCGCGAGAATGGACGTCACAATAAACGCCATTTGACTCTTATTGAAGGCGGTAAATCGGAGAAATCTCCGCAGCCTGCTGTGCCTGTTTATACAATCGACGCAAGCCGGAGCCTTACAGCTTCAGCACCCACCCCGTAAACCGCAGCTTGGGTTCTTCTTGGCGGCGGGGAAGGCCAGTTTACGGCCTGAAGCCTGGATGAAGCCTTGCGGTTCGGCGTTTTTGTTGGGCAGCAGCGAGGCGAATTCTTTTTTGATCGTTCCCAGACCCTGCTTGAAGGTCGCCAGCATCTTGCCTTCCAGAATACGTCCGGTCGGCAGGTTGATGCTCATGGGGTTTACCTGGCGGCCGCTGACCTGCACTTCATAATGCAGATGCGGGCCTGTCGCGCGGCCTGACATGCCGACATAGCCAATAACATCGCCCTGATTAACCTGTGCGCCGCGATGCATGTTTTGTGCGAAGCGGCTCATATGGCCATAGGCGGTCGACAGGCTGCCATTGTGGCGGATGCGGACATAACGGCCATAACCGCTCTTGAATCCGGCTTCCTGCACGACACCGCTACCTGCGGCGAAAATGGGGGTTCCGGTCGCGGCGCCGAAATCGATGCCCTGGTGCATCTTGCTGTAGCCCAGGATGGGATGCATGCGCATGCCGAAGCCCGAGGTAATGCGGGCGGCAGCGACGGGCGTACGGAGGAGGGCGCGGCGGATGCTGCGGCCTTTTTCATCGAAATAATCGACCGTCTTGTCATTGAAGACGACGCGGTAAACGGGCTTCACCTTGCCGCCGACATTCAGGGCGGCATAAATAATTGCGCCTTCGCCGACAGGTGCGCCGTTTTCGGTCATAGGCTGATCATACAGAACTTCAAAACGGTCGCCGGGGTGGATGTCGCGCTGGAAGTCGACATCGTGGGAATAGATACGGATCAGCGAAGCCATAATGCCGCGGGGAATATTGGCCTGGCTGCCTGCTTCGTAAAGCGAGGAGCGGATTTCAGCCTGCGCCGCCATGCGATGCCGTATGACAGGCAGCACACGCGCATTGGCGGCGAAGGTGCCCTCGGCATTGCGTGCGATGGATATCTCACGGGTGGTTTCCGGCTGGAAGACCGCGCCACTGAAAGTTTCTTTCTGAGCCGAGCGGCTGAAGAAAAGCATTATTTCCTGTCCGGCTCGCAGGCGGCGCAGATCATAGACCTTGCTCAGGGCGTTCATGGTGGCGGTAGCGTCGGCTTGGCTGACGCCCGATTCATTCAAAAGTTCGGCAAAGGTCTGGCCGCTTTCCAGCTCGGCCTGACGGCTAACAGCTTCCGGCTTGGGCTCCAGAACCCGGGCGATGCCCGAACGCGCATGGGACAGCGCCTGCGCAGGGGCGGATTTCGACAGGGTCTGCAATGTGTTCTGCACAGCAGGAGCAGCCGTATCATCGCCCATGCTCGCATAATGGCCAAACACCCCAACCACCAGGGCCAAGGCTGCGGCAAGAAGAAGCGGAGTTATTGCAGGGGCCCGCAAAGAATTGGAACGGGCAAAACCAAGTCTTGATCGAAGCAAGCTATAACCTATGGGCAATTTCAGGGAATGTGGACGGGAAGATGTTCTGATCGACCTGGGCTGTCAACGCCGAATTTCCTTTTTTCTATAAGAATTTGTTTCTTTTCTGGGGATAAGAAACTGGATCTCTGAGTTTTACTTATTGATTTCAAATGGGTTTTTGCCTCAGCATAAAAGACCCGGAAAAATACGACTCGAGAAATTATAATAAAAAATATATGTAACCAATGTAATATAATTGCTCATGGTGATGGGTTGCGACTCAACGCCATGTGCAAAATGCTTTAGCTCAATTCAAAATGGGGATTTTGTATCCTTAACAAGGAAAGAGTTTGTCCATAGCTAACAACAGCTGAGTCGGAGTCGCGGAGTGAGTGACAGCACAAGGATTGGCGGGGGCTACATACTTTTCACTTTCAAAGAGATGATAACGGATCTGATGAACCCTACAACGGGCGACATATGCAGACCAAACACCAGCACCCGAGTCTTCAAATGCCAGCACATTGGTCATCTTGACGGATCCGCCACATAGCTTGCGAGCGGCATATATCCAGGGGGCTGGCGAAGGTTTTCGGAGCATTCCTATCGGTAAATCATCAGGACATATAATCGCTTGCATATAGGGTAAAAGGCCAACACTATTAAACCCCTTTACGACAGTATCATGAAGTGTGTTTGATACGGTAGCCATTGGTATTCCAGTTTTTTGTATTCTTTGGCAGACTTCCATCATTCCTGGTTTAATTCGCAACAGGCCGATATCGATCAGTCTTTCGTAACTAGCCAAGCATATACGGGTAAAATCATTTTCCGATATAGCATGGCCAAATCGAGGCGTTTTCCCTGTAAGCCACGTATATATGGCTTTGTGTCCTTTGCCTGAACAATGTTCCCACCATTCATGGGTTGATATGTGACCACCACCATGTTCCGTGGTAACAGCGTCTATGGCTTGAAAATGAAGATGTTCACTGTCGATAAGACAGCCGTCATTGTCGAAAAGGGCAGTAGCAAATTGAGTCATACAGGGCAAACTCGATAATAAATATCTAACTGTCAGATATCGAAATAGTTTTATTGTAACATGGTTGCTGTAAGTTGATCAGTCAATTGGTTGTGCATCCTCAAAAGAATTCTTGTTAAGATTAAATTCACCTTCTTCAACGGCTGCTTCCTCTTCATCGCCGCTGAATTCTGCTTCGCCTTCGGCTTCATCCTCATCATTGCCCGTAATCCAGCTTTGCTGTTCGCCAGCCATCAATTCAACCACTTCTTCTTCCGGTTGATCGGGCTCAATGCGTTTTTGCAGGCTTTTGATGAGGGATTCTTCCAATCCGCCCAGTTCCAGCCGCTGTTCAGCGATTTCGCGCAGGGCGACGACCGGATTTTTATCGCGGTCACGTTCGACTTTCAGCTCGGCGCCTGAGGTCAATGCGCGTGCGCGGTGCGCGGAAAGCATCACCAAATCGAAGCGATTGGGAACCTGCAACACACAATCTTCAACTGTTACGCGAGCCATTTTCTATCCTTCATGGTTAGCTGAAAAAGCTGTTACCCAAGAACAAAAAGTAATTACCTGTTCTGGAGAACTGCTCGAAATCCGGGCGCACACTACATGTTTTTGCAATCCTCTGTAAAGTCTTGAAATTGCATTCCCGAATAATCACATAGGTGATGAAACTGAAACGAAGACTTGTAGAAAATCTGCGTATCGCGTATTTTAAAAAAAGTTAAATCGGGTTGTTAATTTTTTCGTTGCCTTTTTTGGGTAGCGGGTGTACTGACCGCCCCGATCACACGCAGGTTAATCTCAAGATCGGCTGCTCTTCAATTTCTTAACAATAGGCACACACAGAGGAAACAATGATTTTTTATAAAGAAGAACGTTCTGCTCTTTTCATTGATGGAGCCAATCTTTACGCCGCCGCCAGAGGTCTGGGCTTTGATATCGATTATCGCCGCCTGCTGGAAGTGTTTGCCGGACGCGGTCGTCTGGTGCGCGCCTTCTACTACACCGCGCTGATCGAAAACGAAGAATATTCACCGATCCGCCCGCTGGTGGATTGGCTGGACTATAACGGCTACACGATGGTCACCAAGCCGACCAAGGAATTCACCGACGCGTTCGGTCGCCGCAAGATCAAGGGCAACATGGACATCGAACTTGCCATCGATGTGATGGAAATGTCCGAGAATGTCGAACACATCATCATCTTCTCCGGCGACGGCGATTTCCGCCGCCTGGTCGAAGCTGTGCAGCGCAAAGGCGTTCGCGTCAGCGTTGTCAGCACGATGCGTTCCTCGCCGCCGATGGTGGCCGATGAACTGCGCCGTCAGGCCGATAACTTCATTGAGCTGCAAGAGCTCATGCCGCACATCGCCCGCGCCCGCGCGGAAGGTGGCCAGCAAGGTGCTCCTGCGAACATGAAGGAAGTGGCGCAGAATCTGCAGACCACGCAGGAACAAATTCAGGACGTCGCCTAAGCGGCAACTGAACTCCTGCCTCGCTATTCCGGTAAATTGGTATTGGCGGAAGCTGGCGGCTTAAGCTTCAGCTTCTTGAAACAATCCAGCCATAGCTGGGCTACGGCAGCGGCTGAGGTCGCACCATTTCCCCCCTCGCTGCAATCCGGGATAACCGCCGTTGGCGAGCCTGTTTCCTTTAAAGCCAAAGCGGCCGCTTCGGGCGTTGCCGCCACGACTTGATCGGCCATTTCCGCAAGCTGGACGAAATCGGATGTGACGCCGCTGGCATGCCCAAAATCGGCGATGACATAACAGCCAAGATGTTTGGCGGCGCGAGCCAGTTCCAGCCGTGAAGAGCCGGAAATATCGCCGACAACCACAATATCGGTTTCCAGCTTTTGCAGATGCTGGCTGACCTGTACCGGGTCGGCATCCTGCAGATTGCCGAAGACCGAACATTCCACGCCTAACTCTTCCAATTTACGCGCTGGAATGAGATAGCGCCGCTGCACGACGGGGTCGGGCGAGGTTAGCCCCCCTTCCGGGCAGGGTTCGATGGGTGCTTTGTTGAACCAGGCGATATGGCGCAGCATAGAAGCAATCCTAGAGCATCGTTTAGTCAAATAAAATCCCCCTCCCGCTTGCGGGAGGGGTTAGGGGAGGGCTTGGTGAAGATTGGCCCCTCCAGCGAAAACTAAGGTCTTGCTGCCGCAAGACCAACTTTTCGCCTCCTCCCCGCAAGCGGGGAGGAGGTTATTGGTTTATTCAGGAAAGAAGAAAGCCTTGATCCTCAAGGAAACGCCGCGCCAAGGCGACGGTAATACGTCGTCCTTCCGCCAGAGAGGCCTTGTCGAGAGCGTTGACAAGGTCGCGTATGGCGGCAGGCGTCCGTTCGATACGCGGGAGAAGATAATCCACCACATCCATGCCGAGCGTGATCTGGCGGTCGCGGAACTGCTTGATAAGCATGGCCGAGACAAGCTCATCATCCGGCGCAGCAATGGCCGCGCAGGGTGCCGCCAGAAGCCTCGAGCGCAGATCGGCCAGTTGAATATTCCATTGAGCAGGGGGCTGCGCGGAAGTCAGCAGCAGGAAATTTTTCTTCTCGCGGAGCGAATTATAAAGATGAAAAAGAGCTTCTTCGGCGTCCGGATTGCCAGCAATATTACTGGCATCGTCAATCAGCAAGGGGTGGTTGTTGCCTGTTAAGCTTCCGGCATCCTGCGAAGTCAACTCAGCCACTGTCATTGCCTGAGCCTGGCTGCGCGCTTGCCACATCTGGGCCAGATGGGTTTTGCCGCTTCCTGCCGGGCCATACAAGATGAAACAATGCGCGGGCCAGTCCGGCCATTTATCCAGCCAGGCTGCGGCTTCGCGGTTGCTTGCGGTCACCAGAAAGTCATCGGCGCCCAAAGCTTCACGGTGTGGGAGGGGCAGGGTTTGCTGCCGCGTCATGGTTTGGTGGGGGCCAGCGGGTCTTTGTAGAAAGAACTGCTTTTGTACTGGCTCATGGCAAAGCGGGTCAGAACGCCCAGAATGGCCGCCGTTGGCACAGCAATCAAAACGCCTGTGAAGCCCATCAGCTTCGCGCCCGCCAGCAAGGCGAAAAGAATCCAGACAGGATGAAGCCCGACGCGACTGCCGACCAAACGCGGCGTCAGGATGTAGCTTTCCAGAATATTGCCGATGATGAAAACGCCCGCGACCATGCCGATATGCGTCCAGTCATCGAATTGAACAAACGCCAGCAGGACGCTCGTCACCCATCCGAAAATCGTGCCGACATAGGGAATGAAAGAGAGAACGCCTGCCGTGATGCCGATGGCCGCGCCGTAATCCAGGCCCACCAAAGTCAGGCCTATGCTGTAAATCAGCCCAAGCGCCAGACAGACCAAAGCCTGTCCGCGAATAAAACCGGACAGCGTATTGTCGATTTCATTCAGCTGTTCCTGAATGGCTTGGTAATGGCGGCGCGGCAGAAGCGTATCGATAACACCAACCAGCCGCGGCCAGTCGCGCAGCATGTAAAAAGCCACGATGGGCATGATGATGGACAGGGCCAGAATGTCGATCAGGGCAAAGCCGCCGCTGACAATCTGCTGCACCAGCTTGGCGGCCCATCCGGCGGCCTGCGTGACGGATTCGCCTGCTGCACCGCGGAGCTTTTCAACATCCTCTGGCGCGAAGCGCGCCAGCCAGGATTCCATCCAGGGCATATAATGTGCGCGTATTTTGCCGATATAGCCGGGGATGGCGTCGATCAATGCGCCAATCTGGCTTTGCAGAAGAGGGAAAATCAGAGTGACGATGAGCGCTACGCCAATAGCGAAAGCCAGCAACACAATAAAGGTTCCCAGCCAGCGCGGAATTTTATGGCGCCACAGGATATTCACGACGGGATTCAGGAAATAAGCGATGATCATCCCGGCAACGAAAGGCAGAAGAACGGGCTTGAGCAGCCACAAGGCCAGGGCAAAAGCAACCAGAGCCAGAAGCCAGAAGCGTGTTTGGGATTGAGGGCGAAACATCTTTCTCCTGCCTTATAGAGGGGCGTCGGGTTCAAAAGCCTGCAAAACCCATGAACCGTTGGCGCCATCCTGATTCAGGGACAAATCCTGCTGCATCAGAGCATCTTCCAGCTCTTCGACCGTACCACGAAACTCGATCTCAATTCGCGTGATGCCGCGCATGAGCGTGATGACCTCGGTGCGGATGATGCTGGGCACGCTGGTCAGGCGCCGTTTGATCTGTGCCCATTCGGCCAAGGTCTGGATGGGAACGACCACGGGCAAATGTGTGGTACGCGTGGAGGGTGAGGCCGCGGGCTCCGGCGCCTGGATAACGACAGCCTTCTCATCGCCTTTGGCGCCTTCTTTCCAATCCTTTTCAAGCTGGAGGCGCGCTTGCCTTACAGCCTGTTTGAGTGCCGTGTCAGAGCCGTTTTTATCCGCCGGAACCGTGACGCTCAGAATGGCCGTTGGCAGAGGGCTGCCGTTGGAATCATAACGCTGCAAATTGATCTTTAACTCGCTGCCGGGCTTGCCTGGGTCGCCGTCCAGTACGGCGACCAAAGCGCCGCCCGCCTGATATTTGCCCATAAGGGATTGAAGAGATTCCGCCTTGCCGCTGATGGCTTCCGGCGTACTGATGACGGCAATGTCGTCCAATCCGCCTGCAGGGATAACAATTGGAACAAGACCGCCATTATGCGCACCTGCATCCCAGGCCGCGCGCCAGGCCGTACTTTCTTCCCACAAGACCGGACGGCCCTGATTGATCAAGACAGGCAGAACGGCAACCAGCTGCCCGCGCGTTTCCGTATAGCCGACATTTTTATTGTTCAGCACGCCGCGCACGGCGTTCGGTTTGAACTGTACGCGGAAAGTGCCCAGATAGCGGACGGACGAGGATTTCTCATTCTGTACTTCAAAGCTTTGAACCATTTCGGCGATATCATCATCGCTCAGGGTGGCGAAGGAGGTGCCATCGACACCGAGGCGTTCCAATAACTGTCCGAAAGCCGAGCGTTGGGCCTGTGCCAGCGCCTGTTCGCGCGCATGCGCGGCGCTGTCGGCGGTGACATCGGCGGCGACGTCTGTGACCTCGTAAACCGAAGCGTCTTCGGTTTGGGCAGGGGCCGGGCTGCTGAAAAACCCAAGGCTGAGAACAAGGAAAAGAATAAGAAGGTGTCGCATTGCAAACGTGCCCGTTTCCGCTATCTTGCTGCCTGTTATAGCCAAGCTTAGGGGAGGTTACCATAACCAGCAATTCCGCTTTTTCAGGCCGCAGGCCCTATGCCGAGGCGGGCGTCGATATTGATGCCGGAAATGCCCTTGTTGAGGCCATCAAGCCTTTGGCCAAGGCCACGGCGCGCCCAGGGGCGGAAGGGGGAATAGGTGGTTTTGGGGCCTTGTTCGACCTCAAGGCGGCAGGCTACCGCGACCCTATTCTTGTTTCGACCACGGATGGCGTGGGCACCAAGCTGAAAATCGCCATTGAAACAGGTAAGCACCAGACGATCGGCATCGATCTGGTTGCCATGTGCGTCAATGATCTGATCGTACAGGGGGCCGAGCCGCTGTTGTTTCTTGATTACTTCGCTACGGGCAAGCTGGATGTCGAAAGCGCCCGGCAGGTGATCGCGGGCATCGCTGAAGGCTGCAAGCAGGCGGGATGCTCGTTGGCGGGCGGCGAAACAGCCGAAATGCCCGGCATGTATGGCAGCGGTGACTACGACCTTGCCGGATTTTCCGTCGGTGCGGTGGAGCGCGACAAAATCCTGCCGCAAAAAAATATCGCCAGGGGCGATGTGGTGCTCGGGGTGGCCTCCAGCGGTGTTCACAGCAACGGCTATTCACTGGTGCGCAAGATCGTCGCGCAGGAAAAACTGAGTTATGACAAGCCTGCGCCATTTGATGCATCCCGTTCGCTCGGCGATGCCTTGCTGGAGCCAACGCGGATTTATGTGCGTTCGGTTTTGCAGGCTGTACGCACCGGGCATGTGAAGGGGCTGGCGCATATTACGGGCGGCGGCTTGCTAGAAAATATTCCGCGCGTTCTGCCGGATGGTTTGGGTGTGAAGCTGAATGCCAAGAACTGGGATGTGCCTGGCGTATTCCGCTGGTTGGCGAAAGCAGGCAATATTGATCCGCAGGAAATGGCACGCACCTTCAATTGCGGTATCGGCATGGTTGTTATCGTTGCTTCTGAGCATGCCGAAGAGGTTGGCAAAATCCTGACCGCTGCTGGAGAAAAGGTGTTTCGCATCGGCGAAATAGAGGCCAATAACGCCGCGCCGCGCGTTGTTTTGAGCGGTGTGGATTCCCATTGGCCGTGCTAAAAAACCCTCCTGCCTTGATTCCCGATTTCTTTCGCAGCGCACAATCAAAGAACGCTGTGCATGCCGCTGGAATGTTCTAGAGTAGCGCGCAGAATTCGACCGGAGCCTCTATGCCGTCTAAAAAGCCCAGCCCCCGCGTGACCGACGAAGAAGCCCTTGCGTTTCATTCGCAAGGCCGTCCCGGCAAGCTGCAAATTTCGCCGACCAAGCCGTTGGTGACGCAGCGCGACCTGTCATTGGCCTATTCGCCCGGTGTGGCGGTGCCATGCCTCAAGATTCAGGAAAATCCGGATGCCGCCTATGATTATACGGCCCGCGGCAATCTGGTGGCGGTGATTTCCAACGGCACCGCGGTACTGGGCCTCGGCGATCTTGGTGCGTTGGCTTCCAAGCCTGTGATGGAAGGCAAGGCCGTCCTGTTCAAGCGCTTTGCCGATGTCGACGGCATCGACCTAGAAATTTCGACGCGCGATGTCGATGAATTCATCAATTGCGTGCGTTTCCTTGGTCCGTCTTTCGGCGGCATCAATCTCGAAGATATCAAGGCGCCGGACTGTTTCATCATCGAGCAGCGCCTACGCGAGATTATGGATATTCCCGTATTCCATGACGACCAGCACGGCACGGCAATCATCGCCGCAGCGGGTTTGATCAATGCGCTGGAACTCACGGGCCGCACGGCAAAGAAACTGAAGATGGTCGTAAATGGGGCAGGGGCTTCGGCCATTGCCTGCGTCGAACTTTTCAAGGCGCTGGGCGTTCCGCATGACAGTGTCATTATGTGCGACACCAAGGGCGTAATTTATGCCGGACGCACCGAGGGCATGAACCAGTGGAAATCCGCCCATGCGGTCGAAACCAAGAACCGCACGCTGGAAGAGGCCATGAAGGGCGCGGATATTTTTGTCGGCCTGTCGCAGAAGGGCGCCGTGACACCTGATATGGTGAAGAGCATGGCGAAGAACCCGATCATCTTCGCAATGGCCAATCCTGATCCCGAAATTACACCCGAAGAAGTCCGCAAGGTGCGCGACGATGCCATTATCGCCACAGGCCGCTCGGATTATCCCAATCAGGTGAATAATGTTCTGGGGTTCCCCTATATCTTCCGCGGCGCGCTGGATGTTCGCGCTTCGACCATCAATGACGAAATGAAACTGGCCGCCGCGAAGGCTCTGGCCGATCTCGCGCGTGAAGATGTGCCGGATGAGGTGGTTGCGGCTTATGGTGGTCGCCGCCTGCGCTATGGCCCGGAATATCTTATCCCCGTACCGTTTGACCCGCGTCTCGTCGTCAATATTCCGGCGGCGGTGGCTGAAGCCGCTATGCGCACAAAGGTCGCGCGCAAGCCGATTGCCGATATGGATGCTTATCGCCGCGCTTTGCGTGCCCGGCTTGACCCGACAGCGGACAGTCTGGAACTGATTTTTGAGGCGGTGCGCAGCCATCCGCGCCGCGTTGTCTTTGCCGAAGGCGAGGAAGATCGCGTCATTCGTGCCGCGCTGCAGTTCAAGGCGGCAGGCTATGGCACACCTGTTCTTGTCGCGCGTGAGGAAGTTGTGCGTGAGCATCTGAAGGCGATGAATCTGCCCGAAGACCCAGGTATTGAAATTCACAACGCGCGCCTGTCGAAGCACAATACGAAATACACCGACCATCTTTATCGCCGCCTGCACCGCAAGGGTTATATGTTGCGCGATTGCCAGCGGATGGTGAATCAGAACCGCAATGTCTTTGCCGCCACAATGGTCGCGGCGGGTGATGCCGATGCTATGGTCACGGGCCTGACCCGCAGCTTTATCGTCAATTACGACGATATCCGCCGGGTGTTTGAAACGGTGCCGCCTTCGGGGGCGTTCGGTCTTTCCATCGCCATTGCATCCGACCGCACCGTGTTTCTGGCCGATACGGCTGTGCATATTGAACCTTCGCCGGAGCGCTTGGCTGAAATTGCCATCCGTTCGGCGGAATGGGCGCACCGCATGGGGCATGAGCCGCGCGTCGCCTTGCTTTCCTTTGCCAGCTTCGGCCAGCCGCAGCGCACGCATGCCGAGCATGTGCGCGAAGCCGTGCGCATTCTCGACGCCCGCGGCGTGAAATTTGAATATGACGGGGAGATGACGGCCGATGTCGCGCTGGATTACGCGCTGATGAAGGAGCTGTATCCCTTCTGTCGCCTGACCGGGCCAGCCAATGTGCTGGTTATGCCGAATCTGCAGGCCGCCAACATCTCATCCAAGCTGCTGCAAAGCGTGGGTGGTGTGACGTTGCTCGGCCCCATCCTGAACGGCCTCGAAAAACCCGCGCAGATCGTGCGCATGGGCGCGACGGTGTCCGATCTGGTGACAACGGCCGTTCTGGCCGCCTATCAGACGGTTCCGGTGGGGGTTAGGTAGGAACTGCGTTGGTAAGTCCCAGCTTGTGCCGCAGAGTCAGATATTCATTAACGAAGCTCTCTTGTTTGCTTTGCATCAATCGCTCTTCGGGCATCACAGCGCCTGCATCCAAAACAGCCGGACGTCCGTCGATAATGCCAACGTTATCGGCATAAGCGTCCCAGAAAAACTTTCTTTCTTTTGCAAGGCCATGCCTTAAATGTCGAACATGGTCTCCGCTTACATTTTTAATGTCAGCGCGGGCGAGAATTTCTACTTTTAATCCGGTGTTGCCGACAGTGACCGTTTGTCTCGGCTGGAGAATATGCGGGCTGTTGAGTCGAGGCATTTCGCTTGTAACAACCGTACGAATGACCTCGTCATTCGGGATGCCGCAGACGATCGCGCAAGCGCCCTTTGCGATATATGTTGAATCTGTGATGCCGTAATCAGCGAGTGTGTTTTTTAAGATTCCCGCAATAGCAGGGGTGTCTCTATACAATTCGACAACTTTATTTCTGGTTGGTGTGCCCCGTACGAAAGGATCGCACTCGGCGAGTGTTCTGAGGATGTCTTCGATGCCTCGAGACTGGGTGGTAAAAGCATTCCAGTCGAGCAAATGCTCATTCTCTCCATGATCCCAGGAAATGCTATGAGAGCGCATAATATAATGACCCTTTTAAAATCCGATGTGATTGTAACACACCTCGATACTTTCGATTAAGGTTAATTTAAGCAGCGATTCTAAATAAGCGGCGTTCCCACATCGCTGACCAGCCAGCGGCTGCGCAGTTCGGTGTGATGCATGGCAAACCATTGCAGGGCGACGAGGGTCTGGGAATCCCGGATTTTGTTGGCAAACAGCATGCCGATGGCCTTGGACGCTTCCATCACATGAACGCGAATATCTTCATGTTCGCTGGCGACGCCTTGCAGCACGCCGTCGGTGGGGGCCGCCACGCGCCCGGCAAACAGCATGATATGTTCATCCGTGCCGCCGGGGCTTGAGAAAAACTGCGCGATGGGCTGAAGCTCCATTACCTCGCATCCGGTTTCTTCTTGCGCTTCGCGCCGCGCGGCCTGTTCGGGCGATTCATTCACATCGACCATGCCCATGGGAATTTCCACGAGCCAGGGATATTCGCCCAACGCCATAGGCCCGGCGCGGAATTGTTCGACCAGAACGACCTTGTCCTGTTGCGGATCGAACAGCAAAACTCCGGCGACATGCTTGCTGCGGTGAAAAACTTCGCGGGTCAGCGGCTGGCTCCAGCTGCCATCGAACCGCTCATGCCGTACATGGTAGCGGTCAACGCGGAAATAACCCTGAAACAGGGTCTCACGGTTAAGGATTTCGTGTTTCACGGCGACTAGCTTTCCAGCGCCTTAACAATCTCTTCGCACATTTTCTTGGCGTCGCCGAACAGCATCATGGTGTTAGGGCGGAAGAAGAGTTCGTTTTCCACGCCAGCATAGCCTGCGGCCATTGAGCGCTTGATGAACAACACGGTCTTGGCCTTTTCGACATCAAGGATCGGCATGCCATAGATCGGGGATTGGGGGTCGGTCTTGGCGGCGGGGTTGGTGACGTCGTTGGCCCCGATGACAAAGGCGACGTCCGTCTGGCCGAAATCGCGGTTGATTTCCTCCAGCTCCAGCACTTCGTCATAGGGCACATTGGCTTCGGCCAGCAGGACGTTCATGTGGCCCGGCATGCGGCCAGCGACCGGGTGGATAGCGTAGCGTACCTGCACGCCCGCTTCTTTCAGGTGATCGGACATTTCGCGCAGGGCATGCTGCGCCTGCGCCACCGCCATACCGTAGCCCGGCACGATAATGACACTGGAGGCATTTTTCAGAATGAAGCCCGCATCTTCGGCAGAACCGATTTTGACCTGCTTGTCGCCTGCCACCGCGCCATGCGCCGACGCGCCGCCATCGCTGCCGAAGCCGCCAAGGATAACGTTGAAGATTGAGCGATTCATGCCCCTGCACATGATGTAGCTGAGGATGGCGCCCGAAGCGCCGACCAAAGCACCGGTGATGATCAGCAGCGGATTTTCCAGCGTGAAGCCCGTGGCCGCTGCCGCCCAGCCCGAATAGCTGTTGAGCATGGAGATAACGACCGGCATATCCGCGCCACCGATGGGGATGATAAGCAGGAAGCCGAGCAGGAACGTCAATCCCACGATGGCCCAGAAAGCCGATGGCGACTGGCTGAGCATCAGCGCGACAATAAGAATAAGCGTCAGGATGCCGAGGCCGAAATTGATCTGATGCTGGAATTTGAAAGTAACCGGCTTGCCGGAGACGAGTCCCTGCAGCTTGGCGAAGGCGACGATTGAGCCGCTGAAGGTAATCGCGCCGATGGCGACGCCAAGCCCCATTTCCAGCAGGCTGGAGAAATGGATTTTATCGCCATGGACGATGCCATACGCCCCCGGATTGGTGAAAGCCGCGGCGGCGACCAGAACGGCGGCAAGGCCGACCAATGAGTGGAACGCCGCCACCAGCTGGGGCAGGGCGGTCATTTTAATGTTATGGGCAACAACCGTCCCGATGCTGCCGCCAAGAACAACCGCAATAGCGATGAACCAGAGCGAGGAGGTCTGCACCAGCATGAGGGTCGTCACGATGGCAACAGCCATGCCGACGATGCCGAACATATTGCCCTGCCGCGCGGTTTCCGGCGAAGCGAGGCCACGCAGCGCCATGATAAAACATATGGCGGAAACAAGATAAGCGAGAGCAACCAAACTTGTCATTGATAACCTAGTGCTTGTCCGGCCTGGATTTCATGTCGGACTTTTTCTTGTACATCGCCAGCATGCGATGCGTGACGATAAAGCCGCCGAAGATGTTTATGGAGGCCAGAACAACCGCGCCCAGCCCCATCCATTTCGCCGGAGTCAGCTCGATAGGGCCTGCGGCCACCAAAGCGCCCACAATGATTACGGAGGAAACGGCGTTGGTCACGGCCATCAGCGGCGAATGTAGCGCAGGTGTTACGCGCCACACGACGTAATAGCCGACAAAGCAGGCAAGAACGAAAACCGTCAGTCCGGTGATGAAGAAGTTATGCGCGGCTTCACCGCCCGGCTGAATGGCCATATTCTGCGCCTGCATGGCCAGCGCCTTGGTAAACTCCGCCAGTTTCTCCTGATCAGCGGCGAGGCTGCCAAGGCCCGAGATCAGATCGCTCATCGCCATGCGGAGGAGACCTCTAGTTCTTGGCGGGTTCGGTCGCAGGCGCTGCTGGAGCAGCGGGCATGGCAGGCGGCGTTACCACGGGTACTGCCGGAGCTGCATCCGCCGGAACAGCGGGGGTAGGTGCCAGCGGATTGGCTGCCGGAACCACAGGCGCTTCAGGCGTTACCGCCGGAGACGGCGCGGTTGCAACAGGAGCTGCATTTGTCGCAGCGCCCTGGGTGGTCAGAGAACGATGCAGCGATTGAATTTCGAGCAGCAGGGCATCCTGATGCGCCGCCATCTGTTCCAGCCGCGCGTTGCCGGTGGCGATGTTTTGCTTGATGTCCGTCAGGTATCCGGCAAAAACCACAAACAAAATCGCGCAACAGGTTACGGAGATCGCCAGGCTGGTGATCCACATCGATGTATTGTTTTGCGGGGGTTTTGCGTTGAACGGTTCCATGGGCTTCTCCTGTCAGGCTGCGTTGGATTGCTGGAATTGGGGATGGACGATCGTGCCGCTGCGAGTCAGCAGGATAGCGCGGATAATCTCATCTTCCCAATCAATTGTGAGCTGGCCGCCTTCCTTGGCCGAAATGAGAGTGACAAAACTCAGCAGATTGCGGGCATAGAGCGCCGAGGCATCCACGGCGATGCGGCTTGGCATGTTGCGCCAGCCGACGATTTTGACGCCGAAGGCTTCGACAACTTTTCCGGCTTCGCTCAGCGCGCAATTGCCGCCTTGCTCGACGGCCAGATCGATGACGACGGAGCCGGGCCGCATACTGCGCAGCATGTCTTCGCTGATCAGGCGCGGCGCGGCGCGTCCGGGAATGAGGGCCGTGCAGATCACGACATCCTGCTTCTTGATGGTTTCGGCGATCAGTGCGGTCTGCTTGGCCTGATACTCCGCACTCATTTCCTTTGCGTAGCCGCCAGAGGTCTCCGCCTGCTTGGTTTCTTCGCTGTCGACCATGACGAAGGTCGCGCCAAGGCTTTCCACCTGCTCACGCGCTACGGGGCGGACATCAGTCGCCGAAACAATCGCGCCGAGGCGGCGGGCGGTGGCGATGGCCTGCAATCCGGCAACGCCTGCGCCCATCACCATAACGCGTGCGGGCGGTACCGTCCCTGCCGCCGTCATCATCATCGGGAAGGCGCGGCCAAATTGCTCGGCGGCATCCAGCACAGCCTTATAACCTGCAAGGTTCGACTGGCTCGACAAAACATCCATGGATTGGGCGCGGGTGATGCGCGGCATAAGTTCCATGGACATGGTGGTAACATTGCCGCGCTTGTAGGCTTCGAGATCATTGCGCGCGGCGTAGGGATTCAGCATGCCAACCAGCAAGGCGCCGGGTTTGATCAGTCCCATTTCATTACGGCCTTCACCTTCACTCATCGGGCGCTGGACTTTCAGGACGATGTCGGCATCGCGGATGGTGGTGACGGCATCGGGAATGATTTGCGCGCCTGCGGCGGCGTAAAGCTCATCGGGGTAGGAGGCTTCGCTGCCCGCCCCAGCCTCGACTGTGACGTCATACCCCAGCGCACGGTATTTTTTGACCGTATCGGGAGTTGCGGCAACGCGCTTTTCGTAGGCGCGGCGTTCCTTGGGGATGGCAATCTTCATTTTAAAACAACAGCAGGAGAATCAAGGTAAGTCCTTGATCATGCCTTGTTTAAGTGCCCTTGTGAAGCGGCAGGGGAAGGAGAATCTTGCGATAACAGAGGGCATTTTCCGGTCCTCCCACACGGCGGTAGTAGGCAGGTCGGCTACCGATCACGCAGAAGCCTAACTTTTCATAAAGTCGCCGTGCCGCCAGATTATCGGCAGCAACTTCGAGGAAGATGGCCCCAGCCCCCGTGTTGCGTATGGCGTCGGTGGCTTCTTCAAGCAGGCGTTGGCCGATGCCGCGCCGTTGTGCCTCAGGGTATACGCCTAAGGTCAGGATCTCGGCCTCCTTCTCGGTCATCTGACAGAGAAGGAGGCCGATCGCTCTTGCATATGTGTAAGCAGCCCAGCCACATGTGGTGGGAAGTTCAAGGCTTCCGCGCATCTGGTCGAGTGTCCAGGCTTCATCATCGAAACATGCGGCATGGAGTTCGACGAGAATTTGCGCCATCGACAAATCTGTTTTTCGGATTTCAAGCTTGGGCATTACTGTCTCATGACGCTGCCGTTTTCGGCAGCGTAACATCCGGCGCGCGAAGGTAAAGCGGGCGCGGGAGAAAGGCGGCGTCATCGGCTTTGGCGCGTGCCGCTAGGGCGGCGCAGGTGGTGATTTCTTTTTCTTCCGGTTTTTGAAAATGGCTCAGGCCGGACAGGGACATATCTCCCGTGACGACGATGTCCGGCTTGTCCTTGAGGAAAACGAGGATTTCATCTGGCACCAGCATGGTGGCTTCATGCGGTTCGCCTTGCGCCGGGTAAAAACGGCAGAACAGTTCCTTGCGCTTGGAATTGATAATCACGAACAGGTTTTTACCGGGGGTTTTGGCCTGTTCATGGAAGATCGAAAAGCGGTTGATGCCGATAACGGGCTTGCCTGCTGCCAGCCCCATGCCGCGCGCGGTGGCAAGGCCGATGCGCAAGCCCGTGAAACTGCCGGGGCCACGCGTGACGGCAATGCGATCAAGGGCTTCAAAGCCGATATTCGCCTTTTTCATGATTTCGAGAATAAGCGGCATCAGCCTTTGGTCTTGTCCGCGCTCCATGGTTTCTTCGGTGGCGGCGAGTACCGTTCCATCGCGCCAGACACAGGCACCGCAGGAACCGCCCGCGCTATCGACGCTGAGAATAAGCATTACATGCCGTTAGCATATTTCTTATCGAACGCAACGCCGCTATCGCGTACGGATTTCATCGATTTGGCGTATTCGAGAAGAATTTTCAGCGCGAAATCAGCACGGCCGCGCAGATATTCATCATCCTTATCCATGGGCGTATCCCCGACGAACATGCTTGCCGCGTTGCGGACAATCAGATGCTCGGGGATATAGCAGATCATCGAATTTTTATAACTGCTCATCCGCAGTTCTGTGATGGGATAGGCGCCGCCACGGCTAGCGGAAACAGCGGTAATCAGTGCAGGCTTATGGCCAACATCTTTCGGTGTGCAATAGAGGAAGAAATTTTTCAGCCCGGCCGGAACCATGCCGTTCCATTCGGGTGAGGTGACAACGAAGCCGTCCGCCGCCTGCAGCCTTTTGGCGTAGGGCTCCCATTGCTTTTGTAGTGGCGAAGCGCCGTCCTTTTGCCGCATGCCTTCATCCCACAGCGGCAGAGGGTTATCGGTCAGTTCAATAATATCGGTTGAAGTTCCGGCCGCCAGTTGTGGCAGGCGCGAGGCCAGATATGTCGTCACACGCAGAGATTGGGAGTTTTGCCGATGGCTGCCGCTGATGAGGGCGATGTGCATCAGCGCACCTGCCGGACTTCTTTCACTTCCGGCACATAATGCTTCATCATGCTCTCGATGCCGGCCTTCAGCGTCAGGGTTGCGCTCGGACATCCGGCGCATGAACCTTTGAGGTGCAGATAAAGGATTCCATCTTCAAAACTCTGGAAGGTGATGTCGCCGCCATCCTGCGCGACGGCAGGACGAACTTTCGTATCCAGAATTTCGCGGATCTGTTTGGTGATTTCATTGTTGTCATCTGTCGATGCTTCGGATGGCGTTTCGATATTAGCCGTTACAACAGGGCGGTTGTTGGTGAAGTGCTCCATGATGGAGGTTAAAATCGCGGGCTTCAGGACGGCCCAGTTTTTGTCAGCGGTTTTTGTCACCGTGATAAATTCGCGCGCGAGGAAAACGCCGCATACGCCATCAATACCGAACAGGGCCTGAGCTAGCGGTGAAGCCACGGCACCGCGTGCATCGGTGATTTCAAGCGTACCCTGCGGCATAACTTCCCGCCCGGGCAGGAATTTCATGGTCGCGGGATTGGGCGTTTCTTCGGTCTGGATGAACATGGGCGCTCCGTTGCTGTGGAGTGCAGTATATAGTTATTTTTGGCTGGATTTCCAGCTTTAAGCCCAGTCGATATGCCCTTGTTCCGTAACGGCATGCTGGGCTTGCGGCAGGAAGCCCATAAAGGGCTCGATGTCCGTTCCCGTCAGCCAGGCCTGAACGCCCAGATCGCGGATTTCATCAAACAGCGCCGTGCGGCGGGTATCATCGAGATGCGCAGCGATGTCATCCAGCAGGAACAGAGGCGCCATCTGGCGATGGCGCGTCAGCACCCGCACATAGCCAAGCATGATGGCGATGAGCAGGGCTTTCTGCTCGCCCGTAGAACATAAATCCGCAGGGCAGTTTTTGGTGCGATGTGTAACCAGCAGATCGCTGCGATGTGGCCCGGCGGCGCAGGTTCCGGTCTGCGCATCCTCGCCGCGTGTGCGCGCCAGTGCTGCGCGCATCTTGTCCTCGACGGGCAAGGCGGGCTGGTCTTCCAGCGCTTCTTCCGCGAGGCCTTTGAGTGCAAGATCGGCGCGAGGGAAAGCGGTTTCGCTTTCGGCAATCGCCGAGCGTAGCTGGGCAATCATCTGGCGGCGCGCGGCAGCGATGGCCACGCCCGTTTGCGCCATTTCATCCTCCAGCCCGTTCAGCCATGCGGCGTCTGCCGGGCCTTCACGCAAAAGCCGCATGCGCTCACGCATGGCTTTCTCATAGCGATTGACGCGGCCGCTATGCGCCGGGTCGAAACTGTAGACAAGTCGGTCGAGCAATTTGCGCCGTGCGCCCGGTCCTTCGGCCAGCACGCGATCCATCTCAGGCGTAATCCAGGCCATCGTCACATGCTCGGCAAGCGCGTTCTGGCTGCGCGCTTGTTTGCCATCGATATGGACAAGACGGCGTTCATTGTCGGTTTCTTCCGGATCGCGACCTGTGCCGAGCGCCATCGGGCCGAAGGCCGTGTGAATTTCGGCGGCGACAGCCCAGGGTGTGGCACTTTCGCGGTTCTGCAATTCATCCAGCGCCGCCTTGCGCAAACCGCGGCCGGGCACCAGAAGGCTAATGGCTTCCAGCAGATTGGTTTTGCCGCTGCCATTGGCGCCCGTCAGCACAACAGGCGCGGATTCAAAATTCAGGCAGAGATCGCGGTAATTGCGGAAATGCGAAAGGGTGATTTTACCGACGCTGAGCGGGGCGGGAATTTCCGTTTCCTGGGGGGCAAGTGCGGCGCGCATGGGCATTGAAGAATCATATCAGATTAAGAAGATAATTTACACCTAAACTGGTTTGGGTTTACATAGCCTATGCCCAACTTCATTTCCGTTCATATCACCACAGCAACCCGGCCCGAGGCTGAGAAAATCGCTCGCACCTTGGTTGAGGAAAAACTCGCGGCCTGCGCGAATATTGTTCCCGGCATTCGTTCCATCTATCGCTGGGAAGGCAAGGTCGAGGAGGGTGACGAAATCCTGCTGATCGTCAAAACCCGCGCCGACCTGTTCGAGCCGCTGCGCAAGCTTGTGAAAGCCTTGCACTCCTATCAATGCCCATGCATTGTGGCGCTGCCTGTCACGGTGGGCCATCAGCCCTATCTGGACTGGATGGCGCAGGAAACACAATCCTAGGAAAATATCATGTCGGCTCATTATGTCCGCGGCAATCTGGAAGAAGCGCACAAGCATCTGACGGCGCTTCTGACGAATGAGAAAACCATCCAGGCCATTGCCGATGCGGGCGCGCTTCTGGTCGCAACCTTTAAACGTGACGGGCGGGTTTTCAGCTGCGGCAATGGCGGCTCGATGTGTGACGCCATGCATTTCGCCGAGGAGCTTTCCGGGCGCTATCGCCTGCACCGTGCTGGACTTCCGGCATCGTCGATCAGTGACCCCGGGCATCTCAGCTGCGTTTCCAATGATTACGGCTATGAATATGTCTTTTCACGCTATCTCGAAGCGCATGCCAAAAAAGGCGATTGCCTACTGGCGATCAGCACCAGCGGCAAGAGCAAGAACGTTATCATGGCGGTTGAGGAAGCGAAAAAGCGCGGTGTGAAAACCATCGGTCTTGTCGGCAAGCCGGATTCACCCTTGGCATCCATGGTCGATATTTGCATTGCTACACCGGGCGGCGCCTTTGCCGATCGCGTGCAGGAAATGCATATCAAAGCCATCCATATCCTGATCGAACTGGTCGAGCGGGATTTATTCCCCGATAATTACAAGGGCGGGACGGCTTAATCGGTCCGGCCTGTCATTGCTTCGTCGAAACAATCGAATCGTACTCAGCCGGAGCAGGAGCTTAGCGGGCTATTCTTCCATGGCGCGTCGCTTCTGCTAATATCCCGGCATGCCGCCACGTTCCCTTATCCGCTCACCGCGCCCGCGCAATCGCCGTTCGACCTTGCTGCCGCAAAGCCTGCATGAGGCGATGACACGCTGGGTCACGATGGCCTGCGGCGGCGCGGTCATGTTGGTGGCAGTGATGGTTGCCTTGTCGGTGCTGAGTTACAATCCGCATGACCCTTCATGGAACACAGCAGGCGCAACAACCGTTCATAACTGGATAGGTAGCGTCGGCAGCTACAGTGCCGATGTGCTGTGGCAGTTTTTCGGTTTCGGTGGAATTCTGATCGGCGTCGTTCTGGGGGCATGGGGCTGGCGCATCGCGGTCGGGCGCGGGCTTGATCTGTTGCCGTGGCGGTTGCTGGCCGCCGTTCTGGCAATGTTGGCTTTTGCCATCGGTTTTGCTGCGCTCGACATTAAATTTTTATCCAGCGGCCCGGCTTTCGGCGGCGCATTGGGCAAAATTCTCAGCTACGGCATTCTGTCCATTCTGCCGGAAGTCTGGGGCCGTTACGCGGTTACTGTGGCGATGTTCATCGTCGCCGTGGGCTCTCTTTATATGGCCTGCGCCCTGACATTGGGTGAATGGCGTGTGGCTGTACAGGCGTTTCAGCAATTTGTTGTCTGGTCCGTGCGGCAGGTTCATCGCAGTATCTCTGGTCTGTGGGATCTTCTGCATAAGGAAGACAGCGGCAATCTTGATGAGGAAGAGATTGTGGAGACTGTTCTTGAGGAAGAAGAGCCGGAACCGGAAGAAAAACCAGCCATTGTCACCAAACGCGCTCGCTCCAAAACGCCTATCGTACGCCGTCCGGCGGCTACGGCGCGGCAGGCGCGACTGGCGCTTCGGCCCGAAAGCGATTATCCGCTGCCGCCACTTGATCTCCTCCAATGGCCGGAGAGCGCGCGGCAGGCGCAGAACGAAATTTCGGAAGAAGCGCTGGAGAAAAACGCTAAGCTGCTGGAATCCGTTCTGGCGGATTTCGGCGTGAATGGACAAATCACCAAGGTCAGCCCAGGCCCGGTCGTAACGTTGTATGAGCTGGAACCTTCGCCGGGCACGCGCGCGGCGCGGGTGATTTCGCTGGCCGACGATATTGCACGGAATATGAGCGCGGCTTCGGTGCGTGTTGCGGTAGTGCCGGGACGTAATGTGATCGGCATCGAATTGCCCAATTTGCGGCGCGAAACCGTTTACTTGCGCGAATTGCTGAGCACCGACACTTATGCCGACACGCGGGCCATTCTGCCGTTGGTGCTCGGTAAGGATATCGCGGGCCAGCCGATCACAGTCGATATGGCGCGCATGCCGCATTTGCTTATTGCGGGGACGACAGGTTCCGGTAAGTCCGTCGCCATCAACACGATGATTTTGTCGCTGCTCTACCGCTTGCCGCCGAACAAATGCCGCTTCATCATGATCGACCCGAAGATGTTGGAATTGTCGGTTTATGAAGGTATTCCGCATCTGCTGGCGCCTGTGGTGACGGAGCCGAAAAAAGCCATCATGGCGCTGCGCTGGACGGTGCGGGAGATGGAGGAGCGCTACCGCGCCATGTCCAAGCTCGGCGTGCGCAACATCGAAGGTTACAATATGCGCCTGCGCGAAGCAGCGAAGAATGATGAAAATTTGACGCGCACGGTACAGACAGGCTTCGACCGCGAAACAGGCAAGCCGATTTATGAAGAGCAGCCGCTTGATTTGACCGAACTGCCCTACATCGTTGTCATCGTCGATGAAATGGCTGACCTGATGATTGTTGCGGGCAAGGAAATCGAAACCGCGGTGCAGCGCCTTGCCCAGATGGCGCGCGCGGCGGGTATCCATATCCTGATGGCGACGCAGCGCCCGTCGGTGGACGTCATCACTGGGACGATCAAGGCGAATTTCCCGACACGCATCAGCTTCCAGGTGACATCCAAAATCGACAGCCGCACCATTCTGGGCGAACAGGGAGCGGAGCAACTGCTGGGGCAGGGCGATATGCTTTATATGGCGGGCGGTGGACGCATCATGCGCGTACATGGGCCTTTCGTACGCGATGATGAAGTTGAATCTGTTGTAAAATTTCTCAAGAAGCAGGGCGAGCCGGAATATCTCGACGAAGTCACCGAGGATGACGGGCAGGCCGATTTCAGTGGCGGCGCAGGCGGCGGTTTCGGCAGCAATATGAATTCCGGCGACGAGTTGTACGACAAGGCTGTCGACATCGTGCTGCGTGAACGCAAAGCCTCAACCAGCTTTATCCAACGGCATCTGCAGCTCGGCTACAACAAGGCCGCGACCTTGATCGAGCGGATGGAGCGCGAAGGCATCATCAGTTCAGCCAATGCCATCGGTAAACGTGAGGTTTATGGCCGGGAACCGGATGAAGGTTAGTTGAATATGGTTAACTCTGATTTTTATTTTATTTGAACTGACTATAGGAATTATTGTACTTTGCCTGCGCTTGAAAGGGCGTTTCATTTTTTTTTAGGAGTTAATATGCCACGCGATATATCGATACAATTTACTCAGAGCCCGCTCCGCGGTATTCAATTGCGGCACTATGGGGCGGATGAATCCAAAGATCACGGCGCGCCCTGTATGCTCATCCTTCAAAAAGGCGATATGCCAGGTGAACATTTTTGGGAATGCGCGCGCGTGATACAGGAAGCGCTGAATGCCACTTGGGATAATGTCAATATCCGTTATCCGGAATTCGATAATGCATTTTCAACCGCACTATTTCCCCTGTGGTATCACTCTGGAGGGCGAAAAGGCAGGCATGCCCTGGCTGGCGGAGAGGATGCTTATCTTGACTCCATAAGGCGGGAAGATCTGGCCATCGTGGCCACCAAGGCTCTTCGAGAGATGCGTGCCATGGGACTTATTGACGAGAGTGACTATAAGGGGGCCCTTGACCAATTGAGCGAACAAGGGATGCGGGCGGAACCCTATAGTGGACTTCGTTATAAAGAAGGCCAGGAGCGCACACCTACTCAGATCGGCCAGCTTTTAGCAGTCTCAACGGCTCGTTATTTAGAAGCAGAGTTCAGAAGGCCGTCCCCGCGGGTATCTTCAGCGATAGCTGTATACGGTCGCTGATCGGAAGATTTCTCCTTTCCTTTGCCACAATTTCCCGGCATGGTGACGGCATGCGTTACCTCATCCTCGCTCTTTTTCTGTGTCTGTCGCCCGTTGCCGCCTTGGCAGCGCAGGTAGAAACCACGAAGCCGTTGAAACTTTCGGCGCAGGACCGCGCGGACATCGACCGCATTGAAACCTATCTGAATGCTTTGAAAAGCATATCTGCCGATTTCATGCAGATTGAGGATAATGGCGGTATCATGCGTGGAACGATCGCCATTCAACGTCCCGGCAAGATGCGCGTGACCTATGATGCTCCCAGCAAGGATTTCATCGTTGCCGATGGCAGCATGGTGCATATTTGGAACGATGAGCTGCAGTCGCAAACCAATGTTGAGCAGGGCTCAAGCCTCGCGGAATTTATCCTTCGCGATCCTGTAAAGCTTAGCGGCGATGTGACCATCACGAAGTTTGAGCGTTTTCCGGCCAAGATGGAATTAACGTTGATGGAAGCCAACGATCCTGCTGCGGGGCAGCTGACGCTGATTTTTGAAGACCACCCGCTTATTCTTCGCCAATGGCGCGTGATGGATCCGCAAGGCCGTACCATCGGTGTCAATCTCGAAAATCAGAAAATGGATGTGTCTTTCAAGGAAAGCACGTTCAATTTCGTCGCGCCGAATTTCGGCAAAAGCCCCAAAGCGCAATAATTTAACGTCATTCCAGAAAACTTTCTCTTCGATGCGAAGCAGCGAAAGAAAGTTTGTCTGGAAACCAGTTACCCTCTCGGATAGCAAGCTCACGCGGATAGTCTGACTGGGTTCCAGACAAATTTGTTCGGCCTGAAGCCTCACAAATTTTCTGGAATGACGTTATTTTTAAATCAGAAATTCTTGAAACGCCAATAAGTTTTCTGGGTAACTACCGGATTTCTTTCGTCCAATGCTGACAATGGAAATATCAGTCCATCGGTTGAGCTCCCCGGCCGTAGCGGCAAGCGATACGGAAGATTGTTTGGACTCATTTACAATCACCGCGCTCACCGGAATTTTGCGCTGCTTGAGCACCTCGAGCGCCGTGAGTGTATGGCTGAGAGCGCCGAGATAAGTCCCCGCGACCAGAAGCGCGGGGATATTCAAGGCCGCCATCCAGTCCAGCATTGTGTGGCGCTCATCCAGCGGCACCATGACGCCACCTGCGCCTTCGATGAGAACAATATCTTCAGATCCGTCGATGGCCTTCCGGCTGTGAGCGGTTAGCGCATCGAAATCAACGCAACGATTTTCCTGCCGCGCCGCCATAGAAGGCGCCAGAGGTGCTGCGAAGCGCCAGGGTGAAATACGCTCGATATTCTCTGGCGTCGGCGGTAAGCCGAGACTGCGTAGCAGTAGGCCTGTGTCACTTTTCTCGATTTTTGCAGCGTCAAATCCGGTGATAACGGGCTTATAAGCCATCACGTTTTGTTTGAGCACCTTGGCTTCGCGGATAAGCGCGGCGGTGACAAAGCTTTTGCCAATATCCGTGTCTATGCCTGTGATGAAGAGGCGGTTTTTCACTCGTCTATATCCTTACGAATTTTATATCCCGGCGACCAGGGGCGCTGGCCGCGGCGCTCGCGGACATATTCTATATGCGGTGTACCGCTGTCAAAGCTAATGGTGTGCGCGCCGTGGTGCCAGAGGGCAGGGTCATCGATGACAACCTGCGCCGCGCAATCACGGATAAGAAAAGGCGCAACGATAATGCTGGCGCGTTCGCAGTCTTCCAGTGCGGCGGCTTCCAGCGACGGCATCGCCAGAACATCATTGCCCCTGTGATAAACGCAGCCTTGATCGTCGCAGCGTAATTGCTTGTCTTCAGGAGGTAGGGCGAGGCTATCCACGGTTTCCGGATTGCCCAGACGTTTCTGCCATTGCTCGACGACAAAAGCTTCGCGGTCGAGATTGGCGACGGCCAGCCGTCCATCATCCAGCCGAGCGGCCCATTGCTTGCCATCCGCCGTCACAAAAAAATCCGGCTGCGTGGTGTAAAGCGGATAAAACGCTCCCACCAAAATCGGCAGTAATCCCAGAAAACGCCAGCGTTGCCGCCACAGGCACAGCCACAGCCCGCCGCCGACAATCGCCAGCAGGGCAATTGCAGGCATCGCGGGCAAATGCAGTAGCGCCAGCGGCCATGCAGCGATATGATTGGCGATGCGGATAAGCCATTCCACGCCCCAGCCCGCACCGGTAATGAAAATGCCATCCGCACCGAAGGGCGCTGTGATGTAAGCCATCAAAATGCATGGCATCACCCAGAAGCTGGTCAGCGGAATGGCGACCATATTCGCCACCACGCCGTAAAAACTGAAAGTCTGGAAGTGATAGATGCTGAAGGGCGTTGTCGCTGCCGTGGCGACCAGCGAGGTCAGAATAATCCCGCCGGCATGTTTCCACAGGAAATGCAGCCAGGATAGCAGACTGAAATTATGTGCCTGTGCCAGCGCGCGGTCGGCGGTTTTCTCGAACGCCGCGACCATGCACAGCACGGCGGCGAAGGACATCTCGAAACTTGGCCCCATCACGCCATCCGGTTGCATCAGCATGACGAGCGAGGCCGCCAGCGCGACCAGCCGCATGCTTAGTGCGCGGCGGTCGGCAATAATGGCGAACATGACAATGCCGGTCATGAGAGTAGAACGCAGTGTCGGCGCCTGCGGCCCGACCAGCAGCATATAGAGCGCGGTGGAGATAATCGCCGCGCCTGCCGCCCATTTCTTGATCGGGAAACGCAGTGCTACCCACGGAATAAGCGCAAGAATAGCGCGTAGCGGAAAATAAACCAGCAATCCCATCATGCTGACATGGATGCCGGAGATGGACAGCAAATGTGCCAGGCCTGAGACGCGCATATTCTGCATCACATCCTTGGAAATACTGTTTTGCTCACCGTTCAGCAGCGCGGCGGTCATCGCAGCCTTGTCGCCGCTTAGCTTGTCATAGACATGCAGCGTCAACGCCCGTCGCGCGCGCTCGAATGCCAGATTGATCGTGTCGATAAGAGATGAAGGCGGCGTGGGATCGACAACATCAATCGCGCTGCGCGACCAACCCATGCCGCCAAGCCGCAGAAAAAAACTCTGCCGCCGGAAATCATAGGCATGTGGCGCAACCGGCTCGCTGAACGGACCGACCTGCGCCCAGATATTGATGCGTGAGCCGGGCTCCGGCATGTCGGTCAGGTTTTTGTCCTTCATGCGGATGCGAATTTGATAAGGCGTGCGCTCCGGCGGCAAACGGCCGATCTCGGGGTCTTTCAGGGTCAGCCGCACGCCATCGGGCATCATCTCGGTGACCATCAGCCGCCCGGTAACAGGTACAGGGCCGATCTGCCTGTCCATCATCGGCGCGGCGGAATAGAGCGTTTCGATCTGCGCGGCGTTGAAGCCGAGCGCCAGCGTCAAAGCCGCCGTCAGGGGCATCAGCAATCCGATATGGGCTCGTCCAAGCCACGCCGCCAGCGCCAGCAGGGGAGTTGCCGCGAGCGCCCATAAAGGCGGCTCGAACGGCAGGTTGAAATAGATAACAATCCCTGCGCCAAGCCCCGCCGGCACCCAAAGGAGCCAGCGTTCATGTTCCTGCGCGAAAGGTTGGGCAATAATGCGGAGGGGGTTCACGGCATTAAGTTATGCCGCAAATGTCCAGCTCACAACGTCTTTGTTATGAGCTGAGAAAGACGCGTCTCTGTACGGGAATTGGCGCGGAGATAGGCTGTATCGGTTGAGGTATGTGATCGCCAATCCAGTCACTTGCCTTTTCAAGCGCGCCTTTCAAACTTTTAATAAGGCGCTGGGTATGGCCGCCTGTGCCATCGTCATCCGTGTAATTCCACATTTTTTTGTAACATTCCAAAACTTCGCGCATGCCGCCCGAAAATTGGCGCAAGTTCAAATAAGTTATGACAGCCCCTGCGCTCATTACTATAGGAACGCCAATGGAGGCGCTCTGGAAAGAGGCATGATTAAGTGCAAACTCAAAAGTTCCCATGCTTGCTGCGGTTACCGTTCCAATACTGGCAGCATATGCAAACTTCTCTGCGTTTATCGTTTCCTTCTGGCCTTCTGCCAGACAGAGTTTCGATTCTGATCGCATACTTCTTAGCAGCCATCCAAATGTTCTAATACCTTCACGCACCAAAGGTGCGTAAGCGAAATAAGGGGAAACATGGCCATATTGTATGAATTCACCAATGCTGATCGCTACAACTCCTGCATAGATCAGAGTATCGCGGTTTTCGTATATTACTCCGCTCAGAGTGCCAAACGGGTTGCGATTGCTATTGCCAAAGATAGACATTTCAAAATTCATCCTGATCAAATTATGCGCAATAGTAGCATGCCATTCTGAAAGTAATTGCAGAAACCCATAGAGACGACTATTGCTTGGTTAACGTGCATAACAAGTTGTCCTATAAGGTTAAATCATGTCCTCCGTTGTCCGCTTTGCTCCTTCGCCCACCGGATTCCTGCATATTGGCGGGGCGCGTACGGCCTTGTTCAATTGGCTGTTCGCCAAACACCATAAAGGCAAATTCCTGCTGCGTATCGAGGATACCGACCGCGCGCGCTCCACCCCGGAATCGGTGCAGACCATTCTGGACGGCATGGCCTGGCTGGGTTTGGATTGGGACGGCGAGGCGGTATCGCAATTCTCGCGCTTCGGTCGCCATGCTGAAGTTGCCAAGCAGATGATCGCCAACGGCACAGCCTATTACTGTTATGCCTCGCCGGAAGAGTTGGAAGCCATGCGCGCCGAGCAGAAGACCAAGGGTTTGCCGCAACGTTATGACGGCCGTTGGCGCGATCGGCCGACCGGCGATGCCCCGCCGGGCGTGAAGCCTGTCATCCGCCTGAAAGCTCCGCAGAGCGGCGAGACGACCGTCGATGATAAAGTGATGGGATCGGTTACGGTTCAGAATACGCAGCTCGATGACATGGTGTTGCTGCGTGCCGACGGAACGCCGACTTATATGCATGCGGTTGTGGTGGATGATCATGACATGGGTATTACGCATGTCATCCGTGGTGACGACCATCTGACGAACGCCTTCCGTCAGGTGCAGATTTACAAGGCGATGGGCTGGGACGTTCCGGCCTTCGCGCATCTGCCAATGATTTTGGGGTCGGACGGCGCGAAGCTGTCCAAGCGCCACGGCTCGCCCGCCGTCAGTGACTATCGCGACCGCGGTTATCTGCCCGAGGCGGTGCGAAACTATCTGTTGCGCCTCTGTTGGGCGCATGGCGACGATGAAATTATCTCAACGGCGCAGGCTATCGAATGGTTTGATTTGGATGGCGTTGGCAAATCTCCGGCGCGGTTCGATTTCGTCAAGCTGGGCAGCGTCAATGCACATTACATCAAGGAAGCCGATGACCGCCGTCTTGCCGAACTTGCCGAGCCGTTTATCGCGCGGATTTTGGGTCAGCCACTGACTCTGGCGCAGGTTGATTTGCTGACGCAGGCCATGCCGGATTTAAAACCGCGCGCGCAGACGATTGTCGAGATTGCCGAAATGGCCGTGTTCTATTTCCATATCGGCCCGCTGCCGATGGATGACAAGGCGAAGAAACTCCTGACGCCTGAGGCGAAGCAGCATATGGCCGAGCTGGCCGGGCGCATGAAAGCGCTGCCGGATTTTACCTCCGAAGCTATTGAAGCCCTGTTCCGCGCCTATGCCGAGGAGAAGGGACTTAAGCTTGGCAATATCGCCCAGCCTTTTCGCGCGGCCCTGACAGGCTCAACCGTTTCTCCGCCCATTTTCGGCGTGGCGGGACTGTTGGGAAGGGAAGAAAGTTTGCGACGGTTGGCTGTTTAGAATTCCGGCTTTATATTGCGTTGATTGCACAAGGTCTGAAGGGCTTTTCGATCTTTCTGGGAAAAATCATGCCTATTAGCAGGGCCATACATGACTGCGACGTAGGCGATGTCGTTCTCTCCAGGAATTCGAACTGGTACCTCCGTGCTCAATATTCCGCGATGACAGTCCAAAGTTATTGAGCCAGGCACAACAACAGGGGCAGGTGGGCTGGATGTTGTTTTGCATCCAGCAGCAGTCAGCGCCGAAGATACAAGAGCCATGGATGCGATTATAAATTGCCTGCTCATAATATTTCCCTCCTAAATTGTTTTTGCCAAGATTGACTATTATAGCAGCGATTATCTGTGTCAATGCAAGGCGCCATGCGTTGGCCTAAGTCATTAACCATACATCTTACTGTAAATTGGACATTCACCGGATTCCTCCGTAAAAATGAATATATGACCAAAACCCTCGCCGATATCCGTTCGACATTCCTGAGCTATTTCGCCGGAAAGACCCATGCCGTGGTGGATTCCAGCCCTCTGGTACCGCGGAACGACCCGACGCTCATGTTCACCAATTCGGGCATGGTACAGTTCAAGAATGTCTTTACCGGGGCCGAAACCCGGCCTTACAAGCGCGCTGCATCGGCCCAGAAATGCGTCCGCGCCGGCGGCAAGCATAACGACCTTGAAAATGTCGGCTACACCGCCCGGCACCACACTTTTTTCGAGATGCTCGGCAATTTTTCCTTTGGCGACTATTTCAAGGCCGAGGCTATCGATTTTGCCTGGGAATTGGTGACAAAGGATTTCGGCCTGAAGAAGGACAATCTTCTGGTCACCGTCTATCACGAGGATGAGGACGCGGCGAAACTTTGGAAAAAAATCGCCGGTTTTTCGGACGATAAAATTATCCGCATCAAGAGTGACGCGAATTTCTGGCGCATGGGCGATACGGGGCCGTGCGGGCCATGTTCGGAAATTTTTATCGATCAGGGCGACAAGCTGCAGGGTGGCCCGCCGGGAACTCCGGACGAAGATGGCGACCGTTTCCTCGAATTCTGGAATCTCGTTTTCATGCAGTTTGAGGAGCAGCCGGGCGGCAAGCGCATCAACCTGCCAAAACCTTCGGTTGATACGGGCATGGGGCTGGAGCGCATGGCCGCCATCATGCAGGGCGTCACCTCCAACTATGATATCGATCTCTTCAAGACAATCATCGAGGCGACGGGCGAACTGGTGAAGGTCGATCCGCGCGGCAAGCAGCAGGCTTCGTTCCGTGTCATCGCTGATCATCTGCGCGCGACGTCTTTCCTGATTGCCGACGGTGTGCTGCCGGGTAATGAAGGGCGCGGCTATGTCCTGCGCCGTATCATGCGTCGCGCCATGCGCCACGCGCATATGTTGGGCGCGAAGGAACCTCTGATCTACCGCCTCGTGCCGCAGCTGGTGCGCCAGATGGGCGATGCCTATCCCGACCTTGTGCGTGCCGAGCCGCTGATTATCGCAACACTCAAGCTTGAAGAATCCCGTTTCAAGCAGATGCTCGATCGCGGTCTCAAGCTGCTGGATGAGGAGTCTGGAAAACTGAAATCGGGCAGCGCTTTGCCAGGTGATGTTGCCTTCAAGCTTTATGACACCTTCGGCTTTCCGCTCGATTTGACGCAGGATGTCCTGCGCGGGCAGGGGAAGAAGGTTGATGTGGGGGGCTTTGAGGTTGCCATGGCCCGGCAGAAGGCTGAAGCGCGCAAGGCTTGGGCAGGTTCCGGCGAAACCGGAACGGCAAAGTTGTGGTTTGAGCTGCGCGAAGAATTGGGTGCAACTGAATTTCTTGGCTACAGCACGGAAAAGGCTGAAGGACAGATTACCGCGATTGTGCGCGAAGGCGCGCGCGTGGCGGACGCCAAGGCAGGTATGGATGTTTATATCGTCACCAACCAGACTCCCTTCTATGCCGAAGCGGGCGGGCAGATGGGTGATACTGGAGCGATCACAACGCCGGGCGGCGCGGTTGTAAAGATCAATGATACGCGGAAAGAAGCCGAAACGGTCTTCGTTCATCATGGGCATGTCGAGAAGGGCGTGATCAAAACGGGTGATATGGCGGTGATGGAAGTGGATGGCGAGCGCCGCACGAACCTCCGCGCGCATCATTCGGCCACGCATCTGCTGCACGAAGTCTTGCGCCGCAAGCTCGGCCCGCATGTGACGCAGAAGGGCTCGCTGGTCGCACCGGATCGCCTGCGCTTCGATTTCAGCCAGCCGACGCCCATTCCGGCTGAAACGCTCAGGGAAATCGAGGATGAGGTCAATTGCCGCATCCGTATGAATGAAGAAGTCGTCACGCGCCTGATGTCGCCGCAGGAAGCGATGGGGCAGGGCGCAATGGCGCTGTTCGGCGAAAAATACGGCGATGAAGTCCGTGTCCTCTATATGGGCGGCGCAGAAGATCGTCATGCTTTGGGTAAGGATTATTTCTCCGTCGAATTCTGCGGTGGTACGCATGTGCGCCGCACCGGTGACATCATGGTCTTCAAGATCATTTCCGAAGGCGCTGTGGCGGCGGGTGTGCGCCGTATCGAGGCTCTTACGGGCACGGCGGCGCTAGATTATTTCCGGCAGCAGGAAAAGGCGTTGCAGGCTGCGGCTGATGCGCTCAAGGCTCCGGCAGGTGAACTGCCCGGCCGTGTCGCGCAACTTGTGGATGACCGCAAGCGTCTGGAGCGCGAAGTGGCCGATCTGCGCCGTCAGGTGGCTCTGGGTGGCGGCGGTTCATCGGCTAGTGCGTCCGAAGCGCCGAAGCAGATCAACGGCATCAATTTCATCAGCCGCGTTTTGCCGGATATTCCCGCCAAAGATCTCAAACCGATGGCGGATGCCTTCAAGGCCCAGGTGAAATCGGGCGTCATCGCGCTCGTGGCGAGTTTCGAGGATAAGGTTTCCATCGTCGTCGCCGTGACGGAAGATTTGACCAAGCAGGTCAGCGCAGTCGATCTCGTCAAAACCGGCGCCGAAGCCGTGGGTGGCAAGGGCGGTGGCGGTCGGCCCGATATGGCGCAGGCCGGTGGTGCGGACGTTAACGCAATGCCGCAAGCCATCGCGGCCATCGAAAAGGCGCTGGAAAGCAAGGCGAAGGCGGCCTAGGCTTTATCAGCTTTATTATAAGGAGAACCTCATGCGTGCTTTGGCGTGTTTTTTCATTTCTCTTTTCTTGGGCATGGCTACGGCACATGCGGGTGAAATCCGACTGGGCGTTGTTGGCCCGATGACGGGCGGTTCCGCGGCCTTTGGCGAACAAATCAAGCGTGGTGCACAGTTGGCCGTCGATGACATCAACGCTCAGGGTGGTCTATTGGGACAGAAGATTGAGCTTTATGTTCAGGACGATGCCTGTGACCCGAAACAGGCGCGCAATGTTGCCGCCAAAATGGTCAATGAGAAAATAGGTGTGGTTTTCGGCCATTGGTGCACGGCGGCGTCAATGGCGGCATCTGAAGTTTACGGCGAAGAGGGCGTGCTGCATATGGAAGTTGGTGCTCTCGCCAGCGAGTTGACGCAACGCGGGATACCGACCGTTTTTCGTGTAAGTGCAACCGACAAGGCTTTCGCCAGGGCCATTGGGCGTTACGTTGTTCAACATAACCCGCAAGGCAAGATCGCGGTTGTAACCGATAAGCCTGCGGTTACGAAAGCGCTGACGAAATATATGCAGGAGTTTCTTGCGACAACGCCGAACAAGGTTGTGACGGTTGAAGAAATTTCCGGCGGCGATAAGGATTTCTCCAGCATCATCGATAGACTAAAAAACCTGAAGCCAGATGCTATTATTTGCTCATGCTATACGCTTGAAGCCGGTCTTTTGGCGCGGCAACTGCATGAAAAAGGGCTGAATGTTTTTTATTATGGTTGGGATACGTTTAATTCGCCTGATTTTTTGAATATTGTCGGAAAGGACAATACAGGCAAAATCATTTCCGTCGATTATGCCCATCCGCCACAAAGCACTTTGTATCAGCAATTTTATAAAGAGATGAAAAAACGGAATTGGCCGATTGAAACGCAAACGGCCCTGACATACGCAGCAGTTAAAATCTATGCTGATGCCGTTAAGGCGACCAACAGTTTTGAAGTCCCCAAAATTGCTGAAATTTTACGAAGCCAGAGTTTTAAAACGGTTTTAGGGGATGTGCGTTTTGAAAAGAATGGCGATCGCATTAATCCGGCCTTCTCAACCTATCAATGGGTGGATGGAACACTTAAAGAAACGGGCCGTATTGTACAGTAAAAAGCCGTATCTTTACTTGGGCAGAGATGGCGCAATGTGCTAGATTCGCCTTATGCAACAGGCCTTAGCTGTACAAGACGAACCCGCCTATTGGGCGGCTCTGAACCCCGCCCAGCGGGCTGCCGTGGCGGCGCTGGATGGGCCAGTTCTGGTGCTTGCGGGCGCAGGCACGGGCAAGACGCGGGTGCTGACGACGCGGCTTGTGCATCTGTTGACCACGGGCAAGGCCGTGCCAGGGCAAATTCTGGCCGTCACCTTCACCAACAAGGCTGCTGGGGAAATACGCGAACGTGTTTCGGCAATACTGGGCCGTTCGGTGGAGGGCTGGTATCTCGGCACCTTTCATTCGCTCGCCGCACGCTTGCTGCGTCCGCATGCCGAGCTTGTCGGCCTCAAACCCAATTTCACCATTCTGGACGAAGACGACCAGATACGCCTGATCAAGCAATTACTGGAAGTCGAGAATATCGACGACAAGAAATCCCCAGCGCGCGTCGTGCTGGCGGTGATCAGTCGCTGGAAAGACCGTGGGTTGTTGCCGGATGATGTGCGCAATGATGGCGGCCAGCTGGCGGGGGGCAAGCTGCCGAAACTCTATGCGCTGTATCAAGAGCGATTGACTTCGTTGAATGCCTGCGATTTCGGCGACCTCATGCTGCATCACCTGACCTTGCTGCGTAATCATCCCGATATTCTGGCGCAGATGCATGAGCGTTTCCGTTACATCCTCGTCGACGAATATCAGGATACGAACGTCGTGCAGTATCTCTGGCTGCGCCTTCTGGCGCAGGGGCACCGCAATATCTGCTGCGTCGGCGATGAGGATCAGTCGATTTATGGCTGGCGCGGCGCGGAGATCGGCAACATCCTGCGCTTCGAGGAAGATTTCCCGGGCGCCGAGGTTGTGCGGCTGGAGCAGAATTACCGTTCCACCGGACATATTCTTGGCGCGGCGGCGGGGTTGATTGCACGCAACCAGATGCGGTTGGGCAAAACTCTCTGGACCTCCGCCGAACCAGGCGAACGCATTCGTATCCAAACCGTCTGGGATGGCGAAGAAGAAGCCCGCTGGGTCGCGGATGAAATCGAATCCATGCAGCGCGCCCGCGTGCCGCTGAATCAGATCGCCATTATGGTGCGTGCGGGTTTCCAGACCCGTCAATTTGAAGAGCGCTTCATTGCGCTTGGTATCCCTTATCGCGTTCTTGTCGGCGCGCGTTTCTATGAGCGGCAGGAAATCCGCGATGCGATGGCCTATCTGCGCCTGTTGGTCTCGCCAGAGGATGATCTGGCGTTTGAACGTATTATCAACACGCCCAAGCGCGGCGTCGGTCCTGCGGCGTTGCAGCAGCTGCATGGTTTCGGCCGCATGGAACGCATCTCGCTGATGGAAGCGACGGTACGGCTGGTCGAAACGGATGAATTGAAGCCCAAGCTTCGCGCCACGCTGCGCGGGCTGGTCGAAAATTTTGTCCGCTGGCGCGAATTGATCAAGACCCTGCCGCATCCGGAAGTCGCGCAGATCGTTCTGGATGAATCCGGCTATACCGATATGTGGCAGTCCAGCAAAGCGCCCGAAGCGTCCGGCAAGCTGGAGAACCTTAAGGAGCTCATCAGCGCGCTGGCAGAATTTGATACGCTTCCGGCTTTCCTTGAACATGTCAGCCTTGTGCTGGAAGCTACCGAGAAAAGCGCGGGCGAACAGGTGACGCTGATGACGCTGCATGGCGCGAAGGGGCTGGAATTTGATGTCGTCTTTCTGCCGGGCTGGGAGGAGGAGATTTTCCCCAGCCGTCTTGCGCTCAGTGAAAATGGTACGCAGGGCTTAGAGGAAGAACGCCGCCTTGCCTATGTTGGCATTACGCGCGCGCGAGTGCGAGCCTTCATCTCGCATGTCGCCAACCGACATCTGCATGGCAACTGGATTAATGCGCTGCCGTCGCGCTTTATCGGTGAATTGCCCGCTGCGCATATCGAACGGCGCTCCTCTATTCACGGTGCGTCGCCATCAACCGCGCACAGGCAGTCACGCGAAGAGCGGCATGAACGTATCCCGTCCCTTTGGGAACAGTTGCAGGCAGGAAAAGGAAGCCGGAATCTTCCGCCGCGCCTCAAGCATCGGCAGATCGAAGGCAAAGCCTATGAGGTGAAGTCCGCGCGCCGCGAAGATGGCTTGAATGTTGGCGACCGCGTGACGCATGAAACTTTCGGCGAAGGCACGGTGCGGCGCATCGATCACGACAAGCTGGAAATTGCTTTTGACGATGCGGGCTTGAAAAAAGTTATGGCGCGCTTTGTGCGGCCGTCGGGCAATTAAAGTCGCGCATACACCTTGCGCGGGATGTAAAAACGCCGTTTGTTCAAAACCACGCCCGCGATCTTTGCTCTTGCAGCGGTCAACGTATCGCGCAGATTTTCAACAACAGGCTGGCGTGTAGCTTCCGCTTCGACGACCAGAACTGTGGCATCCGCCCGGGCTGCCAGGGCCAGGCCATCGGGTGCATAATTCCGTGCTGGAGCATCAATAACCGTAATGCCAAAAGCTTCACGCAGGGAATTCCAGAAAGCATCGTCATGCGCCAGCTTTCCGGTCAAGCCGCGATTTTCTTCGCGTCCCATCCAGCGGGCGAACTGCACGCTCCGTTCGATGGGGTTTATAGCCTCGGTGATAGGCTGTCCTGCGGCGATCATTTCGACAATGCCTTTGTAGGGATCGAGCCCGTAAGACCAGAAACGTTCGGCATCCAGCGGCCCGGCATCGAGCAAAAGGATTTTGCGGCCTGTTTCCGCCGCCAGCGCCATGGCGGCGTCCTGCGCCACTGTGGATGTGCCTTCGCCCGAACGGGCGGCGATGAAGGTAACAATGCTGCCGCGAGGGCCATTCAGCGTCAGGTTCAGGCGCTGGACAAGGCCATTGATCTCGGCGTCATTAGCTGGGGCAGGGGGACGGTATTTTTTGCGTTTCATGGCGCTGGCTGAGGGGCGCTGTGAGAGAGGCTTCGCCAATAACATGCTTCATGTAGCACGGCAAACGGCAGAGGTAACCCCATGAAAAAAGGCCCAGAACTTCCGTCCCAGGCCTTTTCAAACTATGCCGGATTACTCCTTGGCTTTGGAGTCGCTGGCTGTCTTCATCGGTGAGCCATCGATATTGAACTTCTCGACCTTCGCCTTGGCTTCCAGGCCCTTGACCAATTCGTTCGTCAATTCCTGGCCCAGCTGGTTGGCGATCTGGTCGCGCACTTCGGCGATCGGCGGCGGGGCCGACTTGCGCTTATCTTCAACCTTGATGATGTGATAGCCAAATTCGGTTTTCACAGGCTTGTCGCTCAGCTCGCCTGCCTTCATGGCAAAAGCGGCATCGGCGAAAGCCTTGACCATCGCGCCACGCGGGAAGTAGCCGAGATCGCCGCCCTGCTTGGCTGAGCCTTTGTCTTTCGACTTTTCTTCAGCCAGCTTGGCGAAGTCCGCGCCGTCCTTCAACTGCTTGAGGACAGTTTTAGCTTCGTCTTCAGTCTGTACCAGAATGTGACGCGCGCGAATTTCATCTTCCGGCTTGAACTTGGAGGACAGCTGTTCGTAGCGTTCCTTGATCTTGGCTTCGGTGATCTTAGGCTGAATCGTCCGGCGGACATAGGCTTCCGCGACGATCTGCGCTTCAGCTTCCTTCAGTTGCGCCTTCACGTCCTTGTCATCCTGCAGCTTCTGCGCATAGCCCTGCGCCGAGACGAGGCGTGTGGCGATCATTTTTTGCAGAACTTGCGGATAAAGCATTTGCGGCGGCAGCTGTTGCGCCTGCGTGCCCATCATCTGCAACTGGCGGATGAAATCCGAGCGGTGAATTTCCTGGCCATTGACGCGGCCGATAACGGGGTCGCCGCCCTTGGGGGCGTCGGCGGCCAGCGCCGGAACAGAGGAAGCGCCAAGCATCAAAGCGGCGGCAAGAAGAATCCTTTTCGACATGGAAAACCCTTCTGGTTAGTGGGAGGTGTACGGTTTCTGAGACCCTAAGGCCTCTTCGGGAAGACATCAAGCCCGCTAAGTATGGCGATATTTTGACGGAATCCGGGGTTTTTCAGGCGCTTTCGGCCTCATGGCAGGGGTTGCAGGAAGCTGGCCAGCTTTCGCCAAAATCCTCGACAATCATCGCCCAATCACTCAGTTGAAGCTTTATTTTCGGCCCTCCAGCGAACACAAACTGAAGGGACTGCCCTTCCGGCAGGGCGGCCAGCAGGTCTAGCATGCGCTCCTGCTGATGGAGGTCGATATTCTGCATCTGGGCGCTTTCGACGCCCTTGATGTTCACGGCGCAGCAGATGCGCTCCAACCCCTGTGCCGCATCGCCTTCGCGCCGCAGCCGATGCACCACCATGATGAAGTTTTTCTCTTCGGGGCGGTAAATCATATCGCAGACGGGCGCGATGGAATCCTGCAGGACGGCGGAAATAACCTGGATGTCCTCGGCGTCCCTGGCCTTCAGCTTCAATCGCTTTTCGGTCATGCCGCCTGTCGGATGCGTTCGATGGTTGCGCCGCAAGCAGCCAGTTTTTCTTCCAGCCGTTCATAGCCACGATCGAGATGATAGACGCGGTTGAGGAGGGTTTCGCCTTCAGCGGCAAGACCTGCCAGCGCCAGTGATACTGAAGCGCGCAGGTCGGTGGCCATGACAGGCGCGCCTGTCAGTTTGGGCACGCCGCGGATCATGGCCGAAGCATTATGCACCGTGATGTTCGCGCCCATGCGCCGCAGTTCCGGCACATGCATGAAGCGGTTCTCGAAAATCGTTTCCGTGATCATGGAAGCGCCTTGTGCCACGCACATCAGCGCCATCATCTGCGCCTGCAGGTCGGTGGGGAATCCGGGATAAGGCTCTGTCATCATATCGACACCGTGCAAGCCGTTCACGCGGCGTACGCGCAGGCCGTCTGGTGTTTCTTCAATGCTGACTCCGGCTTCGCCCATCAAGCGGACCACGCTGTGCAGATGAGCCATGCGGCCGCCGATCAGCTCCACATCGCCATCGGTAATCGCGGCAGCCATGGCGAAAGTACCTGTCTCGATACGGTCGGCGACAACGTTATGGTTCGCGCCGTGCAGCCTGTCTTTACCGATGATATGCAACTTGTCGGAGCCGATGCCCTCGACCTGCGCACCCATAGCCACGAGGCATTCCGCAAGGTCAATCACTTCCGGTTCGCGCGCGGCGTTGACGATGGTGGTTTCACCTTTGGCGAGGCAGGCCGCCATCATAATATTTTCGGTACCCGTCACGGTGACCATGGGGAATATGATTTCCGCTCCGGTTAAACCTTTGGGCGCATGCGCGTGGATATAGCCGTTATCCAGTGTGACCTGAGCGCCGAGTCTCTCCAGCGCCTGAATATGCAGATCAACGGGGCGTGTGCCGATGGCGCAGCCGCCGGGCAGGGAAACTTTTGCTTCGCCGCAACGCGCCAGCAGCGGGCCAAGAACCAGAATGCTCGCGCGCATTTTGCGCACCAATTCATAGGGCGCTGTGATGTTGGAGATTTTTTCAGCCTTCAACTCAACCGCGCGGCCTGTGTAGCCTTGCCTGGGATGATGGCCATTCAGGCCAAGGCTGACGCCATGCTGGCCCAGCAAATTGGCCATCGTCGCAATATCGGCCAGGTGCGGCACATTGCTGAGCGTCAGCGCTTCATCCGTCAACAGACAGGCGGACATAAGGGGCAGAGCGGCATTCTTGGCACCGCTGATATGAATTTTGCCCTGCAGCGGCTTGCCGCCCTGTATGCGAATGGAGTCCATTTTGTTCCTGCCGATGTTTAAAATCTGAAGGGGTTAAAGTTGGTATTTTTATCGTAATAGTCTTCATGCTCCGCGCGCTTGAGATAGCGTACGAAAGGCAAAGTTACAGGAAGCGCTACAATCTCCCATATAACTTTAAACACCCATCCCGATAAAATAGCGGATATCAGGACATTGTTGGATATGACCCCGTAAAAGGCCAAAGGGAAGAAAGTTATGGAATCAATAAACTCGCCAACAACGGTTGAAGCAACAAACCGGAAGCCTACGATTTTACCTTTCATTTTGACTTTCATCTTGGCGAGTACATAGGAATTGCAGAATTCGCCCATGAAGTATGCGGTCATAGAGGCGGCGACCAGACGGGGTGTGCCACCAAGCACTGTTTCAAAAGCACTTTGATCATTCCAAAAAGGGGCGCCGGGGATTGCCAGTGCCGCTTGATAGCAAAGAACCATGAGCAAAGATGCGGCAAATCCTGTCCATATGACTTTACGGGAAGTTTTATAGCCGTAGACTTCGGTCAGGATGTCGTTAGCTAGATAGCTCAGTGGAAAAATGATAAGGGCAACCGAGAATGTCAGGGGGCCAAACACCATAATCTTGCTACCGATTGTGTGTGAGACCAGCAAAGTTGCTGTAAAAATTCCGGTTATAAGAGGAAGGAAACGATAGGTTTTGTGTTCCATGGGCTAACCTGTTTTGATTTGTTTAATTTCTTTTTCCATGCGAGGCAGCGTTACGCCCTGTTGACCCATATATTTTCCGCCGCGGTCGGCATAGGAAACTTCACATTCGCTGTCGGCCTTGAGGAACAAGAACTGGCAGACGCCTTCATTGGCATAGATTTTTGCGGGCAGGGGCGTGGTATTAGAAAACTCCAACGTCACATGGCCTTCCCATTCCGGTTCCAGCGGCGTGACATTGACGATCAACCCGCAGCGCGCATAGGTCGATTTGCCGAGACAGATCACCAGAATGTTGCGCGGAATTTTGAAACGTTCAACCGTGCGCGCCAGCACAAAAGAATTTGGCGGCACAACGCAGATATCGGTCTTGCGGTTGACGAAGCTGTCGTCTGAAAAGTTTTTTGGATCGACGATGGCGTTATCGACATTCGTAAAAATTTTAAACTCGTCCGCCACGCGCGCGTCATAGCCGTAGGAGGAAAGGCCGTAGGAAATCACGCCCTTGCGCTGCAGCTTTTCCTCGAACGGCGTGATCATGCCTGTCTCAGTGGCCATCTTGCGTATCCAATGATCGGGCATCACGGGCATAAATCAGTCTTTCGTTTTTTGTCCGGTCTTCGCCTGCTGTTGCGCTTTGCGTTTGCGCAGATTTTCACGCAACGCGGCAGCGACGCGGCTTTCGCGTTCCGCCGAATAGGCGGGAGGCCGGGTTTGCTGTTTGGCTTCCATCCTGCCATGTTTAAGGCATGAAACCCTACCGGACAATACCAATCAGGGAGTGCGGGGAGCCTTTGGTGGCCATTCCAAAGGGGCTTTTCATCTTTTTTGACCCGCATGCCTATATGGCCTTGGGCGCGCCCTATGGCGGGGCTTCGCCCTGGATGCTGCGGCAGGGGGTTCTGAAAGCTCTGGAGCAAGCCCAGAGGATGCTTCAGGAGCATCGCCCTGGCTGGAAAATTATGGTTTTTGACGCTTATCGGCCGAATGCCGTGCAAGCCTTCATGGTCGAGCGGGAATACGGGCTTTTGGCGCAAGCCGAAGGGCTGGATCTCCACAAGCTTTCGGCGGCTGACCGGGAAAGGCTGTCCAAGGGCGTTTTCCGGCTCTGGGGCATTCCCAGCGAGGCCCCCACAACGCCGCCGCCGCACAGTACGGGTGCTGCTATCGATCTGACGTTGGCCGACGAAAAAGGCAAAGAAGTCGATATGGGCTCGCCGATTGATGAGAATTCCGACCGCTCCAACCCGGATTACTTTGCCGCTGCACCGGATGCAGCAAGCCGACAGGCCGATGCCAACCGGAAGCTTTTGAATGCGATTATGGCGGCGCAGGGTTTCTACCGGGCGTCCGATGAATGGTGGCATTTTTCCAAAGGGGATCAGTCCGCCGCATGGCATGAAAGGCAAGCAAATCCGGGCTCTCAGGTCGAGGCCATTTATGGCCGTGCGGATTTGGTGTAAGGCTCAGGCATGAACAAAAGCGCGCTTTCCTTGTTGGGGTTATCGGTGTTTCTGGCGAAAGCCAGTTTTGCTGCCGATCTGCCGCCTTCGCTTTTCTTCACGCCTGAAGAAGCCAAGCAGATCGAAGTTCTGGCTGAGCAAAGGGCGCGGGAAGATGCCTCGGGCAGCGATATTCATTTGGGAGCCGTGATGTATTATGGCCCGCAGGATTGGACCTTATGGTTGCGTGGCGAAGCGTGGACGCCTGCCACCGAGCGCGCCGATTTACGCGTGCTTGATGTTGGGCCAGGAGAAGCGAAGCTGGCCTGGACGGATACATCGAATGCCGAGGTGCAGGAAATCACCCTGCGTCCGCATCAGACTTACCAAACGCTTACAGGAAAAATTATTGAAGAGTCGCGCTAGGCGCTGCCGCCGACGACCTGCTTGAGGAAAGCGGCTTCTTCATCTGTCGGTTCGCGGCCCAGGATAGGGTTGCGCTGCGGGAAGCGGCCGAAGCGTTGCACGATGTCAAAACTCTTTTCCGCGAGATTGAGCCATTCATTTTCCTTTGTCCGCTCCCGGATATAGAACAGCGCGAGGCGCTGATCGCCGAGGCTCTCGGAATTCAGGAAGGGCAGATAGAAAAGAAATTTATATTGCTTATCGATGCGGTCATCGAAATGGCGGATGATGGCAGTGCGCGCCAACTCCACGGCCAGCTCGTCCGTCTCAAACGCGCGCGATGTGCCACGGAACATGCGGCGCGGAAACTGGTCAAGCAGCAGCATAAGCGCCAGCATACCTTCCGGTGTTTCCTCCCATGACTTGAGCTCGCCTTTTGCAGCTTGCTCATAGGCAGGCAGGAAACGCTCACGGATGGTGGCGTCCAGGGCGGCATCCTCTTTGAACCAGCGGTCACGGCGGACCACATAAATCCAAAAATTCAGTATGTCGTCAGATGCGACTGTCATAACTCTTAAGGATAACGGGAGAATCTTACGGAAAACTTACCTTTGGGTTGCATAAGTAACCAAAGAAGAAGGCTTGGGAAACCCCTGTAAAACAAGGGAAAATAGGAGGGATTTAACGTAATTTTTTCCAGATTCTGCGCTTTACGCCATAGGAAACACCCGCAAAGACAACCAGAAATAGAAGCGTCTTGATCCCCGTCTGCTTACGGATTTCCATGCGCGGCTCGCCCGCCCAGGTCAGGAATTGCGTTACATCCTTGGACATCTGCTCGACGCTCGCCGCTGTGCCGTCGGCATAGGTCACGGCGCCTTCAACCAGGGGAGACGGCATGGCAATCTGATGGCCTGCAAAATACGGATTGTAGGACATGCCCTGCGCAATCTTTTCTTCGGCAGGTGGCGTTTGGCCATAGCCTGTCAGAAGCGAATAGATGTAATCCTCATGGCCTTCGCGTCCCTTAATGATCAGCGACAAATCGGGCGGCAAAGCGCCATTGTTGGCCGCGCGCGCTGCCTGGTCATTCGGGTAGGGCTTCACGAAGAAATCCGAAGGTCGCGCCGGGCGCTGGAACATTTCGCCTTCATCATTCGGGCCGTCCGTGACGTTATATTCCGCGGCGAGGGCCTTGACCTCGGCTTCGTTGAATCCGATTTCGGCCAGATGGCGGTAGGCCAGATGCTTCATGCTGTGGCAGGTAGCGCAGACCTGCTTATAAACCTGAAAGCCGCGCTGCAGAGCCGCACGGTCGTAGGTTCCGGCCACGCCGTGATGTGGCCAGCCCGAGGGCGGCGCATGGGGATGCTGGGCATTTTCGCTGGCGAGAGCGGGCAGCGCGAGCGCAGCGATCAAAAACACAAGTCCGATAAAGGAGCGCGACATTATCTGGCTCCTTTACGCTTAACGGCTTCGGAGATGCTGGCGGGCAGAGGCAGCGGCTTTTCGTATTTGGTCAGCAGCGGCAGGACAATCAGGAAATGGATGAAATACCAGGCCGTCGCGATCTGTCCGATGATGACATAAATGCCTTCCGGTGGATTTTTCCCGACCCAGCCGAGTGTGATGCAGACGGCCAGAAACACCCAGAAGAAAATCTTGAAGAGAGGGCGGTAGGTTCCGCTGCGTACGGGCGAACGATCCAGCCATGGCAGCAGGAACAGGACCGCGATGGCGCCGAACATCAGGATAACGCCGCCAAGCTTCGATGAAATCACCACGATGGATGTGAAGGGAATGGTGATGTCGATCGTGAAGGCACGCAGGATGGCGTAGAAGGGCAGGAAATACCATTCCGGCACGATATGCGCGGGCGTGACCATGGGATTGGCGGGCGTGTAATTGTCAGGATGCCCCATGGAATTGGGCGCCCAGAACACGACGGCGGCATAGACGATGATAAAGATCAACAGGCCGAAGGAATCCTTCGCCGTGTAGTAGGGGTGGAAAGGTACCGTGTCCTTTGAGCTTTTCGGCTCGACGCCCGTTGGATTGTTCGAGCCGCTGACATGCAACGCCGCGACATGCAAAACGACCACCGCGACGATAACGAAGGGCAGCAGATAGTGCAGGGCGAAGAAGCGGTTCAGCGTCGGGTTATCGACCGAGAAGCCGCCCCACAGCCATATGACAATATCGTCGCCGATGACAGGAATGGCTGAAAACAGGTTGGTGATAACGGTCGCACCCCAGAAACTCATCTGACCCCATGGCAGCACATAGCCCATGAAGGCCGTGGCCATCATCAGGAGGAAGGTTGCAACGCCCAGCATCCACAGCAGTTCGCGCGGCGCCTTGAAAGAACCGTAATACATGCCGCGAAACATATGGACAAAGACGGCGACGAAGAACATCGACGCGCCGTTCATATGGACATAGCGGATCAGCCAGCCCCAATTGACATCGCGCATGATGCGCTCGACCGAATTAAAGGCGTGATCGGTCGAAGGCGTGTATTCCATGGCAAGGAAAATGCCCGTCGCGATCATCACCGCCAGCATGAAGGTGGCGATGGCGCCAAAATTCCACAGATAGTTGAAATTTTTTGGTGTCGGAAAAGACCCATACTCTTTTTCAAGCATGGTGAAGAGCGGAAGCCTCTGGTCAATCCACTCAATGACCGGGTTTTTGAACGGGACGCGTTTACCTGAAGACATGGCTAACCGATCTTGATGTGAGTGGCGTCGGTGAATTGATAGGGCGGAACTTCAAGATTTGTTGGCGCCGGGCCTTTGCGGATACGGCCCGAACTGTCGTACTGCGAGCCGTGGCAGGGGCAGAACCAGCCATCATAATCGCCGTGCGGGTCAGTCGGCTTCTGGCCCAGCGGCACGCAGCCCAGATGCGTGCATACGCCAACCATCACCAGCCATTGCGGCATATCCTGCCCGTTGAACTTGGATTGCTTCACGCGGTCTTCGTCGCTTTGCGGGTCTTTCAGGTCGCCCATGGCCACCGCGCGTGCTTCCTCAATCTCTTTTTGAGTGCGGTGGCGAATGAAAACAGGCTTACCGCGCCAGACGGTCGTCAGCGATTGGCCTTCCTTGACCTGCGACAGATCGACTTCTGTTGTCGCCAGCGCCAACACATCGGCGGCCGGGTTCATCGAATGAATAAGGGGCCACGCTACCGCTGCCGCGCCCACGCCGCCCATGGCTCCGGCGGTCAGGACAAGAAAGTCGCGCCGTTCGGCATCCACCGCGCCTCGGGCGCATTTGCAATCGGGGCCGCAACCCTGTTTGCCGGACTTTTTATTGCAATCGCAATTCTCGCAATTTCCGCAGTCTCCGCCGCAGCATTCCTTTTTGGCGACGAGGGGTTCGTGGCAACCGCCGCCGCAGCATTCATCGTCCGACATGCCTGGTTTCATCAAGACCTCTGCAAGGCCCGCTTGGGGAATTAAGGGGCTGGAATCACTTTGCAATCTAGCCGATGCTTTCGCCAAGGCCAAGTATTGCAAATAATATGGTAGGGGACTCGTGTCTCTGCAATCACAGTCGGTATAACAACGATATGCAATCAGGTCTCCGCCTCGCGCTTTACCAGCCGGATATGGCGCCCAATACCGGGGCGATGATGCGGCTTTGCGCCTGCTTTGGGGTCGGGCTGGATATTATCGAGCCATGCGGTTTCGTTCTGAACGACCCGCGTATGCGCCGCGCCGGAATGGATTATATGGAACATGTCGCTTATGCGCGCCATGCTTCATGGAATGACTTTACTGCGCAGGCGAGTGGGCGGCGGCTGGTGTTGCTGACGACCAAGGCAGCCATGCCTTATTATGATTTCAAGTTTCGCGGCGATGATATTCTCCTCGTCGGACAGGAAAGCGCGGGCGTACCAGATGAGATTCATTCGCAAGTTCAGGCTAGACTCGTCGTGCCGATGCAGCCGGGGTTGCGCTCACTCAATGTAGCCATGAGTGCGGCAATCGTGCTAAGCGAAGCCTTGCGGCAAAGCGGAGGATTTTATGAGCCAGGCAGCCGTTAGGCTTATTCGGGATACGCATATTCTGCCAACCGATGCGCAGAAGCAGCAGGCGGCGGCATGGTTCCATACGCTGCGCGATCAAATATGTGCCGCTTTTGAAAAACTGGAAGATGAGCTGCAGGGCACCCGACACGCGCATTTGCCGCCGGGGCGTTTTGAACGCAAATCCTGGCAGCGGCCGTCTGACGATGGCGATGGTGGTGGGGGCGAAATGTCCATCATGCATGGGCGCGTCTTTGAAAAAGTCGGCGTCAATGTGTCGATGGTCTACGGGGCTTTTTCGCCGGAGTTTCGCAAGCAAATTCCCGGTGCGGAAAATGACGGGCGGTTCTGGGCTTCGGGCATCAGCGTCGTGGCACATATGCGCTCGCCGCTTGTGCCCGCTGTACACATGAACACACGCCATATCGTGACCAGCAAAGGCTGGTTTGGTGGCGGTGCGGATCTGACGCCAATGTATTTTGATACGCAGGAAACCGCGCTGGACACAAAAATCTTTCACGATGCGCTGAAGGCAGCCTGCGACAGGCATGGCGAGGATTATTACGAGCGTTTCTCCACATGGTGCGATGAATATTTCTTCCTCAAGCATCGCAACGAACCGCGTGGCGTTGGTGGTATTTTTTATGACTATCTCGAAAATGACTGGCAGCGTGATTTTGCCTTTACGCAGGATGTCGGACGCGCCTTCCTGGATATGTATCCGGCCCTTGTCGGCCAGCGCATGAATCAGGAATGGACGGAGTCGCAGCGTGAGCATCAACTTGTGCGCCGGGGCCGCTATGTGGAGTTCAATCTTCTCTATGACCGGGGGACGGCCTTCGGTCTGAAAACGGGCGGTAATACCGAGGCCATCTTCATGTCCCTGCCGCCTGAGGTTAAGTGGTTGTAGAATAAGAAAAATATCATATTTTCATGCTTTTATAAGGGTGTGGATAATTTTGTTGCTGATATGCAACATTTATGATTCGCAAAGTTGCGTAGAAACTTTTCTATTTTTAGTTTCATTGCTGGGTGTTATCTTTATTTGGCTAATCATTACTGTTTGTGGAGTTAAAAATGCGCACATCCCCCGGTACTCAAGGAATTATTTCTCTCGAAACTTTGACAAAAGCTGGCGTCCAAATAGGCCGCCGATTTCCTAAAACGGGTGGCGGGGTTCTTGTAAATCTAGATGTCCGTGGAGCGACAATACCCGTTACTACTGTTGACGATGCTGTTCCTCTTCGCGTTCTTGAGCGGGCTTTCAGGACAAGAAACATAAGCCCAAGCGTTCAGAAACTCTTGCACAGCTAGTATACATTACTCGAGTTTTCTTGATTGATAGATGCAGGGCAAAACCCTGCATCTATTTTTTATGCCGTGTTTTAAGGTAAATAATTGGTTAGTTTTTTCGCTAAGCCCTTTTTCTGTAAGGCACTTTTTCTTTCATGGCTTTAAACCCAAATTAAGCATGTTGGCGTAGGATGAGAGGGCTTTGATATTCCATGTCTTATTGTGGAATTACGCTGCATTGAAATAATGATGAGGAGGCAGATATGGCCGTGAATTCAGTTTCTCCGCATGTTAATGCGCCACCACCCCCGCCCAAGAAGGTGGCTGTGCAAGCGGACCCGCCGCCCAAGGTTGAGCCTGCCGCGAAAGCAGAGCCAGCCAACAAGAACAAGGTCGATATCAAGACCTAGGCTGTTTTGCATAGGATTAGCGGCGCCTCTGGGCGCCGTTTTTCTTTTTGGCGAAATCCTGCTAGGCTTTGCCCATGCCCATCATTGACGAATTATGGTTTCGCCTTCTGGCGGGATTCCTCGTCGGTCTTTCGCTCGGCAGCTTCACCACCATGTTGAGCTACCGCGCGCCTCGTAACATTTCCATCGTTCTGCCGCCGTCGCATTGTCCGAAATGCCGCACGCCGCTCAAGCCACGCGACCTGGTGCCGCTTCTCTCCTGGCTGATGGAACGGGGACGCTGCCGTCATTGCCAGAAGCCGATCAGCGCCCGCTATCTGCTGATTGAACTGGCAACAACTGCGGCCGTTACGGCAGCTTTTGTTATCATCGGCTTTAAGCCGACTTTGATCGCAGCGTTGATTGGCATTGTTTCTTTTATCGCGCTGGTAACGATCAATATCGAGCGCTGGCGCCAGTAAGCGCTCTTTCCAGAGAGGAATGGGGCGACCGACGGGATTTGAACCCGCGACAACTCGGACCACAACCGAGGGCTCTACCGCTGAGCTACGGCCGCCATAGGCAAATACTGATAACACAATAAAAAACGCCCGGTCTTGGTGCAATCGCATCCGCCGGGCGGTTTTGTCTCTGGGAGCAGAATCATAAGGGTGACAGCCCGCCAGAATTTTATTCCAGCGGAATAAGTCAAATTTGTCAAGAGGTTGGATGCATGTCATGTTTTGCCGCAGTGCAGTATGGATTCGTTGGCAGGCATTGAATTTTTATTTTCCCCTAACTTCCAACCCCCTCGAGGAATAACTCCATGGCGAAGTCCAACCCGGTTCTTGATCTGATCAAGAAGCATGACGCGAAATATGTCGATCTGCGCTTTACCGACCCGCGCGGCAAACTGCAGCATGTGACACAGCATATCGATACGATGAACGAAGATGCTTTCGAGGATGGCCTGATGTTTGACGGCTCCTCCATTGCCGGATGGAAAGCAATTAATGAATCCGACATGACATTGATGATCGATACGTCGACAGCCGTCATGGATCCTTTTTATGCCGAGCCGACGATTGCAGTTTATTGCGACGTTTATGACCCGGCGACAAACAAGCCTTACGAACGCTGCCCGCGTTCGGTTGCCAAGAAGGCCGAGAAATATCTTGTGTCGTCCGGCATTGGTGACAAGGCGTTTTTTGGCCCTGAAGCTGAATTCTTCGTCTTCGATGATGTGCGCTTTTCAACCAATCCCGACCATACCTTCTTCCGTCTGGATTCCGATGAAGGCCCGCATAACAGCGGCACGGAATATCCGGAAGGCAATCTGGCGCACCGTCCCCGCATCAAAGGCGGCTATTTCCCGGTCAATCCGGTCGATAGCGGTCAGGATTTGCGTACCGAAATGCTGGCAGTCATTAAACAGATGGGCGTTGATGTCGAAAAGCACCACCATGAAGTCGCAGCGGCGCAGCATGAGCTGGGAATTAAATTCTCAACACTCGTGAAGTGCGGCGACAATATGCAGATCTACAAATATGCGGTGCATAACGTCGCGGCCACTTACGGCAAGACGGCCACCTTCATGCCGAAGCCTGTCTATGGCGACAACGGTTCAGGCATGCATGTGCATCAGTCGATCTGGAAGGGTAGCAAGCCGCTGTTCGCAGGTAGCAAATATGCAGGGCTGTCCGATGCGGCGCTGTATTATATCGGCGGCATTATCAAGCATGCCAAGGCACTGAACGCCATCACCAACCCGACGACCAACAGCTACAAGCGGCTGGTGCCGGGCTATGAGGCGCCCGTGCTGCTGGCCTATTCGGCCCGCAACCGCTCGGCCTCTTGCCGTATTCCCTACACGCCCAGCCCCAAAGGCAAGCGCGTGGAAGTGCGCTTCCCGGATGCCTGCGCCAATCCCTATCTTGCCTATGCGGCGATGCTTATGGCGGGTCTGGACGGCATTAAGAACAAAATCCACCCAGGCGCTGCGGCAGACAAAGACCTTTATCACCTGCCGCCGAAGGAGCTGGCGAAGGTGCCGACGGTCTGCGGTTCGCTGGAAGAAGCCATTCATGCGCTGGAAAAAGACCATGCCTTCCTTACCAAAGGCGGCGTCTTTACCGAGGACATGATCAAAGCCTATCTCGACCTCAAGCGCGAGGAATGGGACCGTTTCCGCATGGCTCCGCATCCGGTTGAGTTCGATATGTATTACTCGGCCTAATGCAGATTTGTGTATAATAGAGAGAGCCTGTCCAAGCTATGGCGAGGGCAGGCTCTTTCCCAACCCCAGCTGATGCGAGGCTGCGTATGAAGTGCTGGAGATTTTTTTTGGTTTTACCTCTCCTGTGTCTGGCGTTGGCCGGGTGCAAGAAGGCTGATTCCGAGGCATCCGAGGATCCGGCCTATCGCCGCGTCATGGAAAGCGGTGTGATACGTTGCGGTTTTACTTCCTGGAAGCCCTTTATTTATATTGATCCGAAAACCAATACCAAGGGCGGCATTATTCACGATCTTATGGAAGAAATCGCCAAACGTTATCATCTGAATATCGAGTGGACTGCGGAAGTCGGTTGGGGTGAGGTTGTTACGGCTCTTAACACGCATCGTTTCGATGTTGCTTGCGCCGCTTATTGGGCGAACACGAACCGGGGTAGCCAAGTTTATTTTACGGATCCTGTTTTCTACTCCAAAAGCTATATATGGGTGCGCGGCGACGATAAGCGCCAGTTTAAAAGCTATGATGATTTGAACAATCCGGAATATCGCTTCAGCTATAACGATGGTTCGGCAGAAAGCAAGATTATCAATTTGCGGTTCCCCCGCACGCGCAAGCAAACCTTGCCTGAGTTGACGCCTTTGAGTGATCTGTACGAGCTGGTGGCTGCCGGTAAGGCAGATTTCATGGTCGATGAAATGGCCTCGGTTGCCGACTATCTGAAGGACAAACCGGATGCCGTTAAGAAGGCCCTCGATCAGCCGTTGGCTCTCTACCCTGTGGTTTTAATGATGGCTGGGGGAGAGAACCGCCTCAAGCAGATGCTTGATACGGCAATACGCGAAATTGAACTCGATGGCACACTCGATCGGATTCTGGCGAAATATCAGGCTGGTGATTTCTTTGATCGCAACGCTTACCAAAGGCAATAGAAAGCTATTCCTGAAAATAAGCTGCCTTGAGGCAACTCAGCCTTTTGCCGCTAATATCAAGGGTAGAGTCTTTCTGCGCAGATCAAGAGTATAGGGGATGCGGATATCCAGCTTTGTTCCCCGGTAAAGTTCGGAGAAGACCTGAATACTTCCGCCCAGCAGCTGGACTTCGCGTTGAACCGCTTCCATGCCGACGCCGCGGCCGGACAGGTCAGTGATATTTTCATGGGTTGAAAAACCCCATGAGAAAATACGCTGGATGACGGTTTGGTCGTCTTCATGCCGCCAGGATCCTAAGGGATCGGTATTTGCCAGCTTGGCACGGATATGCGAGGGGTCGATGCCGTTGCCGTCATCACTGATGACGATATGCAGCCATTCAGATTTATAATCATCGTCAGGAACAACGTTGACGTGGATAGAAACTTGTCCGGCCGGGTCTTTGCCGCGCGCCAGGCGCGTAACAGGTGCCTCGATGCCGTGATCGACGATGTTGCGGCAGACATGGGTCAGCGAAAACAGGAAATCCTGAATAGGCCGCGTCAGCACGCGCGGGTTGGTCCCGGTATAGCGGATGGGCTTGATCTGTTTGCCTGTAATCTCGGCAAGGTCGTGTAGCTCGCGTTCAAACAGGCGGAAGCAATCATTGGCCGGAACGGCGGCCAGCGTGCTGAGGAAGCGGCGAATAAGCTCGGGATCGGCATATTTATTTTCCATTTCCTGCGCAAAGTCATAAAGCGCCGATTCCTCGACTTCATGCATATTGCCGCGACCTTCGTAATCCTGGCCGATCAGGTCTTTGACCTGCTCCAGTACGGCGGCGAGCCCATCTTCCACTTCCTTGTGACCTTGACGCAGGCGCTTCTGGAAGGCGTCTTCCGATGTCAGGGCGGAGCTTCGCAGGTCGCTTTCCAGTGTGTGAATGATGATGCTGAATTTATCCAGATGGAAATGCTTGACCGCTGCCTTCAGTGTATGGAGTGAACGCAGGAGCGAAGCGGAATCTTCGCGGCGTGTAGGCTGCGCGGTTTCGGTGATAAATTTGCGGATATGTGTAATTGTGGCGAGGAATTGGTTCCGTTCTTTGAAAATGCGGCAAATCATATCGGCATAATTGCGCTGCTGCTCGATGCGCTGTCCGGCGGCATATTCCTCGGTCTGGTCGGTGGCGATCACGACAACCTGTCTCAGAAGATTGTCTTTTCCTGTAATTGGGCGGTACATCAGGCTGATGCGATGGCCTTTGCTGTGCGGATAAAAACTTGGCAGGAATTTGACGACATCATCAAAGCCGAGGGCGTGGTTCGGCATGAACATGATATCCAGCCAGTCTTTGAAGTCCCCATGCTGGTCTGTCGGAACGCGCAGGACATCCATAACATTCTTGCCTGCCGGAACTGTTTCCAGCAGATCAAGGCAGGCTTGCGAATAAACCGGGCCGCAGACGCTTGAGCTATTGAAGGAAAGGAAGCCCTGGCCCAGGCTGTTGACTAGAACTTCGGTCAGGCGAGCCTGATTGCTCACATGCTGGTGGACCCGGTAATTCACATAATAGAGATAGGCGATGCCCGCGACAGCGGCAGCGACCATGACCATAAAGGCCCAGATCTGGCCTACAGGCGTATAGCCGAAAACCGGAAGCGCCACGGCTGCCAGAAGGACAAGGACGATCGCAGCCATGCCCAGAAGCGATATATGGACGATGTCCACATGGCGGATAGCTTCCGTCAGGGCGGCTTTCCCGGCCAGGGCGTCCATATTCTGATTTTCGGACGTCGCTGCGGGAGTGGAGTTTGAAATTACATCGGACATGGATGCCCGCTTCTCGCTCTGCATAAAACATTATTCCCGGGAAGATGATTTTCCAAACGTTCCCCTGTTGGGCAGGGAGACACCTGAAAAAACAACCTACCGCGCCTTAACCTTATCTGTGTGTAATGCGACATAGACTTGGAATAACTGGCCATCGAGATGGAAGGGCACGATCATGTAGCGGCCGCGGTGAAATTGGCTGACGAAGTGGCCCTTACCAGTGACGACGCAGGGAATGCCCAGCTTCAGCTGGTGACCGCGCTGGCCAAGATTGGCTTTGATCTGGCCGAAAATCATGTTGGTAATTTCGCCCACAGCGTCAACGGCCATCTCATGCGTGATAGAAATAGATTTGCCGACGACCTGTGGCAGAAGTTCGCGGATAGTTTCAAAGGTCAGGCACAGCATCAGCGTGCCTTCGAGCTGGTTTTGCACCATGCCGATGACGCCTGAAACGTCGCCGACCAAAGACACCATGCCGTCGCCGATTTCATAGGGGCCGGGCAGGACCTCGACATTGAAGGTCTGATGCATGGCATTGCCGACGGCGCTTGAAATATCCTTGGCGAGATGGTCGTCCAGCGCAAGGCCGACAATTTGAGGCATAGGTTTCATGTGCGTTCCCTGACCTTCTGTCTCTTTATCCGTGCAGCGCTTGGCCTGACTGGCGCTTGCGCTTAATCCATTCGTAAATTTCAAAAAGCTTTTTGTTCAAGTCGGTCGGCGAAACGGGTTTGATGATGTAGGAGGTCGCACCTGCCTTGATCGCCTTCATGATGTTCTGCTGTTCGGATTCGGCCGTCAGCATGACAAAGGCGGTGTTGGTGTATTCGTTCTTAGCGCGGAAATAGCTGAGGACTTCCAGGCCTGAAATGGTCGGCATGTTCCAGTCGAGGAAAACAACGTCATAGGGTTGACCCGCATCATGGGCCTTTTGCACGAGGTCGATGGCTTCGTTGCCGTCGGCCGCGGTTTGGACATTGGTGACTTTGGATTCCTGGAGCGCATTGCGCACGAACTGGCGGATCAGGAAATGATCGTCCGCGATCAGAATTTTAAGATTGGCCAACTGACTCACGACCCTTCTCCTTCCATGACAATCCGCAACAGGGGGCTGCAAACTTCAAGCCGTGCAGGATGCACAGCCTGCACTTGGAATTGGCTTAACCCGCTGACCGGAAAGACAAACGGTAGCTTGGATTTTTGCCACAAAAACCTTGCCGTATAGTTAAAAGAAACACAGGGACAATGAACAATCAGCTGTGCATTAACCTGCTGTTAAGGCGGGGACTTCGATGGGATTTTAACAAACTGCGGCCTATCGCTCAATCGGCGTGTTTGGGAGGGTTTGGAGCAGTTTTAGGTGATAAAGTTGAATATATTGAGCCTGTCGCCTACGGCTCCTGTGGCCAGCATAAGGGCCGTGGTATTCCGGGCGTCATAGCCAAAGGTACCGCCAGCCTGCAGGGTTTGAGCAACCGTTACGGGTGAAGCCAGCGTACGATAGTCATTTTTGAACGTTGTGCCGGAGCCGAGCTGGATAGCGTAGTTTTGTTTCGCGTTTTTATCAGCGCCTTTTCCGTACTCAACCTTGAGAAGATATTTTCCGGTTTTCAGCTTCAGCCCATCCAAAGATGTGAGTTGTGCGTAGGCTTCTTTTGTTTTTGAATTGCCTTGATTATCGGCAATGACGCGCGTTCCGCTGCCATCGAATATTTGTACATGAACAGGAACCTTGCCATCAATGCTCGTCAGCTTCAGCTTGATGGATTCACCCTGCTGGAATGTGAAGTTAAACATATTGATCGGATCCTGGCCTGTCAGCTGACTGACAACTTCAAGCTGGGATTTGTTTTTGGCCAACCAGCCAATATTTTCGGAAGTCGCGGGGGTAACACCAATCCTGTTCGCGACGGCGCGTTGATAGAGTTGGGCGCCGTTGGGAACGGGCGGGAGAAAGGATGCAAGAGAGGACGAATTTGCCATAGGTGTCTTCCAATCAGTCTACGTCGATAGCCGATCCTCCTTTACCCCGTCCGACATGATGAGGCAGTAGGGCTTAATAAATTGTAAACCATTGTAAATCGGGAACATATCCGAGAGGCCAAGCACAGCAATTAAAGGGGTTAACCGGGTATGTTCAGGCAAAACATGATACGCATGCCCAACGAATCGTAGGCTTAATCGGCGAGTTTCTGTACCAGCCAGCCTTTGACTTGAGACAGGGCCACGCGCTCCTGCTGCGCCGTGTCGCGGATGCGGATGGTGACATTCTGATCTTTCAGCGTATCGCCATCGATAGTGACGCAGAAAGGCGTACCGGCTTCATCCATACGCGCATAGCGTTTACCGATGCTCTGTTTGGCATCGAACTGGCAGGTGTAATCTTTGCGCAGGTCGAGATAGAGTTTTTCCGCCACTTCCGGCATGCCGTCCTTGTTGACCAGAGGGAAAATACCAACCTTTGTCGGCGCGAGGCTCGGTTTCAGTTTCAACCATTCGGGCGAGGGGCGGCTTTCGTCATACTGATAGGCTTCGCAGAGCAGGACCAGAACGCCACGCGTCAAGCCGCTGGCGGGTTCCACCACATGCGGGATATAGCGGCGATTATTTTCCTGATCGATATATTCCAGATTGACCTTGCTGTGCTCCTGATGCTGCTTGAGGTCGTAATCGGTGCGGTAGGCGACGCCTTCCAACTCGCCAAAGCCCGGCGCGGTGAAAGGATAGCGATATTCGATATCCGACGTGCCTTTGGAATAGTGCGCCAATTCGCCTTCGGGGATGATGTTGCGATAAAGGTTGTCCTTTTTGACTCCCTGAGCTTCCCACCAGCGCATGCGCTCCGCGACCCAGAATTCGTACCACATTTGGCCGTCTTCTGGCGGGCAGAAGAATTCCATCTCCATCTGCTCAAACTCGCGGGTGCGGAAGATGAAATTGCGCGGCGTGACCTCGTTGCGGAACGCCTTCCCGATCTGCGCGACACCGAAAGGTATCTTGACGCGCGATGTATCGACGACATTTTTATATTGCAGGAAAATGCCCTGCGCAGTTTCGGGGCGGAGATAGACTTTGGAATCCTCATCCTGCATCACACCAACATAGGAATGGAACATCAGATTGAAGGCGCGCGGTTCGGTGAGTGTTCCTTCTTTATCGGCGTCAGGGCCAATTACCAGTGCACGGCTTTCGGGTGTGAGGGTAGTCAGAGGAACAATAGAGTTGATTCCAAGACCAACCTTTACCGACGATTCATTGCCGCCTCTTTTTTTGGCAATTTTCTTTGCTTTTTTCTCAACTATTTCTCTGCCTTCTTCGCCTCCATCTAAGCTGCTGAGGTAAAGGCTTTTTCTTTCTCCCGTCTTATCTTCATAAGATACCTCAACGAAAACCATGATGTGATCCGCCCGGTACCGCAGTTTCGTCTCCCGGCAATCGACCATAAGATCAGCGAAACCTCCGGCATGGCCTGAGGCAATCCAGGTCTGCGGGTGCTGGATGATGGAGGTATCGACGCCGACGATGGAAAGGGGCTTGCCGTCCGGGCCGAGCGGTGGGCATTCGACCATGTCGCGCCACCAGGCGTCGCGCAGATTGTTTTTGAGCTGAACGCCTAGTGGCCCGAAATCCCAAAAGCCGTTCAAGCCGCCATAAATCTCGGAGGCCGGATAGACAAAGCCGCGCCGCTTGCACAGTGAAACAAGGCGGCTCATCACGGAAGAATCGGGTTGGGACATGAAACCTTTGCGAATCTGAATGTTTTCAACAAACGGGTTTTAGCACAGCCAATGATTTTCACGAAAGGGGCCGCCTGTAGGCGACCAGGCTTGTGCCTTTGATGTGCGCCAGCGGAATATTCTGGCCAAGCGCGTTCAGGGCATCGAACACGCCCCGTGTCTGTCGCGGCCCGCGATAGTCGTGCCAGAGGACAACGCCGCCCGGCTTGACCATGCGCAGTGCTTTCTGGCTGTCGCTTTCCACATAAGACCGCGCATGCGAGCCATCGACGAAAATCAGATCGCAGGAATTCAGATAAGGCGTTTCATCGAAATTCTTGCTGTCGCCGAAAAGCTGCTGGATTTTTCCTTCTTCCGACGTGCCGTTGTAGAAAAATGTGCTGAAGCGTGATTCCATTGCTGCTGATGCCCGCGCGTCGGGTGCATCGCCTGCCGCTGCGGTATATTGGCCTGCATCTTCCGGCCTGAGAGTCAGCGTAAAGATTCTGGCCTGCGGTTGTGCATTGGCGGCCAGCAGATAGGCGGTTTTGCCTGTGCATGTACCAATCTCAAAAATCCGCGCCGCTTTTTTTGCCAGATTGCAAAGAATCCAGCTTTCCAGATCGCTGATGCCACCTTCGACTTTGAAATTGGCGATGAAGCGGATTTCCGTGCTGCGTTCGGGCCCCAGCGTGCCTGTGCGGAAGCAGGAGTCAAAAGCCTCGGGGTCGGTCTGCGGAATAGGCCAGGAACAAAGGATACCGCGCATCTTGCGGTCTTCGCGGGCATGGATGATTTTTCGCACGGCAAAGGCCAGTCCTGCTGCAAGCACAATGCTGACAATTCCCAAACAGACGGCGGGCATCTCACTCATTCGTCGTAAATCCCAGCTTTTCGAGCGCGCGCGGCAGCTCATTAAATCCGCTGATAAGGCCGTCGGCGTCGAGATGGCCATAATCTTCGCCGTAGCCGTGCGTTACGGCCAGACAGGGAATGCCTGCGCCTTGAGCTGCCAGAACATCGTTGCGGCCATCGCCGATCATGACGCAGTTGGCAACCGGGACGCTCAAGCCTTCAATCACGCCGCGGACATGGTCGGGATGCGGCTTGTGCACCAGAAAAGTGTCACCGCCCGCAATAAAGGTGAAGTAATGCTTCAAATTGAGTTCTTCGAGCAGGCGTATGGTCGAGGCTTCATGCTTGTTGGTGCAGATACCCAATTTGACTCCGGCTTTATGGTAGTGTTCCAGAGTTTCCTTGCCGCCCGGGTAAATCTGCGCCGGGTCTGGCTTCTGGTCGCGGTAGTGCAGAAGAAATTCCTGAAACCGCAGATAGGCTTCGGCGTCGCTGATGGGGCCACCCGTAGCGGCAAAAGCGCGGCTGAGCAGCGGCAGCATGCCATCGCCGACCATATGCTTGACCTCATCCAGCGTCAGATCGCGCCGTTTATGAGCGCGCAGGGTCTGGTTCAGCGCCTGACGCAAATCCGGCGCGCTATCCAGCAGCGTTCCGTCCAGATCGAATATAAGGCCCTGCAAACGCACCATGCTAAAATCCCTGTTGGCGATACGCTTATCTCTATGGCAGAAAAGCAGCATGTCTGAAAGGAACTCTTCCAAACACCCCCCTTTGGCCTGCGTTATTCTGGCGGCCGGGCAGGGGACGCGTATGAAGTCCGACCTGCCCAAGGTGCTGCACCCAATCGCGGGCATGCCGATGATCCGGCATGTGGTTAATGCCTGCGCCGATCTTTTGCCTGAAAAAATCATCGTTGTGACGGCCCCCGGCATGGAAGCGGTGGAGAAGGAAGTCGCCCCCAGCCGTTGCGTCATCCAGCCGAAAGCACTGGGAACGGGCGATGCGGTCAAGGCAGCGAAGGCCGAACTGAAAGCTTTTAAGGGTGACGTCATCATTGTGTTCGGAGATGCGCCGCTGGTGACTCCGGCTTCGCTTCGCGGCCTGCAAGAAAAGCGGCAGGAAACCAAAGCCGATATCGTCGTCGCAGGCTTCCGGCCGCAGGACCCTTCGCCTTATGGGCGGTTGCTGATGGACGCCAAAGGCAATCTGACGGGTATCGTTGAAACATCTGATGCGATGCCTGAGCAGAAGACGGTAAGCCTTTGCAATGGTGGCATCATGCTGTTTGCCGCCGAGGCCCTGTGGCCTTTGATCGATCAGCTTAAAGACGGCAATGCCAAAAAGGAATTTTACCTGACGGATTGCATCGCACTGGCCCGCAAGGCGGGGCAAAGTTGCGTTGCCGTTGAAATGTCCGCCGATGAAGTGCTGGGCATCAACACGCGGGTGGAACTGGCGCAGGCTGAAGCCTTCATGCAACGCCGTTTGCGCGAGCAGGCGATGCTGAACGGCGCGACCATGACCGACCCGGAAAGTGTTTTCTTGTCAGCTGATACGAAAATCGGGCGCGATGTGACCATCGGCCCCAATGTTGTTTTCGGCCCCGGCGTCGAGATCGGCAACAAGGTTGAAATCCGGGCTTTCTGCAATCTGGAGCAGGTGCGGGTGGACGAAGCCGCAAAAATCGGACCCTTCGCCCGCCTGCGGCCCGGCTCGGTCGTCGGCGCGGAAGCGCATATCGGCAATTTCGTCGAGATCAAGAATGCCGAAATCGGTAAGGGCGCGAAGGTCGGCCATCTCTCTTACATCGGTGATGCTTCTGTCGGCCCCACGGCCAATATCGGCGCGGGCACGATTACCTGCAATTATGACGGCTTCCGCAAACATCATACGCATATCGGCGCAGGGACTTTCATCGGTTCCAATACGGCTTTGGTCGCTCCTGTTAAAATCGGCGACGGCGCCTATGTCGGCGCAGGCAGCGTGATTACGATGGAAGTGCCTGCAAATACGCTTGCCGTCGCGCGCGGTCGTCAGGCGAATATCGAAGATTGGGCGCGGCGCTTCCGCGAAAGCAAGGCGCAATCGAAGTCTTAGAGCTTCTCCAAATTCCCACTTTCATAGCGCCAGATGCTGCCAACGGCGCGGCCGCTATCTGTCTCCGGGAAGGTTACGAAAAGCGAACCGTCTTTGACCTGGGTCGTAAATTCCCGCGTGCAATTGGAAATTTCATTGGTGCCATAGCCGCCTTCGCGCAGCGCCAGCAGGTAATGCTTGTAGGGGCATGTCGTGTCGCCGTCCTGATAGGCGGTCAGGACAATCGCGTCCTCTGGTCCCAACTGGAATGTGCGCGATACGCCGATGATGGAGGGCTGGTTATCCGCATTTACCAGAGGTTGGTCGTTAAGCGAGATATTGTAACGGCCCGCAGGCGGCTGGCCATTTTCGGCAAGTTCGATTTTGGCGAAACGGCTGGGAAGCGTCTGCGGCGAGCCAAGCTGAACGGCATTTTCATATTGCTGGTCGTAATAGCCATAATAATCCGGGCGTGAGCCATAGAAATCGACAGGTTCCCTATAGGTTTCCACGGAAGGTGCAGGCAGGTATGACCCCCGGCGTGAGGAGCTGTAGTGCGGGGATTTCCCTGTGGCCAGGTGGCGCGCGCCACTTTCATCGGCAGCCAGAATGGTGTTGTAGGTCTGGGTCGTCAGCTTGCCTGTGGCGGCCATATTGTGGTCGCCCTGAAATTTCCTGATCGCGGCTTTGGTCTTTGGCCCGTTCAGCCCATCCACCTTGCCATGGTAATAGCCAAGATTGGCCAGATGGTTTTGAGTTGTGCGCAGCATGGAACTGCCGCTGCGGCTCTTTTTCTTTTTGGCATGTGTCTTCGTGTGATGCGTGCGGGCATCGGCGGGTGCCGCGATAGTCAATCCGAATGACAGGGAAAGAACTGCGCCCAGAAGCGCCAGCGTACGAAAAGCGGAAGACATGCAGGATTTCCTTGTGCTGAAAGGCTTTTGCCTAATCAAAGGCAAAACCGGATTCGGCGCAAGGGGGTAGGCGAGCCCGTCAGGCTATATGGGTTCCCGAGATATGCTCATACAATTCGACGCTGAGCACATTGCGGTCGTTGGCGACACGCATGATTCGGTCGCAGGGAATACGCACCTTGAAAAGTCCCGGCGAGTGAATTTCCATCACCTTCATGTAGGAAGAGGGTTTTTCAGGCTTCGCCAGCCGGACAAAGGCTTTGAATTCGCCGCGCGGGTCGATGCTGTGCAGTACGGTGATTGCGAGGTCGGGGTTAACAATTTTGCCGAAGTGATTCAGACCGGAGTTAGCCATGAGAGTTGCCTCCATCGTTAGGTTGCAGGGAGCCCAAGGCCCACCATGTCGGGTCGGCCGTTGGATCGAGTCGAACAACCCGGATGAGAGGAAAAATAGAAAGCGAATGAGGCCAGATTATGTCGTTTTCATAATGGCCGTATAAAACCTTGTTTCATCGGGCTTTCGCACGCTACAAACGGAGCGGGTAATATTGTGTCGCTAAAATTGAATACACATTTCGGAAACGACACCCTAGGTTGCGTGAAATTCAGATTGTTGTGGTGCGAAGGAGAACAGCATGTGCGGCATCGTTGGTATTCTTGGGGAGCGTCCCGCTGCGCCTTTGCTGTTGGATGGGCTCAAGCGACTGGAATATCGCGGCTATGACAGCGCGGGCATCGCCACACTGGCCAATGGCCATATTGAATGCCGCCGCGCTGAAGGCAAGCTTGAGAAGCTGGCGGACAAGCTGGGCCAAAGCCCCTTGCCCGGCCATGTCGGCATCGGTCATACGCGCTGGGCGACGCATGGGCGCCCCAGCGAAGACAATGCTCATCCGCATATCACCGACAAGGTTGCCGTTGTTCATAACGGCATTATCGAAAATTACCGGGAGTTGCGCGAAGCGCTGGAGCAAAAACAGCATCGCTTCAAATCGGAAACCGACAGCGAAACCATCGCGCATCTGATCACCGATTATCTGGATCAGGGCATGACGCCGCAACAGGCGACGGCGGCGGCGCTGAAGCGTCTGGAAGGCGCTTTCGCCATCGGCGTTATTTTTGCCGGGCACAAGGACTTGCTGGTTGGAGCGCGGCGTGGCAGTCCGCTGGCGGTCGGTTATGGTGATGGGGAGATGTATCTGGGTTCTGACGCGCTGGCGCTGGCGCCACTGACCAACCGCATCAGCTATCTGGAAGAGGGCGATTGGGTTGAGTTGAGCGCAGGCAAAGCCATCGTCCATGACAGCGCGGATAAGGTTGTTGAGCGTAAAATCCATGTCACGGCCCTAACGGGCGCAGCCATCGGCAAGGGCCAATACCGCCATTTCATGCTCAAGGAAATTTTTGAGCAGCCTGCCGTAATCGGCGACACCATGTCGGTGCTGGTGACGCCAGACAATAAACTGGCGTTGCCGGAATTGCCTTTTGATTGGGCCAAAATTCCGCGCCTGACGATTGTCGGCTGTGGTACCGCCTATTACGCAGGGATGGTCGCCAAATACTGGTTCGAGCAATTGGCGCGGCTACCTGTGGAGATCGATATCGCTTCCGAATTCCGTTACCGTGAAGCGCCCGTGCCTGCGGGCGGCGTGACGCTGGCGATTTCCCAATCAGGCGAAACGGCGGATACGCTGGCGGCCTTGCAATATGCCAAGGGGCAGGGGCAGAAAATTTTATCGGTCATCAATGTCCCGCAAAGCTCGATTGCCCGCATATCCGATGCCGTTGTGCCGACTCTTGCCGGACCGGAGATTGGCGTCGCCTCAACCAAGGCCTACACGACACAGCTAACCGTTCTTTTGTGCCTCGCCCTGGCGGCGGCGGTCGCTCGCAAGGTCATGGATGCCAAACGTGCCGAGGAAATTCTTCAGGCGCTGCGGGAAATTCCCGCGCAAATAAATGCCATTCTGCGCGACGATCATCATGTGCAGGAACTGGCGCAGCATCTGTCCGAAGCGACTGATGTTCTTTATCTGGGGCGCGGCGTGCTTTATCCGTTGGCGATGGAGGGCGCGTTGAAGCTGAAAGAAATCTCCTACATTCATGCCGAAGGCTATCCGGCGGGCGAGATGAAGCACGGGCCCATCGCGTTGATCGATGAAAATATGCCCGTTGTATTCCTTGCGCCCAGCGATGTGCTGTATGAAAAAACGGCGTCGAATATTCAGGAAGTCATCGCACGCGGCGGCAAGGTCATTTTGTTCTCCGACAAGGATGGCCTGTTGAAACTCGGCGCGAAGCCTTACTGGAGCATGCCTGTGCCGAAGGTTGATCCCGCGGTTCTGCCCTTGCTGTACGCTGTTCCGGTGCAGCTATTGGCTTACTACACGGCGGTTTCCAAGGGCACAGATGTTGACCAGCCGCGCAATCTGGCCAAGAGTGTGACGGTGGAATGATCGGAGAGGCGCCATGAAGAAGCGAAGTCTGTGGGTTGTATTGATCGCGGCTCTGCTTCTTATGCCAGGCCCGGCAAAAGCCTATGGTTATATGGCAGGCCAGGATGCGGAAGATCTGCCGCAGGATGTTGCCGATTTTATCGACAGGCAAACCCTGTGCAATCATTGGGCAGGCGAGGAGCCCTATGACAAAGAGCGGGCGAAGCAGATTGAAGACGGCATGCGCAACGCAAGGTGCGATGCGCTCGACAAGGATGAGCAGGTTTTAAGGGATAAGTATTCCAAAACGCCGTCCGTTATCGAAGCGCTGGACGATTCCAAAAACGCGCTTATGTAATTTGAGCTAAAATTCTCGCTCGACTGTAAAATCAATAATATCCAGCAGCGCCTGTTTAACTGGATGATCAGGAAACAGGCCAAGCGCATCGCGGGCGATAGCGCCGTAGTGCCGTGCGCGTTCGATGGAGTCACGAACCGCATTGTGGCGATAGAGAAGCTCCTGCGCGTGCATAAGATCACCGTCTTTTTGGTCGTGCTTGTCCAGCGCGCGACGCCAGAAAGTGCGTTCAGATTCATTGCCGCGATGGATGGCCAGAATAACGGGCAGGGTCACCTTGCCCTCACGGAAATCATCGCCCACCGTTTTACCAAGGTTAAGCTGTTCGGCGCTGTAATCCAGTGCGTCATCGACAATCTGGAAAGCGATGCCGAGATTGAGGCCAAAGGTACGCAGCGCCTCTTCTTCGGAAGAGGGCCGTCCGGCGACAATCGCGCCAATACGGCAGGCGGCGGCAAAAAGCTCGGCGGTCTTGGCGCGCACGACCTCAAGATAGGTCTGCTCGCTGGTTGTGCTGTCATTCGTGGTGGTGAGCTGAAGAACTTCGCCTTCAGCAATAACGGCGGAGGCGTTGGACAGGATACGCAGAACATCGACCGAGCCATCCTCGACCATCAATTGAAAGGCGCGGCTGAACAGGAAATCGCCGACCAGAACACTGGCCTGATTGCCGAACATGGCGTTGGCGGAGGGTTCACCGCGCCGCAGATCGCTGGCATCGACGACATCGTCATGCAAAAGGGTAGCGGTGTGGATGAATTCAACGCTGGTTGCCAGCTTGTGGTGGCGCTGGCCTTCATAGCCACACAGTTTGGCACTGGCGAGCGTCAGGATAGGGCGCAGCCGCTTTCCGCCTGCCGCGACGATATGCCCGGCCAGCTGCGGGATAAGCAGTACACGGCTTTCCATCCGCTGGAGAATGAGGTGATTAACAGCGGCCATATCCTCGGCGACGAGGCCCGTAAGGGTATCGAGCGCGGTTTTGCCCGTCTTGCGGCGCGGGGTTTCAAGGGGAATAATGGTTGCCATGGCCTGCCTGTGGTTTGCGCGGCGGAGTATAGCGATTTCGGATATGGATACAACTTCGGACGGGCTTCTCAATCACCGCATAAAGATTGAACAGCCAAAATATGGCTACCGCGTGGCGGTGGATACCGTGCTGCTGGCGGCGGCCGTTCCGGTGCAAGCGGGTGACCGGGTGCTTGATCTCGGCTGCGGTGTTGGCGGTGTGATGCTGTGCCTCGCGACGCGTGTGCCTGGAATTTCGGCTGTCGGCGTTGAAATACAGGACGAACTTGCCGAACTCGCGCGCCGTAATATTCAAGGCAACGCATTGCAGGCTGATCTAAAAATCCTGCAAGGCGATGTGACATCTCTTTCTTTGGGTAATAATTTTGATCATGCCCTTATGAATCCGCCTTATCATGACGAAGCACGGCATGATGTTTCCGCGCATGACGGCAAACGCACGGCCAATACCGAAAAAGAAGGTGATCTACCCGTATGGATGGAAAGGGCGGCTTTGGCGCTTAAGTCCTCCGGCATGCTTACACTTATTCATCGCGCCGACCGGGTGGAAGAAATCTTGGGATATGGAAAGAAGCTGTTCGGTGCGACTGAAATACTAACCATTCTCCCCAAGGCAGGTGCTGCTGCCAAACGTGTCATTATCCGTTTTCGGAAGGAAGGGCAGGGCATCCGGCGCTGCCGGGATTTTGTGCTTCACAAGCCGGACGGCGGCTATAGCGATGAGGCGGAGAAAATATTGCGTGAGGCAGAGGCGTTGCGGTTTATCGAAGCGAATTAATTGCGCCGCTGCGCATTCATGATTTTCTTCGCCTTGGTACCGTCAATCCACCAGGCATCCGTGGCATCGAGGCCATATTTCGGCGCGATCTTTGGGCGGCCAAACATGTCCCAATAGGCGATGCGGAAAGAACCGATATGCCAATGCGGCAGAACGTAATATTGCCATAGCAGCACACGGTCGAGCGCATGGCAGATGGTCACAAGATCTTCGCGGCTTTTGGCGCGCACCAGCTTTTCGATCAAATCATCGACCACAGGGTCCTTGACGCCAATCAGATTACGGCTGCCTTTGACATCGGCCTTGCTGGATGACCAGTAGTCATATTGTTCATTGCCGGGCGAAAGCGACTGGCTGAAAACGCTGATCGTCAAGTCGAAATCAAAATCATTCATCCGGTTCTGGAATTGCGACGTATCGACCATGCGGAAGGTCGCATGAATGCCGAGCCTTTCCAGATTGCGGATAAGCGGTAATGTCCAGCGCTCGAACATCGGCTCAACGCCGATAATCTCAAAGCTGAAAGGTTTCCCCTTGGCATCCACAAGCTTGCCGTTTTTCAGGGTCCATCCGGCTTCGCGTAGAAGCTCGGCGGCTTTTTGCAGATTGGCGCGGTTGTTGCCGCTGCCGTCGGTTTTGGGCAGCCGGAATTCTTTCGTGAAGACCTCGTCAGGAATTTTACCGCGATAGGACTCCAGAATCTTCAGTTCCGCCGCCGTTGGCATGCCATGCCCTGCAAGCTCGGAATTTTCAAAATAGCTTTCGGTGCGCTTATACGCGCCGTAAGCCAGATTTTTATTCGACCATTCAAAATCGAAAGCGTAATTCAGCGCTTCACGCACGCGGCGGTCCTGGAACAGGGGGCGGCGCATATTGAACACAAAGCCTTGCATGCCTGCCGGAAGTTCGTTCTTCAGCTCTTCTTTTTTGATAAGGCCCTGCTGAACGGCAGGTGTGTTGTAGGCCAGCGCCCAGTTTTTCGCGACATTTTCCAGCCGGAAGTCATAACGGCCTGCGAAGAAGGCTTCGAGCGATACCGTCGCATCGCGGTAATAGTCATAACGCAAGCTATCGAAATTATAGCGCCCCTTGTTGATCGGCAGGTCTTTCGCCCACCAATCCTTCACGCGTTTATAGGTGATGCTGCGGCCGGGCGTGAAGACATCGACCTGATAAGGACCACTGGCGACAATGGGTTCCAGTGTTGTCGTGCTGAAATCCTTGCCCTGCCAGAAATGCTTCGCCAGCACAGGCAGCTGCCCCATGATCAGCGGTAATTCGGTATTGGTTGTATCGCGGAAGGTGAAACGAACTTCACGCTCGCCGATTTTTTCGGCTTTGACCACATCCTTGTAGTAGCTGCGGTAGAAGGGGTGGCCTTTGTCGCGTAGTGTCTCAAAGGAAAAGATCACGTCATCCGCTGTAATCGACTTGCCGTCATGAAAGTGCGCCTCGGGGCGCAGTTTGTAGGCAACCCAGTTGCGGTTGGGCGCAACACTTACGCTTTCAGCGACCCAGCCATATTGGGTGAAAGGCTCGTCCAGCGAGCCTGCCATCAAGGTTTCAAACAAGGCCGCCGCGCCGTCCGCCGAAACGCCTTTCAGCGTGTAGGGGTTCAACGTATCATAGGTGCCAAGGGCGGACAGGTGCAATTCGCCGCCTTTGGGCGCGTCGGGATTGATGTAATCAAAATGCGTGAAGCCTGGCTTGTATTTCGGCGTTCCATGCAACGCGATGCCATGTGCGGATTCCTGAGCATGAGAGGGGAGAGCAAGGCACAGGAAAAACGCAAGGCAGGCGAAGCGCAGCATCAGGCGTTCGTTTGCATCAGTTCGACAAGATTCTGCCAGCGGTGCGAGGACAGCAGCTGGGCATAGACAAGCCCGAGCCAGCCTTTGCGCCGCCATTGCAGAAGGATGTTATCGGGCAGGGCATCGAATTTCTGCGGGTTGATGACCATAAATCCGGCCAGCTGGATTTGCGTGCCGTCGCGCATGTCGATCTTGGCATCGTTGGCCATCAGCAGATCATATTCCTTCAGCGCCTTGACGAATTCGTCCGTGCTGTCGCCCTGTTGGCGCAGAACAGCACAGAATTCCATTGCGCTTTTGGTGAACTCGCTAGGCTCTTCGCCGGAGAACAGGGCATGCTCACCTTCCTTGCCGAGCATGTCGCTGGATTCATCAATGCAGAGGACATATTGCTTCTGTTCAGGATCATCCATCAGAATGAACGGATAGCGCCGCACATAGGCGGGCAGGTAAGAACCGTTCAGCCAATGGCCCTGATCATTGATGAACAGGTTTTTGTCGTTGCGCAGGCCAACAACCGCTGCCGGAATGGGCATCGGCCCCGCCGCAAAGACGATGGGATAATGTGCTGCCGCCATCGGAAATTCATCGACCAGCAAGGGGATGGCGTTGGTCTGTGCCGCGAAACCGAAACTTGTCGGACGGGAAACTTTCAGATCCATATCCCGCGCGCGGTCGAGTGGACGCGGTGTTTTGTAAAACATCGGCAGGGTCGCGGCCGGGGCCTGATTTTGCGGCGGCTGCATGGAGGCGGACATAGGAACTCCTTTCAAGAATAAAGAATCAAGTATCAGGATTTGAGGTTGGAATCTATAGTAACCTCAATCGTCATTCCGGGGCGCGCATCGCGCGAACCCGGAATCCATGGGATGGCGTTGAAGTTAGCGCCATGGATTCCGGATCGCCCCGATGGGGCGTCCGGAATGACGCAAAGAATTATCGAACAACCCGGCCGGGAACCCAGTGGCGGCCCTGCCTGTCCTCGATCTCCAGCCA
>JANRKK010000038.1:0-27515 GCA_033763555.1 Alphaproteobacteria bacterium | reverse complement strand
CGCGAAGGCAATGTTATCGATAAGACGGCAAACAGCATGCAAAAGCTGATGTGGAACATGGGAACGGTCATGGCCCAATCCTACACCGATCAGCTTACCGATAACGTCCGGCGCAGTATCAAGCACAAGCTGGAAAAGGGAGAATGGATAGCCCAAGCACCACTTGGCTATCTCAATGTGACCGACGAAGTTACGGGCCGTAGTCATGTCGTGATTGACCCACAACGCGCCCACTTAGTCAAAAAGCTGTTTATGGAATATGCGGCTGGCGTTTATTCCATGAGTGAACTTCGGCGCAAGACCGAGCAATGGGGTTTAGTCACCCGCAAGAATAAGGCCCTAAACTTGCAGACGGTCGCGGGCATCCTTAGCAATCCCTTTTACTGTGGCCTTATGAGGATTAAGGGGCATCTCTACCCCCATACTTACCCGCAGCTTATAGAACATGAGATTTTCAGGGCTTGCGAGAAGCGGAAGCGTAACCCTCAGAAGGTTATAAAGATCTCCCGTCATCCGTTCCTGCTGCGCGGCATGATAACCTGCGCTATGTCAGGCCGAAAAGTTACCTGTGACCTTAAAAAGGGCCGCTACGTTTATCTTGTGGCCCGTAATCCTGCTGATGACAGCAAGGTATGGGTCAAGGAAGAGGCTGTTGTAAAGCAACTACAGGACATTCTGCGTTCTTTCAAATTGCCTGATGATCTTCTCAGTGACGTGCTGGACTACATTAAACAAACCCATGAAGCCGAAAAGGGATTGCATCTGTCCCGCATCAAGGAATTGCGCATTGAGGACAATAATCTATCGACCAAACTAAACCGACTGACCGATCTGCTTGTTGATGGCCACATTGACTCGAAAGTGTATGAGGCCAAGCACAAGGAAATAGCTATGCGCCGGACGGAAATTAACTGCATCCTGAAAGACAATCACGATGCCGACGACAAGTTTAAAGATGCGCTCTTGAACATCGTTAAGCTGGTGTCGAAAAGCTATGATTTATTCGAGAGTTCGAAAACAGATGAAAAACGTGGGTTGCTCGGATTCGTGTTTTCGAACTTGCAACTGGAAGGCGCAACTCTCAGATATACCTTGAGAAAACCCTTCGAGCAGTTAGCTCAACTACCTCATAATCCAAAATGGCGCGCGCAATTTCACGCGAACCGTCGGTACTGCCATTGTCCGCAATGACGACTTCACCCTTTACATGATGTTGCGTCAAAAAACCTTGTGCTTTCTGGATGCATACAGGCAACGTCCGCGCCTCATTCAGGCACGGCATGACAATGGAAAGTTCGAGGCCAGAATCGGACATAAAGGGCAATTTCGCAGAAACCCGGCCCGCATACCACCCCCAGCTTTTACTAATAATTACAATCAGCTGTCACTTAGCCCTTATGAAATTCTGAACTCACTAAGGCCTTTAATGATATTTTCCTGAACAACTTGGCCGGAAACGTCCGTTCCGTTTGTGGATGTATTCATATATTGGAGCAAGTTGTTCAACTGTCGACGGCGATGCAAAGTAGAGGCACCCTTAAGGATCTCAGCAGCCCATGCAAAAACATTATGTGATTTCAAATGTTCGCGCATGCTTTTCATGCGGGCTTCTTTTTCATGGTCCCCCATTGTTAGGGCACGCAGCAGGCTCTCCGATAACCCTTCTTCGTTATATGGATTAACAATAATGGCATCAACCAGTTCACGGGATGATCCTGCGAATTGACTAAGAATAAGAACTCCACATTCATCTTCCCGTGCCGCAATAAATTCCTTAGCGACAAGATTCATGCCATCATGCAAGGAGGATACAATACACACATCAGCAGCGCGGTAAAATTTATACACATCCGACTGTCCAAAATTTTTCTTGAGTATATGGACAGGTTTCCATTTTTCAGCACAAAATTTTTTATTTATCTCGTCAGCGATATGTTCAACCTCCTGATCGATGTCGGCATAAGCGGGAATAACCGACCGGGATGGTGACGCAACCTGAACAAAGCAAACCTTACCGTGCCAATCTGGGTTTCTATCGAGAAAAAGGCTATAAGCCCGCAACCTTTCAGGAATGCCCTTCACATAGTCCAATCGTTCAACGCCAAGAATAATCTTAACTTCAGGGTCAACTTCAAGTCTGGATATTAGTTGCCGACGACAAGTTTCAATATCAGGAACGGACATGGCTTCAAAATCCGGCCAGGCAATTGATATGGGGTAAGGTCGAACCATGCAAAAATCGTTGCCGCGCCGTATCGTATTATGCTCGCGGTCAATGAGGGCTTCGACGTGAGTATCAACACAATCGAGGAAATTATTGCATAAAAACTGGGTGTGAAATCCGACAATATCGGCTGCCAACATGCCATCTAAAAAATCTTCTCGCCACGGTAAAATGCCAAAGGTTTCGCTGTTTGGCCATGGGATATGCCAGAAGAAAACTATCAGGGCATTGGGGAGTTTTTCACGAATGAATTTTGGAAGAAGACCAACCTGATAATCCTGAATAAAAATAATGGGAGCAGCGGACTTAACTTCAGCAAAAACAGCTTCGGCGAATTTCCGATTTACGGTCTGATATGTTTCCCAGTCTGAAGCGCGAAAACGAGGTTTTACATACGCCATATTGCACAAGGGCCAAATACCTTCATTGGCAAATCCTGCGTAGAATCCTGCCTCTTCAGCCTCTGATAGCCATAATCTTTTCAGTCGATAACTTGGACGATCGGGCGGTACCATGACAATTCCATGTTCGTCAGCCACCAGTTTGTCGATCTCGCCATTGGCAACCGCGACCCACGTCCCTCGACAAGCCCTCATGATCGGCTCGATCGCTGTTACAAGGCCGCTGGCCGGCGTTGTCCATCCGATACCCTCGGGTGTTTTGTGATGCGCATAGGGTTGACGGTAGGAGACAGTAATGAGTTGCTCTGACGGCAAATGGTTTTGTACAAATTCAAAGAGAGTTGCCGCAGACCATCGAGGGCCCGTCACGAGAGGGCGCTGTTGCTCGCGCTCGATCTGACGAATACGTTGTTGAATATCGCGAGTGATATTCAGCGCTTCTCGTGGTAACCCATGTGTACGTTTTCCAGTACGAACATAATCACGCAATCCTACAATCCAACGACTGAGTGTCAAACGTGCAATTCCCATTGTGATGAAGGCGGCCAATAGACTGATGGCCAACACAAACCCAAGAGCATAGCGTCTGGCTTGCTCGCTGCGCTGTTCGGCAAAAGACATGTCGTGAATAATTACAAGATAGCCCAGCCTGCTTATTACATTGACCATTTCGGCGTTTGTCACCGGAAATGTAGCAACCATGACCGGGCCGCCCCTGATGGACTTTTTAACAAACTCTGGCTTCATAAAATTCGTTGTACTCGAACATGCAATATCCGCTGGAAAATCCTTGTTACGATATGTGGGCGTACCGACGCTGTCGCAGTAAGCAATCCCGATTAGCCGTTCGTCTTGTGCGAGCTGCGTAAATCTCTTGGTTAATTGGCCAGCGCGTTCAGCGCTCAGCACATCAGGCAGGTCATCTTCAATAGACGAGAAAACCAGTTTTGAACGCATTCGCAGATCGGCTTCAGACCAGTTCAAGAAAAGCTGGTCTGTCCACGGCAACAGAAGATATGCCACAAGGCATAAGGCTAAAACCAGAGGTGCAAGAAAACGCGCAAGAATCATTCTAAATCCCACAGAGCTTACAGAACATGCTGATTATCACACGATGAACAACAAAAATAACTATCCAATTTGGCCTTTAGTAACCTCAAGAGAGAAAAGGCTGATTAAAAGCAGGATTTCTTGCCTGTGCTGAGTTCGGATTGTACCAAGCAGGGAACCCCTTGCCGCATAAGGCAAATCAGGTTAATCCTGCCTTAACTTCCTCGCTTTAAAGATCTTTCCCATGAACATTCACGAATATCAGGCGAAAAGCCTTCTGAAAAAGTATGGCGTCAATGTGCCGCGCGGGGGCGTCGCTTTCACGCCAAACGAGGCAATGGATGTCGCCAAGGCACTTGTTCTCGATTTGAAGGAGCCCGTCTGGGTTGTTAAAGCACAAATCCACGCCGGGGGCCGCGGCAAAGGCGGCGGCGTGAAGGTGGTGAAGACCATGGATGCCGTGGCTGCCGAAGCCAAGCGCATGATCGGCATGAATCTGGTAACGCACCAAACAGGACCGCAGGGCCAGAAAGTCCAGCGCGTCTATATCGAGGAAGGCTGCGACATCAAGCGCGAGCTTTATCTCGGCCTGCTGATCGACCGCGCCACCAGCCGCGTGACCATCATGGCCTCGACCGAAGGCGGCATGGAGATCGAAGAAGTTGCCGCCAAGACGCCGGAAAAAATTCTCAAAGTCGCCATCGACCCTGTGACGGGCCTGCAGCCCTATCATGCGCGGCAGATTGCCTTCGGCCTCGGCCTTAAGGATAAGCAGATCAACAAGTGCGTCAGCTTCCTGCAGGCGATGTATAACGCTTTTATCGATCTCGACTGCGCGATTGTGGAGATCAACCCGCTGGTCGTCACCGGCAAGGATGACGTCATCGCCCTCGACGCCAAGATCAATTTCGACGACAACGCCCTCTTCCGTCACAAGGATGTGGAAGAAATGCGCGACGAGGCGGAAGAAGACCCCGCCGAAGTCGAAGCGGGCAAGCACAGCCTCAACTACGTCAAGCTGGACGGCAATATCGGCTGCATGGTCAACGGCGCGGGCCTCGCCATGGCGACGATGGACATCATCAAGCTTTATGGCGGACTGCCCGCAAACTTCCTCGATGTCGGCGGCGGCGCAACCAAGGAACGTGTTACGACGGCTTTCAAGATTATCCTGTCCGACCGTAATGTGCAGGGCATCCTCGTCAATATCTTCGGCGGCATCATGCGCTGCGACATCATCGCCGACGGCATCATCGCCGCGGCACGCGAAGTCAAACTGCATGTGCCCCTGGTCGTGCGGCTCGAGGGCACCAATGTCGAGCTGGGCAAAAAGATGCTGGCCGAAAGCGGTCTGCCCATCCTGTCAGCCGACAATCTGGCCGATGCAGCCGAAAAAATTGTCAGTGCCGTGAAAAAAACCGCGGCGGCATAGGGGAATATAGCATGTCCGTTCTCGTCAACAAAGATACCCGCGTTATCTGCCAGGGCTTCACCGGCTCGCAGGGCACCTTCCATTCCGAACAGGCCATTGCCTATGGCACCAAGATGGTTGGCGGCGTGACGCCCGGCAAAGGCGGCACGACGCATCTCGACCTGCCTGTGTTCGACACGGTTGCCGAGGCTGTCAGCAAAACCGGCGCCAACGCCTCCGTCATTTATGTTCCGCCGCCCTTCGCGGCCGATGCTATTCTTGAAGCGCTTGCAGCCGAAGTTCCCCTGATCGTCTGCATCACCGAAGGCATTCCGGTGCTCGATATGGTGAAGGTAAAGCGCGCGATGCAGGGCTCCAAAACCCGCCTGATCGGACCGAACTGCCCCGGCGTCATCACGCCCGGCGAGTGCAAGATCGGTATCATGCCCGGCCACATCCACAAGCGCGGCAAGATCGCCATCGTATCACGCTCCGGCACGCTGACTTACGAAGCCGTGGCGCAGACCACGGCGACTGGCCTTGGCCAGACCACCTGCATCGGTATCGGCGGCGACCCGGTCAACGGTACGAACTTCACTGAATGCCTGGAGATGTTCCTCGCCGATGATGAAACCCAAGGCATCATCATGATCGGTGAAATCGGCGGCAGTGCCGAGACCGATGCGGCGGAGTTCTATAAGCACACCAAAAAGAAAAAACCGATGATCGGGTTCATCGCTGGCGTTACGGCACCCCCGGGCCGCCGCATGGGGCACGCAGGCGCCATCATTTCGGGCGGCAGCGATACGGCGGCAGCGAAAATTGAAGCCCTGCGCGCAGCAGGCATTATGGTTGCCGACAGTCCCGCCGCTCTTGGCACGACCATGCAAAAGGCAATGGCGGCGTAACCGGACGCCGCAGCATAACGCTGTCCCGAATAACACTGCCTTCCGTTCTACGCAGGCAATGGCTCACGTCCTGAATTGGCACGACCTTTAAAGCCACCGGAGGTCTGCGGATTTTTCCACGCAAGAAATCACCCGCCGCCGCCAGAAATTGCGCGGCCAATATCCGCTTGTTATCTCCTACACCTGCCGCAGCTATAAGCAGCGGCCGCAACAGGAGAGACCCCGTGGAAACCCCGACTTTGACAGAATTGCTTATTCCATCCAGCAGTCCTGCCATATTAGGACGTGTCACACGGACATAATCGGCATATCGATTAAGCGGATAACGAAGCCCACCCATTGACCAGATTCCGGTTTGAAGGAACATAAGATATTGGAGGGGCGGATTACCCGAAACGGCATCCGAAGACGTCAGAATACCAAGCGAGGTCGCCCCCAAAACGCATCCAAGCGAGTAGCCTCCGGCGCTTTTTCCCTGCTTAAAGAAAATGACATTTGAAACAATGTCGACAGCCATGGCCGCGACGCTTTTCATGTCGCCGACAGCTACCCCTGTCGTCAATATAACCAGATTGCTGAGCCCTCCGGCCACGCCAGCCCAGTTTTCAGAGCTCATATGAGGGGCCCATTTAAACACGGGTAATTCTCCTTGCTAACATGCGTTTAAAAAGATCATTTCCATACATCAAGAAGCTATAAGGAATTGCGGATTGGTCTAAAACTGGTTATGGTTAAGGCCCTTTTGCAACAACCTGACATCGCGGAAAATTCTTTTGAGCAACGAACAAACCTCCTTTCTTTACAGCGCAAATGGCGATTTTATCGCTGAGTTGTATCGGCTTTATGCCGATAACCCGGCTGCGGTTGACCCCAGCTGGCGCAGCTTCTTTGAGGGGCTGCATGACGATGCCCGCTCGGTACTGGAAGAAATGCGTGGGGCCAGCTGGTCACCTGCCAAGACCGAAAAAGTTATCCTGAAAAACGGCCATGAAAGCCAAAGTGCTGCGCGCCAGATCGCCGCAAGCGGCATACCCACCGATACCGCCCTGCTCGACAGCTTGCGGGCCATCTGGCTGATCCGCATCTACCGCATGCGGGGACATCTGCTGGCGAACCTTGATCCGCTGGGCCTCACACCCATGCCTTACCGCGCCGAGCTTGACCCCAAGACCTATGGCTTCACCGAAGGTGATTACGACAGACCGATTTTCGTTGATGGCACGCTGGGCTTTCAGCAAGCAACGCTGCGCGAGATTATGGAACGGCTGCGCGCCACCTATTGCGGCAGCATTGGTATCGAATATGCGCATATCCAGGACCCTGAACAAACCGCCTGGCTGCAAAAGCGCGTCGAGGAAAGTGGAAATGCGCCACGCTATGATACTGATGCCAAGCATCACATTCTGGAACGCCTGACTGCGGGCGAGGGTTTTGAAAAATTCCTGGCCACAAAATTTGTGGGCGTAAAGCGCTTTGGCCTTGAAGGCGGCGAAGCGATGATGCCCGCGTTGGATGCCGCCATTGCCAAAGGCGCTTCTCTGGGCCTGAAAGAAGTCGTCATCGGCATGGCGCATCGCGGGCGGCTGAACGTATTGACTAACTTTCTTGGCAAACCCTTTACCGCGATGTTCGCAGAATTTCAGGGCGCCTATGCCTATCCCGACAGCGTGCAGGGTTCAGGCGACGTCAAATATCACCTTGGCACCTCCATCGACCGCGATTTCGGCGGACAGATGGTACATCTGACTATGAACGCCAACCCGTCGCATCTGGAATGGGTCAATCCGGTTGTTATCGGCCGCGTGCGCGCCAAGCAGCAACAACGTGCAGGCGGCACGACCGTCAGCGATACGGCGGCAGGCCAGGTTATGGCGCTTCTGCTGCACGGCGATGCGGCTTTTGCCGGACAAGGCGTGGTTGCTGAAACCCTGATGCTGTCAGAATTGAAAGGTTACAAAACAGGCGGAACCCTGCATTTTGTTATCAACAATCAGGTCGGCTTCACGACGGGCCCACAATATGCGCGTTCCGGTGTTTATTGCACGGATGTCGCCAAGATGATCCAGGCGCCGATTTTCCATGTGAATGGCGATGACGTCGAGGCCGTGACTTATGTGGCCGAGCTGGCCGCGGAATTCCGCCAGAAATTCCACAAGGATGTCGTGATCGACATGGTCTGCTATCGCCGCCACGGCCACAACGAAGGCGACGAGCCCGCTTTCACCCAGCCGATCATGTATCGCAAGATCAAGGAACAGCCGACAACGCGCGAGGTTTATGCCAAAAAACTGGTCGCCGAAGGCTCGTTGTCACAGGCTGAAACGGACAAAGTCCATGCCGATTTCATGGCCAAGCTGGAACAGGATTTTCAGGCGGCCAGCGGGTACAAACCCAACAAGGCAGACTGGCTTGAAGGCCGCTGGCAGGGGCTGGAGGTCGCATCCGGCGAAGACCGCAGCAGCAATACCGGGGTCGACATCAATACGCTGCGCGACATCGGCAAGGCTTTGTCACGCGTGCCGGAAGGTTTCAACATCAATCCCAAGATCGCCAAGCAGCTGGAAGCCAAGCGCGAAATGGCCGAAAGCGGTGAAGGCATCGACTGGGCCACAGCAGAAGCTCTGGCCTTTGGTTCACTGGTCGTCGAAGGCACGCCCGTGCGCCTGTCCGGGCAGGATTGCGGGCGCGGCACATTCTCGCAACGCCATTCCGTCCTGTACGACCAAACCGATGAGCGTCGCTTTGTACCGCTGAACGGGTTGCGCGCCGATCAGGCCAGCTATGAAGTGCATGACAGCCCCCTGTCCGAAGCTGCTGTGATGGGCTTCGACTATGGCTTTTCGCTGGCCGAACCGAATGCCCTGGTCTGCTGGGAAGGCCAGTTCGGCGATTTCGCCAATACAGCGCAAGTGATCATCGACCAGTTCATCTCCTCGGCGGAAGCCAAATGGCTGCGTATGTCGGGCTTCACCCTGTTGCTGCCGCACGGCTATGAAGGCCAGGGGCCTGAGCATTCCTCAGCGCGATTGGAGCGCTTCCTACAAATGTGCGGTGAAAACAATATGCAAGTGGCGAATTGCTCCACCCCCGCCAACTATTTTCATATCCTGCGGCGCCAGGTGCGGCGTAATTTCCGCAAGCCGCTAGTAATCATGACGCCGAAATCTCTGCTGCGGCACAAGCTGTGCGTTTCCAAATTGACAGATATGGCGACGGATACTTTCTTCCGCCGCATCATCGGCGAAAATGCGGCCTATATGGCGGATGACAAAAAAATCCGCCGCGTGGTTATGTGCAGCGGTAAGATCTATTACGACCTCCTCGCCGCCCGCGAGGAACGGAAGATGACCGATGTCGCCATTGTACGGCTGGAACAATTCTACCCCTTCCCCGACAAGTTGCTGGGCGAGGAATTGGGCCGTTATCCCAAAGCCGACATCATCTGGTGCCAGGAAGAGCCGCAGAATATGGGCGGCTGGACCTTCGTCGACCGCCGTATCGAAGGCGTGCTGACGGATATCGGCCACAAGGCGAAACGCCCTGTCTATGCCGGACGCGCCGAAGGTGCAGCCACGGCCACAGGCTCGCTCAAGCGGCACAACAAAGAACAGATGGAACTTATTGAGAAGGCGCTGGAGAATTAACGTAGCTTTATGGAGATGGAAATGAGCAAGACAGCAATAAATCAAGCAACTGCATGGACTGAAGTACGTAGGGACATTTTTTTCGAGAGAGCCGCCATTGCCCTGACGGCAAGCCTGGGAGGTGCCAGTGCTGCGTCATTTTGTGGAGGACACCCGATAGCGGGCACTGTTACAGGGGTTTTTAGTTTATTTACCTTTGCCCTGTCGGCACATCAGCCAGAACTCATAAGACAAAAATTGTCTCTTTTTGCTCTCAAAAAATAATTAAGCCGTCTTTGCCGGGCTCAGCCACTCCAGCTTGTCACCGCGGTTTTCGATGCAGTTGGCCAGCGCGATAACCACGCGGCGGTCATAAAGCTTGTCTGCATCGCGCATCAGATTTTCCATGGCTTCCTTGGGTGATAGGCTGGGGCGGTGGGCACGCGGACTGGCCAGTGCGACATAGGCGTTGGCCACCATCACAATCCGCGCGGTCATCAGGATCTGGTCGCCTTTGAGGCCCTGCGGCACGCCGCTGCCGTCAAAACGTTCCATCACCTGCCGCAGAGTTGGCACAACCGGGCCGCTGAATTCGATAATCGAAAGAATATCCGCCGAGGTCAGAATGCTTTCCCGGACGCGTTGCAGTTCTTCAGGTGTCAAAGCCGTTGCCTTGGTCAGGATGGCGCGCGGCACAAGAACCTTGCCGAAATTCATCAGCGAACCCGCCACTTCCGTCGCTTCGATGCCTTTTTCGTCCAGCATCATTTCTTCGGCGATAACGCGTGACAATTGCCCCACCCGCGCCGAGTGCCCGGCGGCATAAGGATCGCGGCGATCGACAACGGCGATCAAGGTGCGCATCACCTGCCGCAGCATGGTTTCGCGGCGTTCGCGCTCGACAATCAGGTTCGTGACATCTTCCTCGCGCACCATGACGCCGCCAGAGAAATTGCCAAATGGGGCAACAATTTCAAAATGGGTCTGGATGAAGCGGATCTGTCCCTGCTCGCCCTTGATTTGCTCCAGCGTTTCAATCGGCTTGCCGGACATGCGTACTTCATTGAGGCGCTTTTCTACTTTGTAGGCTTGCTCATAGCCCAGAACCTTGGCCGTCGGCTTGCCGATCATATCATTGACGTTTTGGCTCAGCCGTTTCGCTGCGCTGAGATTGGCGAACCAGTAATGGTTGTTCTTGTCGAAAATGACGATGGATTCCGGATTACGGTCGGTCACCGAATGCATGAAATCTTCCTGCGTGTTCAGCCGGGCCTGCATATGGTCAAGCCGCGACTGGTAGCTGGCGGAAAGCCGTTGATGCTCAAGCCGCTGCGCCGTTGTCACCGACAGAAAAACAAACAAGGCCAGTGGAATGATCACGAGTGAGATGAGGTAGAAAAGCTCTTCCCGTTCCATCAAGCGTTCGGCGGTCGGGATTTGCAGGAATTTCCAGAAACCGTAACAGCTGATGGCCAGCAGCATTGCGCAGAGAAGATGCGCAAGAAAAACGTTCCACTTCAGATGGTAACGCAAACCGGAGGGTAGAAGATGGGATACAGAGGTCATGAATGGCGACAAAGTCGGTGGAAGCAGCTGGCTTTCCGGGGAACCCTAAGGGTAAGCCCAACTTCTAAATCCCAGGTTAAGGCGCAAGTTTTAACAAAATTTAAGCAATTCAAGGATTTCTGCTAGATAACCCCCATGAAACCTGATGAATCCCATAACTCCGGCAGTCCCCTTGCCATACAGACCGATGGGCTATCCAAGGCTTTTGATGAGGTCAAAGCCGTCGATTCCCTCAATTTAGGTGTAAGAACGGGAACCATAACGGGACTACTGGGCGGCAACGGCGCAGGCAAAAGCACGACCATGGCCATGCTGCTTGGCCTGCTACAGCCCACATCCGGCAGCATTACCTTGCTCGGCCACGATCTTCTAAAAAACCGGAAAGCGATTGCGCCCTTTCTGAATTTCTCATCGCCTTATGTCGATCTGCCGAACCGATTGACCGTGCGGCAGAATTTGATCGTCTACGGACATCTTTATGGCGTACCGCGTCTGAAAGAACGCATTGCCGAGCTTGCCGAACAATTACAGATGACCGCCCTGCTCGATCGGCATCATGGCACACTTTCCGCCGGGCAGCGCACGCGCGCGACGCTGGCGAAATCACTCTTGAACAAGCCGCGTCTTCTGTTACTGGACGAACCGACAGCCTCGCTCGACCCCGACACGGCGGATTGGGTGCGTACGCTGTTGATGGAGTACAGCAAGGCAGCGCAGGCGACGATCTTCATGGCCTCGCACAACATGTATGAGGTTGAGCGCATGTGCGACGACGTTATCATCATGAAAGAAGGGCGCGTTGTGAATCAAGGCTCGCCCCAGCAGCTGCTCGAAACCTATGGAAGAGAAAATCTGGAAGAGGTGTTTCTTGACATCGCCCGCAATCGCACCGCCGCTGTCTGAGCCACCGCTCATGCTGTTCCTGCGCCGCCTGTGGGGGCTGGCGCTGCGGCATGCCTATCTGCATATCGGTTCCTGGCCGCGCCTGATTGAAATGCTGTACTGGCCGATTATCAATATGTCGGTCTGGGGCTTCACCAGTCTCTATCTTATCCGGCAATGGACGGACGCCGCGATCATCGGCAGCCTGTTTGTCGGCGGCGTTCTTCTGTCGGAAGTTTTTATCCGCACCAGCATAACCATGCTGCTTTTGTTCCTCGAAGAAGTGTGGTCGCGCAATCTTGGCCATCTCTTTGCCAGCCCGCTGAGCTTTTTCGACTATGTCGTTGGGCTGATTGGCGTGGCACTGGTGCGCACGGCGCTGGGTGTTATTCCTGCCATGATCGTCGCCAAATTTCTGTTCGGTTTTTCGATCTTAAGCTACGGGCTGCCGCTAGCGGCCTTTATCACTCTTCTTGTATTGAATGGATTCTGGTATGGGCTGCTTATTCTTTCCATGCTGTTCCGCTATGGGCTGGCGGCGGAATGGCTGGCCTGGATGAGCACATGGCTGATTATTCCCATCGTTGCACCTTATTACCCGGTGTCTATCCTGCCGCACGGCATTCAGATGATTTCCTGGGCACTGCCCGCTACCTATGTCTTTGAAAGCGTAAAATCACTGGTGAACCAGCATGAATTACGCATGGATTATCTGCTGATCGCGCTGGGGCTGAATATTGTTTATCTCGCTCTGGCAGGCCTGATCTTCTACCGCGCCTATCAGGGCGCGCGGAAACGCGGCGGGATTTTGCAGGTTGGCGAGTAACAGGCATGGTGATATAAAATAGCATGATCAACCCCGACGAACTTGAACCGCGGCCTGTCCTGAAACCGCTCGACCTGCAGCAAATGTCGGTAAGCGATTTAAAGGGTTATATTGCTTCGCTGGAATCCGAAATCGCCCGCGCTGAGGTCATGATCGCCAAAAAAGATGCGCATAAAAGCGGCGTTGAGGCTTTATTTGGGGCGCCGAAGAAATAACTTTCTATTTTTCCTTTAGCCTCTTCAACACAAACACCCGCAAAGCGCTCGACAAATTGCCAGAGCGTTTTGTGTCGATCTTCGCTACCAGTTGATTGAGCGAGGCCTTTTCAGCCGCAGCGATACGCTTCAACTCCGCCCAAAATTCAGGCTCCAGCGAAATGCTGGTGCTGTGCTTCGCGATGCGGATGGAGCGTTTACGCATGGCCTAGTCGAGAGGACGCGTCATCTCTTCCGGCTTGATTAACTGGTCGAATTTCTCAGCTGTCAGCAGGCCAAGCTCCACCGCGACTTCTTTCAGTGTTTTGTTTTCGGCGTGGGCTTTTTTGGCAATCTTGGCCGCATTGTCATAACCGACATGCGGATTCAGGGCGGTGACGAGCATCAGGGACTCGCCAACCAGTTTCTTGATGCGTTCCTTGTTCGGCATGATGCCTTTGACGCAATTATCGGTGAAGCTGCGCGCAGAATCAGCCAGCAGACGAATAGATTGCATCACATTATGGATGATCACAGGCTTGAAAACATTCAGTTCAAAATGCCCGTTGGAACCGCCGACCGTCACGGCGACATGATTGCCCATCACCTGCGCGGCGACCATCGTCATGGCTTCGGATTGCGTCGGGTTGACCTTACCGGGCATGATGGAGGAGCCGGGCTCATTCTCGGGCAGGCTGATTTCGCCGAAACCGCAACGCGGGCCGGAGCCCAGCAAGCGGATATCATTGGCGATCTTCATAAAGCTGACCGCCACCGTATTGAGCATGCCGGAGGTTTCGACCATCGCATCATGGCTAGCCATGGCTTCAAATTTATTGGCCGCAGTGACGAAAGGTTTTCCGGTAATCGTGGCCACCTGTTTAGCAAACTCTTCGGCAAAACCTTTCTTGGCGTTCAGGCCCGTACCGACCGCTGTACCACCTTGCGCCAGCGGATAAAGCCGCGGCAAAACCGCCCTGGCGCGATCAACCGCAAAACGCAGCTGCGTCGCATAGCCGGAAAATTCCTGTCCCAAAGTCAGCGGCACGGCATCCTGCAGATGCGTACGACCAATCTTGACGATATCCTTGAACTCATCCGATTTCTTCTGAAGCGCAGCGTGGAAATGCTCCAGCGCCGGGATGAGAGCATCCGTAATCTGCACCGCCGCCGCGATGTGCATGGCGGTCGGAAAACTGTCGTTCGAGCTTTGGCCCATATTCACATGGTCGTTCGGGTGCACAGGCTTCTTGCTGCCCTTCTCACCGCCCAGAATTTCAATCGCGCGATTCGAGATCACCTCATTCACATTCATGTTAGTCTGCGTGCCGGAACCCGTCTGCCAAACCACCAGCGGAAATTCATTGTCCATCTTCCCGGCAATAACCTCGTCCGCTGCCTTGACAATGGCGTCGCCCAATTTGGCCTCCAGCGCGCCCAGCTTCATATTGGCCAAGGCCGCCGCTTTTTTCAGAACACCGAACGCGTGAATCAGCGGCAAAGGCATACGTTCGCCGCCAATACAGAAGTTTTGCAGGCTGCGCTGGGTCTGTGCGCCCCAGTAATGGGCAGCAGGAACTTCGATCGGGCCGAAGGAATCGCTTTCGGTACGGTTGGCGGACATGCGGAAAACCTCTTGGCAGAGCCTGTTTTTTCTGTTGGCTTTATAGCATCGAGCTTCTGATTCAGCACCCCTTATTCCCCGCGTCAAGGAGCGGCCTGCATGCCCGGTTTTGTCCTCCATAAGCAGCTTGAAGCCGACAGCCTGCCGATCTGCGACCTGCCGCTTTCGCAGGTGCGGCTGCAGAACCAGATGGCCATTCCATGGCTGGTGCTTGTGCCGCGGCGGGCGGAGATTCGGGAGATTTATGAATTACGCCCCGATGACCGCGCCGCGCTGATGGAGGAAATCACCCGTGCAGCGCAGGCGCTGGAGGAATTTTATGCCCCCGACAAGATCAATATTGGAGCTTTGGGTAATATCGTGCCGCAATTGCATGTGCATGTGATCGGGCGTTTCACTACCGACCCGGTATGGCCTGCACCTGTCTGGGGACGATTGGAGCCTGCGCCCTATACACCCGAAGCGGTTGAGGAGATTCGCATAAAGTTCAACGGTTATTTCGAGGCTACTGCAAATCCGTAAAGCTGCGGCACCAGGCCCGGAGCATTTCCCAACTGTCTTTGTCCGGCGCCAGCGCCAGCCCCTGATGCATCACCGAAGGACGATAGGCTGAGCCATCCCAGAAGGCCGAATAGCCCCCGGCCTCCCGATGGATCAGGACACCTGCCGCATCGTCCCAGGGAGTGGAATAAAAGGCGCTTGCCCGGAACTGGGCCTGCGGCTTGTTCTTGCCGAAATGCGGCGTATCCAGAACCAGCCGGGGATATTCATGCGCACCTGCGACCATCGTCTCAAAAACAGGCGGCGTGTCTTTTGGCCCTTTGGCTTTCTCATAAAATTCCAGCAGGCGGTCGCCCAGGAAGCCAGACATCTGCGGAAAAGCCCGGGCAGGCGAAACCTTGAGCTTTTGACCCTTGTAATAAGCGCCTGAGCCTTTCTCGGCCGTCAGCACTTCATCTGATGTTGGATTGTAAATCCACCCGGCAAGAACTTGATTTTGTTCTGCTAATGCAACAATGACTCCGAATTCCGGGTTTCCGGCCACGAAATTGCGGGTTCCATCCACCGGATCGATAATCCAGACAGGTGATTCGCCAGAAAACGACTCGAAAACCCCCGAATTCACCGCAAAAGCCTCCTCTCCAACCACTTTTGACCCGGGTAGCAGGCCCAAAAGCCGGGGTGAGAGAGCTTTTTCGGCCTCCTTGTCGGCCACAGTGACGGGGTCGTCGCCTATTTTATAGGCGATGTCGGCGGCCTGAAGATTACGAAAACGGGGTAAAATATATTCAGCAGCAACTTCACGGATCAGGTTCGTTACGGCGTCGATATCTATGTTTTTCATAGGGCTTTTTGGATGGTGTGCTGCATCAACGGCTCAAATAGCTTATGCAGCCGCCGCCATGTTGCCTCGTCTGAGGCAAAGAGCAGGCCGCTACGCGCATTGGTCATGTCATAGGGCTTACCCAACCAGTCGGCGCTGTAGCCCCCTGCTGCGTGATGCAGGAACAAGCCCGGCACATGATCCCAGGCATTTGTATGGCGGTAAAACAGGAATCCGGCGCGTGGCAACGGGGAATTGGCAAAACTGACCTCCCCCGTGAACAGGCGCGGATAATCGAACCCGGCGCAGGAGCCGATTTCGATTTTCGGCAGATCACCGCCCTGTGGCATGAGCGAAGGGTCGGAAATCAGCTTCTTCACCCGGGAACCGACCAGCCCAACCGTGGGGATGGCAGGATCAGCTGCCGCCAGTTTCAGGCGCTTGCCGCGCAGCCAGACACCGCCGCCCTGCTCGGCCATCACCGTATCGCCCGAATTGGGATCGTGAATCCATGAAGCGATCGTTCGCCGCTTGTCGACCAGCGCGACCATAACGGCAAATTCCGGTACCCCCGCGACGAAATTCCGTGTGCCGTCGATGGGGTCGATAACCCAGACGGGATGCTCGGCATCCACATGGGCCATGATGGCCTTGTCCCGGGCGAAAGATTCCTCACCCACCACGACCGAACCGGGCAGATAGGATGTCAGCTGCTCCGTCAGCCTGCGTTCGGATTCCTTATCAGCGACCGTGACAGGGTCATTGACCCCCTTCATCTCCACATCGCTTGCGGCGAGCTTGCGGAAACGCGGCATGATCTCCACCGCCGCGACGTCGCGGATGATAGTTTCAATTTTGGACAGGTCGATTTTGGGCATACTATTTCACTCTTTTCAGTCTGTTATATCGCGCATCCTCTGCATAAACCTTCTCGTAGTGATCAGGCTCATAATGATACAAATGCGGCTCCCACATGCTGTTAGAATCTTTTTGGTCGCAAAGAACAATATAAATATTTTTCTTGTCGTCTCGACCTGCAAGACTGGGCAGTTGTTTCAATGAATATTCAAGATTTAAATACCCATCGGATTCATGCCCATTGGACAGCGGAACCATTGCTCCTGTTATAATAATAACCTTTCCGTTCAAAATCTTGTTGGTTTTCGACTGCTCATAAAAGAATTGCGCTGTTTGTAAAATTGTATCCGTGCCATGCGTGATAAGGATTTTATCTTCTTTTGCTTCCTCAATAATCGCAAGAATAGCCTTTCGATAATCATTATCAATGAGCTTGGAATCCCGGGGAGAAAACGAAATATAGGAAGCTGCCGCAAACTTGAAATCCTCCTTCAAGACACCATGAACAAAATCCACTCCATCCGATGGCATTGCGCTTAATTCTGGCGGTTGCCTTGGGTCTTCATACGGCAGTGCCCCAATCGTTCCTCCGGTGGTGATGACAAGTATGCCCATGGCCTCAGTGTTTCCCGAAACGGCTTTGGAAGCGGCCGTAATCGGCGGCGTCCAGCTCGATGCGAATTCGTGATTTGCTTTTCGTGTCGCGTTTATCGAGGATTTTACCATGCGCGTAAAGCCAGGATAGCGCCGCGCCATCGGCCAGCGGCACCTCTAGTTCGTAAACCTGCCGCCGCGCCGTCAGCCTTTCGTTCAGCAGTTCCAGCAACTGCGGAATGCCCTCACCCGTCAAGGCAGAAACGCCGACAACCCCGCCCTTGGCTTCCGGACGTAAGCCTTCCAACGCCAGTGCACGGCTCGACTCCTGGGTTGTGCGTTCAGCGTAGTTTTTTATCAAGTGGCGTTCTTCCTCCGGCAAAAGATCGATTTTGTTCAGAACCTCAACCAGCCTTTCATCGTCCTGCGCGATGCCGAGATCGGCGAGAACATCCATCACCGCCTCACGCTGCGCCCGGGTTTCGGGATGCACCACATCGCGCACATGCAGGATAACATCGGCCAGCTGAACCTCCTCCAGCGTGGCGCGGAAAGCCTCGATCAGGTTGATCGGCAAATCGGAAATAAAACCGACTGTATCGGACAAAATCGCCTCGCGCCCGCCGGGCAGCTTGATGCCGCGCATGGAAGGGTCGAGCGTCGCGAACAGCATATCTTTCGCCAACACGTCAGCTCCCGTCAGGCGATTGAACAGGCTCGACTTCCCCGCGTTGGTGTAACCAACAAGCGCGATGGTTGGATGTTCGGCGCGGCGGCGAGCTTCGCGTTGCAAGCCGCGCGTGCGCCGCACCTGCTCCAGATCGGCCTTCAACCGGATGATGCGCTGATTGATCATCCGCTTGTCCATTTCCAGCTGCGATTCACCGGGACCGCCGAGGAACCCGAAGCCGCCGCGCTGGCGCTCCAAGTGGGTCCATGACCGCACAAGCCGCGATTTCTGATAGTCCAGCGCTGCAAGCTCAACCTGCAACTGGCCTTCCTTGGTCTGCGCCCGTTCGCCGAAAATTTCGAGAATAAGGCTGGTGCGGTCGATAACCTTGCACTTCCATAATTTTTCAAGATTACGTTGCTGCACCGGGGTCAGCGCATGATCAATGATCGCCAGAATGATTTTCTTATCGGAAATTATGTCGCGGTAATGTTCCACCTGCCCTTTGCCCAGCAGGGTCGCGGGAACAGGACGCGCGAGATTCACGATGGCCGCCTCGACCACCACAAGGCCGATCGCCTGCGCGAGGCCGACTGCTTCTTCCAGCATGGCCGCAGCATCGCGGCGCACATGGCCAAATTTCAGCAAGGGCTTCAACACCAGCGCGCGGCTGCCATGCCGGATGTCAGGATTATCCGCGGTTGGAAATGTCACGCCGCGTTCGTGTGCCCGGCTTCAGCCTCGGCGCCTTCAAACAGTTGAACGGGGACATTCGGCATCACGGTCGAAATGGCATGCTTGTAGATCAATTGGGCATGCGCTTCGCGCCGCAGAAGCACGGAAAAATTATCGAACCATGTCACGACGCCCTGAAGCTTGACGCCGTTCAGAAGAAAAACGGTCGTCGGCACCCTGTTTTTGCGGAGATGGTTCAGAAATGTATCTTGTAGATTTGGCCTGTCAGTCACCCGGTTTCTCCTTATTTTTATGGGGGGGGGGGGGGGGAAGATAGGATTGTGTAGCGGAAGGGCAGCGGCGAGGCAACTAGACGGCCTGCTTTTCCTGTGCTGCGGCCAGGGTGAAAATACCCTGCAGGCCGCCCATGGGCCGGAACTTCGCATCGACGGATGAAATGGATTCCGCTGCGCCGAGGAACAGAACGCCATCCGGAGCCATAACGCCGCCGAGGGCATCGAGAACCTTCGCCTGGGTCGGCGCATCGAAATAGGCCAGTACATTGCGGCAGAAAATAATATCGAAAGTGCCAATAGGCCCGAAATCCTGCAGCAGATTACCTTCGCGGAATTGCGCCATCTGGCGAATATCTTCCTTGATCTGCCATTTGTCGCCGGGCATCTGCTCAAAATACTTCACCAGCATTGTGATCGGCAGACCGCGCTGCACCTCGAACTGGGTATAGATGCCGCCCTGCGCACGTTCGATCATATCCCGTGAAATTTCCGTGCCGATAATATCGACCCGCCAACCGCGCAAAGCTGCCGCCTCTTCAGCACAGATCATTGCCAACGAATAAGCCTCCTGCCCACTGGAGGCACCCGCCGACCAGATGCGCAGATGCTTTTTCGCGGCGCGCGCGCTGTGCATACGCGGCAAGATTGTTTTCTGAAAATGGATGAAAGGCCGCCAGTCGCGGAAGAAGGACGAGTCATTCGTCACCAGCGCCTCGGTAATATCGCGCAGCATGTCTTCCTGACGGTTGGCGCGGACGGCCTGCGCCATATCTTCCAGCGCCTTAAGGTTATATTTGCGCACAACGGGCAGCAGGCGGGATTCCAGCAGGTAGGCTTTTTCGCGCGTCAGCACAAGGCCGGAACGGTGTTTCACAAGCTGGGCGAAAAGATCGAAATCCTCGGGCTTCATGCGTCCACCAGGCCCAATTGCAGCAGCTTGCCGCGGATAATATCGGCATCGAAGGGTTTCATGATGTATTCGTTTGCACCGTTATCCAGCGCCATCTGGATACGGGGAAGCTGGTTTTCCGTGCTGCAGAATACGACGACGGACTCTTGCCCTTTAGGCAGCTGCCGCATGGCCTTGATAAACTCCATGCCGTCCATGACGGGCATGTTCCAGTCCAGCAGAATAAATTCCGGTTGTTTCTGACGGCAGTAATCCAACGCGATCAGGCCGTTTTCAGCCTCTTCGCAGGCGAAACCCGTAGCCTCGAGAATCTGGCGCGACACTTTGCGTATGACGCGGCTGTCATCAACGATGAGGCAGGTTTTCATGATTCTTCCTGAGGCGGGATGGCTCCCTATAAAATCAGGCGGGCCTGCTTATTTCAAGCCCTGAAAATCGCCCGGATTGCAAAGAACGGCTAGGCCGCCAGGGAAATCGCGCTCTCGAACAGGCTGAGATCCAGCCGATCGGGAATAGACTGGTCATAGGCCAGCTTCAAATTGAAATGGGCGGCGAATTTACCTGTGACATAAGCCTGAATACTACGGGGTGTCAGCTCCTCGACTGCAGCCTTGCCATCCAGCGCTTCCTGCAGCTGCGGCGAAAGCTGAGCGCTGCGGCCGACAATCTCAAAACGGCATCCGGCTTCCCCGCCCTGCGTCACGGCCCGCAGGGATATGGCCCCGCCATAAGGCAAGGTTTCTTCGGCCAGAATAACCATGTTGAGGACAACTTTAAGAAAACCTTTTTGCCGAACCAGATTTTCAGACGGCTGATCCTCGGGCCAACTCAAAACCACCTTGCCGCCAGACAGATATTGCTCGGCAGTCAGGCGCACATCCCGGACGCCCAGACTCTCTTCGCTGCCCGCGCGGCCATAGGCCATACGGAAAAGCCGCAGCCGCCGCGAGGCATGCCCGGCGCTGTCGCCTATCAGCTTCATGGCTTCTTCGACGACCGAGCCGCCAATATCTTCGATCAGCTCCACACCATTATTGATGGCGCTAACGGGGCTGACGAGATCATGGCAGAATTTGGAGGCCAGAAGCTCCATCACGCGAATATCGATTTGCATGAACTCCCACCGTTCGCGTTGAATTTCAGAGTTTTTACAATCGCCCCGCAAGGGTTAAGGGAGGCTTAATGTAAAGCGCCAAGCATGAATCTCTGATCGTTATTCCGGCTTCTTAAAGTAAAACCTTCAGATGACAATCGCTCCTAAAACCGTCTTTCCCAGAATCGTGCGGCAAGCATAGGAAAGCCATTGGCGTCAACAGACCGCATTGTGGAAAAATGGAAAAAATTTTACGGCCACGTCTTGCCATCGGCTGAGTCGCATGATCATTTCGTCATATCAATATTCTCGATTCGCACTCCGCGCGTGACATGAACGAAAAATACGCTGATTTGGGAAATTCCCGCCGTATCTGGGCCATTGCCGCCATTCATGGCGATGTTGATCGGCTGGCGACCCTTCATGATCACCTGGCCACCCGCTTTGCCGTGCGCGATCGGTTGCTCTATCTCGGCAATTATCTGGGTGTGGAATCCCGGACCAACGCCGCTGTGATGGATGAAATTCTGGCGTTCCGTGCCGCCATCCTGTCGAAAACCGGGATTGAACCTTCGGATATCATCTATCTGCGTGGGCCGACCGAAGAAGCCTGGCAACAGCTTCTACGCCTGCAATTTGCGCCATCGCCGCTACAGGCACTTGATCGGCTGCTGGCCTCGGGTGTTGAAGCCTATCTCCGTCTCTACGGCGTCAGCGTCAATGACACAAAATCCATGGCACGCGCCGGCAGTCTGGCCATCACCCGCTGGACAAACCAAATCCGTGCCCTGCAACGCAGCGCGCCGGGCCATGAAGCCCTGATGTGCAGCATGCGCCGTGCCGCGCTGGCCCAGCCTTCGCTGGATTCCAAAAAACTGCTGTTCGTTCCGGCTGGCTTTGACCCCACACGTACCCTGGAAGATCAGGGCGAGGCACTGTGGTGGACATCCGCCCCCTTCCGCGCGTCGGGCCGGACGGAAAATATGTACAGCCGCATCGTGCGCGGCTTTAATTCCGTCAACAGCGGTGCGGTACTGGACGAAGCCGCCGTGACGCTGGATGGCGGGTGCGGACGCGGCGGGCCGCTGGTTGCCGGATGCTTCACCCCGGCAGGCAAGCTGATCGAGCTGGTTGCCGTCGGTGGCCAAGGCGTTCTGGAATCCGCGCCGTTCGAGCGCGAAGCCGCCAATGACTTCTTCACGGGCACACGTGCCACGAGCGGAAAATCCGTACCGATGCCGGATTACGGCGATTACCGGATCGGCGCTTCAGCCTAAAATTTCAGTTTAATTTTTCGGCGGCAACAGCGTGGTTTTCGTTGCTGCTGCCATGCACGCCGAGCAGTTTCAGCTTGCGGTGCAAGGCCGAACGTTCCATGCCAATGAAATTGGCGGTACGGGAAATATTGCCGCCAAAACGCGTGACCTGCGCCAGAAGATATTCGCGTTCAAACATTTCACGCGCATCGCGCAAGGGCAGGCCCATGATCTCCCCGCCCCTTTCCCAACGCAGCACATTGGGAGCAGCCGAGGTGATTTCCGGCGGTAGCATATCGGAGCGGATAAGGTCGTTGGCATCGCCGGAGGCCATGATCAGAACCCATTCCATCGCGTTGCGCAGCTGGCGGACATTGCCGGGCCAGGAATAGGCCTGCAGCGCAGCCATGGCATCTTCGCCTAGCGTGCGTAAGGGCATGCCGGAGACTTCCGCCGCACGCGCCAGAAAATGATTGGCCAGCAAAGGGATATCCTCACGCCGTTCGCTGAGCGGCGGCACCTTAATCGGCACGACGCTGAGGCGGTAATAGAGGTCCTGCCGGATTTTGCCGTCCTGCATATCAGCCTGCAGATCATTGCTGGAGGAAGCGATGACGCGGACATCCACTTCCACGCGGGTGTTGCCGCCAACGCGGGTAAAAACCTGTTCCTGCAGAACGCGGACGATCTTGCCCTGCGTTTCGGGCGGCATATCGCCGACTTCATCCAGATAGAGCGTGCCGCCATGCGCCTGCTCAAACACACCGACCTTACGGCTGCCGCCACCTACGGCACCTTCGGTGCCGAACAATTCCAGATCCAGCTGATCGGGTTGCATCGTCGCACAGTTGATGACTACGAAGGCCCCTTCCGCGCGGCGCGAGCGATTATGCAGAACGCGCGCGGCGATTTCCTTGCCGACCCCGGCAGGGCCCGTGATCATGACGCGGCTTCCGGTCGGCGCGACGCGGTCGATGATCTGCCGCACCTGATTGAGAGCCGAGGATTTGCCGATCAGATCGGCATCCGCCCCGACGCGTAGCTTAAGCTCGCGGTTTTCGCGCTTGAGACGCGCGGCATCCAGCGCATGCTGCACCTGCAGAATGAGGCGGTCGGATTTGAAAGGTTTTTCAATGAAGTCGTAAGCGCCGAATTTGATGGAGGCGACGGCGGTTTCGATATTGCCGTGCCCGCTGATCATGATGACGGGCATATCGGGAAATTCCTTGCGGATATGCTGCAGGATTTGCATGCCATCCATCGAGCTGTTGGTCAGCCAGATGTCGAGGATAACCAGATTGGGCTTGCGGAAGGCGATGGCCTTCAGCGTTTCGTCGGCGTTTCCGGCTTCACGCACGGAAAGACCTTCATCATTCAAGATGCCTTTGATGAGGAGACGGATATCAGCCTCGTCATCGACGACGAGGATGTCGTTGGTCAGACTTTTATCGCGAGGGGCTATGGCCATGAATATACTTAATCCTTGATCAGGCCTGCCGTGCGGCGGGCAAACCCGTTTCATCTGTAGCAGATTCGTCTTCCGCCGACAAAGCGTCATCCTGCGGCTGGCGGCGCGGCCAGATCAGGCTGACAATGGCCCCTCCGCCGGGCCTGTCGGCCAAAATCAACTCGCCATGATGGTCTTCCATGATTTTCTTGACGATGGCAAGCCCCAGGCCCGTACCCTTGGTACGGGTCGTTACATAGGGCTCGGTCAGGCTGTTGCGCTCCTCGACCGGAAGGCCCTTGCCGTTATCCTCGACCGACAGGGTTATACGGTTTTCCGTCGGTATCAGGCGTATGCGGATTTCCCCCGGCAGCAGCGTGCCTGTCAGTGGTGCAGGCCGCGCATCAACGGCTTCGGCGGCATTTTTAAGAAGATTGGTGAGGGCCTGCCCGATCTGGCGCGCATCGCATTCGGCGAAGCAATGCTGCTCCGGCAGATCCTGGGTATGGCGGATATCGGCACGCCCCGCGCTTTGCAGGAAGGTGGTCTGGCGGCATAGATCACGCAAATCATGTTCCTTCATGACCGGGGCAGGCATACGGGCAAAGGCCGAGAATTCATCGACCATGCGGCCAATATCATACACATGGCGTACGATGGTATCTGTGCAGGTCTGGAAAACTTCAGGATCGGTTTTGATTTCGCCCGCATATTTGCGACGCAGGCGTTCGGCCGACAGCTGAATGGGCGTCAGCGGATTCTTGATTTCATGCGCGATGCGGCGCGCGACGTCGGCCCAGGCGGCTTTGCGTTGCGCCGAGAGAAGGTCGGAAACGTCATCGAAGGTCACGACATAGCCGCGGATTTCCGCGCCTGCCAATTCGGATGAGACGCGCACCAGAAGCGTGCGCGCAGGCTGGCCGGGACGGCGAATTTCCACCTGCCCGTCGCTGAAGCGCGAGCCACGCGGCATGACATCGAGGATCGCCTGAATTTCAGGAGCCAGTGCACCGATGAATTGGCCATTCAGCGCATCCGTGTTGGCGACTTCAAAGAAAGAGGCCGCCGAAACATTCATCAGATTGATGCGGCATTCGGAGTCGAGGCCGATGATACCCGCCGAAACGCCGGACAGCACCGCTTCGGTAAAGCGGCGACGCAGATCAAGCTGACGGTTGGCTTCGATCAGGTCACCGCGCTGATTTTCCAGCTGGCTGGCCATACGGTTGAAGGCACGGCTGAGATGATCAAGCTCGTCATCCCCTTCTTTCCCCGCTTCGGGCACGCGGGCAGTCAAATCGCCTCCACGGACGCGGTCGGCAGCGCCGATTAAGTCACTGACCGGGCGCACCAGTCGTGTGGCGAAGTTAAGCCCGAACCAAACGGCCGCCAACAGCAGCAAGAGGGCGACAACCACGAAAATCAGCGAAATCGTAACCTGAAGGCCGAAACGCTTGCCTTCCAGCTGATGGTATTCGCTAACGGCTTTTTGCGTTGTCGCCATATGCGCCAAAACCTTGGGCTCCACCGGGCGGCCGACAAACAGATAGGTATCGACAAAATTATCCAGCCGCACGAGCGCGCGGACGCGGTCGTCATTATCGCTGACGACCAGGACGACATCACCCCTCTGCGCGGTCTGGCGCATCTCATCCGTGATAGGCTCGAAGGACAATGCGAAGCTCAGCCCCGAACGCGCGAGAATTTTGCCGGAGCCATCGAAAACGATGACTTCGGTGAGATTCCTGAGATAAGCTTGCGCTGAAACCGACTGAGCGAAACGGACGGGGTCTTGCGACAGCAAAACGGCCTGGCGGTTGAGATCATTCGCCATCGACAGCGCGTCGGCGCGCAGAACCTGCTTATGCTCTTCAAGATAAGCCTGCGCCACGGCAAGCGATTCATTCAGCGATGTGCGCACATGAGTCGAGAACCAGCCTTCCACGCCGAAATAGAAGAAGATCGCCGCGAACATGGCGACCAGCATCCCCGGCCCGACCGCCAGCAAGGTGAACACGCTGACCATGCGCACATGCAGGCGCGACCCCGCCTGATTGCGGCGGCGGCGCATCCAGATCGAGAGAATGCGCTGCGTCACGATCGTGCCAAGCGCGATCAGAAAACCGAGATCGAGCAGCGACAGGATCATGATCGTTGTTGGATCGTTGCCGAAGAAAGGCGTACGCGTCAGTGCCGCATAAGTCGCCAGCGCCGAAGCCACCGAGGCTAGCACCAGCCCAATGACCAGCTTGTGCCGCAGGCGTACGCGTGTGGACCAGATGGAAAGGCGGCGGCCGAGCTGGAGGTTACGCATGGCGCACCCCTTTCGGCTTTTTCCGCCCGGCTTTCAGGCCAAGCTCACGGATTTTCTTGCGCAGCGTGTTGCGATTAAGGCCAAGCACAGCAGCGGCACGCAATTGATTACCACGGCATTCATCCAGCGTAATGGACAGCAAGGGCCGTTCGATTTCCTGAATGACGCGTTCATAGAGGCCGGACGACGGCATATCCTGCCCTTGCGAGGCGAAATAATCGCGCAGATGCTGTTCAAGAACATGCGAAAGATCGGGAGGAGAAGACATGCTACCCTTTTAATACCAAGTAAAACCGCTGCCTTTTGTGGCAGGCACATCCGAAGCGGGCACTTCTTCAATTTCTTCAAAAAAAACCTGAGCCTTGCTTTTTGACTTATAGCCAGCAGGCAACTTCAAAACCTTTTCCTTTTTTAAGGATTCAAGAACAAGGGTTTCAGCTTCTTCCGCTGTATCGGCCTTAACAAAACGCGTTGTATAGAAACCAAAGGGCTTCGGCTGGTCGAGAAGAATCCCGGGGAAATCCTTGCCGTGCACGAAACATTTATACCAAGGCATCACGCAGTCCCCTTTTCCAGCAACGGCTGGAAAAAACCGTCGATCAGGGTGCGGACGGCGTTGATATTGTCGACGCTATTCACGGCAGCGCGGAATTCCGAGGAAGATGGCAGGCCCTTGCTGTACCAGCCAATATGTTTGCGGGCGATGCGCAGCCCGGCGGTGACGCCATAATGCTCGATCATGGATTCCAGGTGCTCGATGATCACATCCAGCTGATGCCGCAATGACGGCGCGGGCGGTATAACACCTGTGCGCAGATAGTCGATGACCTGCTGGATAAACCAGGGCTTGCCATAGGCGCCGCGGCCGATCATCACACCATCCGCGCCGGAAAGCTCCAGCGCGCGCAGCACATCGGGAAAATCATTGATATCGCCATTGGCGATGACAGGAAGGTTCACGGCATTCTTCACCGTGCGGATGAAGGCCCAATCCGCCTGCCCTTCGTAAAACTGGCAGCGCGTACGGCCATGGATGGTCACCATCTTGATGCCGCACTCCTCGGCAATCTTCGCAAGGCGCGGCGCGTTGAGGCTTTCATGGTTCCAGCCCATGCGCATCTTCAGCGTCACGGGAATTTTTACAGCCTTGACGGTAGCTTCAAGAATTTTCGCGGCGTGAACCTCATCACGCATCAGCGAGGAGCCCGCATGGCCGTTGACAACCTTCTTCACCGGGCAGCCGAAATTGATATCGATAATATGAACACCGCGATCTTCGTTCAGCTTCGCGGCCTCGCCCATGACTTCAGGCTCACACCCCGCCAGCTGCACCGCCATCGGATTTTCCTCTTCCGAGCGTTGCGCCATC
>JANRKK010000037.1:0-4065 GCA_033763555.1 Alphaproteobacteria bacterium | reverse complement strand
CAGCTGGCGCAGGTCAGCTTCGACCGTCGAGGCCATGTCAGGATATTGTAGCTTGCAGGCGAGCAGACGTCCGTCGTGAGATATTGCTTTATGTACTTGCCCCAGCGATGCCGCGGCGCTGGCTTCATGCTCAAAGCTCTTGAATTTCTTTTCCCATTGCGGACCAAGCTCAGCCGCCATGCGGCGTTTGACGAAGGGCCAGCCCATGGACGGCGCATCGGCCTGTAACTGCGCCAGCTCCATCGCATATTCCTTGGGCACGGCGTCGGGAATGGTGGAAAGAATTTGTGCCACTTTCATCAGCGGGCCTTTCAGCCCGCCCAGTGCCATGCGCAGCCGTTCCGCCTGTTTTTGCCTGTCCGTATTGAGGCCGAGATAACGTTTTCCTGCCGCGCGCGCGCCAAAACCCGCCATAGCGGTTGACACGCGGGCATAGCGCCGGACGCGTTTATGCAAGGTGTTTTTCTCTTTCGCGGATGCTTTAGGCATGCGGGCAGTATAGCGGCTTATTCTTCGCCGACTACCTTGTTCCGCCCTGCCTGTTTGGCTTTTAACAGCGACATATCCGCGCGTTTCAGCAGCATATCGGAGGTTTCATTCTGGCCATCATGCAGGGTGGCGACGCCGATACTGACCGTAATGGGCAAAGGCGGGGTGCCATTACCAGCCGGGATGGGCGTTTTGGCGATCCGGCCGCGCACACGTTCGCTGACAGCCATGGCGGCAGTATGATCAGTTTCCGGCAAGATGATGGCGAATTCCTCACCGCCCATACGCACCACAAGATCAGAAGGGCGTAGCCCGTTGATCATGCGGTTAACGGTTTCGCGCAGAACGGCGTCGCCGACGGCGTGTCCATGCTTGTCATTGACCTGCTTGAAATGGTCAATATCGGTCATGATGACAGACAAGGGTTTACGCGAAGTGATGGAGCGCGTCAGAAGGCGTGGCAGATGCGCATCCAGGTAACGGCGGTTGAACGCGCCTGTTAGAGGGTCAATCAGCGCCAGAGCGAAATTTTCCTCGTAATTTTGGCGCATGCGCTCGTAATGTTTTTTCTGACGCAGTTGGGTACGCGTACGCGCCAGAATTTCATTCGCATCCAGCGGGCGCATCAGATAATCGTTGGCGCCGAGATCAAGACCGCGCGCGACGCGCTGAATATCCTCTTCATTGGCCAGCAAAAGAATGGGCAATTGTCGCGTGGGTTCCTGCGCCCGCAGAAGCGAACACAGCAGCAAGCCATCTTCATTTCTTAAATCCAGACTGACGAGGGCAAGGTCATAGGCTCCGGAACGCGCTGTGACAGCGGCTTCGGCAACTGTTTTGGCGAAGCTGACATGCACCGAAACTTTTTGCAGTGTCTCAAGGATCAAGCTTTGTTGGACAGGATTGTCTTCCAGCAGCAGAACGTGTCCGCCTACGGGAATATCGGGACGATTATCTTCCGGCAGACCCTTGGCCGCCAACTGGCTGGAGGTTGTTTCGCGCAATCGCCATTCATCCATGATCATTTTAAGCCGCAGCAGGGAGCGCACCCGTGCCATCAGGGCCAGATCATTGATGGGTTTGGTCAGGAAATCATCCGCGCCGGATTCCAGCCCTTTCACGCGGTCGGCGACGTCTGATAGTGCCGTGACCATGATGACGGGAATATGGGCGGTGGCGGGGTTGGTTTTAATTCTTTTGCAGGTCTCGAAACCGTCCAGATCCGGCATCATGACATCGAGCAGGACGATGTCCGGTTTTTCCTTTTCAATTTTTTCCAGGGCTTCCGTACCGTTTTCAGCCGAGCTCACGACATAATAGTCATGCAGCAGTTTGGCATTCAGAAGTTTCAGGTTCAGGGGATTGTCGTCAACGACAAGAATGCGCGCGGACATGATCAGTTGCCTGCAGGTTCAAGATAACGTTTAACCGAGGCTATAAATTGCTGAACTGCGATTGGTTTGGCCAGGTAATCTTCGCACCCGCCTGCACGAATTTTTTCTTCATCGCCCTTCATGGCGAAGGCAGTTACGGCAATGACAGGGATGGATTTCAATTCATCATCAGCTTTCAGCCATTTGGTGACTTCGAGGCCGGAGACTTCCGGCAGCTGGATATCCATGATGATAAGGTCGGGTTTGTGCTGCCGCGCGAGAGGAATGACTTCCATGCCGTCGCGGGTGTGCAGGGTGCGGTAGTCATGCGCTTCCAGCAAATCCCGGAACAGCTTCATATTGAGGTCATTATCCTCAACAATCAGGACGAGTTTGGCCGATGGCTGGCTCATGAAATGCAATCAAAACCGAATGTGATTCCTGTCTATGTCTTAGCATCCTCGCGGCAGAGGGCCAAACCGGGCCTGCGAAGGCAATAAATAAGGCTTTTAGGGGCAGCCGGAGGTCGGCATCGGCTCAATCTCGACCAGCGTACCGTTGACCGAGAAATCGCCGTAATCAATGTTCATTTTGCGCGCGACGCCATTGGCGAGCAGGGACAGGTTCATCTCATAATCCGGTTCGCCCGTTTCGCTGGTGATTTTGAAGAAGGCCAGCCGCACAGGCCAGTCGGGGTAGGACAGAATGGGTTTGGATACCAGTTTCTGGTCCAGTTCGGTTTTCTGCCAATGGGCTTCCTGATTGCTGATGAAGGCACTGATATCATTCGAGCCTTCTTCATCCGAGCCGTCAAAAACGCGGCGCGTAAAAAGCTTTTCACCCGTGGTGGCTTTTTGCAGGATGGATTCCGTATGTGCCGTCGGGAAGAGTGTGCCCGGCGGCAGTTTGAGTTCCTTGGCTTCGGGCGCGGTATAGGTGGCCACGCCGCCATTTTCCTTCATAACAGCCTTGCCGACATAGCGGTCGGTTTCCTTGCCGTCGCTGACGCGCCTGATGTTGAAGTTATAACGTTTGCCGTCCTTGGATTCCCAGCTCAGTTGTGTGCTGGTCACGTTCGAGGTGTCGCCTTCGGCGTAACTGAAATGCAAGCGCAAATGCTGTTGCACGGCCCAGCCATCGCAGACATCACGCCACTCAAAAAGCATTTGGCCGGAGACATCAATGATGTTGCTGCCGTTCTTGGCCGAAGCCAGCGACAGGTCATAAATAGCCCGATGCGGCATGATGGCAGTTTTAACGGGAACAATTTCTTCCGCAGGCTTGGGTTCGGGGGCAGGCACTTTTTCAGGCGGCTGCACGGCATTCCAGGCAGGCCCCGATAAAGCCAGAGCGCCAACGAAGGAAAGAGTAATCAGGAGAATCGAACGTGTGCGCACTTATTCATCTTTCAGAAGAGACTTAACGAATAAGTACCTAATTAAATAGGTGAGACTCGATTCTATAGAATCATATTAACCAATTTTGTGGCCAAATACGAGGAGAGAAAACTTGCAAGCCTAATTTTATTGGGCTTTGTGGCTTTTTTAGGCTCAGATATCCACTTCCCGCACAAAGCGGGCATTCTCCTGAATGAACTGAAAGCGAAGCTCCGGTTTCCGGCCCATCAGGCTTTCAACCAGTTTTTCGGTTTCTTTAATTTCCTTGGTGTTGTTGTTCGTGGTGACAACGACGCGGAGCAGGGAGCGGCGGCGTGGGTCCATCGTGGTTTCGCGCAGCTGCACAGGCATCATTTCGCCCAGACCTTTGAAGCGGCTGATTTCAACCTTGCGGCTGCCGAAGATGGTTTTGATCACTTCGTCTTTATGCTTGTCGTCGCGCGCATAAACGCTCTTTTCGCCCTGGCCGATGCGGTAGAGCGGCGGTTGCGCGAGATAGAGTCTGCCGCCATCAATGAGGCCGGGCATCTCGCGGTAGAAGAAAGTCATGAGCAGCGAGGCGATATGCGCGCCGTCGACATCGGCGTCGGTCATGATGATCACGCGCTCATAGCGTAATTTATTGATATCAAAACTGCTGCCGACGCCGCAGCCGAGCGCTTGCACCAAATCGGAAAGCTCCTGATTGCTCCGCAGCTTGTCGGTGGTCGCGCTAGCGACGTTGAGAATCTTGCCGCGTAGGGGAAGGATGGCTTGTGTTTCACGGCTGCGGGCCTGTTTGGCTGAGCCTCCGGCGGAATCGCCTT
>JANRKK010000036.1:0-198818 GCA_033763555.1 Alphaproteobacteria bacterium | reverse complement strand
GTGGCAAGCCTGGGATTTGGCGCTCCGTTGCGGCGGGCAATTGCGCCTAAGCCAAATGGTCGCCATCGGCATGGATTTTTCGGCGGCGTTGCAAGTTGCGGCATCGCTCGGCCATGACGCGAACGCCACGGCGGAATTCCTCCCCGCCGTGGAAGCTGGGATGACCAGTGCATTCAACGAAAAACTCAGTAGCGAGATGAAAAACCGATGACCGAACGCAATCTTGCCATTCGCCTGACTGTCCTCGACGGCGGCAAGGTCAAGGCTGAATTACGGGAAGTCGGTGAAACGGGCGAAAAGTCGCTCAAGAAAATCGAGCTGGCCGGACAGCCTGCTTCGAAATCGCTGCTGGCAATGAATGCTGCCGCCAATGACGTGAAAGGCTCCGTTGTCGGCCTGACGGGCAACCTTGGCCCGCTGGGATCGGCGCTGGGTGCCATTGGCCCTGTTGGCCTTGCCGTTGGCGCGGCGCTGGCCGTTGTCACGCTGGGCCTGAAAGCCGCCTTTGAACACGCCGCCGAAGCCGAGCAGTCCTTCAACCGCCTGCAGGCCGTTCTACGCGCCACAGGCAACACAACGGGCCTGTCCGGCAAACAGATCGCCGAATTTGCCGACCAGATTGAATCCTCCACCCTGGCCACCGCCGAACAGGTGCAGGATGCGGCGGGCGTCATGGCCACGTTCCGCTCCGTCACGGGCGAAACCTTCACCCGTGCGATGACGCTGGCGCAGGATATGTCCGCCGTGTTCGGCACCGATTTGCGAGGCAGCGTCACCCAGCTTGGCAAGGCTCTGGAAAATCCTGCCGAGGGTCTGACGGCTTTGCGCCGGATCGGCATTCTGTTCACCGATAGCCAGAAGGATTTGATCCAATCGCTGGTCGATACGGGCAAACAGGCCGAGGCGCAGAAGGTCATTCTCGACGCTTTGGAATCCAAGGTCGGCGGTGCTGGCGCGGGCGAAGCCACGGGTTTGACGGGTGCCACCAACCGCCTGTCCGATGCCTGGGGCAATTTGCTGGAGGATATCGGGCAAACGCGGGTTGTCGCGGGTGCCGCCGAAGGCGCGCTTTCCGGCCTGTCCTATGTCGTCGAAGGCCTGCGCAACCTGATGAAAGACGACCCCATCGGTAAGCAGCTGATGGATGCGCAGCAGGATTTGGCCGAGCAGGAAGAACGGCTGAAACGCATCCAAAACTATAAGCCGATCATGCCGTTCACGGACATGAGTCCGATGATCGAGCGGCAAGAAAGCCGTGTGGAGAAGCTGCGGGCGGAGGTAAACACCCTTCTGGCGCAGGCACGGGCAGAAGCGCAGGCATACGAGGCCGAGCAGCAGAAATTGCAAGCGGCGCAGGAACAAGCCGCGCGTGACCGCCGCGCCGACCTCTTGAGCGAACAGCGCAAAAAACTGGACGATGCCGTCGATAAATTGGCGACCGATCCTGCCGACCGCATTGCCAGGGTCAACAAGGAGCTGGAAACCACACGCACCAGGCTTGAAGCCTTGCGCGAAAAAGACGGCAGCAACGCTGGCGCGGTAGATGCGGCGTTAAAACAGGCGGAAGAAATCGCCCGCCGTCAAATCGACGCAATTGAAAAGCCCGCGCGCGAAGCCGCCACCCGTGTCATGGAGGCCAACACCAAGGTCGTGGAAGACCTCCAACGTCAAATGCTGGGGTTGTCCGACAAGCGCCAAGCCTTCATCGAACAGGCCGTTGGGCGTCTTTCCAAAGATGCGGGCGACGCGCAGCGCGAACAAACGCGCAAGCTGGCGGCGCAGCTGTTTGACAGTCAGGCCTATTCCGAGGCGCAGAAAGTCGTCGAGGATTTGAGCCGCCAAATCGACAGATTGACGGACAAACGGTCGGCGTTTATTCAGGATGCCGTTGGCCGCTTGTCGGATAACGCTACCTCTGCACAGCGCGCCGAAGTCGAGAAACTAGCCGCCGCCCTTTACGATCAGGGCGAAGCCCAGCAAAAGCTGAACAAGCTGAAACAGGAAGGCGAACAAGTCACCAACGCCACCCGCACGGCGACGGAATCCTATGCCACAGAGATCGAGCGGTTAAAAAACATGCTCGACGCTGGTGCGATCAGCCAGGACACCTACAACCGCGCGGTTGCCAATGCTGAAAAACAGCAACTCGACGCGCGCAAGGATGCCGAGGCCGGAGCATTGCGGGCCTTCCGCAATTACCGCGAACAAGCGGAGGATGCAGCGTCGGCGGTTGAGAAAGCCTTTACCGAAGGCATGAAGGCGACCGAGGATGCGATTGTGGATTTCGTCACCTCCGGCGGCAAAAGCCTTCAATCGCTGGGTGATCTGGCGAATTCCATCATCGCCGATATCACTCGCATGGCCGTGCAGAAGTCGATCACGGGGCCGTTGTTTGACATGCTCGGCAGCAGTCTCGGTGGAAGCGGCGGCGGGTTTCTGGATAGTATTTTCGGCAGCATCTTTCATGAGGGCGGCGAAGTCGGTAGCTCCGCGCCGACGCGAAGGCTTCCGGCTTACGTCTATGCCAGCGCGCCGCGCTATCACACGGGCGGCGTGGCGGGTCTCAAACCTGGGGAAATCCCCGCCATTCTGGAGCGTGGTGAAGTGGTGTTGCCCAAAGACGGCACGCGCATGGGATCACCCGTCAACGTCGTCATGAATATCAGCACGCCAGATGCCAGCAGTTTTCGCAAAAGCCAGTCGCAAATCGCGGCGGAAGCGGCGCGCGGTATTCAGCACGCGAGGAGAAATCTGTAATGGCCTTCCACGAAGTCCGTTTTCCCGATGATATTGCCTACGGGGCGACGGGCGGGCCGGAGTTTGCAACAAGCGTCGTCGCCACGGCCTCCGGCTTTGAGCAGCGTAATATCAACTGGTCGGCGGCGCGTGGGCGCTGGGATGTTGCCTCTGGTCTTAAAAAGCAAACGCAGCTCGACACGCTGATCGCTTTCTTCCGCGCCCGCAAAGGTCGCGCCCACGGGTTCCGGTTCAAGGACTGGACGGATTACAAGGCGACCGCGCAGGCACTCGGCACGGGCAACGGCACGATCACCACGTTCCAGATGATCCGCACCTATTCATCTGGCGGCAGCACGGACGTGCGGACGATCTCCAAGCCCGTGGCTGGAACGGTGAAGGTCTATCTCGCGGGCGTGTTGCAGGCATCCGGCTGGTCGGTGAATACGACCACGGGAGTCATCACCTTTACAACGGCTCCCGCGAACGGCGTGGCCGTGTCGGCTGATTATGAATTCGACGTGCCTGTGCGTTTCGACACCGACCGCATGGCCGTCACCATCGAACAAATCAACCTTCATCAATGGTCGGGCATTCCGATTGTGGAGATCAGAGTATGAAAACGGCAGGAAGCCCGCTGGCCACGCATATCGCGGGAGAAACGACCACCCTTGCGACCTGCTGGAAGGTCACGCGCCGCGATGGCGCGATCTTCGGTTTCACGGATTTCGACAAGGATTTGACGGTGGACAGCCTGCTGTATCAGGCGCGCTCCGGCTACACCCGCTCGGCCATTCACACCATTGCCAATCTCGCGGTGGACAATCTCGACATCGAAAGCGCGATTGACAGCGAAACCTTGAGCGCCGCCGATTTGCGCGCAGGCGTGTGGGACGGCGCGACGGTGGAGATTTTCCTCGTCAACTGGAGCAACCTTGCCAACGGCAAAATCATTCTGAAGCACGGAACCATCGGCGAAGTGGAATTGAAAGACACGGTGTTCCGCGCCGAATTGCGCGGACTTTCGCAGGCGCTCTCACAGCAGATCGTCGAGCTTTACACGCCTGATTGTCGTGCAGACCTTGGCGATACGCGCTGCAAAGTTAACCTGGCTGCGCTGACCGTCACGGGCGCAGTCACGGCGGTGACGGATCGGCGCAGTTTTGCCGATAGCGCACGCGGGGAATCCGTCAATCACTGGAACGGCGGACTTTTGACCTGGACGAGCGGTGCGAATGTTGGCCGCAAGATGGAGGTCAAAGCCTTCGGAAGCTCCGGCGCATTCACGCTGTTCCTGCCCATGCCGAGCGAAGTGGCGATTGGCGACAATTACAGTTTGCGCCCAGGCTGCGACAAGAAATTCTCAACCTGCAAAGACAGGTACAGCAACGTCAAAAACTTCAGGGGCGAACCGAACGTCCCTGGCAACGATCAGGTTCTGGCTTATCCCGATGGCAAATAAACTGACCCGCATGGACGTGGTGCATGAAGCCCGCGAATGGCTGGGCACGCCCTTCAAGCACCAGGGCGCGCTCAAGGGCGTGGCGTGCGACTGCATCGGCCTCATTAAGGCTATCGGCATTCAGCACGGGCTGGTGAATTACGACCCCAATTCAGACGAAGCCTTATCCTACGCCAATTATTCTATGATGCCGGACAGCAAGCGCATGCGCGAAGCACTGGGACGCTGGTTTGTCGCCATTCCCGTGGCCGATGCGGAAGTAGCCGATTTCTATTTTATGGCGTGGGGGCGTGAGCCGCAGCACGTCGCGCTCATCACCGACCACGGCATCATCCATAGCTATTCGGGCGTGGGCAAGGTCGTGGAACACAGTCTTGATGATCGCTGGCGGCAACGCATCGCGGCGGCTTACCGCTTTCCGTATTTCGCGGGAGACATGTAATGGCCGTTCTTGCTCTCGGCGTGGTGGGATCGGCCCTCGGTTCCGCCATCGGCATCGGCGCGTCCGCTGGATGGCTGGGCGGCGTGCTGCTCGGCAATCTGTTGTTCGGTGGCGGTAAAGGCCAGAACATCGAAGGGCCGCGCATTGACGATTTGTCGGTGCAGACCTCCACCTACGGCGCGCCAATCCCGCTGGTCTATGGCACCATGCGGATTTCCGGCAACGTTATCTGGTCAACACCGCTCAAGGAAACCCGCACCGTCAAGAAAAGCAGCGGCGGTAAAGGCGGCGGGAAGAAATCGTCGCAGACCACCTACAGCTATTCCGTGTCCTTCGCGGTCGGGCTGTGCCTCGGCCCCGTGGCGACCGTGCGGCGCATCTGGGCGGATACCAAGGTCATCTATGACGCGACGGCCAGCAACACGCAATCGACCGAGAAATACCCTGGTGTCGTGCGCATCCATCGCGGCGGTGAGGACGAAGAACCCGACCCGACGATGGAAATGCACCTCGGCGCGGGCAACGTGCCTGCCTTTCGAGGCTTGTGCTATCTGGTGTTCGATGATCTGCAACTGAAGGACTTCGCCAACCGCATCCCGAATATCAGCGCGGAAGTCGTGGCCGACGGCGATATGCAGAGTGATGCCGTCATCATGACGCCCGCCATCACCATGACCAGAGAGGGCGGCATTCTCGATCAGGCGCGCGGCACGCTGATAGGCACGGGCGCGCACCACGTCTTCAAATACGATTGCGTCAATAACACGCTGGCTTTACAGCGCGATCTGGAAGACCCGAACTGGACGGCGATCTATCCAGGGGCGAACGATGTTTACGGTGATGTCAGCGGCATTGATAGCCAAGGCTATTATTATCATGCGACCGATGCCTATGGCGTAACCATGCGTTTAGTCAAGCGTCATCCTGACACGCTCGGTATCGTGGCAATCAGCAGCCCCAAGATCAGCTTCAGCGTCAACGGCTGCGTGCGGCGGGATAAAATCTTCTGTTACGGCACACGGCTGGTCTATGACACGAACCTGAAGCAGATCGCCGACCTTTCGGACTATTTCCCCTCCGTCATGTTCGGCGGCCCCATGTGCGACGATCCCTATGGCCGCTATTGGCAGGTGACGGGCGGCTATGTGCGGAAGTTCGTGCCGAATGGTTTTGGCACTGGGGAGCTGACGGAATGGAGCAGCATTGCCTGGACGAACGGCGAATTGCCGCGCACCGTATTCTGGGACGATTTTACGGGGCATATCTATTTCACGCTCGGCCTTGGCCATCGCTTGGTCAAATGGCACCCTGAAAGCGGTTATGCGGGGCATTGCGACGATGTGGCCATTCCCGCCGGATGGGGCATTCAGTCCGACTTCAACTATCCAATCAACGGCAGGCTCTGGGCGACGGCGGACATGGAAGCCACGCTTGTGAACCTGACCGCGATGCAGGTGGAGCAGCGGATCAACCTGATCCCGTTCCTGCCGACCAGCTCGTCGCATTTCGGCGGCTCTTACGAGAAATTCACGCATTCCGCCGTGATCATGACCGATGCGGGCGAGATCAAATACCCGCTGGAACGCTACGGCAACGATTCCGTGACGCTTTCCAGCGTGCTGTCGAATATCTGCCAGAAGGCGGGCATGGCACCAACCAGCATCGTGACGAGCGCCGTCAGTCAGCCCTTGCGCGGCTATGTCGTCAGTCGGCGCATGGCTGCCCGCGAGGCGCTGGAGCCGCTTTTGGGTTCCTTCTTCATCGATGCTGTGGAGACGGACGGCGTGTTGCGCTTCATCCCGCGCGGCGGGTCGAGCGTGGTCAACATCGGCAAAGACGACCTCGGCGCGGATGATAGCGGCGGAACGGACAATCAAACCCGCCTTTCGGAAACTCGTGTGCAGGATGTGGAATTGCCGCAACGCCTCGACATCGTACATGTCGATCCGACCCGCGACCACCAGCCCAACACCCAGCACGCTTCCCGCATCACCGACGCGATCATCACACGGGAGAAGCAGACGCGAGAAATCTCGATTTCGCTCACGCCGGACGAGGCCAAGCAGATCGCCGAACGCACGCTCTATAACGCCTGGGTCGAGCGCAACCAGTATAAATTCAGCCTGCCACCCAAATGGCTACGGCTTGATCCGTCCGACGTGGTGACCGTCAATCTTGACGACATCGTGCTGAAGCTCCGCCTGAACAAGGTGGATTTCGGCGGCAATAATGTCGTGTCTTGCGAAGCGGTGGCGGAGGACGAGATCGTCTATCTCTCTACGGCCACGGGTTCCGGCGGCAATCTACCGCCCAAGCCTATCGGCCTTGCGGGGCCGACGCCGCTGTTCCTCATGGATTTGCCCATGCTGCGCTATGAGGACGACACGCTGGGCATGTATTACGCTTTCGGCTTCCGCGACGGCAGCGTCACGGGCGCGTCCATGTATCGCTCGCCCGATGAGCTGGCCTGGGAAGTCCTCGGCACGGGCAATGACGGCCCAACCTTCGGCTGGGCGGCCACCGTGTTGCCCAACGTCACCAGCCCCTGGACGTGGGACGAAACCAGCAAGGTTCAGGTTGCCCTCACGCAAGGGACGCTCGACAGCAAAACGGCGCTGGAAGTCCTGAATTGGGCAAACGTGGCATTGCTGGGCAACGAGATCATCCAATGGCGCAACGCCAATGTTCTGGCCAGTGGGCTTTATGAATTGTCTGGCCTGCTGCGCGGGCGGCGCGGCACGGAAAGCGCCATGGCTTCGCATGCGACGGGCGAGCGTTTCATTCTGCTGACCAATGACGGCGTGTATCGCACGCCGTTACCCATGACGGAGATTAGCCGGACGGCCTATTACAAGGGCATTCCCGATGGCGGCAACTGGGACGATGCGCCGTCCAATCCCTTCGTTTTCAAGGGCAACAGTCTGCGTTGCTTCTCGCCCGTGCAGGTCGCTGGTACCCGCGACGGCTCCGGCAACCTGACCATCAGTTGGAAACGGCGTACGCGCTGGTACGGCGAATGGCAGGACGGCACGGACGTGCCTTTGTTCGAGGCCAGCGAGAATTACGAGATCGACATCCTTTCCGGCACCACGGTCAAACACACGCTCACATCCACCACGCCGAGCATTATTTATCCCGCCGCCGAACAGGTGGTGGATTTCGGCGCGGCGCAAAGCGCGGTGACGGTCGCCGTTTATCAGCTCAACGCCGTGGTCGGACGCGGCCAGCCTCAACAAGCCACGATTTAAGGACAAAACCATGCCCACAACACCAAACTTGCTCATCGAACATATCGCCGCAAATCAGGCGCAAAAGGAAGTGACGGCCAACGCCGCCTTCGACGCGCTGGACAAGGCTTTGTGCCAGCTGACCAGCATCGCCATTGCGGATGTGGACACCACGCTGACCGATGCGCAGATGCTCGGTTCCCTGTCGATGAAATTCACAGGCACATTGACGGCGGGACGAACGGTCACCATCCCCGCCAAGCCGAAGTTGCTGATGGTGGAGAACGCCACCACGGGCGGTTTTGCCGTCGGGGTCAAGACCCCTGCGGGAACGACCATCACGATCAATGCGGGTGAGCGCAAATTGCTCTATTGCGACGGCACGACCTTCCAGATCGTCGCCGAGACCGCCGTGGGCGCGACCATTCCTTACGATATCGGCGGGACGCTGGCGGGTGTCCCCACGGGTGGATCGGTCGTCCTGCGCTATCCCGTGCCGCGCGCGGTGCGCTTTCCCGCAGGCATGGCCAATAGTCGCGGCGTGGCGGGCATAGCTTCCGGCGCGACCGCCACGTTCTCTCTCCGCAAAAACGGCACGCAATTCGCCAGCATGCAATTTGCCGCTGGTGTGACAACGCCGACCTTCACGGCGGCCACGGCCACGGATTTCGCGGCGGGCGACGTGCTGACCATCATCGCCCCAAACCCCGCCGACAGCACGCTGGCCGATATCGGCTTCGCGCTGGCGGGCATCAGACTTTAAGGAGGAAACCATGGCATTACGTTTCATTGACGGCTTCGACCACTACGCCATCCCGTCGCAAATCCCGCTCAAATACACGTCCTACAACGACAGCGGATCGTCCATCGGTATCACGACCATGACGGGGCGGCGCGCGGGATCGACGGCGCTCTTTTTCCGCACATCAAGCGATTTTATCGGCATGACGTTTGACCCGCAATCGACGTGGATCGTCGGCTTTGCGCTCTACATGGTCTCCACCGAAACCACTGAGCTTTTGCGATTTTCGGACGAGACAGGAACGATCCAGGGCGCATTGTCCATCGGCAACGACGGCACCATCCGTGTTTATCGCAACTCGGTGAGCAGCGGCACGCTGTTGGCGACATCCACCAACGCGCTGCCAATCCTCACCTGGAACTATATCGAGGTGAAGCTCACCATCGCGGACAGCGGCGGCAACTGGGAGGTGCGCGTCAACGAAAGCACATGGCTCAACTTCACGGGCGACACCAAGCAATCCACCACGCTTTCGACCGCCACCCGCATTCAAATCTGGGGGCGCGGCTCCGACAACGGCATCGACGACCTTTACATCTGCGACGGCACGGGCAGCGCGAACAACAGCTTCCTCGGCGATGTGCGGATCGACACCGTGCGCCCCATCGGCGCGGGCAACTACAGCGAATTCAGCCGTCAAGGCAGCGCCAGCAACTGGGACAACCTCGACGACACGACGCTGGATAGCGATTCCACCTACAACTACAGCAACACGGTGGGGCAGCGCGACACGTTGGACTGCGGCAACCTTCCGGCGATCACGGGCAGTATTTTCGGCGTGCAGGTCAACATGGCGGCACGCAAGGACGATGCGGGCGGTCGCACCTTCCGTTCGCTCACGCGCGTGTCCGGCACGGACTATGAAGGCGACTCCCAGAATGTCGGCACCGACTACCGCTATTTTCGCCAGATCATCGAAAAGAATCCCAATACGACCGCCGCATGGACGGAGAGCGAGATCAACACCGCCGAGTTCGGCTACAAGGTGCAGGCATAACCCATGACAAGGCTTTATCCATCCGCATCCGGCGTGAAAATCACGCCGACGACCATCCGTGGCGCGTGGGAGAAAACAACGGGACACGCCGTCTGCGGCATGGACGCGAAAGACCTCGCGGGTCTGGGCGGCCCGCTTTCCGTCGGCGTTGCGGAGACCGTCGCTACCGCCGATTACGATGTGCTTCTTCTGCGCTGCGTGTCGGCACCGCTCGCGGCGGATCATAATTTCTCCGGCACGCTCGACCTCGTGATGGGCGTTCAAGAAGCCAGCAGCAGCGACGCCGACATGGCGTTCTATCTCCATATTTTCGTCACGCAGGGCGACACCGACAATCTGCGCGGCACGTTGCTCGCCAATTACGCCGACCCCAACACCAACGAGTGGGGAACGACCGCGCTCGGCAAATCCCTCTCGGCAACGGCGACCTTGACCGCCGTATCGGCTCTGGCAAGCGACAGGATCGTGGTCGAGATCGGCTATCGCGCCCGCAACACAACGACCAGCAGCCGCACGGGAACGATCTGGTACGGCGGCAGCGGGTCTGATCTCACCGTTGGCGGCGCGGCTGCGGGCGGCGTCGGATATTTTGATTTTTCCGACACGTTCACGCTGGCGGAAAACCCCGTCCTGCACGTCAGTCAATTGGCGGTGGAGGCGTTGCGCCGTCCCACGCAGGCGCGGGTGCAGGTCAGCCAACTGGCCATCGAAGCCGTGCGCCGCACGAGCGACCCCAATCTGCGCCTGAGCCATCTCGCGGTCGAAGTCGTTCGCCGCAACGGCTCCCCGCCGTCCAGCGGCCAAGGCGGCATGCTGATCGTCGTCGCCGGATAGGAGAACCCCATGACCTTGAACAATTTTCAACCTGCCTTCGACGGGCGGGAACAGGAGAACGCGCCCATGACGGAGCCAGAATATTTCCGCGCCATCGGCAGGCTGGAAGCCCAAGTCCAGACCCTGACCACGGCCATCACCGAGCTGAAAACCAAGGTCGAGGACATGGACACCAAGCTCGCCGACCTCGACCGCATGGCCAATCGCTGGAAAGGCGGCTTCGCCGTGGTGCTGGCGCTGGGAGCCGTCGCGGGCGCGCTGCTCGAAATGCTCATCAAACCGTTTTTCAACCGCTGAAGGAGGCATCATGACAACCGAAACCACAGGCCGCACGCCGCGCGGCATCCGCAACAACAACCCAGGCAATCTTCGCCGTAACAGCGACCCGTGGCAGGGTCTGGCCGAACGTCAGGGGGACGTGGAGTTTTTCACCTTCAAGGACGCCATCTACGGCATCCGCGCGCTGGCGCGGACGCTGATCGCCTATCAGGACAAGCACGACCTGCGCACCATCCGGCAGATCGTCAGTCGCTGGGCGCCACCGACGGAAAATAACACCAATGCGTATGTAAGGGCTGTGGCGACGGACACGGGGCTGAATGCCGACCAGCCGCTCGATATGCACCACTTTGACCATCTTCTGCCGCTGACCAAAGCGATCATCCACCATGAAAACGGCCAGCAGCCTTATACCGATGCCCAGCTGACCAAGGCCCTGGTTTTGGCGGGTGTGGAGCCGGAAAAGGCCAATTTGCAAGCCAGCCGCACCGTCAAGGGCGGGCAGACCGCGACGGCGGCCACGGCGGGTCTTGGCGTGGTGGAAGCCATTCAGCAGACCATCGATCCCGCCCGCGACGCGCTGGTGGGGCTGGTGCCATATCTGGAGGTCGCCAAATGGCTGCTGCTGGCCGTCACGCTGGTCGGCATCGGCGTAATGCTCTGGGCGCGGATTGATGATCATCGCAAGGGCCTACGCTGATGTGGGCGGTATTCACCGGCTGGTTCTCCAGCAACGCGCTGCGCCTGATCGGCTGGGGTGTGGTGGCCTTGTCGGTTATGGCGGTGCTGCTGGGCGCACGACAGGCCGGACGCAACGCCGAGCGCGTGGATCAACTCAAAAAAACATTGGAGGTAAAGGATGCCCAACTTCGTGCGACGCTGGATGCTCCTCGCAATCGCGGCGAGCTTGTTGACCGCCTGCGCGACGGCAAATTCTGATCCCGCCTGCGTTTGTCCGCCGATCAGCCAGTATGATCGAGAATTTCAGCGCAAACTGGCCGACGAGATCGAGGCTGCTCCCGCGAATGCGATTTATCCTATCGCATTGCGGGACTATCTCGTTCTCAGGACGCAACTACGGGTTTGCTATTGAATGAGCAAAAGATTTAGCTTTATGTCTCTAATCTCTCTCTTCTTTGAACAATTTTGATTGATACATATAGTACGTCGTAGGAATAACGATCAGTGTCAGAAGCGTGGTTGTCACCATGCCGCCGACCATCGGCAAGGCGATCCGACGCATTACATCCGATCCCAACCCCTCCGTAAAGAAGATCGGCAACAGCCCCGCGATGATCACAGACACGGTCATCAATTTGGGGCGCACACGCAAGGCTGCGCCATGCATGACCGCATCAAACAGTTCCTGCTTGATTTGTGGCGGATGACGACGCACCTGCTGATCTATATAAATCAGCATAACCACGGCTGTTTCCACGGCAATGCCTGCGAGCGCAATAAAGCCGACCGCAACGGCAACCGAGAAATTATACCCCGCCAAATACAGCGTCCAGACGCCGCCCACCAGCCCGAATGGCAAGGACAGCATCACCATCAAGGTACGATCCAGCCTGCCAAAATGCATGATCAGCAGCAGGAATATGATGCCAATCGTCGCCGGAATGGCGATATCAAGACGCGCCTGTGCTTCCAGCATCTGTTCAAATTGTCCTGACCAGCCGATGGAATATCCGGCAGGCAATTTGACCTTTTCGGTGACAACGCGCTGCGCCTCTTGCACATAGCCACCTATGTCTCGTCCAGCGATATCCACAAACACCCAGCCATTGAGACGCGCATTTTCCGAGACGATCATTTGCGGCCCTGGCGCGAATTTAATGGTCGCCAGCGTCCCCAGAGGTACTTGCGCTCCATCGGGTGTATCGACCAGAATATTTTGAAGGTCATCCGCGCTCTCGCGGAAAGGCCGATCATAGCGCAGCATGATACCGTAGCGTTCCCGTCCTTGTACGGATTCAGAGAGCTTCATACCGCCCAGAGCCGTGGCAATTACATCCTGCATCGTCCCCAGATCGACATTATAGCGCGCCAAAGCGTCACGATCCGGCTCAATTTCAAGATATTTGGCCCCAACTACACGGTCGGCGAAGGCCGAGCGCGTGCCTGGTACGGTTTTGACCGCTTGCTCGACTTCCACCGCAATCTGACCGATGGTGTTCAGATCCGCGCCGGAGACTTTGATACCCACAGGCGTGCGGATGCCCGTCGTCACCATGTCCATGCGGATTTTGATCGGGTAGCCCCAGCTATTGACCAGGCCCGGCATTTTCGTGAGGGCATCCATCTCCTTGATCAACGCCTCGGTGGTCACCCCTTTGCGCCATTGTTCGCGCGGTTTTAAATGCACCCAGGTTTCGATCATGGAAATCGGGGCAGGATCGGTCGCCGTTTCCGCTTGTCCCGCTTTACCAAAGACTGTTTCCACCTCAGGCACGCTTTTGATCAGGCGGTTGGTCGTAGCAACCAGTTCCTTGGCCTTGGTCACAGACACACCAGGCAATGTCGTCGGCATATAAAGCAAATCGCCCTCATAAAGTGCGGGCATGAATTCACTGCCTGTTCGCATGATTGGCCAGGCCATACTGAGCAGCAATAATCCCGCCAGCGTGAGCGTCAGCCATTTAGCCTTTAAGGCCAGTGCAAGAACAGGTTTGTAGATTGTGATAAAAAAACGATTAAGCGGATTACGCTCTTCAGGCAGTATTTTCCCGCGAATAAGCCAGAGCATCAACAACGGCACGACCGTTACCGACAAAATAGCCGCTGCCGCCATCGAATAAGTCTTGGTGAAGGCCAGCGGACTGAATAGCCGTTCGGATTGTCCTGTTAAAGCAAAGACGGGCAAGAACGACACCGTGATGATGAGTAGTGAAAAGAATAACCCTGGGCCGACTTCTTTCGCTGCCAGTAATAAAGCAGCGCGTTTTTCTTCAGTGCTTGTCTCCTTAGGGAGTTCCGAGAGCTTGCGGTGCGCGTTTTCGACCATGACGATGGAAGCGTCCACCATCGCGCCAATGGCAATAGCGATTCCTCCCAGTGACATTATGTTGGCGGTGATCTCTTGCGCCGACATCACCATAAACGCCGCCAATACGCCCAGCGGCAAGGTAATTATCGCCACAAAGGAGGAGCGGACATGCAGCAGGAAGATCAAGCAGACCAGTGACACGACAATCGCTTCTTCAATCAGCTTATGGCTCAAATATTCGACCGAACCTTCGATCAGCGGCGCGCGGTCATAAACAGACACAATCTCGACGCCTTCCGGAAAACCTGGCTTCAGGGTTTCGATCTTTTGTTTGACGGCTTTGATCACATCGAGTGCGTTGCCGCCTGGCCGCATGATGATAATGCCGGAAACAACTTCTCCTTCGCCGTTAAGCTCCGTGACGCCGCGCCGCAATTCCGGCCCCTCGATAATACGCGCCACGTCCACAAGGCGAACGGGCGTGCCGTCTTTGGCTTTCAGCACCAGTTTTTCAAGGTCGGAAATCCCCGTGACATAGCCCTTGGAGCGAATCACGAATTCTGTTTCGGCCTGTTCGATCACACGTCCGCCCGCTTCCTGGCTGGATACCTTGAGTGCTTCTTGAATCCGCATCAGGGAAATTCCGAAGGCACGCAGCTTCATGGGGTCGATCAGAACTTGATACTCTTTGACAAAGCCGCCAATGCTGGCGACTTCGGATACGCCATGAACGGTCGCCAGTTCGAATTTCAGAAACCAGTCCTGCAAACTGCGTAACTGCGCCAAATCATGTTTGCCGCTTTTATCGACAAGCGCATATTGATAGACCCAGCCCACACCCGTGGCGTCGGGGCCGATCTGTACTTTGGCGGCGGATGGCAAAGTAGACTGAACCTTGGAAAGGGCTTCCAAGACACGAGAGCGCGCCCAATATTGATCGGTGCCGTCTTTAAAGATCACATATACAAAGGATGCGCCGAACATTGAAAATCCGCGCACGATTTTGGTGCGGGGCAATCCCAGCATGGCGGTCGATAACGGATAGGTCACCAGATTTTCGATGATTTGCGGTGCTTGTCCTTCGAAATCCGTTCGCACGATCACTTGCGTATCGGAAAGATCGGGGATGGCGTCGAGCGGCATGCGCTGCACGGCGAAAATCCCGCCGATCAGGATCATGCAGGCCAGAATAGAAATCATCAACGGGTTATTAACCGACCAGTCGATCACGCGAGCAACGAAAGATTTTGTCGGATCATGTGAAATATCGCTCATTGCTGCCCTCCAGAAAATTTACCCAAGGATTCCTGGAGCGAGGATTCAGAGTCGATCAAAAATTGCGCGCTGACAACGACATCGTCGCCTTCCTGGAGGCCGGATATAATTTCCGTGCGACCTGCGCTGATGCCACCCGTCTTGACGCTACGCGCCTGGAATTTTCCGCTCCCTATAGCCACGATGACATGCTCGCCCTCAGTATTCCGTAAGACAGCCTCGCTTGGGACGGTCAATTGCTCCGTCACGACACCTGTTGCAAATGTCACGGCGGCATAAGAAGCCGGACGCAAGACCCCGTCCTTGTTATCGACGATCAGGCGCACCTTTCCGGTACGCGCCTCGGCATCAATGGTCGGATAGATATAATCGACCTTGCCGTCATATTTCTGCAGGCCAATCGCGATCTCGGCAGTATCGCCTTCCTTGATCGCCGCCATGTCCTTTTCCGGCACTGCGGCTTCCAGCCAGACCGTTGACAGGTCTTGAATACGGCCAACTTGGTCATTGGCTTTTAGGTAATAGCCGTTACGAATATCAAGTTGAGCCAGAACCCCGTCTGCCGGAACATAAAACGGTACTTTCTCAAAAGCCCTGCCGCCCTTTGAAAGATCGGCGATTACCGTATCGTCGACCCCCAACAGTTTCATTCTCTTCTTTGCGGCTTGCGCCAAATCCTGAAGTCCCGCCTTGCGCGCAGCGACAAAGTCATTTTGCAGGGACAAAAGCTCCGGACTGTAAAGGGAATAAAAGACATCGCCTTTTTTGACACGATCGCCGACAGCGCTATAGCGCAAATCTTCAACCCTTCCTTCAAGCTGGCTGAACAACTCCCAACGGCCACGTTCGTTTTCCATCACGATAGCGGTCGCACGGATGGTTTTGGCAAAGCTCCCCTTGGTCACCTTTTCCGTACGCACGCCCATTTTCTGAGTGGTATCCGCGCTAATGGTGATCACAGGCTTACCGGAGGTGTCGCCTTGTATCTCGTCGGCGTATTTAGGCACCAGCTCCATATCCATGAAAGGCGATTTTCCAGGTTTGTCGAAACGCTTTTCCGGCACCATCGGATCGTACCAGTAAAGAACCTTTTGGTCTTTCTGGTCGGTGACGGCAGCCTTTACATCTCTTTTTTCCTCATGCGAACCACCTGAAGCGGCGACTTGTACCAAATCCATACCGCAAATCGGACATTTTCCTGGCGTATCGGATATGACCTGCGGATGCATCGGACAGGTGTATTTAACCGCAACCTCTTCCTCGGCATGCGCAATGCCTATTTCAAAAATCTTTTGAATGCTGCTGGCATGAGGACTGAATGCCGTGACCGTGCCAAAACCATTCAGTACGGCGTTGACGCAGAGGATTGATCCGATCAGAAGCGGAAAAGATTTTCTCATTTTTCTTCTCTTTCGAGGAAGTAGTGGTTGAAATCGGCAATCAGAGTGGTGCGTTTCGCCCGTTCCGTCGCCAGTTGATAACGGACGGACACCATGTCGCGCCGTGTCTTTAAGGGCATGGAAAGATCGCTTTTTCCCGCCTCATATTCCCTGGCTTGCGCACCGCGTGATGCGTTCAGGAGGGATTCTTTATGTTTGAGCAACTCGATCTTGCGGTCGCTGGCGTCGATCTGAGCTTCAAGATGGGTTAATTTCTGCAACGTCTGGCGCTTGATGTTTTCCTGATCGTCCTCCGCCGCGCGCACGCTCGATTTCGCGCCCGATAATTTGGGTTGCTGGTTCTGCGCGGCCCAAAGCGGAATACTCATCCCCACCATGATTGTTCCGGCGTTATCGCCGCCATTCATGCGGCCATAACTAGCCTGCACCTCAAAATTGGGGTTGAACTCGGATTCGCGCAGATCAACATCCTTACGTGCCATTTCAATATCCTGCGCGGCGACCTGAACGGGGTATGTTTTCACAACATCCTGATCCCAGACAATTTTGTCGATCGCAGGAAGCGGGACATCCGGTGTCTCGCCAACCATGTTGGCAAGCATCGCCATGATCTCATGCTTTTCTTCCTCAAGATCGGCACGCATTAGTGAAACATCAGTGCTGTCGGCCTCGCTCAGCGAAAGCTGGCTTTGCGATGCCTGGTTGGCAGCGATCCGTCCTTTCAGGCTCGTCCGTTCGGAGCCGAATAACGACTCCTGTTGCGACAATAATTTTTCCTGTTCTTCAATGCGCGCCAAATTGGCCAGCACGGTGATGAGCTGAGATTTCATCGCTGCATAGGCGTAATCGCCGAGTAGCTTGTTTTTACGGGATTCAACCCCCAGACGGTCGGATTTGGCTCCGCGTGTTCCAAAAGCCGGAATGACCTGCTTAAAGCCGATCATCTTCTGCTCTTGATCGCGCGACATGCTGGAACCGATAGGGTAATCCTGCTCTTGGATAAACAGCATCGGATCCGGTAAACCCAATTCGCCCGTCGCATTGTATTGCGAGGATTCCGCGCGGCTGACATAGGCTTGGATTTCAGGATGCTGTTTCAATTTTTCCAGCAGAAACCCGAAGTTGGCTTCATTTTGTCCCTGTGTCTCTGACGCAGAGGGCTTGGCTTTTTCCGCCGCGTGGGCGGGAGCCGCGATGCTGAAACCGATCAGCACAATAAATATTAAAATTCTAATCATGATAAACCTCTCGTATGCGTTTGGTCGGCTCCGCGAAAGATCGCAAAACCGCAGTGCAAAGAGGGCTGGATATCAGGATTTTTGGCGCGCGATGCTCACATCAACCCAAAATCCGGACACACTTCGCCCTTTACAAGAGATGTTTGGGTGGTTTTTCGGGTGTTTTCAGGAAATGGGACGGAGGCAAAAGGTACGGCAAAAACGTCACCTTTTCCTTCGCATTTGGCCCATTCCATTGAATGTCGCTGGATGGGAACAATTGTCCGCCCGCACTGCTCAGGGCGGCACATTTGGCATTACATGCCTGATCGTCGCAACAGCCACCTTTTTTAGGTTTCTCGGCTTGTTTCTTTTCCGTCGATTTTGGACATTTGTCACAATCTTTCATACCCATTTTCATACTGGACATATCAGATTGAGCCGAGGGTTTCTCCATATCGGTATGTATTTTCGTCATCGGACAAGGCATCTCTTTCGCCGCCGCCAGAACGGGTATTCCGGCGAAGACAAAACTCAGCGCGACAAAGGCGCATATGAGACGCTTCAACATCATGATGACCATTCTAGCAAACTTTCGTTAATATTCTACCTACTTTTGTGATAACCCTCTTATATCGTTGAGAATTCACAGATCGTTACCCTTGCTACGGCAGTGAATATATCCGTCGTCACTTCAAACAGCTTCCTTTCCGAGCGCAATCGGCTCCGCGCCTTGTTCCAGCAGATCGATCAGTGCGGTGTAAATATAAAGGCGTTCCTTGCCGGAGCCACTGATATCCTTCACGATCCCAAGCTCTTTCAGGTTATTCAGCGCCAGGCGCGCGGTGGGAACACTGACATCGAGCGCAGCAGCCATATTGATGGCATTCGAGATCGCCACCTTTTGAAGCTGGGCGTGTGCCTGCCGCGCCGTTATCCCCGCACGTTTCAGCGCAGCGATCTTGTCGTTATCGGCTTTGAACAGCGCAGAAATCGCCTGGCTGGTGGCAACGACCTGATTGGATGTTTCGGCAACGCCGTGCAGGAAGAAGTCCAGCCAACCCTCCCAATCGCCCGCCGTGCGGACAGCACCGAGGCGCGAATAATATTCCTGACGGTTGTTCTTGAAGAACAAGCTCAAATACAAATTTGGCTGGCGCAGATCACCCATCATCATCAGGAAGAACGTGATGAGCAAACGGCCAATGCGCCCGTTGCCGTCGAGGAACGGGTGGATGGTTTCAAACTGGACGTGGATCAGCCCTGCATCGATGAGCGCGGTATAAGAGCGTTCCTCCAGATGTAGATATTTCTCGAAAGCGTCGAGGCATTCCATTAGCCGATCCGGAGGCGGCGGCACGAAAGCGGCGTTGCCAGGGCGTGATCCGCCGATCCAGTTTTGCGATGTACGAAACTCGCCTGGCTGTTTGTTGCTGCCGCGTCCCTTGGAAAGCAGGATCGCATGCATCTCGCGGATCAGGCGCAGCGATACAGGGAAGCCTTCACGCACGCGCGCGAGGCCATGCTCAAGCGCCGCAACGTAGGACGATACTTCCACGACATCATCCATGGGAACGCTGGGCGCTTCGTCGCTTTCATAAAGCAGAAGATCAGCCAGCGAAGATTGCGTTCCTTCGATCTGGGACGACAGCACGGCCTCTTTGCGCACATAATAATAAAGAAGCAGATTACTGTCCGGCAGGATGTCGGCCACGGCATCGAGCTTGCCCAGCGCCTGATTGGCCTTGGACAACAACCCCTGCAACCCCAGCAGATTCAGGGGCGGCTGGGGCGGCGGCAGCGCGGGCGGCAGGAAAGCCTGGTAGGTTTCCCCTGCGACGCTACACCGTATATAAGAGCCGAGGCGGCTGTTATCGCCGGACATGGCTGGCTATCCTTTCTTTCTGATTCGACGAAAGAAAGAATAGATAAACATGCTTTCTTTGTAAAGTCGCTAAATACGGGAAATAGCCATATTTGGGGATAAAAGAAGGTTTTTAACCATTTTCTTTCTTTTCAAGGAACAGAAAGAAAGCCTCCCCCTTAAACGCCTGTCACGCCGCCGTTTCCTTGGCCAGGGAGGTGATGTCGGCAATCTTCTGGAATTGGGTCAGGATGTCGGCGTGATTTTGCGCCAGATAGCGCACAATCTTGGCGTTGCCCAGCAATGAGCCGAGATATCCCTTGGTCAGCGTGAGATTGAGGACATCCTTGCCGTAGTTTTCCTCGATCAGACGATATTCGCGTTGGAGGCTCTCCATCTCGCTTTCCATGCGCGCCATCTGTTCCTCGTCCAGCCCTTTAATCTTTTTCGGTTTTTCCGGATCCACGAGCTGATCCTTGGGTGTGGCCGCCAGCAGCGCGCGGGCATAGGTTTTCGAATAGGTGCCAGCGTCATTCATCAGCGTGGCAGCCTCGATCTGGCGGAAAGGCTTCATGCGCTTCAAGATCGGGAACGTGGCAATCGGCACCATTTTGTCCTTCAAAAGCTCGGCAGCTTCTGGGCAGACGCCGTTCAACAGATCGCGCCTGGTGGCGATGCTGCGCACATCTATATTCAGCGCCGCAGCGATCTTAGCCTCCGGTACACCGCGCTCGATCGCCCGCAGGATCATCTTATGTTCCATGACGGTCGAGAGGCGGTTGATATGCTTGTTGTAGGTAAAGGCTTCGTCGTCGGTGGATACGAGGCACGTTACCTCCGTTTCGCCCAGCTCCTTGAGCGCCTCAACGCGCATGTGGCCATCGAGCAGGATGTATTTGTTACGCGAATGCGGATCGCGGCTGACCACGGGCGGCTCGATGACGCCGACTTCGCGGATGGATGCAAGGATTTGATGATATTTGGGGCTTTTGCGGGCCGCGGGCGTCACGATTTTGATCGACACGATCTGGTCGATGCCAAGGTCTGTGGTTTGTTTATCAAAACCCGCCTTGATCTCTCCTTTGGGGATTTTCGTTTTCTGTCGTGGATCCTTAGACATGCAGACGACCTTTCTCATCCATGAGTCCTGCCAGTGGCTTGGGTAGCGTCGTCAACCCTTCCGCGCGCAGCAGTGTACTGAAATGCTCGTCCTGAAAAAGCTGCCGCAGGGCTTCGGTCACGAACAACATGCGGTTGGCCACGGCATCAGCCTTGCGTGTCAGCAGACGCTTGCGGTCGACCTCGCGTTGGTAAACCTTCAACACATCCTGCACGGACAAAGCCTTATCACCTTTATCCCGCTTTGCGCGTTTGCCACGCTCATCAAGGAAGGTTTTTCCGCGTCGTTTGCGCGTGTCGATCAGGCGTTTGGCCAGCAGCAGGCGATTTCCGCGCAGTTGTTTGGTTTCATACGCCTCATGTAAGGCACGCTGTTCATCTTCGGGGTTTTCCGCAATACGGATGGCCAGCGTGATCGGCATGTGTCCAGCCTCGACGGCGGAGAGCAACCGTTCCTCGCCGCGCTCCATCAAATTCAGGACGCCGCTGACGTAATCTCTCGCCAGCCCCGTCTTGTCGGCAATTTGCTGTGCGTTGTATCCTTGCTTTTGTAAAATCTCGATACCCTGCAACAGGTCATTGGCACGGTGCTGGCGGCGGGCAAGGTTTTCTACCAGGCTCATGATAAGCGCCTGTTCCTCGCTGGCATCAATGACAATGGCAGGGATTTCCTTTTGCCCCACAGCCACAAATGCCTCGATCCGGCCCTGTCCGCAGATCAGATCGTAATCCTTGCCCTCGATCTTGGCGCGGCTGGGCGTGACGGTGATCGGGCGCTTCATGCCCACCTGGGTCATGTTCGTGGCGATCTCCATGAACACTTTTTGATTCCGCACACGGGGATTGAGAATGTTGATCTTCTCAATCGGGATCATTTTGATCTCGGAGGCGCGCTTGCCTTTGCTTCTTGTCATGCAGCCTCCGGCAAGGCGGCGCGTTCCGCCATCATGAAGAACTGCTCAAGATCGTCGAAGCGATAAGCGTCGAGCGACAGGTGGTTGTTTTCCGCGAGACGTATCTGCGGATTTTCCACGTCGATGGCGGGGATCAGGTAATAATCGAGGACTTCACGGTTATCGGTCTCCATGCGCACGACGATGGTGATGTCCGGCATCAACCCCGTATCGAGCTGGATTTTCCAGCGATTGCTGCCTGTCGGCGTCTGGGTGCAGCGGCAGATCACCAGCGATGCCTTGATCTCGTTGTTGACGATCAGAAAATCATTCTGTACCTCGCGGTGAACCCTGCCGCCATACTCCTGAATTTTGCGGATGACGCCTTCAACCACATCCGGATACATCTGGCGCAGCCGCTTGTTGTCCTCGATATAGCGCATGTCACGCCCAGGATCGTAGCCGATCAGCTTGTAGGCTTGGCTTAGGCCCCCGAAACGGTGGGCATAAACGCTGCTGGAGGGCATGTCGTCCGTTTCGTCGATCAGGATGCCGGACAGCCAACCTTGCTTTTCATGCAGCATGCGTAGCTTGGTCAGCATCTCGTCATTGGAATATCTGCGGCTGCGTTCGCGGATGATGCCTTGCGCGGCAAAGAAATACTTCGGCTCGATAATGGCCTCGAACACGCCATCCGCGCGCACCCACATCTCCGGTGAATTTTCGACGCGGCGCTTTTTCAGCTTGTAAGAGCGGCGGTTGAAGACGTTATTGCCGATGTATTTTTCATTGGTGAGGATGGTATGGACAACACCGCGTGTCCATTCGCGGCCAAGATCGGTTTTAAGACCCTGCATATTCAGGCGCGTGGCAATCTGGGATTCCAGTAAACCCTCTTCGGTGAAGGCGCGGTAAATCCAGCGCACCGTTGCCACTTCGTCATCCGGCCCCGCGACCAGGACAACGCGGTCGGTTTGCAAGGATTTGTGTTCACCGCGCTTGAGTGTTCCCTTGGGCTGGCGGTGTTCGTCCACCAGCACACGGCGCAGGCCGTATCCGGCAGGGCCACCCTGACGGAAACCCAACTCGATCAGGCGGCATTGCCCCGCGAAGACCTTGCCGGACAATTCGCGGCTGTATTCGCCCGCCATGGCGCGTTTAACGCCCTTAACGATGGTGGAGACAGGGCTGCCGTCGTTTTCAAACTGTTCGGCGACATATTGCACGTCAATACCCGCACGGCGGCAGAGATATTCATAATAGGCACTTTCGTCCGCGTCTTGGAACCGCCCCCAACGGGTCACATCAAGTACGAGAATGACGCTATAATCTGCTTGCCCCGACTGAACGTCGGCAATCAGATTTTGGAGGGCGTCCCGTCCGTCGAGGCTCAACCCGCTTTTGCCGGAATCGGCATAGGTTTTGACGATGTCCATCTGGCGACGGGCGGCATAGTCTCGGATCGCATCGGCCTGGTTTTCGGTCGAGTATTTCTGGTGATCGGTTGACATGCGGACATACATGGCCGCGCGGCGACGTTGTCCGTCGTTGTTTGACCCTTCCGAATTATTCCACCTATCCATTCGCTCGTTCTTTCCGGTTTAGACACTACCTATCGCCAGCCGCCGCATGACCGCTCTTTGGAATCATAACCAAGGAGTGGATTGAATGTCTCAGTTAAAAAAGGACCAAGTTTTTCCGGTCAAACCGAAGGCCGTTTCCGACGTCGAGCTGGCGAAAATCGTGGCGATGGCGCTGCGTCAGGATTTCGGCGACACGCCCTCCGCTGTGAAGCGGATCGGGCAACTGACCAATGCGAATTTGCGCGCCATCAAGAACTGGTATCAGGCTAGAAATACGCCATCTTCCGGCCATTTGCTGTTGCTCGCGCGCTCGTCGCCAAGCATCCTGAAATTCATTCTCATGCAGATCGGCGGGGAGGATTTATGGGATGCTTTTCGCCTGCTTTCCAGCCACGCGCTGGCGACCGCGCCGGAGCCGGAAATGCCCGTTTATACTGACACAAGCTTCACCGAAAATGTCCCTATAAATGTCCCTATAAAATCGTTCAACGAGCGCCAAAGATGGTTTTTAATCTTGCTTAAGCGTAAAAACAAAGCCCGTGCCGAAGACATCGCCGCGCATTTCGAAGTAGCTCTAAAAACGGCCAAGCGAGATATCGAGGGACTGAAGGATGCGGGCAAAATCCGCTTCGTCGGAGCCAGAAAGACGGGACGATATGAATTTATGCAGCTATAAAAAATTGCCCCTTTCGTAACCTGAAAACAAAAGCGCCGCCAGAGTGAACTGGCGACGCTTATTCTCAAGAAATTTATTCAATCAACCGCAGCAATGTGTCTTGCATGACGCATGTTCGGTTTTTTCGTTCCATGCCACAGGAGTGAATGCCTGATCAAGCTGCGTATTCGCAATGTGATTGGTGTAGTTGGAAAGAGTCTTGAAGCCAACGCCCAAAACAACTTCAAGAACCTGCGACTTCGTATAGCCTGCGGACAAGAACTTTTTCAGGATATCTTCCGAAGGATAACCACGTTTCTCGGCCACGTCGCTTGCGAATGCTCGCAGCGCTTCGAGTTTAGGATCGTTGATGGGTGTATTGTCGCGCAAGGCCTTCACGACATCCTCAGGCACCTTTTGCATTCCGGCGATTGCCGTATGCGCGGCCATGCAATAAGCGCATCTGTTCGCACGACTGGTCGCAAGAAGAACGATCTGTCTTTCGGTTGGGCTGAAGGATGTGCTGTCGAAAATTTCAGCGAGTGTGAGGTAGCCCTTCAACAATGCGGGAGCGTCCGCCATCGTGCCCAGAAGATTCGGAACGAAGCCGAATTTCTTCTTTGCTCCATCTAAAAACGGACGCGCTGCCTCTGGTGCTGTCTCTTCGGTATGAACGGTATATGTCATGGTTTTGGTTTCCTTTCGGGTTTGTGTTGTTGAATAGTCGTATGCGAACCGCTGTTAACGTCCCGCCATTTTACGCAGATCGGAATCGGTCACAGGTTGTCCGCCGACGCCCCATGCACCTGGCTGGACATCCTCGATCGTGACCCAAGTGACCTGACGCAATCCTTCGCCCTCCACGGACACAACGGCATCCGTAACTTTGCGGATAAGCTCCTGTTTTTGCTCAAGGGTCAGATACCCTCCGACGCCTTTAATCTGTACAAGCGGCATGATTTTTCTCCTTGTTTGGTCGTTACAGATGATAATATGGGTGGTAGATTGACTAAGAACAAGTACGCACTAATAATGCATATAGTATCAAATATGATACTATTGAACGCGAAAGAGGTCGATTATGCGCAAACAACGCCACAAAATTTATGCCTGCTGCCCGCTTGAAGCGGCGCTGGACGTCATGGGTGGAAAATGGAAGGCGACAGTGCTGTTTCGCTTGATGGAGAACACATGCCGATTTAATGAGCTTCGCAGACTCTTGCCGAATATCACGCAGCGCATGCTCACGACACAGCTGCGTGATCTGGAGTCCGACGGCCTTGTCAGCCGCAAGGTTTATGCGGAAGTGCCGCCCAAGGTCGAATATTCCCTTACCCCTCTTGGCAGAACGCTGGAGCCTCTCCTGCGCGAGCTGTATCATTGGGGAGAAGAATTCAAGGAACAGGTCGCAGAGAATACCCCAAAAACGCAAGGTCGTAAGAAATGACGCCGTGCAAGCTCCTGTTTTTGTCGCTCCTCGGCTTGTTCGCGGGACAATACACAACAGCAACCGCTGCGGACGATCTCGCTGGATGGGAAGAGCATATCTTTAAAGGACAGACGCTCTATTCGATGGATGGTTCTTCTGCGTCTGATGCCATCAAAGCATCCTGTATTGACACGGCCTCGGCGCTTTATCAGGAAAAAGAGGTCGATTTGTTGAAAACGCCCGTCTTACGCTGGTCGTGGAAAGTTGCTGGCGTTCACAGACAACTGCGGGAAAGAGAAAAATCCGGCGACGATTACCCCGCACGCATTTATGCCGTTTATACGCCAAGTCACTTAACGCCTTGGCGCACGCTGGCGATCGATTATGTCTGGTCGAATAATCAGAAAGTCGGCAGCGTCTGGCCGAACGCCTTCACAAAAAACGCGATCATGGTTGCCCTTCAAAGCGGCGCGCCGATATCCGGACAAAATTGGAAACAGGAAGCCAGAAATATACGCGAGGATTTCAAGGCATTCTTTAATATCGACGTGGACTCTATAGACGGTATCGCCATCATGACGGACTGCGACAATGCGGGGCTTCCCATGACGGGATTCTATAAAAACATTCATTTTGCATCGGAGTGACGGCATATGGACGCATATATTCGTTTGGGCATATTTCTTGGGGTCTTTATCGGCTTGGCTCTGGCGGAATATATCTGGCCGCGCAGAAAACAGATTTTGGAAATAAGCAAGCGTTGGCCGAACAATATTGGCATCGCCCTTATCAACGTCCTGCTTGTGCGTTTTTGCCTTCCAATAACGCTTGCTGGATTTTCCGTCGTCGTCAGCGACAACCACTGGGGATTTTTGTCCATGACGGATTTGCCGCTTATTGTGAAGATTATTTTGTCTCTTATTCTGCTCGACCTCGTGATATATGGTCAGCATGTTGCGTTTCACCATGTTCCTGTCTTATGGCGGTTGCATCGCGTCCACCACGCCGATACGGAGATCGACGTCACGACCGCCCTTCGTTTTCACCCGATTGAAATCGTGGTTTCCATGGGAATTAAGTTTGCGGCGGTGGCCGCAATAGGCGCGCCAGCCGAAGCCGTCTTGCTCTTTGAGGTCATCCTCAACGCCTGCGCCATGTTCAATCACGGCAATATCTACTTGCCCCCAGAGATAGATCGTGCCTTGCGATGCATTCTTGTGACGCCGGACATGCACCGTGTTCACCATTCCACAATCACGCGCGAGACCAACAGCAATTACGGATTTAACATCCCCCTATGGGATCGCCTGTTTCGCACCTACCGCGCACAGCCTGAGCTTGGACATAAAGACATGACAATCGGCCTGAGGGAGTTTCGGGAACCAGGCGAGGCCAGAATTGACAGGATTCTGACACAACCTTTCAGGCAACCTGCTAAAAAGTAAGGAAAAGTTGATCAGGTCATCATCCCGATATTGCGGCATGCGGTGCGTCGTTCGTCTTCCGTCATGTCCTCAAGCGGCAGCGCCACAAAGGCGCGAATTTTCTTCTGCAACAAGTCGCACACCTTTTCGAACTTCGCAAGACGCTCGACGTCATTGCCTCCGACTGCTGCGGGGTCTTCCACTCCCCAATGAGCCGTAACGGGACGTCCGAGCCAGACGGAGCATACCTCGTCGCGGGCGTTGCTACATACGGTAAATACGAAGTCCATCTCAGGCGCGTCGGCTCCTTCGAACACGTTCCAGCTTTTGCTGTGCAGGCCGTCAATCGCAACACCGCGCTTTGTCAGAAGCTGGACAGCAACCGGATGGACTTTGCCCGAAGGGCTGCTGCCCGCACTGTAGGAATGGAACCTGTCCTTGCTTTCATGGCACAGCAGGGCCTCGGACAGAATGCTCCGTGCGGAATTCGCCGTGCACAGGAAAAGGACGTTAAGGGGCGACGTGGATCGGCGGGTCATGGCTTGTTCAGGCTCCAATCGTAATCGAAGTAGTCGTTTAAATCCTTGTCGCTGGAGCCGACGGGGCCATATTTGCGCACAAAATTCAATACGCCTTCCGTGCCGCCGAAATCCTCTGCGAACCATTTAAAAATGGGCGAAAGCGTGACACCTGACGATCCTGCCTTCAATCCCTTGGTGGGGTTGGCTAGAAACTTCCGTGTTTGGTCGTTGAGTTGAGCATCAAGTTTCTCCGGTGCATAAACTTCGTTGCGCAGATCGGGGCAGGAAAGCGAAGCGCAGACGATTGCCATGTGTATGCGCGGATCGTGCATTTTACGCAGAATCCCATGTTCTATCTCGTCAAGCGTGTAGGCCTTTCCCGCGATCTGCCATGAATGCGCCTTCCAGGGACTTTGCAAAAGGGTTCCCAAATCCTTGATGCTTCTCACTTCTGGATTTTCGACGATCAAATCGACCGTCAACAGGTTATAGGCGTTGATCCAAAAAGCCTTAGCCGCCTGACGATCGAGAGCGGAAACATCGATCGCCGCTACGGCCTTCATGGCATGCGCATGGCGGGAGTCTTTTGCCCATGCGGCGTAGTCTACGAGACTGGCATCGATCTTTGCCTTGCTTCCGGCATGCACGTAATCGTGCAGAAGAGCGTCATAGATATCCGCATATCTCTCTTGCGCCATAGCCGACGAAGACAGGACGACGAAAAGCGCGAGCAGGACAACCTTTAAGTGATTCTTCATGGCAAACATCCCGTATCCTTTCGCTTAGATGTTCTTAAAATCGATTGCAGCCTGGCGAATTCTGCCAAGCGTGGTGAGCCAGCACAGTCCGCCGAAGACGTATGCAATGACGTCGAAATGGCCTGGGAAAAGGCAGATCAGAATTAGGACGGCTATCGTTTCTGTTCCTTCTGCTATACCGCGCAAATAGAAGAACGATTTTTTGCCTTGCTTATCGTGGTTGAGGCCGTGTTTCGCTGCCATGATGGCGTAAGCAAGAAAGGAACTTCCCGTGCCCATGAAACTAAATATCAAGAAGGCGGCAGGCAAAGCGAAATCGGGACGCCCCACCGCAAAGAAGAAAACCGTGCCCGCATAGAATATAAAATCGAAAACGATATCGAGGTACCCACCAAAATCCGTCGCCCTCGTTTGACGCGCTAAGGGGCCATCCAAACCGTCCATCATCCTGCTTAGAAGTATAAACAGGATCGTTAGACCATACTGCTGGTACGCAACTGCTATGAACCCTAAAACCGAAAAAACAAACCCGATGATCGTGAGCGTATTAGCCTGTACGCGGCACTTCATCAACTTATGGGCTATCTTGTTTAGAAGCGGATCAATCAAATTTCTAATGGCGGAATCTAACACGGCACTTCTTCCTTCACCAAAGTAAGCCACTTCATAAGCTCTTGCTGCGCCTGCCTATTCATATCGCCCGCGCAGTAAAACAGTTCTTCAAAATCCTCCAATAGATCGACATCAAAGGTTTTTGGAAGATGGTGTATCGCCCCATGGGGCAGGAGTTTTTCAGCAAACACGGTGCATGTCTCAGGAACGCTATAGGGAACGGAAAGCCACAGATCGCGCGGCAAAGGCGTATAGCCGCCATAAAGATAGTACCCACCGTCATCCGCAGGGCCGATGACATGCCCCGCTTTGTTTTTTAAATGCGCATGCGCTTGTAAAATCCGCGCCGAGGAAAGCTGCGGGCTATCGGTGCCGATAAGGATGACATGGTCATGCTGTTTAAGAAGCGTTGAATATACATGATCCAGCCGTTCGCCAAGACCACCGTTACCCGTCCATAGCCCGTCGAGATTTTGCCAGAGCGCATGATCAAGGCCGTTTTCTTCTCCAACCGCCCAATAGGCGACCAGATCGCCCTGGCTCTCACGCATAACATCAAGGGCGAGTTCTTCAAGACATTTGATACTGTGCCGATAAAACTGCTCGGCTTTCTCCGCGCCGATATCCGCCGCCAATCGTGTTTTTACGGGAGACAGGCCAGGTGTTTTGGCGAAAATAGCAAACGCGCCTGTCATGCGTCACCTCGCCGGAGTACAAGACGACAGAATTCAGGCCAGGCCTGTTTGTAGGTCAGCGCAACGTGCCGTGCGGTTGTTTTGAACCATCCACGGTCGCGGTACTTTCTGGCGCTCGTGTAAATCGGTGCTTCGATAGAACGCAAGACTATCCCGCGCTGGCGGGCACGCCAGACAAACACATGATCCTCGCCGTATTTCACACTCTCCGGATATCCGCCGATCTCATGAAACAGCTTCTTGCGTATGCAAAGCCCTTGATCGCCGAAAGGTATCCCCATCAGACGTGAACGAACCCACGTCCCTATTTCATTGATCTTCATTAAAGGCGTGGCATCGGAAAGAAACCTCAAATCGCCGTATAAAAGCCAGTCAGGATATTGGTGCAGTCTGCGCAACAAGGCTGGGATAGTATCTTGCTCGAGACGCGAATCCGCATGCAAAAACCATAATTGCGTACCCTCGGCGGCGCGCGCGGCGGCATTCATTTGCTCGGCGCGTCCTAAGCCTTCGCTGATTTGTTTGATGAGCATCCATGGATGGGGCGTGGGTATTTCCAAGGGCGGCGTCCCTTGCGGCAAGGCGAATATGATTTCGCTGCTTGGCGGCAGTCCAGCAAGATCTGGGATCAAGTCCTTCCACGCTTGTTCATCGGCAGCCATGGGAATGATAACGGACAACTTCACGGCATTTAAGTCCTTAAGACCGCTAGCATAGCGCGCGCCTGCTCGGATAAAGCGTCATCCGGCGTCATGACAGCGCCTTTCAAGCTTTCACGGCATGACGGACATCCGTGGGGCAGATTTCCATCCAAAAAGGCCAGAAGCATGGCGTTGGCCTTTGTCAAACTTGTGCCATAGCGCGCGATAATGGTAGCAGTGTCTGCATGGTCGGCGGGATTTTCCTTCCAGCAATCATAGTCCGTGGCGATGCCGACAATCGCGTAGCAAATCTGGGCCTCACGTGCCAAAAACACTTCCGGCACATTCGTCATGCCGACAAGGTCGCCGCCGATTTGACGAAAGAAGTGACTTTCGGCTTGGGTGCCGAGACGCGGTCCGTCAACGCACACATAGGTCTTGCCCGTATGGATGGCGGCACCTGCCTTCTGGGCGGCACGGGTCAATCCATCCGTAAGGTTCTGACACACAGGTCTCGCCGTTGAAACATGGGCAGTGACACCGTTGCCGAAGAAGGTTTTTATCCTACCATCCTTAACCCAGTCGATATATTGGGCAGGAATGGCAAACTCACCTGGCGCGATCTCTTCGCGCAAACTGCCAACGGCAGAAAACCCGATGAGCTGTTTTACGCCTGCCTTTTTAAGAGCATAGATATTGGCGCGGTAATTAACCTCATGCGGCAGAAACTGGTGCCGTGCGCCATGGCGAGGGAGGAAAAAGACGTCCTTACCCGCATAACGCGCTCTCGTCAGAGGAGCAGAGGGCTTGCCGAAAGGCGTATCCATCTCCGTTTCCTCGACGATCTCCAGTCCCTGAAGTTTGTAAAATCCTGTGCCACCGATAATTCCCAGCATAATCTTTCCTTTCTAGCAGCACGCGCCTGCGGTAGCGTTACTTTCCGCTCCGGTTGAAGGGGCGCAGTCGAATGCGCCGTAATGGGTCGTAAAATCACCCATAGACGTGAAATGGGATGCGAAACGCGTTTCCATCAGCATCTTCCATGTGTTGCCGCAGACACGTTCCGGTATGCCTGTTCTAAAGAGATGATGATCATCAAGGCGGAAGGCGTGCGGCGCTTCGGCCATCGTTCCCTTGTACGTTACGACATGACCGTAATCCTCGCAGATATCCTCAAGGTCGCACTTAAATGCCCGTACCGTGATCGAGTAAAAATCGATCATACCTACCTTTTTCTCGATTTCAGGATCGTTAAGCGCAATCCTGCCTTTGCTCATCATGCGGTAGTCCAGACAACCGATCTTACGCAGCATGCGCCGGAAATCCTCCGAGTACATTGCGCCACCCAGGCATTCGCCCAGAAGTTCCTTGTCTTGTTGCAAATGCTCCGGTACGCGCCGACCAGCAAAGACATCTGAGAAGTAAAGTTCACCGCCTGGCTTCAACACGCGAAAGATCTCGCGGAACACGGCTTCCTTGTCGGCGGAAAGATTGATCACGCAGTTGGAGACGACGACGTCAACCGAATTGTCGGCGATGCCGAGCGTCTTCAAATCCTCGATATAGCCGTGATGAAATTCCGTGTTTGGGCGATCATATCCGAAGACAACGGCGTGATGATCCACATGTCTTTTGGCAATATCCAGTTGCGCTTCCGTCATGTCTACGCCGATAACCTTGCCCTTTGGCCCCACGAGTTGTGCCAAAATATAGGCATCCCTTCCAGTGCCGCACCCAAGATCGAGAACAGTCATGCCCTCCAAAGATTGCGGAATGGGAGAGCCGCACCCGTAGAATTTTTCCTGAATTTCCGAATGAATGTTTTTTAAATAAGGTCGCAGGTGCTCTGGCATCGCGTCAATGGGACAGCAAGCGCTCGTCTTAAGATCGACGCTCCCTTGAAGGGTTTCTCCGTAATATTCCTGAACGCTCTTTTGTAAGGCTTGTGCTGATGATGTCATGTTCTTTCTCCTGTTGTTAATAATGCTCCTGTGCAAGAACTGCCTGCGCCCGCCGTACACCCAAAGCAATGGTCGGCAAAGGCGATGCCCTGATCAAGTGACGAAAAGGACGGAATATCCCAAATCGTTCTTGGCTTATAATTCAGGGGGATTTCCAGCATCTGGTTGAAATCGCAATCATAGAGCTTTCCGTCCCAGCTGATGGAGACAAGCTGTTTGCACATCACTTCCTGTGCGGCCTGCACATTAAAGTTGTCGATCAGGAGCTGCATATACTGCTCGGCCAGACCATCGCGCTCCAGCATATGCGCGAAACGCTTGATCGGCATATTCGTAATCGTGAAAAGACTGTTGAACACAAGACCAAAATTCTTGTGCAAATGCTCCTTATAGGCGGACTCTAGCTTTTTCTGTTCCGGTGGCAAATGCGTGCCGATGGGGTTATAGACAAGGTTCAAGACCAACCCGCTATCTGACTTTCCGTATCCCAAAGCATTGAGCTTTTCGAGCGCGGCGATGCTTTTACCAAACACACCTTTACCGCGCTGGGCATTGACGTTGTCTTCCAGATAGCATGGCAAGGAAGCGACGATCTGCACCTTTTGTTCGGCCAGAAATTCCGCCGTATCTTCTTGTCCCTTTTCAAAAAGAACCGTGAGATTACAACGATCAATAACGTCCTTGCCCATGGCACGGATATGCGTGACGAAAGTGCGAAAATGCGGGTTGAGTTCGGGTGCACCGCCCGTGACGTCGACAAGCGCGATATCAGGCGCGCCTTGCAAAAGCTCAAGAATCCTATCTACGGTGGATTGTTCCATATTTTCGGTGCGGTTGGGGCCAGACTCGACATGGCAATGGTGGCACGCCTGATTGCACCTTTTACCGATATTGACCTGTAGCGTCATTATAACCTCGCGCTTAACCTTTAGCCCACGGCGCGAAAGCGTTTCATCAAATCGATTTACTCTGCAAAGGCTCCCGTCCATTTTATGTTCTTCTCCATGCATGGAATTTTTCAACGATCTTTAATCCGAGTTTCGGCACATGCGCCTTACGCCAAACGCCAGCCGCATATTTGTTGGCCTCTCCGAGCGTCGGGTAGATGTGGATCGTGCCGAGTATTTTATTCAACCCCAGACCATGCTTCATAGCCAGAATGAATTCGGGGATAATATCGCCCGCATGCGTGCCGACGATCGTCACGCCAAGAATCTTGTCTTTTCCTGGCACCGTCAGGACTTTGACGAACCCATGCGCTTCGCTGTCGGCGATGGCGCGATCCAGGTCGTCAATGCCGTAGGTCGTGACTTCATAGGGAATGTTTTTCTCTTTGGCCTCTTTTTCGTTGAGGCCAACCCGCGCCACTTCGGGATCGGTAAACGTCGTCCATGGAATGACACGGTAATCGACCTTGAACCGCCTGAAGGGCGCAAAAAGCGCGTTCACACTGGCGTACCATGCCTGATGCGCCGCCGTATGGGTAAACTGATATGGCCCTGTGACATCGCCGCAAACGTAAATACCAGGGATATTCGTTTCAAGGAAAGCATCGGCATCTACGGTTTTCCGAGGGGAGAGTTTTACGCCAAGATCCTCAAGGCCGAAGCCAGACACATTCGCCTGCCGCCCCAGAGCGACGATAACCTGATCGAAGACAACATCGACGTCGCCACCATTATGTTCGCAGGTCAGGATTTTTTGCCCTGCTTCTGTTCTGAAAGATCTGGCTTTATGACCTGTTAAAACCTTTATTCCTTCCACCTGAAATCTATGGGTGACAAGTTCGATAACCTCGGCATCCTCTCGCACCAGCAGATGCGGAGCCATTTCAACGATGGTCACCTCCGACCCCAGCCGTGAGAAAGCCTGCGCCATTTCAGCACCAATCGGCCCGCCGCCTAAAACAAGCAGCCGCCTGGGACGTTCTCGTAGATTCCAGACCGTGTCGCTTGTCAGATAGTCGATTTGGTCGAGACCTGGGATTGGCGGAATCATTGGCCGTGCGCCCGTCGACACGATGATGCTTCGTGCGGTCAGCGTCTTGCCATTCACCTCGACACGGCGGGGAGCCACGATCTTGGCCGCACCTTCGATACAATCAACACCAAGTTGCGTGTATCGCTCTATGGAATCATGGGGCGCAATGGCCGCAATGACGCCTTGGATGCGCTCCATCACCTTAGCGAAGTCAAAATCTACAGTCGCCTTATTGAACCCGAATTCCTCGGCTCTGCGGGCGTAGGACAACATTTTGGCCGACCGGAGCAACGCCTTGCTCGGCACACAGCCTGTATTCAGGCAATCGCCGCCCATTTTGTGCTTTTCAATCAGGGCGACCTTCGCCTTCAATGCGGCGGCGATATAAGACGAAACCAGCCCTGCGGAGCCTCCTCCGATGACAATCACATTGTAGTTGTATTTGCTCATGCTTTCCTCCGGCTGCGTAACGCCGCAACGATTTTTTTAGCGATCAGGGGAAACAACCCCAAAACAATAAAAGCCGCCAAAAGAGATGGCGATGCAATGTCGGAGAGAGACTGGATTTTTCCAAGCTCTGTGCCCGCATAAACATAAACCGCCGTGCCTGGCAACATGCCAAGCTGGCTTGCCCCGTAGAAGTGGCGCGTTTTGATCGGCATAACCCCCGTCAGGATATTGACGAGGAAAAACGGGAATACGGGGATCAGACGCAAGGCGAAAAGATAGAACGCGCCTTCCTTCCTAAAGCCTTCGTTGAGGGTAGTTAGTTGCTTTTGATAATGGCCTTGTATCCAGTCCTTGAGTAAAAAGCGCGCCAGAAGAAAAGCGAGTGTCGCTCCTATGGTGCTGGCGAAAGATACGGCTATCAAACCTTGCCAGAATCCCAGCAGCACCCCGCCTAAAAGCGTCATAACGGCGGCTCCAGGCAAGGACAACGCAGCTACTGCGACATAGGTGACGAAAAACAGACCCACGGTTACAAAGGGATGCTCACTATAATAGCTTTTGATGGCGGCCTGTTGAGTACGGATGAACTCTAGGTTCAAATAATCAGAGATGTGCAGTTGCCATGCCGCCATGGCGGTGGCGACGAGAAGCAGGACAAGCACAAAACGGATGATGGCTTTTTTAGTCATTTATTCTTCTCTTTAAGCATCCATCCCAAAACGCAGGCTCCGACAAATGCACCCGCTAGCTGGCATATGATAAAAAGTGGCGCGGAGGACGGGGCGATTCCCGCGAACGTGTCCGAAAACATGCGCGCAATCGTAACTGCAGGATTGGCAAAAGAAGTCGATGCGGTGAACCAATAAGCCGAGGTGATGTAAAGCCCGACAGCAAGCGGAACAGAGTCTGGCTTGAAGCGAACGCTGCCAAGGATCGTGACGATAAGGCCGAAGGTGGCAATAAACTCCGAGAAACCTAATGCCGCTCCTCCACGCAACTTCGCGGAGACTTGCAAAACAGGCTCCGCGAACATTACATGCGCAACAAAGACGCCGAGAATGCCGCCAGAAATCTGAGCCAGAATATAAGGGGCGATATCCTTCTTATCGAATTCCTTCCTCAATAAAAATGTTAAGGTTACGGCTGGATTAAAATGTGCGCCGGAAACAGGGCCGAAAACGGTAATGAGAACAACAAGTGCAGCACCCGTGGCAAGTGTGTTGGCGAGGAGAGCGATGGCCGTGTTTCCTCCCGCAAGGGTTTCCCCCATGATGCCAGACCCAATGACAACGGCTAAAAGCAGCGCCGTTCCGATGAACTCGCTTGTCAATCGTCGACCAATGGTAAAACTTTTCATGATCAAGCCTTCGCGTTGAAACGTTTCAGAATCCAAAAATCAGCTCCCAGCTTTCCGCTGCCGTGAGTGACGAGCACGCCAAGGAGTAACATCCAGTGATAATGATCTGTCGTGCCTGGGTAGACGAATAATTCAATAACCAACGTCATGACAAATAGTCCGAGGGCGGCAAACGGCGTCATCAGTCCCAAGACCAGCAGTACGGGCAGAGATAGTTCGGCGGCGGTCGCCATATAAGCCGCGATTTCTGGAGGAAGCACGGGAACTTTGTATTCGTCCGTGAACAGGGCAATGGTTGAATCCCAGCTTTTTATCTTTACCAGACCGGACATGAAAAATGTCTTCGCGATCCAAAGCCGCGCTGCCAAAAGAGCTGCCGATTGAAACCAGTTGGATTTGGCGGTGAATTTATCCATAAAGGAGCATGTGCATTTTATCATTCATCGCTTTCCTTTCCTTGTTGGCATTGACAATCATGCTGTCTGGGAGGACATGGAACATCCCCGTAAGAGCAGAAAACACAACAGTCCCCTTTCTTTGGTTTCAGAAGGGCATGACATTGCGTACATTCATAAAAATGAACGCATGCATTATCGGGCATGATTTCTTCTTTCTGCGCGCCGCACTGCGGGCATGTGATTTTGGATTTGATGGCGTCTTTATTCATACCCAGCAGCACTTTCTCTAACGGTTGAGGGATAACCGGCATCTTCGGTCGCCTGTGTCAGGGCGGCAACGGAAGACAATGCGTCATCAAAATCTACGAGAGCCGTTTTTTTCTCGAAGTTGACATCGACCCTGGAAACCCCTGTTACATGTTCCAGAGCCTTCTTGACCGTGATGGGGCATGCGGCGCACGTCATTTTCTGCACGTCGAGCGTCACGCTACGTTGAGCGGCCTCAGCCATTTGAGGTGAGGACAGCGCCATCACGCAGGCAAATAGGGCGATAAATATTCTCATTTTTTCTCCTCTAGTATAAAAGTGGTGCGAACCACGGAAATGAGATCAACCCCAGCACGGGGATGGCAACCAGCCAGAAAATTAGACGTTGACGTTGGATAACCTTGTTATCGGAACACGGTTTACCCACCTCGCAGGTGCGCGGACTAATATAAAGTTTGAGAAAACCCATTCCCAAAAAAATCAGCGTTAGCGCGACAAATAGAGGACGGTAAGGCTCCATGGCAGTGAAGCCTCCGACCCACGCACCTCCAATACCCAACATCACAAACACCAGCGGCGCAACACAACAAAGGCTTGCGCCAATACCGCTCAGAATAACGGCAATAAGGGTATGCTCTTGCTTCATGGCAATGCTTCCGTCTTATCAGAGAAAACTCCGTGCGCGACAGCTTCGGCAAATTCCTGTTGAAGTGCCGTCATATCGGCAACGCTTTCTCCCGCAGCCATCATAGCTTCGGCAAAGGAGAGGCCATCCAAACAGTTATGAATTAATTTTGCGAAAGAAGCAGATGCTTTCCGGATAAGAACGCTATCATCGGCAGCGCGCCAGATGACAAGCGTATGCTCCTTCGGTATCAGACGAATGGTGCTAGGGTCTTCGTTTTGATGCTCTCGCCAAATATCGAGAGCATTGTAGTTTTGGGCGACAAGATGGACGCTGGGATGCAGACCAAGCACGAAAGAGGGATCGCCCCCCGTGGCCGACGCCAACATATTAAAATCCAGCGTTTCAGCATCGTCGGCGATACTTGCCTGAAAGTGCGCCCATTCCAGCGCGGCGACATCGGGCAGGTACGGCAGGGATAAAGCAGGCTCAAACCCTTTCAGGAAACGCGATAGTTCGCCGCCGAACATATGGCGATTGCCGGAAGGCTGGGGATGCGCCGTCAAATAGTGCCGCGCGACCGTCTTGAAGAATTCCTCACCGACGATCCGCTTCACGACCGGATAAGCGTTCGCCAGAATATCCGTCAGGCCAAAGAGCGTGTTGTTGCCGTAGATGTTCAGGTGTTCGGCAAATCCCTTGCCAAGATAAGCAACGCTGTCGCGCCCGCCTGAGTAAATATCGTGAAGAAGTGCCGATTGAATGTCACGCAGCGCGGTCATGGCGTTCTCCTTTTACGCGAGCGCGGACATCGTCAGCCTTGGCGGCTTCAGCGATTAGAATATCAAGCGCAGGAATGTCCGTATCCCATTCGATCAGCGTCGGCACATCCCCGAACCTGCGCAGCGCATGGGCGTAAAGTTCCCAGACCTCCGGATAAACGTGCCTGCCATGAGTGTCGAGAAACACGCGCTCGCCGTTTTCCAATTCATTGACCTGATATCCAGCCAGATGGAATTGCCTTACGCGTCCATCGGCCTTGACACCATCAATGTAGGCGACAGGATCGTAACCAAGGTTATGCGCGCTGACGGCGATATTGTTGATATCGAGTAAAAGTCCGCAACCTGTTCTTTCAACAAGCGCGTTCAAAAACTCCGTCTCGGTATAGTCTATTTTTTCAAAGGCCAGATAGTTGGAGGGATTCTCAACCAATATCTGCTGACCGATGGCATCCTGGAATTCATTCACATGATCCGCGAATACGTCCAGTGCCTCATTGACAAAAGGAACGGGTAATAAGTCTGGAACATGAATGTGGCAGTATCCGCTCCATGTCAGATGCTCAGAGACGAAAACAGGATGAAGCTCGTCCACGAGCGCCTTGGTCTGGCGGATATGACTCTGATCCAGCCCATCGGCGCGGCCCAGAGAAAGCCCCACGCCATGAAGCGTGACGCGGTAAATCTCGGAAATCTGTTTCAAAATTTTACGGGGCTGCCCGCCGCCGAAGTAATTTTCCGAATGGGCTTCAAGAAAGCCGACATTCGCTTTTGAATCCAAAAGTTCCCGCACATGCGGCGCACGCAATCCGATTCCGGATAATTCAAGCGTATGTTTTTGCATGGCGGGAACCTCTGAACTTTGGTGGATTACATTTTAACGACGTGACCGCCGACGATCTTGTCGCAAGTGCCGTTCGGGACGTACACAAACTCGTTAGCGTCGCCATCTTTCTTAGCTTGACCAGCACAGCTATGGCCGTTGCCTTTACAGTCGTTCTGGCCAGCTTTGACGATACCAGCACACATTTCATAACCTTCTTTGGCGTGAGCATCGGGAGCCATAAGAGCGGCACCAGCGACAAAAGCACCAAGAGCGGCGACAGTCATAAGGGATTTGGAGAGTTGCATGGTTGATTTCCTTTCCATTGCGGTTGTTACGTGGACAAAAAGCGGGATATTCGCTAAAATCTCCCACAAACATGCCTTTAGGGCGCGTTCAAAGGTGTTAATACGTCCCCTTAACGGTCTGGTTACACCTGCCTGAACATTTTTCTTCTGAGGTGTAACCGCGAGCCGATGACGACGTATAACAGCAATAGATGGGACGATTGGATGCGTGCCGCCCTCAAGGGTGACCAGAACGCTTACCGTCTGCTGCTGACCGACCTTCGGCCATGGCTTGCGGCGTATTTTGGAAAACGTATCCACCGTAACGCCATCGAGGACTTGGTACAGGATACGTTGATGACATTACACGCGAAGCGACAAACCTTTGACCCTAGCTATCCCTTTGGGCCATGGATAGCTGCTGTTGCGCGTCATCGCTGGATTGACCATATGCGCAAAACTTTGAGATATGTTGAGTTGGAGCTGGATCAGGAGTTTCCTTCGCAAGAGCATGACCGTGACGAGTGCGCCAAGCACGACGTCAAAACATTGCTTAAACTCATCCCTCCGGCCCAGGCGGAAATGATCGAGATGATCAAGCTACAGGAAATGAGCGTCGAGGAAGTCAGCCAAAAGACAGGGCACAGTCCTTCGAACGTCAAAATCATGGTGCATCGGGGCATGAAAAAGATGATGGCCGCTGTCGAGGAGGCTCAGGATGACTGATCCCCTGATTGATAAACTGGTAGCCGACCTGAGCCTCAAAAAGCCGCTTTTGAATTGGAAGCTGTGGATGCACTGCACGGCATGCCTTGTGATGGTCGCTGCCGCCGTCCTGATGTTCATGGGATTGCGGGGCGACTATCTTTCGGCCATGCACAGCGGCGCGCTGTTCTGGAAGCCTGGCATATTCCTTCTGGCCTGGATCGGTAGCATTCTATTAATCACGGATATCTCACGTCCGGCGGGAGCTGTCAAAAAGCTTCATCTCGCCCCATTTATATTTGCGAGTGCCGTTCTGATCTGGCAGCTCGCCGCTCAGGCGGCGCATATTCCGCTTGAGTCCGTGAAAAGCATCCTTCAGGACGGCTCTTCTGCTCCGTACTGCCTATCGGTAATCCTCGGCGGCGGCGTGGCTCTGGTGATGGCCTGGAAGTTCTGGTTTTCCAAAACAGCTTCTCCGCATCCGACGCTTTTGGGCTTTTTGGCGGGGGTAAGCGCGGGCGCTTTGGCCGCCACAGCCTACGCCCTGCATTGCGACAGGGACGTGGCCGTTTACGTTTCCGTCTACTACGGCCTGCCCATCCTGGGGCTTGGCCTTCTCGGCAGCGTCTTGGGCAAAAAATTTCTGCGCTGGTAGTGCGCCATGGCAAATCGATTCGCGCATGGCTTGGAATTCAAATTTAAAGGCGAGATATGGATGTACCATGGTAAGGGCGCATGGTTCTTCATCACGCTGCCCAAAGACATATCGGCAGAAATAAAAATTTTCTCTGGCGGCAAAAGGCGTGGTTGGGGATCGGTTCGCGTAACGGCGAAAATCAAGAATACCGCATGGCAAACGTCGATCTTTCCCGATTCAAAGGCGGGAACCTATTTGTTGCCGATCAAAGCATCCGTCCGCAAAGCGGAAAATATAAAGGCTAGCAGCAAGGCAAACATATTTTTATGTAGTTCGGCGAGTGAAAAACATCTCTCGGTCATTGGGTTCGCCCGTTCCAACCGTGAATCGCCATATAGATACCGATGAGAAGTATAAGCGCAGAGGAGAAGTACGGTGCTTTTCTGACAAAGGAGCTGAACCACGAATAGCGTTTTGTGGCGTATCTCACGCTGAGAGCGGCAGCCACGCCAACGGTGACCAGAGTTAAGGCCAGCCCCACGCTGAAACTCAAGACAAGGGTCGCGCCAAGAGCGATTTCCTTGAGCTGAAGACAAAGCAAAAGAACGGTAATAGCGGCGGGACACGGGATCAAGCCGCCTGTCAGACCAAACAGCGCGATCTGACCCGTGGTCACCTCGCGGCCAGCAAAACGACGACGAATGTCGTTGGCATGAGCCAATTCATGCGCATCACGATAACCACCCGTTGAAGCATCAAGGCCGCGCAACTCCTCATGAATATGATCATGGCCGTGATCATACTCCACAAATGGAACATCGTAATCATGAATGTGGTTGCCATGCCCCAAGCGGACGCGCACCATAAATTCGTGCGGTTCGGAAATTTCTTCGACGGATTCCAAATAGCCTTCCTTCTGAACGAAGGTAAAAGATTGACGGCTGCCATCTGGACGCTCGGTCTCAAGAGCAACATTTTCTGCGTGCCAAACATGACCGCTTTCCGTCTTCAAGCGCCAGCGCGGCGGCACGCCACCTTCAAAAACGGAAAGAGCGATATATCCATGCCCTGTATCAATATGATGCGTATTGCCGTGATGATGGTGATGGTCTTCCATGTTGGCACGGCGATCCTCCTGCCAAGTGCGCCACAACATCCATAGAGCAACGCCGATGATGATGACGGCAGAGGCAAGCTGGAAGTAAGGCTCTGTTGCCTCGGCACTTACTTTTCCAAAAAAGTACATGCCTCCGAGCGCAACGGCCCAAACGACAGTCGTATGGGATAATGTTGCAGCCAGTCCCAGTAAAACAGCTTGTTTGACGGTTCCTCGAACGGCGACGATGAACGCAGCCATCATGGTTTTGGAATGGCCAGGTTCCAGGCCGTGCAGCGCGCCCAGCAATATCGCGCTGGGGATGAAAAGCCAAGCATGTGCCGTTCCCTGTTGCAATAATTCGGTAAATGGGGTCATGCGGCACCTATAAATATTTTGTGATTTCTTTGAATTCTGACAGTGCCTCTGTCGCCGTTTTGTCCTTTTTTCCAGGTTTTCGCAGCGTATCTTCGAGGCAATGATCGATATGATCTTGAATGAGCGTGCGCTTGGCCTGCGTAATCGCCTTCTCAACAGCATGCATCTGTTGGGCGATATCAAGACAAGGCCTTTCATCCTCAATCATCTGGATAATACTGCGCAAATGCCCTTCAGCGCGCCTGAGGCGGTGAGCAATATCGTCGTGATGGCGATGTGGTAAACTTTTTTTCATGCTTAGACCATATCCCCCCAGGGGGGATAGAGTCAATTAGTGACTGCTGGACAAATTTTCAAAAAATAGTACCATCAAAAACTGTCGGTGTCAGCGGCGACTATTTTTTGTTCAGTTACAATCAAGAGCAAGGCTACGTAAAGTTCTTCACGAACATGTGCGTTGAAATTGAAAAATTGTCGCGGGACAATGAGATAATCAGAGAGCAATCTCGCTTTCTGGGAGCCGCCCACCGCCATTTCTTGTGCTTCCGTATTTGTCGATTTCCTGCTGTGGTGCATTCTTGGTGCAATGGTTGACAACAAACCGCGAAGGAAAACTACCCCAGCACCGCTAAACTGGTTTTGGATATGATAATACGGCATCCTTAAAACATCAGACGCAAGCCAACGGCAACAATAAAGCTACCAATATCCTCGCCATTGCTTTTTGCAATCGTGGCTGTTTCTCCAAATTTACGCTCATACCGCAGATCGATATAAGGGGCGAATTTACGGGTAATTTCATAACGGGTCAGCAGGCCAGCTTCACCATAGGCAAGCCCCACACTCCTTTCCTGCTTATCTACTTTCTGCGCAAAGAAATTTGCTTCCAGATAGGGTTGAATAATTAAACGTTGCGTAATCAGAAAATCATTTTCTTCCCGCAGCCTGATGCTGACATCGCCGCTTTGGCTAATGAACAGATGGGCTTCGGTATCGAAGAAATACGGTGCTAAACCACCAAATCCCAGCACGGCATAGGTTTCGGATGTCGGCGTGACATCATGGCGAATGCCTATCTGGGCATCCCAGAAAGTCGCAATGTTGCGGCTATACATGGCCCAAAATTCGGCTTGTTCCATTTTATTGTTGTTGCTTTCGCCTTCGCTTTTCAGCCACAACTTGTTGTAATCACCTCCGATCCAGCCGTCCAAATCCCAGCTTCCGGTCGGCCTGCCATCGCTCTGGCCATAATCGCCCTCGAAAAGGAAGGCGTGAAAGAGCAATGAGTCATGCTCTTCATTGGCAAGTGCAGGTGTTGAACAGGCAAGTACAAAAAGAAAAACGACTATGCGCCCCTTAGTGCGCATGATGATGGCCCTCTTCATGAGAGGGTGAAGTGCCAGACTCCTTATGCAGATCGCTGCTTGGCAAGGGTGCCGTAGCCGTGGGATCGAGTTTGGCGACCACAACCTTGTTCATCATACCAGTCATCATGTGATAAAGCAGATGGCAGTGAAATGCCCATTCTCCGGGCTCATCAGCGGTCAAAAGAGCCGAATAAGATTGGCCGGGTGGAATGATAATTGTGTGTTTATTGGGCAATTTTCCCGCTGGTTGGCCATTTTCCAACTGCACGAACATTCCATGCAAATGCATGGGATGTGCCATCATTGTGTCATTGACGAATTTCAGACGCACACGCTCACCATAGTTCAGGCTGATCGGGCCGGAATCCTCGAACTTCTTTCCATTAATCGTCCAGATATAACGTTCCATGTTGCCGCCAAGCCTGACCAAAATCTCGCGCTGCGGCAGGCGCGTATCTTTCTGTATGCCGAAGAAACGCAAATCAGCGTAATTGAGGGCCTTGCTCCCGGCGGGCGTTCCTGCATTTGCCCAACCGCTGACCTCCGCTATTTGCTCCATGCTCATTGTGCCGCCATGCTCATGATGCTCCATAGCTGCATGGTTCATACCCATATCAACCATATTCAGCAGAGTGCGTGGACGCGGCTGGGGTTTTTCCCCAATCATCTCTTCGCGTGTCGCCAGAGTACCTAACGCAAAACCCGTGCGGTCAATTGGTTCGGCCACAATTGTATAAGCCTTGTCTTCTTTGGGTGTAACAATCACGTCATAGGTTTCGGCAACGCCGAAACGAAACTCGTCAACAGGCACAGGCTCGATATCCTGTCCATCTGACGACACGACCTGCATCTTCAGGCCCGGTATCCGCACATCATAGAAAGACATGGCCGAGGCGTTGATAAAACGCAGCCTTACGCGTTCGCCCGGCTTGAAAAGCCCCGTCCAGTTTTGCTCCGGTGTTTTGCCGTTTATGAGAAAAATATAACCTGTTACGTCCGACAGGTCGGTTGGCCGCATCCTCATCTCACCCCAATCGGCGGCAAAATTCCAGGCGGTAGCAAAACCCTTCTTGTCAATATCATTAAAAAAATCACCCAGCGTGCGCCGATTGAATTGATAATAATCAGAATCTTTTTTCAGGTTGGCTAGAATTTCCTGCCAGTCACCCTCATGAAAATCGGAAATCAGAACGACATAATCGCGGTTGGCCTGTAAGGGATCTTTGTCCCTTGGTGTAATAACGATAGAGCCATAATGCCCGTCTTGTTCCTGTCCCATGCTGTGCGCATGATACCAGTAGGTTCCACTCTGGCGTATCCTGAAATGATAGGTAAATGTTTCGCCCGGCTTAATACCGGGGAAAGCATTGAAGCCGGGAACGCCATCCATTTCGCCCGGCAACAGCAACCCATGCCAGTGAACGGAGGTATCCTCATCCAGGTGGTTGGTGACGGTAATTGTTACGTCCTCACCTTCCCTGAAGCGCAGAGTTGGTCCGGGAATACCGCCATTAACAGTAATTTTCTCGACCGGACTACCCGTGATATTGACCGCCTTGCGCTCAATATCGAGGTGATAAGTGCCAGCTTCCGCCGATGAAGAAAATAAAATGACTGCGCACAGAAAAAGTGCAAACGGTTTCATGAAAAATCCCTATTCGTATTTTTTCAGCAAGGACATAATCTCGCTAATGCGTCTGGATTTGACTTTTTGACTCCCGCTATGACAGGCATCCGCCATGCAGGCACCCATATGCGTTTCCAGAACACCCAGCTCGATTGTTTTTACGGCACTGCGCGCAGCCCGTAATTGGGTCATGATATCGACGCAATACTGCCCCTCATCAACCATGCGCTTGACCGCCTCCAGCTGACCAATGGCGCGATTAAGACGGGAGATTTCCTTTTTATGCGATGGATGGGGCGACATGGCTTGGCTCCTGTATGTTTTCTCTCTTGCACCCCATATACCCCATTGGGTATATTGATGTCAATCGACAGAGGATCTGACGGCTGCACAGAAGGGGGTTTGTGATAGGGCGAAGACGAGTTTAGAAAATTGCAGCGCAAGCAAGCACATCCCACCCCTCCAAACCTGGCAATAAAATCGGTGCAATCCTTCAGTGTCATGCATGCTTATGTATGTGACGTTACGGCAAAATCTCATAATCGCGCTTTCAACTAATTTCCTTATCCCCTAATTTCCAAAAAACTTCCGGGGCAAGGCAAAAAAAATGACATCTGAAAATATTCACGCGGGAATGCCTGCGCCTTTCACGTCTTCTCATAATTCCGCCTGGTATGCGGCGGCGATGGAACGGCTGGTGCGCGTTGTCCAGCTTCTGTCCAAATCACATACGATCGAAAGCGTAACGCGGGTTGTGCGGCATGCCGCGCGCGAATTAACGGGCGCGGACGGCGCGACCTTTGTGTTGCGCGACGGGGATCAATGTTTCTATGCCGATGAAGACGCCATCAGCCCGCTTTGGAAAGGCCAGCGCTTCCCCATGGAGAAATGCGTCAGCGGCTGGGTGATGATGAATCGCGAGGTCCTCTTTATCGAGGATATCTACAAGCATCCGCGCGTCCCGCATGATGTCTATCGCCAGACTTTTGTCAAAAGTATGATCATGGTTCCGATCCGCCACAATGACCCGCTCGGCGCAATCGGCAATTACTGGGCGACGCCGCATCAGGTTTCGCTGGAAGAATTGAAAGTCCTGCAAATTCTGGCGGACACGACATCCCTCGCGCTTGAAAATGTGCGGCTTGCGGGCGAGCTTTCCGCAACGCGCCCGGGTCAGCCCGGTTGAAATTGGAGAGCCTGCTGTAAAAAAGGAGTGGGGTCGCGCAGGGGCGCGGGCTTGGATTCCATCGGTGTTTTTCCTGTTGCAACTGTCCATTCATAAACATCACGCGTGCCCGTTTCGTAAAGTTCAAGATGCAGCATGGCGCGCGGGCGTCCTTTATCTTTCTTGAGAACGCGCGTGACGTAACCAAGAGTCTGGCCCACCTGAATAATTGTTTCTTCTGGAAGATTCAGCGGCACAATTTCACCGTAAACGACAACACCGCTTGGGCCCTCGACCAGAATGGCGAAGCTATCTTCCCACCAGGGTGATCGCGGACGGGTTATTTCTCCTGTAAAGGGAAGACATCCGACAATAATGCCGCCTTCGACCGCGTAAACGGGCGTGCCTTCCGGGCAGTAGAGATCAACGCCTTCATGCACATGTTTTTTGCGGACAAAGCCGAAAGAGCCGGGATGCGGTGACAACGGAAGCGCCGTTGAGCCCAGGGGAAGCGAGAGAAAAGAATCCCCGTCACGGCTTTCGATCAGTGGAAGCGGGAGAGGTAAAGACCAGATCATACTAAAATTTTGGTTCCTTGATTTCAGTCGGCCCTAATTTAGCCGAAGGACGGTGGCAAGTGACAGATAAACGTTGTTTGATTTGCTCGACAATGGCTTGCGCTGTCCCGGTTTTACTCATGTTTGCCAGAGGAAAGGGTTCGGCATCACGGGAAAGAATGATCACCTGATTATTTGTGGCCCCGCGCGCGGCAATCGCCGGGCCAACCAGATTGGCGCAGATCATATCGGCTCCCTTCTTTTCCAGCTTTCCCTGCGCATAGGCCATGATATTGGCGGGATCGGTCTCAGCCGCAAAGCCGACGACGAACCCCGGTCTTTGCGCATGATGCCCCATCGTGCTGAGAATATCGGGATTCTGGTCGAGCACCAGATCGTAACGCTGTCCCTCAGGCAACCGCAGATCAGGCGGGTTTTTGCAGCCGAAATCGGCAACGGCGGCAACACCAACAAATATGTCGGCAGGCACATGGGCTTCGCAAGCCGCCAACATCGAACGCGCCGAATGAACGTGAACGGTCTTTATATTGTCATGCGCCGGAGCCGGAAAATATGTCGGCCCGACCACATAAGTCACGGATGCGCCTTCATTGGCAAAAGCACGGGCAAGATCATAACCCTGCCGCCCGGATGAGAAATTCGTGATGACATCACCGGATGCCGTTATCATTTCTTCGGTCGGTCCACTTGTCATCAGAATGGTTTTGCCGAACAAAGTCGCCGAAGACGGCCCTATATCGTCATCCCTATGAGGCCGCGGAGGAAAAGCGGCATTCTGTTTTTCCAAAATTGTCGGAGTCAAATCCACCAGCCAGTCGGGAAGATCGGGAGACGAAAATTTTTCCTGATGCGTGTCATATCCCAGAACCGAAAGATTCCATGCGCGGGCGCGGACCTGAATATCCATATTGCCGATCACCGCCATCGTGACAGGATCGCCCAGATTATGTTTGACCTTAAGTTTATTGGCCGCCTTTTGTTCCGGACGGATGGACGGGATTGACGCCAAACAAAGCACGGCGTCAAATGACCCTTGTGCCAGAGTATTTTCAGCGGCCGCCATAATATCCTGGCCACAACATAAATCTTTTCCTTCGTTTGTTTTCCGAATGACCCGACAACCGGACGGCGGCATGAAATGGTTCTTGGCCGAAACCAGCGTTACATCGGCTCCGCGTGCCGCTAAAGCCTCGGCAACCGCATAACCATGTCCCTCCGGGCGTTTATGATTGGCATAATGGCGTACCCCGTCGATATCTTCATGCGCGCGCCCAGCTGTAATAAGAATTTTTTTGCCTAAAAGATCCTTCGAGACGGTTTCCGGCATAGTCTCTCCTATCCACAAGTGAAATCGTAAGCGCTGATGGGCTTATCCAGCGACAGGCTGTAAGCCAGTGCGCTGACATGCGTGATGGTCTGGACGCCGTCTCGCTGCAATTGCGATAAAATCGAGGGTGATAAATCCGATGCCGGACGCGCGACGATGGAGGCTTTGGAAGCCAGATAAATAGATCGGCCCAACGTGTCGGCCCGACCCTGAAGCATGGCTTCGGCCTGTTCCCGATCGAGAAATGGAAAAAACACATAACGGGCTTTTTCCGGTAGGCGGATATGCTCCATGCCTTTTGCATCGGGCTGTTGGAAATGATTGGTAACGACTTCTTGGCCTGTCAGATTTTCCAGCGGCTTGCGATAGGCGTTCCAGGTTTCATCCAACACATAAGTCGCTGTCAGCCCGGCATGTTTTATATCGGCAACCAGATGTTCAACTTCCGGCCATTCCATCTGCTTGCCTTCCAGAACCACCAGAATTTCGGAATTTTCCGGTGGACGAAAAGGCTGGAGATCCGGTTTCTGCAGTGCCCTCTGATAAAGCTTAACTGCGGGATGAGGTGTTCCGGTCAGAGCCGCTTTCACGCCTTGTGTGATGTCTTCCACAGGCATCATGCGGCCATAGCCGTGATCGCCACAGGCCATCGGGCCCTCGACAGGGCCAAGAATAGTAACGCCGTTACCCGCCAGCGCCGCACAGTTACGCTGTACCGCCGGGTGATGCCACATTTTGTAATTCATGGCCGGAGCGATCATCAACCTGCTGCTGCCGCGCTGCGCATCCAGAACAGCGCGTGCCAGACCGGACGAGGCATGCGCGAGCTGGCTGATAAAATCCGCGCTGGCAGGCGCAACAAGGATCGCCTTCGACTTCTGAAGGACTTCCATTTTTGTTTTCAGATCCTCTTTCTCCGAAAGAACTGCATACCCGGCAGCGCGCAATTCTTCGGGCGATACCCATTTCCATTCCTCCGGCGCGCGGGTGAGAATAACCTTCAGCTCATGGCCATCCTTGCGCAGCGCTTCGATCAGAGGAACCGTTTTAATCGCGGCAACACTGCCTGTTACCAGCAGCGCCAACCCGTCTTTGGATTCTTGTGTCTTTTCCTCTTGTTCCGGGAATAATTTTCCGCCCATGGGTTTCGGAACGGTGCCGTCATGCACCGCCATTGCCCAGTCGAAAAGACGCTGTGACAGACCTGGCACAGTCCGCTGCGTCAACATCCCGCCGAGCGCCATAAACTGCATCAGCGGATGGGCCACAAGATTATGCAATATCCATGTGCCTTTGCCGTAGCGCAGACGCAGACCTTCCAACGCCGATGGTTTAAGGAGCATCAGGGCATCAAAGGCCTGAATGTGACTGGCACGGCTGATGCCGTCGGCATGGTGCAGAAGAACATATCCTTTGCTTTCCAGAAACCGTGTATCGACCTGCGTGATGGCAGCCCGGGGAACCAGGCCGCCATCACTTTGCACAAAGTCGGGCTTGTTCTTCATCAAAGAACCAGCTTCTCGGGCGAAGGCGCCGCAAGGCTGGCGCCGCGATAAGGCTCACCGAACAAATACCCGGTCTTGCTCTGCAGATCGAAATTGCGGCGGATGAAATCGATCACCGCAGGCGCCGGAATCTCATTCCCGAACACGATGTTCGGTCCGTGATTTTCCAGCATTACGGCATGGATGCCTGGACTGACCTCGCGCAACCCGTCGGCGGTGTTTTTGCCGCACTCGTGCGAACCGCACTCATAGGGCCACTGTTCGCGTACCGGAATGCTGTTCGCCGGACGGGAAAGCATTGGGCAGTGGAAATGAACGATGTTCGACAGTTGCGGATTGAGGCCGAAAATAATCCGCTGAGACTGGCCGCCAACCGAAGGCTTCACCCCATGAGCAACGACTTCCTCGCTGCCCTTGGCAAAAACTCGTACCAGCCCTGTTTCACTGAGCCGATTAAAGTTCCTTCCGCGCCCCGAGGTCAGGAACTCTCCTTCATGCGCGCCGCGCAAGGCAAAATGCCCGGCGGTGCGGCCGCGGAAAGTCTTGAAGGCTCCCTGATCGACCGCGAAATTGACCACATCGCGCAGATTGGTGCTGATTTCCGGACTCTGCCATGGCACCAGAGGCGCATCGGCAAGCACAGTGCTGTGCGTAAAGGTCAGGCCCGCACGCGCGGTGGCGATTTTCGCCAGCCAGCCGACGGCTTCTTTCACATCCGCCGTTTTCGCGTAATAGGCTTCCTCCGGCACCACCACCATATTGAGCCCGGTTTGCTTGTCATGCGCCAGCACCAGATTGGCATGATTGGATTTCATCATGTCCAGCGCCGTTGCGTACTGGTCTTCAGCACTCGCCCCAGATGTCTGGCTGGCCAGGACCAGATACAGGTCTTTCCGGTCACGCCGGATTTTGGAGCGTAGTTCCGCCAGCTTTTCCGCTTCGCGCGGATCACCCGCGACGGGCATGAAAAACACGATTTGCGTTTCCGGCGCCTGTATAAGTGTATCAACATCCCGCGCCAGATCTCTGCCCCCACCCGCCAGATGAATCCGGCTTAACGCGCCACGGTCGGCCAGTTCGGTCTGTAACAACCACGCGACCCGTCCGTTTTCCAGAGGCGACAAATCGTCCAGCGCATTAATGGCACCGAGCTTTCCGTCCAGAATATAGTGAACATGCTCAACTGTCTTTTCCATGATTGCCTCCTCTATTGCTAGGGTTTGACGATTACAATTCCAAGGTCCACCAAAGGACGTTGTCTGGGTTTGTGATAATCGATGAGCGTTACTGCAATGCGAGTTCGACACCTCCTTGATAGGCCCCCAGGTAGTAATCGCCTTTTCTCGCGTAATAAGCTCGTATGTACTGGTCCCTGTACTTGACCACTGATTGTTCGGCAAAAATCCTTCCAGCTTCTTCGCAAACAGCCATCGCCTTCAGAAATGCCTGTTCGGCAAAAATCCTTTCAGCTTCTTGGCAAACAGCCATCGCCCTCAGATCTGCAGGCTCGGAATTGCTCTTAAGTTTAGGATTAGCTTCGACGGCCGCCCTGCCCAACCGATACGCGCTCTGAGCCACTTTCTTGTGGGTGACCATATTCGCGTCGTCCCAATAATCGGCCCGAATTCCCTCACCAAGAAGGCCTCTTGCAGCCTCCAGCATCTGCTGGGTGATGGTCGCTTTAAATTTCTGGCCGCCCGCTTCAAGCTCGACTTCAACGGGTTGCGTATCCTTCAGCGCTCCCTTGGTCATGACTGCCTCCATAAATTGGCTTGCGACAGCCTTATTCTTGGGAATTATTATTTATTTGTGAAATCTATATTTCATATTGTATATATATGATATGCATATAAATCATATCGATCTTCGCCATTTGCGCTATTTCCTGGCGGTCGCCGAAGAGCTGAATTTCAGCCGCGCGGCCGCAAAAATGCACATCACCCAGCCGCCGCTCAGCCAGAAGATTCAGGAAATGGAGGCGCATCTGGAAACGCGCCTCTTCGCGCGCACCAAGCGCCGGGTTGAGCTGACGCAGGCGGGCATCGACCTTTTTCCCCGTGCCAAGGCGTTATTGCGCGATATGGAAGAAGGATTGCGGTCGGCCCATGCCATAGGCCACGGCTATCAGGGCATGCTGCGGATCGGCACGGTTTTTTCAGCGCCGCTTGTTCCCGCTTTTGGTTCGACCATTCGGCATTTCCGCGCGGCGCACCCTTCCGTGCGTCTGGTCTTCCGGGAAATGCTGCACGCCCAGCAATTCAAAGCTCTCGCCAACAATGAAATTGATATCGCCTTTATCTGGCATATCGCCGCGCCTGCCGATAAAAAATTTCTTACCCGCGTTATTTCAGATGATCCATTGCGCTTTTACCTGTCGGCGCATCATCGGCTGGCATCCAAACGCACGCTTTCCGTGACAGATCTGGCTGACGAGACGCTATTTCTTCCGACCCTGCAAACCAAAATGCTCTTTCTGCAAAATCTTCAAAGCCTCGCGCATGATAAAGGGCTTGTTCTCAATATATCTCAGGAGTCTTCGCATTTTCCTGTGATCGCCAATCTGGTTGCGGCGGGCGCGGGCATAGGCGTGTTTTCGGATTATATTGCAAGGCTGCCGACAGCCTCGATTATCGGCAAGGACATGCAGGGGCTTGCGAAGAAAAATATGCAGATGTCACTTGCCGTTGTGTATCGGCGCGACAACGACAGCAAGGTGCTCGCTCACTTTCTTGATAATCTCGGTAAAAAGAAGGGCGGCTAATGCCGCCCTCGCCTAGTCATTTCTCATCAGCTGTTTGAACCGCTCACAAAAGATTTGCAGCAGAAGACGGATATCTTCATATCGCGCTGCGAACAGCCGGGCGAAATCATGGTCCGACATCGAACTGGCCAGAGAAATGATGCCTTTTACACGGGGAAAAATCCAAACAGGAAATGCCGCGCCCGACACCAGCCCTGCGTCGCGCGCTTCAGCCATTATTGTTTTTTGTTCTGTATTCAGCGGCATATAAACTCTGGCTCTCTCCCACAGAAAGGAAAGGCCAAGCGCTTCCATAACGGCAAGAATGGGATCGATTAATCTATAATCACAATCTCTGTAGCGCTTGCACCATTCCCAGGAGAAATTGGTATGAACTTCCGGGCCATAGAGAGCGGGCTTAAAAGCGAAATAGTCGAATTCCATAGCCTCCAAAATTTCCTGCAAAAACAGGATCAACTCATCGAGGGTTCGGGCTGTCCGCAAAGCCCATAGTTTCTCGGCAATCCAGGATTTTTGCATGGCATCTTCCTCCATGTGGTGGTGAGGAAGTCATTGTGAATGATTCGTGCACGCCTCAGGCTGTACGGCGGTATGCGCGTTTTATTTTTTAAGGTGAGCTATACAGGGCGAAATTGCGCATGAGAAGTTGAGATAGATCAATATTTGAGGTAAATTTGAGAAAGGATAAAGAATGAGATAAGAAAATGAATGAATCTTTTAAAAGTTTTTTGTAAATGACCAGCAACCAAAAATTAGAATTCTGTGCCCCTATGCACAATTTCTTCTGGGAGGGGGATGATTTTGAATTAGCCCCGGGAATTTGGATTCGAAGAAAAAAAGGTGATCTCTCCGATGAGGATCTTACAGAGTATAACAAAAAACAACTCCGCCTCGAAGAATACTGGCTATGGTTTGAATGGATGGAAGCCACCATTCCTTCTGCCGGAGATATTATAAGTCTGAGTCTTCTATCACTTTGGCTTACAAAGCCTACGAAGGCATTCGTGGCATACTATTTTTGCATAATGGATAAAAAACATAGCAAAAGACTTCTGGATAGGTTTATGTGGGTGCCTGGAAATAATTCTTCAAAATTTAGTATTGCCGAACTAAAGACTGCCTCCATGTTTTATGAACAGCTAAACAAAATCTACCACGCCCGAGGACGACTTAATAATGCAATGGTTATGACCCTCACGGGCTGTCGATCACACTACTGGCAAGCAGCCTTCATATGCTGCGCCGCTGCTGTAGAAGGCATTCTAACATACGAATCTGGTCGCGGGATTACGAAGCGTTTGGCAAAATCTTACGCCTGTTTAACTGAGCAGGATGCTGTGCGGAGAGATGCTGCATATAAAGAATTTGAGGATTTATATTCCATACGCTCTGATGTTATGCATGGGCGAATTCATGAGATACCCGCTAACAATTGCTTACCCATGTTGAGTCGTTTTCAAAACTTGCTGCGTAAATTATGGCAAAAAATAATGCTTGAGTCTCCCAATCTCATAGCTGTACTCGAAAACAATGATGCTGAACGTGGATTATATTTTAAAGTTCTGCAAAAAAATTACATGCCACCGCCAAGCTGTAAGAAAATTGGCGAATAGCAAGATTTATTTCTACCTCCGCCCCACCTTTACAAAAGCGCGGCTGCCGCTGGCGTCGATTTCCAGACCTTCAAAAGTACCGGGGAAATTGGTGAAAGCCAGGCTGGTGTTGCGGTAGCCCTGAGATTTGAGGAAGGCAAGAATTTCCCTGGCGTATTTCGCCACCTCCGCATCGCTGCGCTGGCCCACAACGGTGATGATTTCCGATTTGTTGCTCAAGGCCCACAGGAGTTTTTGTTTGGCGGCATCGTCAAGCGCGCGCGGATCGGAAGATTCCGGTTTCGCCGACGCAGATGGCGGCGGCACGACAGGCGTCTGATAGGCCTGAGGAGTCGCCACCGGATTGCGCGCAGATTCGCCATGCCGGAACAGAGGCACCAAGGCCGTGCCCAGCGCCACAAGCCCCACCAGCACACCGATCAGCGCCGCAAGCGATTTGAACCAGCCTTTTTCGTGCAACGTGTTCAGCATGACAGTTTCCTAGGGCGCGTAACAATGCATCAGGGTGATGTGGCAATTTTTTTCGTCTGCCTTGCGGTTGCAGCGTTTGATGGCGTCTTCGGCGGCTGTGCGTTTGTCGTCATCATCGGCCCAGGCGACATCGCCTTTCACGCTGCGCGCAATCGCGGCACAGGTATTGGAAAAAGTTTCGACGATTTCACAGTTCTTGCCATGTTTGGAGCAGTAACGCATCGCGCTTTTTTTCGCGCTGTCCTTGTCCTTGGAAGCATCGGCCATGCCATAGGCGCCGCTGTCTTCATCATAGGCAATTGCGCCATATTCGCCGCCGACATAGCGCGGTGCGGAATTGTTATTTTTTGCGCATTCCCGCTGGTAGCAGGCATTCAGGCGGCTGGAACAATCCCAACCCGCGGTATAATCGCAATAGGTCGAAGCCTGGCAGTCCGACACACAATCGGCATGGGCAGGCAGGCTGAAGGCAGAGAGCGCCAGAGCCGCACAAAAACCCCATAGAGCCGGATGTTTCATCATTGCCTTTGCCATGCCGAGGTAAGGTGCCGGAAAACATGGCATGTTCTTTTTGCTTCGTACAGGGTGAAGCTGGGCCAGCCCGGGAGTGGTTCAGGCGCGGCGTGAAACGGCGGCGGGAAGCAGCTTCATACTGCCCAGCGCCTTGAAGAGGAAATCATTCAGCGCGATGGAGATCAGCGCGCCCGCCAGAATGACATGGTATAGTTCTTCCGCCAGCAGTCCCTTGGTCATCGCCAGACCTGCGAAGATGAAAGAGAACTCGCCGATCTGCGCCAGACTCACGCCGATGGTCAGGCTGGCGCGCATATTCTGGCGGAACAGGCCCATGATCAGCAGCGCCGCAAGAAATTTTCCGACAATAATAATGCCGAGCGCGACAAGAACCAGCATCGGCTTCTGCACAAGGGTCGCAGGATTGAACAACATGCCAACCGACACGAAAAACAGAACAGCGAATGTGTCGCGCATCGGCAAGGCGTATTTGACCGATTGATGCCCCGTTTTACTTTCGTTGAGGACAAGGCCCGCAAGAAAAGCACCGAGCGCAAAAGATGTCCCGAAAACCGTATAGGCGACATAGGCGAAGCTCAGGGCCACGGTCAGCATGGTCAGCGACAGGAGTTCCCGCGATTTCGTGCGCCCGACATAATTGAGAATCCAGGGCAGGATGCGACGCCCCGCCACGAACATCAGGGCGGTAAAGGCAGCGATTTTAGCGACGATCTTCCACGCTTCATTGACAATCAGCGTGCTGTCGATCTCCTGCCTGTGCGCCAGCATATCAGCGATAAAGGGCACGAGGACGATGGCAAAGATCATCACCACATCCTCGACGATCAGCCAGCCGATGGCGATCTTGCCTGTTTCCGTTTTCGTGATCCCGCCCTGATCGAGCGCGCGCAGCAGAACGACCGTGCTTGCAACGGATAAGGTCAGGCCAAAGACCAACGCATCCGACCAGGAAAACCCGGCAAAGCGGACAACGACTGCGCCGAGAGCGGTCGCGGCGGCGATCTGGAAAATCGCGCCGGGCAAGGCGACCTTGCGGACCGTCAGCAAATCCTTAAATGAGAAATGCATCCCGACGCCGAACATCAGAAGGATGACGCCGATTTCCGCCAGCTGCTTGGCGATGGAAACATCGGCGACGATGCCGGGCGTGTAGGGGCCGATGGCCACGCCCGCCAGCAAATACCCGAAAATTGTCGGCAGCTTTAGCTTCCGGGCGACGAGGCCGAAAACGAAAGCGCTGAACACGCAAATGACAATTGTCCGGATAAGTTCATATTCCATCAGGATGGCCCTGCAACATGGGTGGCCGGAGCATAGCCCAGATTATCGCAAGCCGTTTTAAATATTTCTTAAGCACGGAAATTTGAGTTTATTGGCGCAAGTTCTTCTTGATATCTTTGTGAATATCGCCGTACCGCGAACCCCATGGCTTTCCTGTATAATGCAGGCCATGAGCACACCGCCCATCGATATCTGGCCCAAATCCGTGGCAGAAGCCATCCAATTGCAACAGCAGCTGCGTCAGCGCGTCGTTCTGAAAAAAACATATCCGAATTTCAAAACCTTTGCAGGCGTCGATGTCAGTCATGACACGAATGACATAAGTCACGCCGCCATTGTCGTGGTGGATGGCACAACGCTGAAACCCTTGGAGTCGGTCACGGTTTCCGCGCCGACGCGTTTTCCGTATGTGCCGGGACTACTTTCCTTCCGGGAAATTCCGGTCATTCTCGCGGCGCTGAAAAAACTGAAACGCACGCCGGATCTTCTGATGGTTGATGGTCAAGGCATCGCCCATCCGCGCCGTCTTGGCATTGCCGCGCATCTGGGTGTGTTGACAGATTTGCCTGCGCTGGGCGTCGCTAAAAGCCGCCTGACCGGACGTTATAAGGAACCGGGTTCGGCCAAGGGTTCACACACCCCGCTGACAGCAGGCGGCGAACATATCGGTACCGTCCTGCGCAGCAAGGAAAAATGCCTGCCGCTGTTTATCTCGCCCGGTCATAAAATGGATCAGGCGCAGGCGCTGGAGGTAACGCTGCGCTGCCTGACGCGCTACCGCTTGCCGGAGCCGACACGGCTGGCCGATAAATTGTCGAAACAGCGCGACTGAGCCACACGGCAAAAGGGGATTTCACCCATCGCCCGTTTTGCGTAGAATGTTTCACCCATGCAGGATCAGGATTCCCCTACCCAAACAATCCGCACAGGCTGCGTCATTTCCGGCGGCGGCCCGGCGGGCATGGTGTGCGGATTTCTTTTGGCGCGCGCGGGCATTGATGTGGTGGTGCTTGAAAAGCATAAGGATTTTCTGCGCGATTTTCGTGGCGACACCATCCACCCCTCGACCTTGGAACTGCTGTACGAACTTGGCTTGCTTGAGAGGTTCCTCAAGCTGCCGCATATCAAGGTGCATCATCTGAGTATCGAGATCGGCGATGAAAAATTCACAATCGGCGATTTTGACCGCATCTCGACCCGTTGCAAATTCATGGTGCAGATTCCGCAATGGGATTTTCTCGATTTCCTCAGCCGCGAAGCGAAAGCCTTTCCGAATTTCAAGCTTCTGATGGAAACAAAGGCCACGGATTTCCTGATGGAGAACGGGCAGATCGCGGGCGTCACGGCGCACGGACCGCAGGGCGCGCTCACCATTCACGCTGGACTGACGATTGCGGCGGATGGCCGCCACTCCGCCCTTCGCGCCAAATCCGGCCTGCCGCTAAAGGATATCGGCGCGCCGTTTGATGTGTTGTGGCTGCGCCTGCCTGTGGCGCCAGGCGATCCGACTGATATCGTCGGGCGCGTTCAGGCCGGGTATTTTTTTGTCATGATCTATCGTGGCGATTACTGGCAATGCGCGCTGCTCATCCCCAAAGGCAGTTTTGACGCTATCAAATCCGAAGGCATCGAAAAATTCCGGGAAAAATTGCGACAGGTCGCGAGTTTCGCACGCGACCGCGCCGGGACGATTACCGATTTCGATCAGGTGAAATTGCTGTCGGTCAGCATCAACCGCCTGAAAAAATGGGCGCGACCCGGTTTTGTCTGCATCGGCGATTCCGCCCACGCCATGTCACCCGTCGGCGGTGTTGGCATCAATCTCGCCATTCAGGATGCCGCGGCGGCGGCCAATATTTTAGGGCCCGTTTTGAAAAAAGGCGCGCCTGCTTTGTGCGATCTTGAAAAAATTCAACGCCGCCGCGAAAGGCCGACCAAATTCGTTCAATGGATTCAGATTCAGATGCAGGAACAGATCATCACCCCCGCCCTGCGCCGAAAAACAACGCCGAAACCGCCCTTGGCTCTCAAACTGCTCAACCGCTATCCTTTCCTGCGCCGCCTTCCGGCGCAGCTGCTGGGCGTCGGGCAGCTTGAACATGTCGCCGCAAAGAAACCATAAATCCGTCGCACCCTCTATATTCCAGTGACGAAAATGGGAAACCCTGTGGACAATCCCGTTGAACAGAGTGCGCTGGCTTCCATGCAGGATTGGCGGTTTTATCTTTCCCCCGCCGCAGCATGGGAAGCCATGTATGCCGATTGCGCCGCCGCGAAGCGTTCCATCGAGCTCGAGCAATATATTCTCGAGAATGATGAAATCGGCCAGAAATTCATGAAACTCTTTATCGAAAAAGCCGCGCAGGGCCTGCGGGTTTTCATCATTTGCGACAAATTCGGCAGTTTTTCATTCCGCAACTCGCCCCTTGTGCAGGAACTACGCCGTCGCGGCGGACTGTTTCACTTTTATCATCCCGTCACGATTTGGAATCTGCTGATGCCGTGGAGCTGGTTCCCGCGCACGCATGTGAAAACCCTGCTGATCGATTCTTCCATCACCTATGTCGGCGGCGTCTGCATCGCGGAACGCATGGCGGATTGGCGCGATACGCAAATCCGCGTCACCGGGCCCGTGGCGGAACAGGTGCGCGCGACGTTCGACAGCATGGAAAAAGCCATCCGCCGCCGCAGGCCCGCGAAAATTCCACCCTTCCCCCGGCAGGGCGAGGATATCCGCTATCTGCAAAATCATCCGCGGCAGGAACGGCATCTTCTTTATAATGAACTGATGATGGCGCTGCGCGGCGCGAAAGATTACATTTCCATCAGCACAGGATTTTTCGCGCCGAACCGCCGCTTTCTCCGCAGCCTGAAGGCCGCGAGCCGCCGGGGCGTTCAGGTGACCTTGCTGGTGCCGCAATTTTCGGATGTCCTGTTGGCGGACTGGACATGCCTGTCTTATGCCGCGCCCTTGTTGCGCGCGGGCGTGCGGATTTTCCATTACCAGCCGACGGTGCTGCACAATAAAATTGTTATCGTCGACGATGCCTGGGCAACCATCGGCAGCACCAATATGGATATTCTCAGCTTTTTCCGGAACCGGGAATCCAATCTGGTCATCACGCGCCGCGACATTATCGCCGCATTGAAAAAAGATTTTGTAACAGATTTACAGAGCAGCAAGGAATTGACGCAGGCCGCTTTGGCGGAACTGCCTTTATGGAAAAGACTCGGCGGCTACATGGGAAGGGCGCTGAAATCATTCTGGTGACGGGCGATGGCGGTCTATACAATTTTGCTGAGCAATCTGGGTTACGCCCGCGGCATCGGCGGCACGCTGGCCGAACATATCCGCTACGCCCACAGACATATTTACTGCCCGCCCGACATTCAAAAAGAAACACTGCGACAGCTGGGCCATCTGGTTGAGGCAGAAGACCCGGATATCTGCTGCTTCGTGGAAATCGATCAGGGCTCTTTCAGTTCGGCGCGTTTCAATCAGCTCAGCGCCCTCCTGAACGAAAAATACAGTTTCTTCGACATCGAGAATAAATATGCGCCGGGCAGCCGCCTGCGTTCCTTCTTCATCACCGCGGGCAAAAGCAATGCCTTCATTTCCAAGCGGGAATTTCCTTATGACAAAATCTATTTCAATCAGGGAACCAAGCGCCTGATCTACCGCATCAATCTCGGCAATGATGTCACGCTGTTCTTCGCGCATTTCTCGCTCAACCGCGCCGTGCGGGCGCTGCAAATGATCGAGGTGCAGAAACTGATGCGCGAGGCGCCGGGCGAGGTTATTTTTCTCGGCGATTTTAACGTGCTGCGGGGTCTGTCGGAAGTAGAGCCGCTGCTTGATGGTGGGCATTTTATTCTTATGAATAAAAAAGACAGCCCGACCTTCCGTTTTCACAACCGCCATCTGGTTCTGGATTTATGCATCTGCTCGCCCGGCATCGCCGCGCAGGCGGCGTTAAAAGTCGTACCGCAGGTTTTTTCCGACCATGCCGCGCTGGTGCTGCGCGTGGAAATTTAAGGGAGAAGTGTGCGGTATATCGTCATTTGACAAGCCTTCATCAAGAATTGATTATCGGCAAATGCCCAAAATCGAAAGTCCCCAGAACACTACTTTTAAGAAATGCCTCAGCCTCACCTCGGCCAAGGGGCTGAAGCAGGAGGGTGCATTCCTGCTCAGCGGCGAGAAGCTGGTGCGGGAATTTCTGGCGAACCCTCATCTCAAAATTCTTCTCGAACTGGGAACGGCGCGCATGACACCCTTGCCGCGTGGGTCGCTCCAGCATGCCGACGCCGATTATCTTGAACTGTCGTCCGAGCTTTTTGCGCAGATTGATGTGTTGGGTACGCATTTCAATATTCTGGTGCTGGAACAGCCGCCCATCACCAGCCTGACGCGCGAGCAGCTGGCATCCTACGAACCGCGCGGGCTGGAAGCCGTGATGCCGATTGGCGATCCGGGCAATCTCGGCGCGTTGATCCGCAGCTGCGAGGCTTTTGCCGTGCCGCGCATCCTCCTGACACAGGAAGCCGCGCATCCCTTTTTGCCGAAAGCCGTCAAAGCCTCGGCAGGCAGTGTGTTGCGTGTGCCGCTGGCGCGCGGCCCGGCACTGGCGGAATTTCCCGATAGTTGCATCGCACTCGATAAAGATGGAACGCCGATCGATCATTTTACATGGCCCGAAAATGGAATGCTGGTAGTTGGCGAGGAAGGCGCGGGATTGGGCGGAAAAAATTTCACGCAGCGCATCCGCATCCCGACGCAGGGCGTCGAAAGCCTGAACGCCGTGGTCGCCGCCAGCATCGCGCTCGCGCACCGGGCGGCTTCCCTATAAAATTTCCGCGCGCGGCGGGATTCATACTTTCTTCACCATGCAGGAAAAACAGCAACTTGCAGACGGCCTCTCGCAACCCCTTCCTGCGGCTTGTAAAAAACGCAAAAAACCCCAGTGTTTTAAAGCTTTTTTAAGCATGTTGGTGGTATCGAAAAATTGTCGACCGCAAGATTTTGGCCGAATTACTTTCAAAAACCCGTGATACGATAATGAGGTTGTTAATGTCCCTGCGCAGATCGGACGAAGGAATGAGTGCCATGGCCGCACGCCGCATGACCGAAGCGCAAATGGTGCATCTGGTGCGCAATGCGCTTCTCGTCGCCGGACATGAAATGGGCGAAGAGGGCGATCACTGGCCCGTCATCAAATCGACCATCGAAAGCATCATGCAGGATTTCGGCGATCTGCAAACGGAATTGAATGTGCATGCCGAGATGAAAATCCATCTCTATGCACAGCTGGAGAAAATGGAAAAGGAACTTGTCAATTGCTCAGCCGAGGTTCGCGCCGACGCCGAACCGAAATTGCGCGAGCTGCGAGCCGTGTATGACGCCTATTTCGCCGAAGTGCGCGATATGGATTTGTATCTCGGCGATGACAAACCGCTTCATGTCAAACGCGCGGAAGCCATTATCAAAACACTGGAGAGCGACAATGAATAATGAACCCACCATAGCGCAAATCGCTGCTTATGCAGGTCATTCCCATAGGCACGCTGCTGTTCTTGACCAAGGACTTGGCGCCTTTTTGGAGATTGCCAGCGGTATCATTGGCAGCCTGCCGAGCTTGCCTGGCAAGCATGCATCACAGGACATTCTGTTAGCGGGAGCGCAAAAACCTGCAGTCGATGTTGGCCCGACAAGACCCTTCAACGGCCCTCGTAGCACATATAGGCCAACTCTCGACAGCTAACGACCTTATTGCACTTTAAGGCGACTTCGGCTCGAATGCTTTCTCCCTCATTCGAGCCGAAGCTTTTTCTGTGTTTGAAACCCTCCTTCATTTTCTCATCGGCGGCCTGATCGGCCTTGTCAGTGCCTCGCTGGCGCTGCAATTCGGCTGGCGCTCCGCGGATCGCATGCCGGGCGAAAGCCGCTGGCCACATTGCGTCTATTGCCTGTCGCCTTTCCGCTGGCAAAGCCTTGTACCGCTTTTCGGCTGGTTGAGGCGACCTGAGCGTTTCGCGCTGCCCTGCCCCTGCGGCAAGCGCAAAGGCTGGTGGCCGCAGCCCGCAGCGGAAGGCGTCGGCTTTCTTCTCGGTGCGCTCGGTATGTCTCTGGCGGGATGGTCGGCATTGGCGCTGGTGCTTTGCGTTATGCTCGGGCTTGTCACCGCCATCGCGCTGATCGATCTGCATTTCGGCATCATGCCGGACGGACTGACGGCGCTGGTCGCCGCGCTTGGCCTTGTGTGGCTGATGCTGGGCGGCGGCGATCTTTATGCCGGGCTCATGGTCGCGGGTGGCATGCTGCTTCTTGGTCTGTTCTGCGCCATCGTCTATAGCCGCTGGCGCGGGCAGGAAATGCTGGGTTTGGGCGACGTCAAATTCTTTGCTGCCGCTGGCCTATGGCTCCAACCTTCACTCGCGCCATGGTTTCTGGCGCTGGCGGGCACGATGGGGGCCATCGGCGGCCTTGTCTGGCAGCGTATGGGTGGCGGCAAGGAATCGCCTTTCGCTCCCTCGCTTTGTCTGGCGCTTGCCATTTTGGTTTTGTACCAGGCGACGCAGCTGCCATAGTGAAGGCATGAGTTTTGCGCGTTCCCTTTTTACTGTCAGCGGCCTGACTATTCTCAGCCGTATCGGCGGCTTTGTCCGCGATACGCTGACGGCCATCTATCTCGGCGCGGGACCTGTGGCTGACGCCTTCTTTGTCGCGCAGCGCCTGCCGAATTTGTTCCGCAGCCTGTTCGCCGAAGGGGCTTTCTCGGCCGCTTTCGTGCCGCTTTACACGACGGAGCAGGAACGGCATGGCGGCAAAGCGGCGCAGCGTTTTGCCGGACATGCTCTGGCGCTGCTGCTATCCGTGCTGGTGCCTTTTTCCATCCTTGTCATGCTGTTCATGCCCTTTGTCATGAAACTTCTGGCGCCGGGTTTCGAGGATGAGCCTGTCAAATACCAACTCGCCGTCGATTTCAGCCTGATCACCTTTCCTTACCTTGCGCTGATTTCCATCACTGCCTTGCAGGGCGGCGTATTGAATGCGCGCGGCATTTTCGGCCCTGCAGCCGCTGCGCCGATTGCCTTCAATATTATTTTGATTATCGGAATTTTCGTGGCCAAGTTTTATCATTTCCATATGGGCTATACGCTGGCCTGGTCGATGTTGATCGCAGGTGTGGTGCAGATGTTGTGGCTGGTCATCAGCTGCTGGCGCGCCAAAGCTTCCATTCCGCTGACGCGCCCGAAATTGACGGAAGCCAGCCGCCGCCTGTTCCGGCGCATCGGTCCGGGCGCACTGGGCGCGGGCGCGGCGCAGGTGAATCTTTTCATCTCCACTATTCTTGCCTCGACCCTGCCGACAGGCGCGGTGTCATGGCTGTTTTACGCCGACCGTTTGAACCAGTTGCCGCTGGGCATTGTCGGCATTGCCGTAGCCACGACGCTGCTGCCGCTTTTGTCCCGCCAGGTCGAAGCCGGACGTGAGGACAATACGCGCCATTATATGAGCCGCGCGATTGAGTTCTGCCTGCTGCTCGGCCTGCCATCGACCATCGGCCTGACGCTGGCGGCTCAACCGATCATCCAGACCCTGTTCGAGCATGGACGCTTCACGCATGCCGACACCGTCGTGACATCGCAGGCGCTGGTGGCCTATGCGCTCGGCATTCCCGCTTTTCTTCTGGTGAAAGTTTTCAGCGCCGGGTTTTTCGCGCGGCATGATACGGCAACCCCGGTCAAAATCGCCTTCATCGCTATGGCGGTGAATGTGGTCGCGTCGCTGATTCTGCTCGGGCCGCTGCAGCATATCGGCATCGCGCTGGCGAACAGTATCGCGGTCTGGGTGAATGCCATTCTGCTGTTCACACAACTGCGCCGCCGCGGAAAGCTGGGCGATAAAAAACTGCTCGGCCGGATGCCGCGCCTGCTGCTGTGCGCTTTGGGAATGGGGTTCCTGACCTTCCGCCTTGTCGAAATGACTGCTCCATGGTTTGAGGCGGGATCACTTGTGGAACATCTGACAGGGCTGGCCTTTATTATCGGCGGTGCGGGGCTGAGTTACGCCCTTATGCTGCACTTCAGCGGAGCCATGGCTTTGCAGGACATTCGGCATATGCTGAAACGCAGAAGCGGCAAGGTTGGAACATAAAAATCCACAGGCCCTTTGAAAACAAAGGAAAAAACCCGGATTCTTGACAGTACAACTGCGGAATCCCTATCTTCCGGCCCTCTTATGCGCTAAAGTTTATGTTTGTTCCCGGGCCTTCCGGGTCTGGCAAAAGCTGAAACGAAATATTGTGGCTTACCAACATCAGCCATCCTGAAACTGAATCCAGAGTACGAGACCGCAATGCAACTTTCCGTTAAAGGCAAGCAGATTAACGTCGGCGATGCCTTGCGCAGCCATGTTGAGTCCCAGCTGAAGGACATTACGGGCAAGTATTTCAACAGCCCGCTCGACGCCCATGTCACCTTTTCGCGCGAGGCGCATATGTTCCGTGCCGACATCGCCGTTCATGCCGGGCGCGGCATTTTGCTGCAAAGCAACGCCAGCGCCAACGAACCCTATCCCGCTTTCGACATGGCCGCTTCCCGCATGGCCAACCGCCTGCGGCGCTACAAAACCCGCATTAAGAGTCATCATCAGGATACCGACCGCCGCGACGAAGCGCTGATGGCGAACAGCTTCGTCCTGCATGGCGAGGATGAAAGCCCCGAAGAAACCGCAGGCGATAACCCCGTCGTCGTCGCAGAAATGACGACCCCGATTGAATCCCTGACCGTCAGCGAAGCGGTCATGCGCCTTGACCTCGGCGATCTGCCTGCCTTGATGTTCACCAACCGCAAGCATGGCCGCCTGAATATGATTTACCGCCGTCCCGACGGGCATATCGGCTGGGTCGATCCTTCCCAGGCGGCGAAATAACGGACCTCTAACCGATGGCGCGCAAAATCATGATCCGTGATCTGCTTTCCCCCAAGGCCGTTATTGCCAGTCTGAATGCCGCCACCAAAAAGGATGTGCTGCAGGACATCGCCCAGCGCGCCGGAGCCCTGAACGGCCATGATTCCCACGCGGTTTTTGATGTGCTGTGGGAGCGTGAAAAGCTCGGCACAACGGGCATTGGCGCAGGTCTGGCGATACCGCATGGACGGCTGGCGGCGCTCAGCCAGGTGCAGGGATTTTTCGCACGCCTTGCGCAACCGATCGCCTTCGATGCGGTTGATGATAAGCCTGTAGATCTGGTGTTTCTGCTGCTGGCCCCGGAGACGGCCGGAGCCGATCATCTGCATGCTCTCGCGACAATTTCGCGCCTTTTGCGTGATGCCAATCTCTGCCTGCAATTGCGCCGCGCCAAGGACGAAGCGGCGATCTACCGTCTCCTCACGGAAACGCCAACCGCGCAGGCAGCCTAGCAAAACTTCATTGAACTAAACCGTTACCGGATCCGGCAGGAAGGGATCGAGGAAATTCTTGTTCTCGATTACGCGCAAGGTCGGGCGCGATTTTTTCACAGGTTTTACGCTTGCGCTTTTCTTTGCCTTTTCGACTTTCTCGTCATTCTGCTCCTGCGCGCGCAGATAACGGTAGATCTCTGGCGACTGCACCAGCGTCGCGATTTCTTCGGCGGTATGGCTGAGATTATCGATATTGCTCAACTGCACGCCCTCGATTTTATTTTCGCTCAACCAGCTGCAGTAATAGATCAGGCCCACCAGGCAGGAAAGATCGCGGAACAGATTGGCGATGCGCCCTGCCAATTTCATAAAATTCGGATGCTCGCCGCCATGCTCCATCGCGCAGCGCGTCAGCGCATGGATGAAATCATTGCCGAATTGTTCGGAGGCGGGCTTCACGGCAAAGGCCGAGGTCAGCCAGCGCTTCATCGACTGGCGGCTTTCGGAAAGAATTTCGGTGCGCGGGTCGAGCTGCAACGGCAGCCATGCAATTTCCGCCAGACGGCGATTGATGATTTTCAAACCAATGCGCTCGGCGCGCACATAATCGAAGGCATATTCCTCGCGGCAGAAATCATCGACCAGCGGATGAAGATTGAGGATGTCGGCTTTTTCCCGGGTGAGTCGGTCCTTGGCACCTTCAAGATGCTTGCGAAGATCGTCGATAAGCACACACTTGCCCATCTTCCTGACCCTTTCGCCTGCCACCACTCACCACGTTTCACATGGAACCCGAGTCCCACGAGATTCTGGTACGCCAGTTACAAGGATACCGGGCAATCATCTCTATATCGTTAAATAATCGAAACAATTTATACATACCCAAATAATTGATTTATCTTGGCAATTTCATTATGGTGCGCCGCATGCGCGATTTTGACGTCATCATTGTGGGCGGCGGACATGCCGGATGCGAAGCAGCTGCGGCTGCCGCACGCATGGGCGCGCACACCTTGTTAGCCACGCACAAAGTCGAAACTATCGGCGAAATGTCCTGCAATCCTGCCATTGGCGGCCTCGGCAAGGGGCATCTGGTCAGGGAAATCGATGCTTTGGATGGCGTTATGGGCCGCGTTGCCGATGCGGCAGGCATCCAGTTCAGGCTTCTGAATCGTAGTAAAGGTCCGGCCGTACGCGGGCCGCGGGCACAGGCTGATCGCAAGCTTTACCGCCAGGCTATGCAAAAGGTTCTGGCCGAACAGATCAGCCTGACGATACGCGCAATTGCCGTTGAAGACCTGATTTTGGCTGATAATGGCGCGGTCGTCGGCATTTTAAGTGCTGAAGGCGAGGAAATTCGTGCCAAAGCCGTCGTTATAACAACCGGAACATTCCTCCAAGGCCTGATTCACATAGGCGAAGAGAAAATTCCGGCGGGTCGAGTGGACGAAAATCCTGCGATAGGGCTCTCAAATACCCTCAAACGCCTCAAATTTCCCCTTGGGCGGCTTAAAACAGGAACTCCAGCACGTTTGGATGGACGAACCATCGACTGGGCATGGCTCGAAATGCAGCCCGGCGATGAAAAGCCCGTAGCTTTTTCAAGCCTGACAAAGGTCATTACCAACCCCCAGATCGCCTGCGGCATTACCCATACGACCATGCAGACGCATGAGATCATCCATGCCAATCTGCATCGAGCGCCCATGTATTCCGGCCAGATCGAAGGGACGGGACCGCGTTATTGCCCTTCCATCGAGGATAAAGTCGTCCGCTTTGCCGACAAGGAAAGACACCAGATCTTCCTCGAACCTGAGGGGCTGGATGATAATACCGTCTATCCCAATGGCATTTCCACTTCTCTGCCGAGGGACGTTCAAGCCGAACTAATCCGCTCGATTCCGGGGCTGGAAAAGGCCGAAATCCTGCGGGTCGGCTATGCCATCGAGTATGATTTCTGCGACCCCCGCGAGCTTAAAAATACACTGGAAACAAAGCGTGTTCCTGGGCTTTTCTTTGCCGGACAGATCAACGGCACCACGGGTTATGAGGAAGCTGCGGCGCAGGGACTTATGGCAGGGCTGAATGCCGCCTTGAAAGCCGCCGGGTCCGAGCCCTTCACGCTCGATCGCTCGCAAGCCTATATCGGCGTCATGATCGACGATCTGATCACCCGGGGCACGTCGGAGCCCTACCGCATGTTCACCTCCCGGGCGGAATACCGCCTGACTCTGCGAGCCGATAATGCCGACCAGCGCCTGACAGGCCTGGGCCTTGCCATTGGCTGTATTGGCTCCGAGCGCAGGGAGTTTTTTGAGCGCAAAAACAAGGCATTAGATGATGCCCGGATATTGGCCGAAAGCCTGAAATCCACGCCGACCAAGCTCGCGGCGCAGGGACTGAAAATCAATGCCGATGGCAATTGGCGTTCGGCGCTGGAGCTTCTGTCTTACCCCAATATCGACCTTGAGAGGCTGACGGACATTTGGCCGGAGCTGAAAGCTGTCGACCCCGCTATTGCCGAGCAGCTGGAAATCGACGGTAAATATGCGGGCTATATGGAGCGCCAGGATACGGATATCCGCACCTTCCGAAAGGATGAAAATCTGCTTCTGCCGACTGATCTGGATGTCGATGTCATCGGCAGCCTGTCCGCCGAGATACGTCAAAAACTGCGCCAGATTAAGCCCGAAACACTGGGGGCCGCAGCGCGTATTCCGGGCATGACCCCAGCGGCTGTCATAGCCCTTTTGCGCTATGTCAAACGCCGCTCCATCAAGCCGGAAAAGCTCCGTGCCTAATACCCCCCAAAAGGAGCGGGCCGAATTTATCGACCGCCTCAAGGTTTCACATGAAACACTGCGAAAGCTCGACCGCTATGCCAAGCTCCTGGCGGAGTGGAATGCCAAATTCAATCTGATCGGCGAGGCCACGCTACAGTATATCTGGACACGCCATTTCCTTGATAGCGCTCAATTGATGCGGTTCATTCCAGAGGGAGCAAAAACGCTGGCTGATATGGGTTCGGGGGCAGGGTTCCCAGGTCTGGTGCTCAGCATTATGGGCTTTCCCGAAACGCATCTGATTGAAAGTATCGGCAAGAAAGCGAGCTTCTTGCGGACAGTAGTTGGGGAACTTGAGTTGAACGTCACAGTCCATCAGGCGCGGATTGAATCCCTGCCAAAATTGAAGGTGGATATACTGACAGCACGAGCTTTGAAGCCTTTGCCGGAGCTTCTCAAATTATCTAACTATCTGATAAAGAAAGATTCTTTGTGCCTTTTCCTTAAGGGACAAAGTATCGATACCGAATTGACAGAATCAGCCCGATCATGGACATTTAAGAGCGAAAAGCATTCGAGCCTGAGCAATCCTTCCGGCTGCGTATTGATTATAAAGGATTTGAAGCCAAAGCATGACGCAGCGCGAAAAAACCATCCTCGGAAAAGATGAAATCCTGAATACCGGGCCTTGCCGTGTGCTGGCCGTCGTCAATCAAAAAGGCGGCGTCGGCAAAACTACGACGGCGATCAATCTGGCTACTGCGATGGCCGCCGTCGGTCAACGCGTGCTGGTGCTCGATGCCGACCCGCAAGGCAATGCTTCCACCGGGCTTGGCATTTCGCGCGCCGAACGCGGCGCAGGCAGTTACGAATTGATGTTCGATGGGCTTGCTATCGAAGATGTCGCGCGCCCAACGATGATTCCGAATTTATGGGTCATCACATCCTCTGCCGATCTTGCAGGCGCGGAAATTCAACTCGTCACCACCGAGCGCCGCGAGTTCCGCATGAAGGATGCGCTGGAGCGCAGCGCGAAAGATTTCGATCTGGTGCTGATCGATTGCCCACCGTCGCTCAACCTCATCACGCTCAACGCACTCGTCGCGGCTGATGCTTTGCTTGTACCGCTGCAGGCCGAGTTCTACGCGCTCGAAGGCATGACAAGTTTGCTGCAAACGATTGATGCCGTGCGCGCACGCTTCAATCCTGATCTTGAAATCGAAGGCGTCGTACTGACAATGTTCGACCGCCGCAACAGCCTGTCGGCGGCTGTGGCAAATGATGTGCGCGCCTATTTCGGCGACAAGGTTTATGACACGGTCATCCCGCGCAATGTGCGCGTGTCCGAAGCGCCATCGCACGGCAAGCCCGTGTTGCTGTATGATTTGAAGTGTCCGGGCTCGCGCGCCTATATGCATCTCGCCAGCGAATTTTTGAAACGCCAAAGCCATCTGCGTAACGACCCCGATGCTTTCCGTCAGAAAGCCGCGGGATAATTTTCACTCACAGGATAAAGGACAACATGACACAGCAAGCCGCCAAACCATCGCCCCTCGGCCGCGGATTATCCGCGCTTTTCGGTGACGCCGATGCGTCTTACCAGCCGAAGCCTGCGGCGCCTGTAACGCCCGCCGCCGAACGTGGCGGCGCAAAAACCCTGCCGCTGACCTGGCTGCAACCCGGCGCTTTCCAGCCGCGTCGCCATTTCGATCAGGAGATGCTGAAGGGTCTGGCGGAATCTATCCGCGAGCGCGGCATTCTGGAGCCATTGCTTGTCCGCGCAGCACCGGGCGCGCAGGACGCCTATGAAATCATCGCGGGCGAACGCCGCTGGCGCGCCGCGCAAATGGCGGGTCTGCATGATGTACCCGTTCTGGTGCGCAATATTTCCGATCGCGAAGCGCTGGAAATCGGCCTTATTGAAAATATTCAGCGGCAGGATCTGTCGCCGCTGGAAGAGGCGGAAGGTTATCAGCGTCTGCTCGGCGAGTTCGGCCATACGCAGGAAGCGCTGGCGAAAATTGTTGGCAAGAGCCGCCCGCATATCACCAATATGCTGCGGCTTCTGACGCTGCCCGCGCCTGTGAAACAGATGATCGATACGGGCGCCCTGACCATCGGCCATGCGCGCGCGCTGATCACATCGAAAGACCCGGCTGGCCTCGCGCAGGAAATTGTGAAGAAGGGGCTGAATGTCCGTCAGGCCGAAGCGCTGGCGCAACGCCATACCGCGAAGCCGCAGGCGAAGAAAAAAGCCGAAGCAACAGGCAGCGCCGATGTCACCATGCTGGAAAAAGAGCTGGAGCGCCTTGTCGGCCTGCGCGTCAAAATCCAGACGCAGGGCAAGGCGGGTTCTTTGACGTTATTCTACAAAGATCTCGATCAGCTCGATGACATCATCAAGCGGTTGCGCGGATAACTAGGCCGCCACCCGTTCCATATCCGCATCGGCGAAGAAGGTCAGGACATCTTCGACCCAGATCGCAATATCTTCGCCGTTCGAGGTCAGCAGGTTGCCATCGAGAATTTCAGGCTCAGCGCTGATTTCAGCGCCCGCGGCCTTAAGCTCCCCATGCACGGATTCATGCGCCGTGACGATGCGTTCCACAATCTTGCCCGACAGCGCCAAAAGGCTGACGCCAACGCCGATGGCCGCCACAGGCTTTCCGGCTTCCATGAAGTGATTGATGATACGGCGCGTATGCAGATTGGTTTTCAGCTTGGCGATGCCGCGGTCGCCGCCCGGCAGAACCAGCATGTCGAAGTCGGAGCCCAGCGCTTCACCGATTTGTGCATCCACCGCAAAATGATGGCCCCAGCCTTCGCCCTGCCAGCCATTCACGACACCGTTTTCGGGCGCGATGGTGTGGCTTCGCGCCTTGGCGCGTACCAGGCCCCGCTGGATTTCCGTCATCTGGTTTTCGTCAAAGCCGCTGGCGACCAGAATGGCGATGTTTTTTCCAGCAAGATTCGGTGTCATTATTTTTTATCTCCAAACAAAAAGTGACAAAATCCCCCGCGCCCAAAGGGGGCGCTGCGTTCTGCGTTTTCGGGGGGTCGCGCGGGCCTGCCGTTGGGATGGTCTGCGCGAGAGGCCGCAATCTGCCACAGCGCGAATGGCTTTGAAAACACAGGAATGGTTGCACGCAACAGCTTGCCGGATTGTGTTGCGGAAAAGCCGCAAGCGCTTGTCCCTTGATTGGAGCGGAGGCACGCACTAGATTCCACAAGACACGTTTCACAGGAGATTCGCATGGGCGCCGCCACAAAACCCGTTACCGACAGCAGCTTTGAAGCCGATGTGCTTAAGGCGACGCAACCTGTGCTGGTGGATTTCTGGGCGGAATGGTGCGGACCCTGCAAACAGATCGGCCCCATCCTCGAAGAGCTCGCCGCCGAAATGCAGGGACAAGTGACCATCGCCAAAATGAATGTCGATGAAAATCCGATGGCGCCGTCGAAATACGGCATCCGCAGCATCCCGACCATGATCCTGTTCAAAAACGGCCAGCCGACGGCGACCAAAATCGGCCTCCTGCCAAAAGCCGCGCTGCAGACCTGGCTGAAAGAACAGATGTAAAAGCCGGGGCGCACGCACCACCATGCGCCTCTTTAAATATCTTCACGAAAACCTGTTTTCCCAGCCTTACCGCCTGCTGCCGCTGGCGGTATTTGCCTTTGTGGCGTTGAGTTTTCTCTACCATCCACAAAGCTCGTTCCGCACGCTCGCGCTGGCCGACCCCGACGATTACATGCGCCTGAATCAGGTGATCAACTGGCTGCAGGGGCAAAGCTGGCATGATCTGTCGCAGCCACGGATGAGCCCCGGCGCGGGCACCATCGTGCATTGGTCGCGGCTGGTGGATCTGCCGATCGCTTTTTTCATGCTGCCTTTTATCAAGCTGTTCGGCATGGCGAATGCGGCTTTGCTGGCTTCCTTCATCGTGCCGCTGATCTTGCTTGGTTTGCTGCTGGCGCTTGTGCCCGCACTCGCCGAACCACTGGTCGGCAGAGACCGCGCCAATCTCGCCGCACTGTTTGTGCTGTTTGCGCCATCGCTGCTTTTCAACTTCACGCCGGGGCGCGTTGACCACCACGCCTATCAAATCCTCATCGCCGGGTTTGGCCTGCTGGCGCTGGAGCGCATGATGCGCGACGAAAAGGGCTGGCGTTTTGCCGTCGCGGCGGCGGTTGCTTTCGCCTGCGGCATGTGGATTGGCGCGGAAGTTCTGCCCGGGCTTATTCTTTTTCTCGCCTGCCTTATGGGCGCAGCCGGATGGCGCGGTGGTTTTGTCCTGCGTAACGCGGCACTGTTCGGCACAACGCTGCCGCTGGCAACAGCGGCGCTTCTGCCGTTGGCGCTGCGGACATCCGAATTTTCCAGCCGCGCCTTGTCCTGGTTTTCTCCGGCCTATCTGATTTTCGCGGCGCTGGCGGGCGGGGCACTTGTTTGCAGCTGGTTTTTGGGACGCCAGACGAACAAAAAGCCCTTGCGATTAGCCCTTATTCTTGCTTTCAGCTTTTTGGCAGCAATGCTGTTTTTCCAGTGGGTTCCAGCCGCATGGCATGGGCCTTTTGCCGATATCAGCCAATTCAATACCTCCGTCGCGCTTGACAATATCAGCGAGGCGCAGCCCTTGATGCGGGGCTTCGCCATCTCTCCCCATAATCCGTCGAGCTGGCTCGCTGCACTTGGTATTTTTGTACGTTTCCTGATGTTGCCGCTGGCAGCCTTTGCCGCTGTACTTTACGCGGCACGCAAGGCTAAACCGCGTGACCGGATGCTCTGGATCATTCACGGCGTTTTTCTGGTGGCAGCTATTCTGCTCACCTTCTTCTGGCAGGTGCGCATCGCACGCTTCATGCAGCTCTTCGCGCTCGCGCCGCTGACCTGGTTGCTGCTCGCCTGGTGGAAGACTATCGGGAAAAATCTGAAAGCCCGCTCGCGCTTCTGGGCCGAGATCGGTGCGTTCCTGGCGCTCGGCGCTTTTCCGGTTGTTATTCTTCCGGCACTGTTCAACACGACGCCACTTTACCCGAATGTGGTTTTGTTTCCCGCCGCGCGTAGCGCGCCCCTGTGCCCCTTGACGCAGGCGGCTGATTTTATCGCCGGGCGGCAGGGCTGGCGCGGCCGCACTTACACCATCCTGTCCGGCATGAATGAAGGGCCGGAACTTCTGTTCCGAACACCCCACAATGTTATCGGCGGAAATTTTGATGTCCCCGCCAATCGCGATGTGTTTGAGTTTTTCAACGCGCGGGACGAAGCGAAGCCGAAAGCCATCTTGCGCAAATGGCATGTCGATCTGGTGCTGGCCTGCCGCAGCGTGCCGCCTTTCTTCGCCGGGTTGAAGGAGCCCCGGCTGGGCGAAACCGCCTTCCTCCGCCCCGGCCCGGATGGCAAACTGGGCCTGGTCAGCAGCCCGGAAAAGCCCGCTTTCATTGAGAAACTGGTTAACGGGAAGGCGCCGCTTTGGCTCAAGCCCGTTGAGATTCCGGGCGCAAAAGACTACCTTCTGTTCGAGGTTCGGCTTTAAGCCGCAGGATTTCAGGAACAGCTCATGACCCGCAAACTTTTTGGCACCGACGGCATCCGCGGCCGCGCCAATGCCGAGCCGATGACGGCAGAAACCGCGCTACGCGTCGCCATGGCGGCCGCCAGCCTGTTCCGCCGCGGCGAACATCGCCACCGCGTCGTGATCGGCAAGGATACGCGTCTCTCAGGCTATCTGCTTGAGCCCGCGCTGACGGCAGGTTTCATCGCCAAAGGCATGGATGTAATTTTGCTCGGTCCCATTCCGACGCCTGCGGTCGCCATGCTGACGCGTAGCCTGCGCGCCGATATGGGCGTGATGATTTCGGCGTCCCATAATCCCTATCAGGATAATGGTATCAAGCTGTTCGGCCCCGACGGCCATAAATTATCGGATGAGCTGGAAGCGCAGATCGAAGCGCGCATGGAACAGAACCCGACGGATGATCATGCAACGGCAAATGAGCTTGGCCGCGCCAGCCGTCTCGACGACGCCATCGGCCGCTATGTCGAATATGTGAAAGGCACCTATCCCAATGGACGGCTGGACGGCCTCAAGATCGTTGTCGATTGCGCCAATGGCGCGGCGTACAAAGTCGCGCCCACAGTATTGTGGGAGTTGGGCGCCGAAGTTATTCCTGTCGGCGTGCAGCCGAACGGCCTGAATATCAATGATAAATGCGGCGCAACGCATCCTGAATTGCTGCGCGAAACCGTGCTGATGCATCAGGCAGATGTGGGCATTGCGCTTGATGGCGATGCCGACCGCCTCATCATGGCGGATGAAAAAGGCGCCGTGATCGATGGTGACCAGTTGATGGCGCTGATCGCCCAAAGCTGGGCGAAGGCCGGAAAGCTGAAAGGCAACTGCGTCGTTGCCACGGTGATGTCCAATCTCGGCCTCGAGCGTTTTCTGGAAAAACAAAAGCTCGCGCTCCACCGCACGCCAGTCGGTGACCGTTATGTGGTGGAAGCCATGCGCGCCAAGGGCTGCAATCTTGGCGGCGAACAATCCGGCCATATTGTGTTGAATGATTACAGCCCGACAGGCGATGGACTCATTGCCGCGTTGCAGGTGCTGGCGGTGCTGGCGAAAGACAATCGTAAGGCCAGCGAAGCTTGCCGCCTGTTCGCACCGCTCCCGCAGATTCTCAGCAATGTGAAGGCACCGGGCGATATCCTTGAGCGCCCCGCCATCAAGGATAAAATCAGCAAGGCTGAAGGCAAGCTGAACGGCCATGGCCGCATCCTTATCCGTAAATCGGGCACCGAGCCGCTCATCCGCGTCATGGCCGAAGGCGATGATGAAAAGCTGGTGCGGACTTTGGTGGATGAAATCGCCGACGCGATTAAAAAGGAAGCGGCTTAAAGGAGGAAGTCATGGGTATTCTTGATCACTGGGTTAATAACGAATGGGAAGACGAAAGACGGCAGCAGGAAGCCGATGGCTATAAATCATTTTTTGAGCTGAAGCTTGAGGGTGATCCGTTTTGGCAGGCTCAGCAAGAAGAACAGCGAAGACTATGGATGAGCGCTGGTGAGCGCAAAGCTGAGGGCGATCCCTACTGGAACTGGGAGCCACTTAAGGAGCCGAAAAGACCCGACGATGAAGTGTCGGCACCACAAGCTTCGTCGGAACCAAAAGTAAAATAGCTGATCCGAATTGACGCCTTATTAGGCCTTAGCTAACCTCCATCCTGGGCCGCGGCTCCCCACCGAGTCGTTTCGTTGAAGGCGTTTTTACCGATGTCGATTACCGTTCCGCCGAAGCCGTCGCTTCGCCCTGTTTCCCCCAATTTTTCGTCCGGCCCCTGCACCAAACGTCCCGGCTGGTCGGTCGATGTTTTAAAAAACGCGCTGGTCGGGCGCTCGCACCGCTCCAAGCCCGGCAAGGACAAACTCAAAAAAGTCATCGATGAAACCAAGGCGCTGCTGGAACTGCCCGCGGATTATCTGGTCGGCATCATGGCGGCATCAGACACCGGAGCTGTCGAAGCCGCGCTCTGGTCGCTGCTCGGCCCGCGCCCGGTTGATGTCTTCGCCTGGGAAAGTTTTGGCAAGGACTGGGTGACGGATTGCGTCAAGCAGCTGAAGCCGCTGGAGGCGCGCGGATTCGTCGCCGATTTCGGACAGCTGCCGGATCTGGCGCAAGCGAATTTTGATCGTGATGTCGTCTTCACATGGAACGGCACAACCGCGGGTGTTGTCGTGCCGAACGGCGACTGGATTCCTGACAATCGCAAGGGGCTGACGATCTGCGATGCGACCTCTTCGGCCTTCGGCATACCCATGCCGTGGCACAAACTCGATGTCGTCACCTATAGCTGGCAGAAAGTTCTGGGCGGCGAGGCGCAACATGGCATTCTGATTTTGTCGCCGCGCGCGGTGGAGCGACTTGAATCCCACACGCCCCCCTGGCCGATGCCAAAGATTTTCCGTATGACCCATGACGGCAAGCTGAACAAGAATATTTTCGATGGCGAAACGATCAATACGCCCTCCATGCTGTGCGTCGAGGATGCGCTGGATGGCCTCAACTGGGTGCGCTCCATCGGCGGCGCGAAGGGCATGGTCGCGCGCACGCAGGCGAATTTTAAAATCCTCGCTGCGTGGGTCGAGCGTGCAGGCTGGGTGGATTTTCTGTGTGCCGATGCCGCGATACGTTCGCCAACTTCTGTCTGTTTGAAACTCGCCGACCCCGGGCTTGTGAAGCTCAGCCGCGAGGAGCAGGCGAATTTCTGCAAAAAACTCACCGGGCTTCTGGAAAAAGAAGGCGCTGCGTTCGACATCAACGCCTATCGCGACGCGCCGCCGGGGTTGCGCATCTGGTGCGGCGCGACGGTCGAAGCAAAGGATATCGAGATCCTGACCACATGGCTGGATTGGGGATACGCCACCTGCCGTGCTGAGATGAAAATTGCCGCTTGAGGAAATGCAATGAAACCCAAAGTTCTTATTTCCGATGCCCTGTCGCCGCGCGCCGTGGAAATTTTCAGGGAGCGCGGGCTTGAGGTTGAGCAGAAAACCGGGCTCAAGCCGGAAGAGCTGAAAAGCATCATCGGCCAGTATGACGGGCTTGCCATCCGCTCGTCGACCAAAGTGGCGCCGGATATTCTGTCAGCCGCGACGAAGCTGAAGGTCGTGGGCCGCGCGGGGATTGGCGTCGATAATGTCGATGTGCCCGCCGCCACCGCGCGCGGCGTGGTGGTCATGAATACGCCCTTCGGCAATTCCATCACCACAGCAGAACATGCGGTAGCGCTGATGCTGGCGCTGGCGCGGCAATTACCGTCCGCCAATGCCTCGACCCATGCCGGGAAATGGGAAAAGTCCAAATTTATGGGTGTGGAAGTCACGGGTAAAATTCTGGGCATTATCGGCTGCGGCAATATCGGCGCGATTGTCGCCGACCGCGCGCTGGGCCTGCGAATGAAGGTCATTGCCTATGATCCGTTCCTGACGCCCGAACGGGCGCAGGAATTGGGCGTCGAGAAAGTTGAGCTCGATCAGCTTTTCCCGCGCGCGGATTTCATCACCCTGCACACACCGCTGACGGAGCAGACGCGCAACATCATCGATGCCAAGGCGCTGGCGAAGTGTAAAAAAGGCGTGCGCATCATCAATTGCGCGCGCGGCGGCCTGATTGTCGAGGCGGATTTGCAGGCAGCGCTGGAAAGCGGCCATGTCGCGGGGGCGGCGCTCGATGTTTTTGCCGAAGAGCCCGCCAAGCAAAATCCATTGTTCGGCATGGAAAATATCATCGCCACGCCGCATCTCGGCGCCTCCACGACCGAAGCACAGGAAAATGTCGCGCTGCAAATCGCCGAGCAGATGAGTGATTTTCTTCTGACAGGCGCCGTGACCAATGCGTTGAATATGCCATCGGTCTCCGCTGAAGATGCGCCCAAATTACGGCCCTACATGAAGCTGGCCGAACAATTGGGAAGCTTCGCGGGGCAGATCACCCAGACGGGCATTGTTTCCGTCAAGATTTCCTATGAAGGCCATGTGGCGTCGCTGAACACGCGGCCGCTGACACATATTGCGCTGATGGGCCTGCTGAAACCCTCGCTTGACCATGTGAATATGGTGAACGCACCTGTCGTCGCGAAAGATCGTGGCATTAAACTAAGCGAAACGCGCTCGGAAAATGAGGGTGATTACCATACGCTGATGCGGATGGAGGTCGCAACCTCGAGCGGCACTTTTCATGTTGCCGGAACCTTGTTCAGCGGCAAGCCGCGCGTGGTCGGCATCGATACGGTAAGTCTGGAAGCCGAGCTCACGCCGCGCATGCTGTTCGTCCGCAACGAAGACAAGCCGGGCTTTATCGGCCGTCTCGGCACCAAACTGGGCGAAGCCAAAATCAATATCGCCAATTTTACGCTGGGACGGCAAGTGCCGGGCGCGGATGCGGTTTCACTGGTGGCGGTGGACAGTGATGTCTCAACTTCCCTGCTGGGCGAAATACAAAAGCTGCCTGGCGTGGTCGGGGCCTATCTGTTGCGCTTCAACACAAATTAAAATTTACAGGAAGCCCGTCCCGAAGGTGACGTCCATCACCTTGAGGAAATAGAAAATATTGATGGCCAGGACGCCGCCGATGATATGCGTGATGCCCTGCGCTATCGTCGCCTGGCCGTTGCCCTCAACAGCGCTTTTGACAATCAGCCAGCCACGGATAAAGGCGATCATCCCGATCAGCTGAAAAAAGATCAGGGCGTATTTGACGGCCTCCTTAAAGCGCGCCGTATCGCCCCCAATATCGTCAACAAAGGCCCAATCAACCACGCTTTCCTGTACTGCGCTGTTGCCAAAAACGGTGCTTAACATTGCACCAAGGCTTTGGCCAACTGTCACCAAAACCGTGCCGATCAGAAGATTGGCCAGAATATTTGTCACCGAATGCGTGCGCGGATCCATACCGTATTTGGATGCCTTCATCAGGCCGCGAATGATGAAAAAGAGCCCGATCGTGAAAGCCGTGACAGACATTAAAATGGTGAGAGGATCTTTGATATTCCCCACCAGGTTTTTTACCAGCGTATCCAAAGCAACATCGCTGGCCGCCGCAACACCTCCGGGATTGCAGGTTCTCAAACCTCCGCCCACCTGCGTGGTAAACAGGGTGTTGATCAGGGTTCCAACGACAGATGGCGCGGCCAGAAGCGCCGAACCGCCAGCTATACGCGCGAGAGCCGCATGCAAGGGCTCACGGCTTGGATTGTCAGCATATTGGACAAGTTTATAAAGACCATTGCCAACAAAAAACCCGCCCGCGACATAGGCAATGATTGAGAAAAATTTGCTAAAGGGATTCAGATTATCATAAAGATTGCAAAATGTTTTGCCAAGCGTAACAGCCTGTGCAAACGCCGCATCTGGCCACAGAAGCGCCAGAGTCAGCATCAATGCAAGTGCAGCACGGGTATTTAGGGCTATTCCTTGCTGCGACGCAGAAACTGGATTGAAAAGAATCTTTTTCATGTTGAGCCGCTGCATTCGCGTCCGTTGAGTTCTGCTCCTGCCCGTTGGAAACAACGAGAGAGGAAAGCTTGCAATTATCTCAATTCACCGATTTTGCCAGAAAAAGCCTTAAGAAGCTTTTAATTATCGGGGCTTAGGCGATGAGGCGACGCCTTCGCGCCTGCACAGCCAACTCTTTGGAAAGCCAGTCCAATTAAGCATTGCTTAGCCAATCGCGGGGTAGACTCGAAGCATGGCAAAAGGCGGAGGAGGCGTTCATGCTGAGCAAGGCTGACATGTTGAGAAAAAGCCTTTCCACGCACGATCTGGGGCGCTTCGGCCTTGAAGATATCGCCTATATCAAAACGGTGACCATCAACGGCCAAAGGCTGCATGCGATTCATGCGGCAGATGGCACGCCACTGACGGTTGTCAATGAAAGGTCATTGGCTTTCGCCACCGTGCGTCAGCATGATATGCAACCCGCCAGCGTTCACTAAACAAATTTTTATTGATCGTAGCTGACAAGGCTTGTCGCAGGGACATCCAGTTTTGCGCGGCCTTTGAGAAAAGCCAGCTCAACAATAAAAGCAGCATGCACCACTTCCGCGCCAATGCGCCGCGCCAACGCGATTGTCGCCGCCGCCGTTCCGCCCGTAGCCAGAAGATCATCGCACACCACGGCGCGCATGCCGGGCTTGAGAATGCCTTCCTGCATTTCAAGCGTATCGGTTCCGTATTCCAGCGTGTAGTTATGGGAAAAAACCTTGCCGGGCAATTTGCCTTTCTTGCGCGCCATGGCAAATCCGGTCCCCAGCTCGGTCGCCAGAGGAGCCGCCACCAGAAAGCCACGGGATTCGATGCCGATCAGCATATCAGGCTTGAGGGGTTGCAGAATTTTCACCAGCCGCGCGACGGTTTCGCGCCAGGCGGGACCATGGGCCAACAACGTGCCGATGTCATAAAAGAGTATGCCCGGCTTCGGAAAATCCGGGATGTTGCGGATATGCTGTTTCAGATCAAGCATGCGGCAACCCCACCAGAAGCCCGTTTAGGCCGAAAAACCAGCCTTTTTAAGTCTGCCGATATTAGGGCTTCTTAATAAAGAAGCAAATATTTCCGGCCATAGTCCCCTGTGCTAGAAAGGCTTTTACCTTATCCGGCGCTTCTCTGTTTCCGGGCTTCCGACCGTGACTTCTACGCTCACCCAGGCCGATGTCGCCAAACTGCTCGCCGAGCCTTCGGCCCATGTGCGCGCCGAAGTCGCCAGCAAGCTCGCCCAGGAAATCGACAGTCCTGCCCTGACGGATAGTGAGCTGAAGCTCGCCCAAGATGTCGTCCGCCTGATGGCGAAGGATGTTGAGGTGACCGTCCGTCAGGCGCTCTCACAAAGCCTGCGCCGCGCCGCGCGCCTGCCGCATGACGTCGCGGTGAAGCTGGCCAATGATATCGAAAGCGTGGCGCTGCCGATTCTTACCCATTCCGAAGTTTTGACCGATGATGATCTGGCCGCTGTTATTCAGAAAGGCGCTTCATCCAAGCAGGAAGCTATCGCCAACCGCACAGTGGTTTCCGAAAAAGTCTCAGAGGCGCTGATCACCTCGGGCGCGGAAAAAGCTGTCGCGACGCTGATGGGCAACACAGGGGCCAAGATCAGCGACACCAGCATGACCAAAGCCGTCGATCGTTTTGCTGAAAGCGACAGCGTCAAAGAAAAAATCGTCAAGCGCGAAAGCCTGCCCGCCACCGTAACGGAACGGCTGGTGACGATGGTGTCCGAAAATCTGAAAGATTACCTTGTCAGCCACCATGAAGTTCCACCCACGCTGGCCGCCGATATCGTCATGCGCAGCCGGGAGCGTGCCATCATCAATCTCAGCGGAAGCTCCAGCGAGCAGGAGCTGGAAAAGCTGGTGACGCAGATGCATCGCAACAAACGGCTGACCCTGTCACTGGTTTTGCGTGCCCTGTGCATGGGTGACATTGCGTTTTTTGAAACCGCCATGGCGGTGATGGCCGATGTTCCGGTCGTCAATGCGCGGATTCTGATTCACGATGCCGGACGCCTGGGCCTCAAATCGCTTTACGCCAAGACGGGTTTGCCGTCGCGCTTTCTTCCCGCCATGCGCATCGCCATTGATGTGGTGCACGAAACACCGATGGATGGCGGCGCACATGACCGCGAACGCTACAAAGCACGGGTGATTGAACGGGTTCTGACGCAGTATGAAGATCTCGGCCCCGAAGATATTCAATATCTGCTCGACAAGCTCGGCGATGTGTTGACGGCGGCAGCCTGAAAGCAGCTTTCAAGGAGTTGGCTTCGGCAACAGCCCCTGACAGTGTCCAACCACATATTTTCTCAAAGCATCAACAACGGACGTGAGGTCTCTTGCTTCTACCGGCGGTGGCGAAAAAGAAACAGGAGCTGCAGGATTCGCAGAAACGCCCATACTAAAGCTGGTTGCCGGATTTTTTGAATCTGTAATGCGCGCGACCACCATAGAAGAAAGTTCTTGCGCACCACAGGTTAAGTTGACGACTTCGCCACTCAAGCCCTCCGGTAAAGATATGGATGGGCCATATGCTGAAGAATTCTGCGACGTCGACTGCGCTATTGCTCTGGATGGAACGGCGCCAAAGACGACACCAAAGCTCAAGGCCAAAGGGAAAAAATGTCTGATTGCTTTATTCATTGCCGTTGGCCTCTCCAATCCCTTTAAATACTGACAAAAAAGATGCTCTCTTATCCTACTGTGAAAGAGGATTTTTAGAAAATTATTTATTAGTTTCACAATTATTTACCATCTAACGCCCTTATTTCCCAATACAAAAATCCCTGAAAATAACATCGAGCAAATCCTCGACGCCAACATGTCCTGTTATGCGGCCCAGGGCGCGCAGGGCGAGGCGCGTATCTTCGGCGCGCAGCTCAGCCTCGGCGGCAGCAAATGAGCGGCGCAGATGCCCGACACTTTCTTCCAGCGCCGCACGATGGCGTGGGCGGGTCAAGGGCGGTGCACCTGTTGCAGCGAAGCGCAAATCAATCTCATGCATCATTTTCTCGAGCAGCGCCGGAATACCTTCACCTGTTTTGGCTGAAAGGAAAAGATATCCAGCATCACGGGAAGAAATCACATCCGCCTTGTTCACGACCTGAATGGCACGATCATCCGCCAGTCTTTGCGTTGCTTCATCGCGGCATGGCCAATGCGCACCGTCGAACACCAGAAGTTTTAAATCCGCTTTTTCGGCGCGGGCCAGGGCGCGGCGGATACCTTCACTTTCGATCTCACCTGCCGTTTCGCGCAAACCCGCCGTATCGGCAAGCGTCACCGGATAACCGCCGAGATCAAGATGAACCTCGATCACATCGCGCGTTGTGCCTGCTGTGGCCGACACGATGGCGGCATCACGTTGCGCCAGCACGTTCAGAAGACTGGATTTTCCGGCGTTGGGCGGGCCCAGAATGGCGATGGAGAACCCCTCGCGCAAACGCTCGCCGCGATGCTGATCATTCAGATGCGCGACAATTTCATTGATCAGCTCACGCAAGGCTGCCGTCTGCCTGTCGGCCAGATCCTGCGGCAGATCTTCATCGGCAAAATCGATGGCAGCTTCAAGATAAGCGAGGGATTGTTTCAGCCTTTCACACCAGCCCTCATAAAGCGCGCCCAAGGCACCTTCATATTGTCGCATCGCCTGTCGTCTTTGCGCCTCCGTTTCGGCATCGACCAGATCGGCGATGGCTTCGGCTTCCGTGAGGTCGAGCTTGCCATTTTCAAAAGCGCGGCGGGCAAATTCACCGGGTTCGGCCATGCGGAAACCGGGCAAGGTGCGCAGAATGTCCGTCAGCGCTGTGGTAATCGCGCGGCCGCCATGTGTATGCAATTCAACCACGTCCTCGCCCGTAAAACTGTCGGGCCCAGGAAACCAGAGCAGCAGCGCATGATCGATCACTTCGCCCGTCTGCGGATGATGCAATTTGCGTAAGGTCGCTTCGCGAGGGTGCGGCGCAGAGTAGTCGCGCCCAAGCAAAGAAAAAACTTTCTGCGCCTCCGGCCCCGAAATACGGAACACCGCAACCCCGGCGCGACCGGGCGCGGACGCAAGGGCGAAGATGGTGGAACCGAAACTCACGTTGCAGGCAAGTTCGGATCAGGCTTCAGCATCAACCGCTCCACCCGTTTGCCCTGCTTAAGGTGGGTTTCAAGAATTTCATCGCAATCACCTTCGTTCTGCGGTGCGTACCAGACGCCTTCGGGATAAATCACGACACAGGGGCCAAGCTCACAACGATCAAGACAGCCCGCACCATTAACGCGCACGCCCTCGATACCCAATTCCTTCGCGCGTTTTTTCATATAGTTGCGCAGCTGCTCGGAACCCTTTCCGGCACAGCAGCCGCGCTTGTGGCCCGGCGGCCTCTGGTTCGTGCAGACAAAAACATGCGCACGGTAAAAAAGCGGCGGATCGCTTGTCATTCGCCGGATTTGCCGCCGAAGCCGCCCATCGCGCTGCTGGCGGTTGATGTCATGCCGGACACCGCCTGCTGCATATGCGACCAGAACATTTTCTGCATTTTCTCCGCACCCTCAAGGCTGGCGGGTAGCCATGTCTTGATCACGCTTTCCGGATTCATCGCTTTGATGTTAGCGCTGAGCCGCGCTTCCAACTCGCGCAGCAAATTTTCCTGCATCGGCTGAACATCCGGTAGGCCCATGAAGGCACGCGCTTCTTCCGGTGTGCATTCGATATTCACTGTGACTTTCATGACGCGCCTCGCAGAATTAGGGACGGAACGGCATCCTACAAGGTTCAAAGCCGCGCCTCAAACCTCCGGTAACAGCCTGTTTTTACCCCTTGTTTAGGATTGGATTGCTACCATTTATAAGTGATATGATGCATCACCATCCGCAAGCCCGTGGAGGGTTCCATGTTGTCCCGTAATCTCGAACGCACCCTGCACCGCGCGCTGGCACTGGCGAATGAGCGCCGCCACGAATATTCCACGCTTGAACATCTTCTCCTTGCCCTGACGGAAGACCAGGACGCCGTCGCTGTCATGCGCGCCTGCGGCATCAAACTCGACCGTCTGCGCGGTGAATTGATCAAATATCTGGATGAAGAGCTTTCCGGACTCGCCACGCCCGAAGGGCTGGATGATGCCAAGCCGACCGCCGGGTTCCAGCGCGTTCTGCAGCGCGCTGTCATCCATGTGCAATCCTCGGGCCGCGAGGAGGTGACGGGGGCAAATGTTCTTGTTTCGCTTTTCTCCGAGCGCGAAAGCCATGCGGTTTATTTCCTGCAAGGGCAGGATATGACACGCTTCGATGCCGTGAATTATATTTCCCACGGCATTACCAAGGCAAAATCCGGCGCTGACGCGGGTGGCACGCCCAGCGGCGCGGATGAAGATGCGAGTGCCGAGCGTACGAACAAAAAAGGTCCGGATGCGCTGGAAGCCTATTGCACGAATTTGAATCACAAGGCGCTGGAAGGAAAAATCGATCCGCTGATCGGCCGCGCCGCGGAGGTTGAGCGCACCATTCAGGTTCTGTGCCGCCGCCAGAAAAACAATCCGCTTTATGTCGGCGACTCCGGCGTCGGTAAAACCGCCATTGCCGAGGGTCTGGCGCGCCGTATTGTCAAAAACGAAGTTCCCGATGTGTTACGAAATGCGACGATTTTTGCCCTTGATATGGGCGCTTTGCTCGCTGGCACACGCTATCGCGGTGATTTCGAGGAACGGTTGAAAAATGTGCTGGCCGAGCTGAAAACCGTTCCCGGCGGTATTTTGTTTATCGATGAAATCCACACCATTATCGGCGCGGGCGCGACCTCCGGCGGTTCAATGGATGCCTCAAACCTGCTGAAACCCGCTTTGGCCAATGGTACGCTGCGTTGCATTGGCTCGACCACCTACAAGGAATACAGGAATTATTTCGAGAAAGACCGCGCGCTCGTCCGTCGTTTCCAGAAAATCGATGTGAATGAACCGTCACAGGAAGATGCAATCAAGATTCTCCTCGGCCTCAAACCCTATTACGAAGAGCATCATCGCGTGACCTATACCGAGGACGCCATCAAGGCGGCGGTGGAATTGTCGGCGCGCTATATCGGCGACCGCAAACTGCCGGATAAAGCCATCGATGTGATCGACGAAGCGGGCGCGGCACAAATGCTGGTGCCAGCCGATAAACGTAAAGTTGTCATCACAGTGGAAGATGTTGAGACCATTGTCGCCAAGATCGCGCGTATTCCGCCAAAATCCGTGACGCAGGATGATCGCGAGACATTGCGCAATCTCGACCGCGATCTGAAGGCCATGGTCTATGGGCAGGACACGGCCATTGCTGCCCTCGTTGCCGCTATCAAGCTGGCACGCGCAGGTCTGCGTGAGCCGGAAAAACCCATCGGCAGCTATCTTTTCTCTGGCCCCACGGGCGTCGGCAAAACCGAAGTGGCGCGGCAACTGGCCGCCAGCCTCGGCATCGAGCTCAAACGTTTCGATATGTCGGAATATATGGAACGGCACAGTGTTTCGCGCCTGATAGGTGCGCCGCCGGGCTATGTCGGCTTCGATCAGGGCGGGTTGCTGACCGATGCGGTCGACCAGCATCCGCATTGCGTGTTGCTGCTCGATGAAATCGAAAAAGCGCATTTCGATCTTTACAACATTCTCTTGCAGGTGATGGACCACGGCAAGCTGACCGACCATAACGGCAAGATCGTCGATTTCCGTAATGTCATTCTGGTGATGACAACCAATGCGGGTGCCGCCGATCTGGCGAAGCACGCCATAGGGTTCGAGCGCGAACGCCGCACGGGCGAAGACACCGAAGCCATCAACAAAATGTTCACGCCGGAATTCCGCAACCGTCTGGATGCGATCATCACCTTCAATTCCCTGTCGGCGGATGTTATCGACCGCGTGGTGGAAAAATTCGTCCTGCAACTGGAAGGGCAATTGGCCGACCGCGGCGTGACGATTGAGCTGTCACCCGAGGCGCGCGCCTGGCTCGGCCGGAAGGGCTACGACCCGCTGTATGGCGCGCGTCCGCTTGGCCGTACGATACAGGAACATCTGAAAAAGCCGCTGGCGGAAGAACTTCTGTTCGGCGCGCTGCAAAAAGGCGGCGTCGTTCTTGTTGGGCTTGATAAAGAAGCCGACAAACTGACCTTCACCTATCAAACCGCGCCGCGTATTCCACCGCGAAGGGAAGAGCAGCTGGCCTGATTGACGAAGTTACTTGGGGCCTTGGCGAGTGGCCGTGTTGGCTTGACTTGCGGCCTGAAACAAGTAATGGGCCGACCGAGGTTTTCTGAGGCCCACCGTGTCAACCAGCATTCCCATGCCCACAGCAGCAGCGACAGATAGGACATCAGCAGCTTCAGTCGCGGCATCTGCAAAATACGCCCATGCGCCACGTTTTGTTTTTTTCGTTTCAGCCATATGAGTTTCTCCAAGTTTATATCTTTATGTTAGCCTGGGTGAGCCTAGCCGAGAAGACTTAACATGAATCACGCCAAAATCAGCCCCCAAATTCTTGAACGCCTCGCCGCATCCGGCTGGATTTATGACGAGGATGAAATCACGAAAAAGCTTGTCTTTCAAAGCTTCGCGGATGCTTTTGCCTTCATGGCAGCCTGCATGCCGGAGATTGAGCGGCTCAACCATCACCCCGAATGGTCGAATGTTTACAACAAAGTGACGGTAAGCCTGACGACGCATGATGCAGGCGGCGTCACGGCAAAAGATGTGGAACTCGCGGAAATAATGGATAGAATTGCCGCCAAATTTCTGTCGAAGGCTTAATGATGGCTGATACTCAACGTCCGCGCCCGGTGGTACTGTGCATTCTTGACGGCTGGGGCTTTCGCGAAGGCGGCAGCGACAATGCGATCGAGCGCGCCCAGGCGCCCGTCTTTCGCACATACTGGGCCTCATCGCCGCATGCGGTTCTGGATGCGTCCGAAGAACATGTTGGTTTACCCAAAGGCCAGATCGGCAATTTGGAAGTCGGGCATATGAATCTCGGCGCCGGGCGCGTGATTTATCAGGATTTGCCAATGATCGATCAGGTGATTGCGAAGGGCGAGCTCACCTCAAACACAGCGCTTCAGCAGCTAATCGCCAAACTGAAACAAAGCGGCGGAACCTGCCATCTGATGGGCCTCGCTTCGCCGGGCGGCGTGCATGCGCATCAGGATCATATCGTCGCACTGGCGCGTGAGGTTGCGAAGGCAGGCATTCCGGTTGCCGTGCATGCTTTTCTCGACGGACGCGACGTGCCGCCGCAAAGCTCCGCCGAGCAGATTGCCAAACTGGCAGCGGATTTGAAAAATATTTCCGGTACGAAGCTTGTCACGCTGTGCGGGCGCTATTACGCGATGGATCGCGACAAACGCTGGGAACGCGTTGAAAAAGCCTATGAATTGCTGGTCGAAGGGCAGGGTGCCCCGTCTGATGATTCCGCTGCCGCCATCAAGGCGAGCTATGCCGCCAGTGTCACGGATGAGTTCGTCCTGCCCGTCGCCCTCAACGGCTATGCAGGCATGAAAGACGGCGATGGTATTCTCTTCGCCAATTTCCGCGCCGACCGTGCGCGGGAAATCTTGACGGCACTGCTCGATCCCACCTTCAGCGGTTTTGCACGGGAGAAGATTGTGCGTTTTGCTGCGGCGGCGGGGATGGTCGAATATTCCGAAGCGTTGAATAAATTGCTGAGCGCCCTGTTCCCGCCGAAGAAAATCGAAAATACACTGGGCGAGATCATGGCGCGTGCGGGCCTCAAACAGCTGCGCATCGCCGAGACAGAAAAATATCCGCATGTCACTTTCTTCTTCAATGGCGGGCGTGAGGAGCCTTATGCAGGCGAAGAACGCATCATGGTGCCGTCGCCGAAAGTCGCGACCTATGATTTGCAGCCAGAAATGTCGGCGGTGGAAGTGACCGATAAACTCGTCGCTGCCATCGACAGCGGAAAATTCGACTTCATCGTGGTGAATTATGCCAATCCCGATATGGTCGGACATACAGGCATCCTCGAGGCGGCGGTGAAGGCAGTGGAAACCATTGATGTCTGCCTTGATCGCGTTTTTGCTGCCGTGGAAAAGCAGGGCGGGATGCTGCTGCTCACGGCCGATCACGGTAATTGCGAGCGGATGCATGACCCATCCACCAACGGCCCGCACACGGCCCATACGCTGGAGCTGGTGCCTGTCCTGCTGGTCAATGGCCCCAAAAACGTTAAGTCGCTGCGCAATGGGGGCAGGCTGGCGGATGTCGCTCCGACCCTTCTGGAGCTCATGAACATGCCCCAACCCGCCGAAATGGACGGAAAAACGCTGTTGGTGCATTAGGCTTATTAAGCCGCGCTGCAGCTTATCCACAGGGCGAATTCTTAATCCCATTTCCGTTGAAGATGCGCCTGTTTAGGGCGTAGCATTTGTTTATGTTTCGGACGTGATTCGCCGCATGGCGATTTTTTTAGGGCAGGCATTCCATGAATCATAGCGTGACTGACTCGGATTCTTTCCAAGTGCCATCAGCAAAAGATTTGCAACAAGCATTGCTGACAACTCTCAAGCGGCACAAAAAAACCAGGCAAAGCGCTTCGCTGACAGACTGGTATGTTGCTGTCGCCGAAACCGCGCGCGAAAGGCTGCTGGGCCTATGGGAAGAATCGCAGAAAGCGCGCAACATGGCGGGCATCAAAACAGCGCATTATCTTTCCATTGAATATCTTCCCGGCCCTCACACCTGGGCGTCACTGCACGGCGCAAGCATTCACGATGCCATGTGCGAAGCGCTGGAAAATCTGGGCCAGAACCCCAAGGAAGTTTTTGGTCATGAGCCCGATCCCGGCCTTGGCAATGGCGGACTGGGGCGCCTAGCTTCCTGCTTTGCCGACAGTGCTGCATGCCTTCATTTGCCTGTCGTGTTTTATGGTTTGTTTTATCGCGACGGATTTTTTCGCCAACACATAAATGGTGACGGACGCCAGGAAGCTCTGCCCGATAAGTGGCTGATCGACGGCGTCAACCCGTGGGGTGTGGTGCGCGAAGACAGACGCTATACCGTCAAATTTCATGGCTGGCAGAATGACCGATTTGAATGGGTGGATGCCATTGAAATTCCCGGCATTGCCCATGACATCATGATTCCGGCTTATGACGGAAAAGGCGTCAACACCAAACGCCTGTGGAATGTCGCGTCTGACGCAAAAATATCAGGCTCTGAATTTGGCGAGATTGCCGGGTTTATTAATGACAGGCTTTATCCTTCCGACAAGGATGAGCGCGGCAAAAAACTACGTCTGATGCAGGAATATTTCCTCGTCAGCTGTTCCTTGCAGGATATTATCGCCCGTCATTTGGACAATCATCCCTCGCTCGACAATCTGGCCGAATTTGTCGCCATTCAAATCAACGATACGCATCCCGCTCTTGCCGTGCCCGAATTGATGCGCCTGCTGGTGGACGAGCATGGTATGGACTGGAAAAAAGCATGTGAGATTGTGCGCACCGCATGCGCTTACACCAACCACACATTGCTGCCAGAAGCATTGGAAAGATGGCACACAGGTCTTTTTCAATATGTCCTCCCGCGCCATTACGGCATCATTCAGGGCCTGCAAGCCGATCTGATGAACGAAGTTGAGACCAAAATGGCCTGCCGCCCCCAACAGGAAAAGTGGGATGTTCAGGCAAGAGTCTCACTTGTTCACGAGGGCCATATCCGCATGGGTCATGTGGCCGCTTTTTGCACACGCCAAACCAATGGCGTTTCCAAAATGCACTCTGAGCTCATGGCAAAAACCCTCTTTCCTGATTTGCGCGCCCTGCGTGGCGAAGACGCCATCGTCAACCACACAAACGGTATCACGCCGCGTGGCTGGCTGCTCGAACCCAACCCCGAATTGGCGATCCTGATTACCGAAACCCTGGGCCATGAGAACTGGATAAGCGACCTTCCGCAAATTTCATCAGGCTTATGGGGGCCGCGAAGTGATCCTGATTTTCGTAATCGCTTCAGAGATATCAAGCGCGCCAACAAGCAACGGCTTGCTGATTTTGTGAAACAGCTAGGGGGCCCTCAAGTTAGCCCTGATGCCTTTTTTGACATTCACGTCAAAAGATTTCACGAATATAAAAGGCAACTATTAAATGCATTGCATGTTGTTGCCCTGTATCAGGACATTATCCAAAACCCCGGCCAGCCGCGCCCTGACACAGTAAAAATTTTCGCTGGCAAGGCTGCTGATAGTTACGATGCTGCCAAGGATTGCTTGGCCCTTGTTAATTTTCTTGCCAAAAAAATAAATAATGACCCACAGATTGGCGATAAGCTCAAAATTGCCTTTATCCCGAATTACAACGTGTCCGTGGCGCGCATTATTGTTCCTGCTGCCGATTTGTCCGAGCAGATATCGACGGCTGGCGAAGAAGCCTCCGGAACCAGCAACATGAAATTTGCTCTCAATGGCGCCTTGACGATCGGCACGCAGGACGGTGCAAATGTTGAGATCGGGGAGAAAGTTGGCCGGAGTAATATATTCTTCTTTGGGCGGACAAAAGACGATCTCACCGCCCTGCAACAAAACGGGTATAATCCTATGGATTTTATCGGCTCTTCGGACGAACACAACCCATCGCGCCTGCGCCGCGCTCTTCGTTTCATTCAAACCGAAACCCCTTATGGCAGCCTGACGGAGAGTGTTTGGAGCGGCGACAGGTGGGCGCTGGCAACTGACTTTTCCGATTACTGGGACAAACAAGAAGCGGCGCGCGGTCTTTATCTGCATGATCCGGAAAGTTGGTTGACAAAATCCATCGACAACATGCGTGCTGGATCACGTTTTTCCAGCGACAGCACAATGCGCGAATATGCTGAAGCCTGGGGTATACAGCCCTTTTTGGCGGAACGCTTCCGCCCCACACAAGGCCCGTCACGTCCGGTCAGAACACAGACACAAGAGCTTCCTGCATTACATACCTGATCTCTCGGTCTGGCGCGAACTGTGTCACGCCTGTATAACCCGTTGATGCGCACCTATCCGCTAGTTGTTTGTTTTTTTGCTCTCGTTTCTGCGAGCCTGCCAGCGCCTACCTATGCGCAAACCAAAGATGATTTACGCAAAATTGAAAGCCAGATAGGAAAGCAGCAACAGAAGGTGGAAGCGCTCGATAAAAAAGCGCAAGAGACCAGCGAAGGGCTGAAAGATTTGCGCGGCAAGCTGGTCGTTGCCACTGAGAATCTGCAGGTCAAAGAGACAGAAAAATCAAAACTGGAAGACAAGTTGGAAGAATTGACGCGCGACATCGCCGCGAAAAGCCTGCAGCTGGAAAGCGAGCGGGAAAAGCTCAACGCGCTGCTCAGCGCCTTTATCGAGCTTTCGCGCCAGCCGCCGGAAAGTTTCTTCCTGCGCTCCGGTCCCACGACCGACCATATTCACCGCGGCATTCTGCTGCGCTCCGCCTTGCCGCGGCTCCAGCAGCAGGCGGATGCCATTGCCCGAGATCTTGCCGGGCTGAGCGAGGCGCAAGAAAAAATGATCGCGCAGAAACGCCTTGTCACCACGGCACAAAGAAATCTGGATGAGCAGCGCCGCAGCCTCGACCAGCTTGTCAAAACCCGGCAAGGAATGCTCACGCGCACCGAAGCGCAGAAAGAAACCATTAATCGTCAGCTCGCGGCACTCGCCAATCAGGCGCAGGATTTGCGGCAATTGCTGGATAAGGTTGCGCCCCGGGGCAGCAAGCCCTCCGTGCCACGCGCCTTGCGCGGCTTTCTCCGCTGGCCCGTGGCAGGCACCGTTGTGCGGCCCTTCGGCGGGCGCGATGCCGACGGCGTCGTCAATCAGGGCCTGACACTCAGCGCTTCTTCCGGCAGCCCTATCGTCGCGCCACAGGAAGGCCGGGTTATGTTCGCGGGGCCTTTCAAGGGTTATGGCCAGATCATGATTTTGCAGCATGACGGCGGCTACCACAGTTTTCTGGCAGGTTTCGGGCGTATCGATGCCGAAGTGGGACAGGATGTTAATACCGGGGAGCCTCTGGGCGTCATGCCCGTGAAATCAGCAGGCAAGCCTGAACTTTATTTTGAATGGCGACATAACAGCGAACCCGTTGACCCGACCGAGCGCATCAAGCGATAAAGCGGCATGCTCGCACCGCCCACCATTATCCTTGTCGAACCGCAGCTGGTCGAAAATATCGGTACGGCCGCGCGCGCGATGATGAATTGCGGCCTTCATGATCTGCGCCTCGTCAACCCGCGCGATCCGTGGCCGCTCGGTGAAATTCATCAGCAGCGCATGGATGCTGCTTCCTCCGGCGCGGATGAAGTTCTGAAAAACGCGAAAATTTTTGCAACAGTCGAAGCGGCACTGGCCGATCTGAATTATGTCTATGCCACCACCTCGCGTCCGCATGACATGATCAATCTTATCCTGACGCCACGCGCCGCGGCACCGGACATGACGACACGCAGCGCCGGTGGACAGAAAATCGGCGTGATGTTCGGCCGCGAGCGCAGCGGTTTGACCAGCGATCATGTGGCACTGGCCCATGCGCGCATTACGATCCCTTTGAATCCTGAATTTGCCTCGCTCAACCTCGCGCAGGCTGTCTTGCTGATCGGCTATGAATGGTATCAAATGCAGGACAGCACACCGCCCGAGCAAACCCATCTGGGCGCGAGCTACCCGGCGCCGCATGAGGATTACATGAATTTCTTCCGCAGGCTTGAGGATGAATTGGACAGAGCCGGGTTTTTTGTCGCCGAGAATATGCGTCCCAGCATGGTGCGCAGCCTGCAGAATATGCTGCAGCGCGCGGGCATGACCGAGCAGGAAATCCGCACCTGGCATGGGGTTTTGACCGCGCTGGCAGGATTGCCAAAACGCACGGAGAAGGCATGAAAGGCTGGGCCCTGATCACAGGTGCGGCACGGCGGCTGGGCCGCGCAACAGCCATCGAGCTTGCCGGGGCCGGATGGGATATCATCATCCATTACAACCGTTCGGAAAAAGAGGCGCGGCAATTGGCGCGCACCATCCGCGCGCTGGGGCGCAAGGCGAGACTTGCACCGCTCGATCTGGAAAATGCCGGGCGCGTACGCCGATTCATCCCGGCCCTGAATAAAAAATACGGACCCCTTGCTGCGCTGGTGAATAATGCCTGCCTGTTTGTGCCGTCACGGCTCGAGCACAACGGCCAGAGCCACAAAAAAATCAATCTCGATGCGTCGCGCGTTTTAAGCGAAACCTTTCGCAAACAGGTGCCGCCGCACCGGGCGGGCGTGATCGTAAATATGCTAGACGCCAACCCGCCGGAAGCCAATTTCCCGGCCTACAGCAAAAGCAAAAAGGATCTGCAGGCGCTGACATTGAAAATGGCGGTGCGTTTTGCTCCCGCAGTACGCGTGAATGGTGTGGCGCCCGGCCCCGTACTGCCCAGCCCGCGCCAAACGCCCCGGCATTTCCGCAAACTTGTGGCCGCCACGCCATTGAAAACCCTTATCGCGCCCCAGGATGTCGCGCAGGCCGTGCGTTTTCTGGTCGAAAGCCAGGCCATCACAGGCACCATCATCGCCGTTGATGGCGGCGCGCATCTCAAGCGGAAAAAATCTTTGCGCACACGCTGAATCCTTGGAAAAAGCGGCGGTTTTTTTCTTGACTCATTCTCCCGCATTCGCGCAGCCGCGCTGGTTTTTGTTCACAGAAACCGCCAAAAGCCCTGCAAACAGGCCAAAAAGAACATTGGCAAGCCGAAATCATTTTTTCGCCACAAAAATCGCCAGCAGTTTCAATTCCTTGCCTCATTTGGCGTTGTTTTATGTCGCGTTTACAAAAGTATGTTTTCCGGCCAAAAACGCTGCGAAAAAGGCTTTTGCCGACAGGTTTATCCACAGGCTTCGCGGCACTTGTGTTTATGACCAATGCCGACAGAATAAGGGCGTTCGCTTATTTTATTGGAAAGGACATGCATCATGGCTTTTACCCGCAATCTTTCACGCGCCGTCACATGGACTGTCGCCACGGCGCTGATCAGCGTCGCCACATTCAGCGTTATGCATTCACGTTCGCCGGAAGGAAAAGCGCCGGAAACCGCCTACAGCCGTGCTCTGAAAACGCAAACCATCCGCTGTGGCTATGTGCCATTCCCGCCCAACTTCGTCAAAGACCCGAACACGGGCAAAATCAGCGGGCTCGATTACGACATCACCGAAGCGCTGGGGCGCAAGCTGGGCATGAAAATCGTCTGGGCGGAGGAAACAGGATGGGGCACCGCCGTGGCCGGGCTGGATACCGGACGTTTCGATGCGCTGTGCAACGCTTACTGGATCAACCCCTCCACGGGACGGCAGGCCTATTTTGCGCGGCCCTATTATTACCAGCCGCTGTTTGTTGTAACGCGCGCCAAGGATGCGCGCTTCAATCGCAGCCGTGAGGCCATCAATGATAGTGGTGTTAAAATCGCCTCCATGGATGGCGACAATCCAAAATTCATCGCCGAGGAAGATTTCCCAAAAGCGCAGATATTCACGCTGCCCGACATGGCGGGCATGGGCATGGTGTTTGAAAGCGTGGCAACGGGCAAAGCCGACCTCACTTTCGCCAGCGCTAATGATTTCGGGGAATATAACGAGCATAACCGGGGAAAACTGAAGCTGGTTCTTATTGATCAGCCTGTGCGCATCTATCCCGCCGGGTTTATCCTGCCGCTGGGCGACGATAAATTTCGCTCCATGATCGATACAGCGATGGATGAACTGATCTATAGCGGCCAGGTCGATGCCATCGTCAAGCGCTACGCCAAATATCCGCACGGCTTTATCGGCATCGAGCGTCCGCGCACGCTGAATTCCGCCGCGCCCTGAACGAAGAATTGTTCAGTCAAATTGCGGTTAAGATCGATGGCGAAGTTTGATTTTATGCTGTTTTAAAGGGATTTTCGCGCAGAAACCGCTGCGAAAGTAATTTATCGCTTGATTTTGGCAGGTTATTTGTGCGACCACTCGCAATATTGAAAAGCTGCTTTGCATTAGGAATGATTAATGTCGTCAGATACAAAACCGAGCATTGTTCAAGTTGACAAAGCTGATCGCGGTATTACCCGCATCGAACAATATAAATACGGTGACCACCGCTTAGGCTACATTGACTACCATGTGGGCGGCGGCGATTACCCAATCCGTTGCGGTATCGTGGAGTTTGAGTGCGACAAGAACGGACAAGTTGTCCGCATAGAGGGATTTCGTGGCAAAGAAATTCCTGTACCAGATGATGACAAAGAAGAGATTACAAAATTTTTTGATGAGTTTCTTGGAAAACTCAAAGAACTGGGCGTTGTCCCTGAATTAAAGGAGTCGGGCGGCAAAACCATATCTGCCAAAACCACGAAGGATTTTCCGCACCCCATTCACACAATAGAAGAAGTTACAAAACCGTCTCGCAAGCGTACGCGCGCGCCCAAGGGCGCAAAACCAAGCTAAGTTTTTTCTCCTGCGGATTTCAATTTATAAATCCATTCCAAAGCCTCTTTAGGCGTCAGGCTGTCGGGATTGATCATCGCCAGCATTTTTTCGCGTTCGGTTTGTCTGGGTGACAAAGCGGGCGTGGCCTTCTGTGTTTTGAAATCCGGCAGATTTTCCAGTTTTGCGGTTTTGCCGTTTTCCGCCTTGGCTTGCAGATTTGCCAGGACCTCTTCGGCGCGGGCGATGACGGGCCCCGGCAATCCGGCCATCTGCGCCACATGAATACCGTAGGAACGGTCTGCTGTACCCGCTGCAACCTCATGCAGAAAGATGATTTCCTTGTCCCATTCCCTGATTTTCATCGTGTAGCAACGCAGAGCGGAAAGCCGTGCCGCCAGCGAGGTCAGCTCATGATAATGCGTGGCGAAAAGCGCACGGCATGCGTTGGTTTCATGCAAATGCTCGACCACCGCCCAGGCGATGGAAAGCCCGTCATACGTCGCTGTGCCGCGACCTATTTCATCGAGGATGACCAGCGCCCGCGCACCCGACTGATTGAGAATTGCCGCTGTTTCCACCATCTCGACCATGAAGGTCGAGCGGCCGCGCGCCAGATCATCCGCCGCACCGACGCGGCTGAAGAGACGATCAATCACACCCACATGCGCCGAGGCAGCAGAAACAAAACTGCCCATCTGCGCCAAGAGGGCGATCAGCGCATTTTGCCGCAGGAAAGTTGATTTGCCCGCCATGTTCGGCCCGGTGAGCAGCCAGAGCCGCACATCCGGTGCAAGATCGCAGTTGTTAGGCGTAAAATTGGCGCCACTATTTTTCAGCGCCTGCTCGACAACCGGATGCCGTCCGCCCTCAATTTTGAAGGCTAGCGAGTCATCAACGACGGGCCGTGCATAGTTCTGTTCGACCGCGAGCTCGGCCAGCGCCGTTGTGACATCCAGTACGGCGATGAATTCCGCCGTACGGCGCAGGGTGTCATGCTGCTTCAAAACCTCGCCGCAGAGATCGGCGAAAAGCTGCATTTCCACCGCCAGTGCCTTGTCGGCGGCTTCGGTAATTTTGCGCTCCAGCTCGCTCAGCTCCACCGTTGTAAAACGTGCCGCGCTGGCGAGAGTCTGGCGATGAATGAACACGTCTTTCTTCGCCAGTAATTTGTCGGCCTGTGCCGGGGTGACTTCGATGTAATAGCCGATGACATTATTGTGCCGGATTTTCAGCGTCGAAACACCGCTGGCTTGCACATAATTCTGTTGCAGCCCCGCGATCAGACGGCGGCTGTCATCGCGCAGCGCGACCAGCTCATCCAACTGCAGCGCGTAGCCCCGCGCAATGAAATTCCCGTCACGCGCCAGCATCGGCAGCTCTTCAGCCAGGGCGCGCTCCAACCGATCAATCAGTGCGCCATGCTCGCCGAGTGATTGCGCACAGGTCTTTATGTCTTGTGGCGCTTTTTTGGCTTCCAGCAAGACCGTGCGCATCGCTTCCGCCTGTCGCAAGGCATCACGAATGGCGGCCAGATCGCGCGGCCCGCCGCGATTGAGCGCGAGACGCGCCAAGGCGCGCTCGATATCCGGCGTCTGCTTCAGCGCATCCCGCAGAGTTTCGCGCAGAGCCGAAGCCTGAACCATAAAAGCAACAGAATCCAGCCGCGCACGAATGGCGGCGATGTCCGTCAAAGGTGCCATGAGGCGAGAAGCGAGAAGACGTGCGCCCGCGCCGGTCATCGTCCGGTCAATGGCGGCCAGCAGGCTGCCTTGCCGGTCGCCGGAAAGCGTGCGCGTCAGCTCCAGATTGCGACGTGTGGCCTGATCGATTGCCACGGTCTGCGACGAGCTTAATTTCTGCGGCTTACCCAGATGCTTGAGATCGTTTTTCTGCGTCAGCTCGGCGTAATCCAGCAAGGCGCCAAGCGCTGCAACCTCGGCACGCGAAAAATCGCCGAAGGCCGCCAGCTCGCGCACGCCGTATAATTCCTGCACGCGCTTACGGGCATTTTCACTGTCAAAGCGGCTGCTATTCTGCAAAGTCAGCTGATCGCGCCAGATTGAGAAAATGTCGAACAGCTCAGGGCTTTCTACAAGACGCTGGGAGACAAGGATTTCTGTGGGCTCAATGCGCGCAAGCGCGCCGCCGAGATCGGCTACCGTAACGGGTTGTGTTATTGGCTGACCGGAGGAAAGATCGAGCCAGGCAAGGCCCATTTCGCCGCCGCTGTCGGCGATGCAGGCGAGGTAATTCGCCGCGCGCGTATCCAAAAGGCTGTCTTCCGTCACCGTGCCGGGCGTTACGATGCGTACCACATCGCGCGTGACAATAGATTTCGCACCACGCTTCTTTGCCGTCGCCGGGTCTTCCATCTGCTCGCAGATCGCGACGCGAAAGCCCTGCCGGATCAGTTTGGCCAAATAGGCTTCATGCGAATGCGCGGGTACGCCGCACATAGGTATGTCCTGCCCCTGACTTTGCCCGCGGCGGGTAAGCGCAATATCGAGCGCGCGTGAGGCTTTGACTGCGTCATCGAAGAAAAGTTCGTAAAAATCGCCGAGGCGGAAAAACAGCAGGCAATCTTCGTGTTTCGCCTTGAGCGCACGGTATTGCGCCATCAATGGCGTTTCGGTTTCCACAAGGGGAAGATCTGGAAAAAGTCTTTGGGCCTGGGCGGATGCGGCCATGATGCGTTCCCTCAATATCCGTTGGGGTGATAACAGCTTCATCCACGCAAGGCAAAACAGGGGCAAAGCGGGGCAAAAACCGCGCGCAGGACGGGGAAAGAATTGCCCCGCTACAGCATGCATGCCTCCACGCACCGGAAAAAATCATTTGAAATCAAAGAATTGTACCTTGGCACAGCGCTTGCTGAGAACCAGCCAGAATTTATGCGTCCGCCGAAACCACGGACGTTCAACATCAGGAGGTAACCATGGCTTCATTATTCTCGGCTCTCACCGTCGCGGTCGGCGGTCTGACAGCTCAATCCTCGGCGCTTGGCAACATCTCGGACAATCTGGCCAACGCGCAAACGGTTGCCTACAAAAGCATCGGCACCCAGTTTGAATCGCTGGTGACGCAATCCAACTCCAGCTTCAACAATCCGGGCGGTGTCCGCGCCACACCCCAATATCAGAACGACGTTCAGGGCAACCTGATCCAGTCGGCTACGCCCACCTCGCTCTCCATCACAGGCCAGGGCTTTTTCGCGGTTGAATCCGCGACTATCAACGCCGACGGCTCCACCAGCTTTAACGGCAATGTCGCCTTCACCCGCCGCGGCGATTTCACGCTTGATAAAAGCGGATTTCTCGTCAATGGCGCAGGCTTCTACCTGACAGGCTATACCGTCGACACCGAAGGCAATGTTGATACCTCAACCACTGCGCCGATTGAAGTTTCCGCGCTTCTGAACGACCCGGTGCCCAGCTCAAGTGTCAGCTACAGCGCCAACCTGCCCTCCAGCGCCGATGTCAATTTCACATCCAATCCCTCAACGCTCAAGATTTTCGACGCGCTGGGCAACACGCATGACATGACCTTCACCTGGACGAAGGACGCGGCCAACAACTGGACGCTGGATGTGGTTGTCGAAGGCGGCGGCGGCACGGTTTCGACCAGCTCCGGCCCGGTTTCGGCCGATTTCTCGGTGTCCATACCCTTCGTGTTCAACGACACGACCAATATCGGTACGGTCGACAGCATCACATCCGGCAGCGCCTATACGGTAGTCGACAACACAAGCTCCGCCGTCAACGCCGCGCAGGTTCAGTTTGATCTCGACTTCTCGGGCATCGATATTCAGGGCCTGCAAAGCCTGACGCTCAATTTCGGCGCCTACGACACAACCAGCGGCCTGACGCAGTTCGCCGACACGGCCGTGACGGTAACCTCCTTCAGCCAGAATGGCTTGCCGCGAGGTTCCTTCACCAACCTGTCGATCGACCAGAACGGTTTCGTGTCGCTGAACTACAACAACGGCAGCTTGAAGACGATCGCACAGGTACCGATTGTTCAGTTCTTCGCCCAGAACCAGCTGCAGCGCATCAGCGGCGGTGCCTATCTGGCAACTCTCGCCTCGGGCACCCCGCGCTACAGCGCGCCGGGTACAACGGGCGCGGGCGTGATCACCAGCAGCTCGCTGGAATCCTCGAACGTCGACATTGCCGCGCAGTTCACCGACATGATCCAGGCACAGCAGATCTACTCGGCGAACTCCAAGACGATCACGACCATCAACAACATGCTGAATACGATCATTAACGCCGTCTAGTCTGCGGTACAGGGTTAAAGGAGGTTGATTTTTCATGTCGCTGACTTCAGCCCTGTCGATCGCCCTTTCGGGGTTGAAAACAACCACGGCACAGCTGCAAACGGCGGCGAACAACGTCGCCAATGCGCAGAACCCGGGCTACACCCAGAAAAAGACTCTGGTCAGCTCCGTATCGTTCGGCACAGGTTCGGGCGGCGCGACTGTCTCGGGCTATCTCCGCGTCACGGATGATGCGCTGTCCACGTCGCTGAACAACGCGACATCCAGCGCTTCCTATCTGGATACACAGGACAAATATCTGCAGCAAGTGCAGGCGATGCTCGGCTCCAATTCCGACAACCCGCCTTTATCGAACGCGCTGGCGCGTTTTCAGGCCGCCTGGACGGAGTTTTCGGCAGCGCCGGAAAGCGCCTCACAGCAGGCTTCGGTTATTCAGGCGGGCGTCGATCTCGCGGCGCAAGTTCGCAACACCGCTTCCGCCATCACGGCGCTCAACCGTCAGGTGACGAATGATATCTCCACCACGGTCACTTCCCTGAACGCCTCGCTGTCCAAAGTTGCGCTTTTAAATTCGCAGATCGCGACGGCGACAAGTTCCGGTCAGCCGACAGGCGATCTTGAGGATGAACGCGACCGCGTCATCAAGGAAATCGCCGCCATCACCAACGTGACCACGCTGCCGCGACCCAACGGCCAGCTTGCGCTTTATACGCCGGGCGGGCTTCTGCTGATTGACGGGCCTGCCGCTGAAATTTTCTCTTATGACGGCACCAACATTACGTCAGGCAGCGGGATGAATGTCACCAACTCCCTGAACGGGGGTCGGTTGCAGGCGCAAATTCAGTTTAATTATGACGGCTCGCCCGCCGCTGTCGGCACCGCTTCCGGCAGCGAGGTCATCCGCAAGCTGAACGACCAGTTGCAGGCTGTCGCCGTTGCCTTCACAACATCCAGCGCCGGGCCGCCGGAAACTTTCGCTTATGCCTACAACAATGCGACGACCGCAACAGGCGAGTTGGCTGCAGGATTTTTCACAATCAACGGCACGAATGACGCCAGCTCTTTCGTCGTCAATGCGAATCTTCTGGATGGCAGCCAGACCGTCAAGGCCGCGAGCGGCCTCGGCGTCGTGGCAGCCCTGTCCGCGCCACGCAATTTCACGGCCGACGGGCTTGCCGTCAATAACGGCACCTACACCGATCTCGGAACAGCTTTCCTTTCGGGCTTCCAGCAGGCGGCAAACATCGTTCATTCGCAAAGCCTGCCTGCACAGCAGCAGCAGGCTTTTTATGAACAGAGTCTTGCCAACGCGACGGGCGTGAATGTGGACAGCGAACTTGTGAATTTAACCGCCCTGCAAAGCAGCTATGCCGCTTCGGCGAATGTCATCAGCACCATCAAGCAAATGCTGGAAGAGCTGAAGGGCATTGTGTGACGGGGATTTAGGATTCTGATATGCCAACAAACACCATAAGCAATCTCGGCCTCCAGCTGCTGACCACATCCAATCTTGTGTCGCAGCAGTCCAATCTCGCCACGCTGGCGCAACAGTTGGCGACGGGCAAGAAGCACACCAATCTGACGGATTACGATCCGACCGCCGCGCGCAATTTGATGGATTTTCAAAATGTCATTTCGCAGCGCCGCTCCTACATCGATGCCATGAAAACCGTGAATGTGCGGCTGGATATTTACGACCAGACCATGAACGACATGGAAGACATCGCCGCGCAGGCTTCTTCGCTGGCTGCCAGCAACCAGAATCTCGACGCCAACAAAGTCGTCCAGCTGAAGGCACAGATTCAGGCCTATCTCAAACAGCTGACCGATGACTTCAATCAGCAGGTCAGCGGGCGCTATGTTTATTCCGGGTCGCGCTATTCAACACCGCCCGTCGCCGATCTCACCACCCTGACGGGCGCGCCCAACTGGCCTTTCACACCGACCGCATCCCCCACGCTGCCGAATTACGATTCCGAATATGACGGCTCGACCACCAGCGCCGCGGCTTTTTCTCAGGATTCCGTCACCATCGGCAACGGCTTCACCGTCCAGTACGGCATCACCAGCAACGCGGATGCGATGCAGCGGCTGGTCGCGGGGTTGCAATTCTTCAACGACGCCACCGACCAGACCGACCCCGACGATTACAATACGGGCATGATCCGCGCCGCCAATCTGCTCAGCGGTGCGCTAAGCGGCCTGCAATCGCTGCATGCCGGGGTCGCGAACAACATCAACATTCTGAAGCGCCAGGCGGATATTCAGACCACCGCTATCACGGCGCTGCAAAATCAAATCACCGATCTGCAACAGGTCGACCTCACGGAAATCGGCACGAAAATCAATCTGCTGCAAACCCAGCTGCAAGCCTCCTACTCGGCAACGGCATCCCTGCAGCGCCTCAGCATCCTGAACTACCTGTAATTCTGTGAGGATTTGGAAGAGATTTTTTCCGGTTTTTCTGCTACGCAACTCTGGCCTAAGGTGATTTCGATGGAGCCCCTCATGACCCCCTGCAGCGTATCCAGCCCCGTATCGCTCAGCTATGTCGGCGCCCTGCGCGGTATCACGCCCCGCAAACCGGGCACGCCCTTTGCCTACGCCCTGGCCGCTTGCCGCCAGCCCTATGCTCTTATGTGCCTGGCCGCCAGCAATTCGGAAGGCCGCTTTTTCGGCCTGATGAGCGATGCGGCCGCCTGCACCGCCGCCACGGAACAGGCCCGCGCTCGCATGGTCGACAATGTCACCTTCCTTGCCGTCACGCCGGAAGCTGCCGTTGCGCAAATCCTCCAGGGCGCATCGCCCCTGCCGCCCCTGAATTATCTGGTCGCCGATGAAAGCTCGGCGCCCATGCCTGCGTCCGAACGCGCCGCGCTTTTCGATATGGCGGCCAAGCTTCTCTTGCCTGGCGGGCTGTTTCATTACAGTTATGCGGCTTACAACGACGCTGACGGGGCTTTGCGTTTTCTTGTGCGCGAGTTCGCGCCGGAGATGAGCGCTGATCAGGCCAAGGAATTTTTGCATGAGCTGAAGGCGCTTGGCGGAGTTTATTTTTCGGAAAATCCCGCTGTCGCCGCCAAACTCGACCACGCCATCGCGCAGAATATGCCGGATGCGTTTTTTGCGGATTACGATGCGGGCGAAGCGCGATCTGCTGCTTTCGACACGATTGTCGCTCTGCGACCGCGCGATTTCGCCTATGCCGGGGATGGCAGCATCGCCGCCAATTACATCGAATTGTCGGTGCCCCCCGAGGCGCATCCCGTCATCGTTTCCTGCCGCGACAATCCGCTCTATGAACCGATCAAGGATTTTGCCCTGAACCGCCGCGTGCGCTCGGATATCTGGTGCCGCCAGCCCGCGCCGCAAACTTCCGATATAGCTGAACTGTTCGGCGGTTTTGCCTATGGCATCGTTTTGCCGGAAGGGCGCGTGCCAACGGGAATCAAGGCGCGCGGAGCAGTCATCGACCTGTCCTCCCCGCTTTTCGCCAAACTGACATCACTGATGACACTCACACCCGCCACCATCGGTGACTTTCTCGCCCATCCCGACGGGCAAGGTTTCGCACCCATGGAGGTCGTCGGCGCAGTGCAAATTTTGGTGGCCTGCGGGTTGGCGCAGCCGATGCGCGGCCTCTATCAGGGTGCGGGCATGAGCAATCTGGAGCAGCCGAAATTGTCCGGCAGCTTCAACCTCTATCTCGATAAAACCGATGTCACGGGCGAAGATGTCTGGCTCGCCTCGCCCGTTCTCGGCGGCGCCATCATCCTGTCGCCGCGCGATGCGCTGGTGATGCAGGCGCTGAACCGCGCCGGGCTTGCCAATTCCGTCGCCGCACTGCTGCCCGAATTGGGGCGGCTGGCGCAAAACCCATCCAGGGCGGCGCGCGTCATGGACACGGCCGAGCCCACGCCGGAAACCGCCCATAACATGATCGAAGACGCTGTCGGCCGCTCGATTATCCAGTGGTACGCCTACGGGCTTCTGGAAGCGGCCTAACCGCTTCATCTCCCTGTTTGGCTTTTGGCTTTCGGAAGGCTAGGTTTTCCGCATGCCGATCCAACCGAAACTTGAAGCGGCTTTAGCCAGGCATCATGCGGGTGATGTTGCCGCCGCGACGGAACTTTACCGCGCCGTGCTGGCGGAAGAGCCCGAGCAGCCTGATGCCCTGCATATGATGGGCGTCATCGCCCAGCAGAAAGGCAATCCCGAACTCGCGCTGCAACTGATGGAGGCGGCGCTCGCCAAAAATCCCGATCTCACGCAAGCCTGGTACAATCGCTGCCTTGTGCTGCGCGCGCTGGGGCGGCCGGAACAGGCGCTGGAATCCGTGCAACAGGCGCTGGGGCTCGATGCCGCGCTGGCCGATGGCTGGGACATGGCGGGCTCCATCCTGCGCGAGATGCGGAAATTCGACGAAGCTGCCGCCTGTCTCGAACGCGCGTTGCAGCTCAAACCGGACAGCCCGCAAATTCTGAACAGCTATGCCGTCATCCTCGCTGCGGGCGGGCGTCTGAAAGAAGCCTATGCGGCGCTGAAAAAAGCCAACCGCCCGGACAATGCCGTTCTGTCCATGACGCTGGGCAATATCATCAAGGCCGCCGGATATCCTGAACGCGCCATCCCGCTGTTTAAAAAAGCGCGGACGCTGGAACCGCAACTGACGGGCGCATGGACGAACGAAGCGCTGGCTCGTTTGCAAATCGGCGATCTGGAGCGCGGCTGGGCGGTTTGGGAAAAAAGACTGGATGACAGGGAGCGCAAAGTGCTTTCCATGCCGCGCTGGCAGGGGCAGAAAGTTGGTCATCTGCTGCTGCGCGAAGATCAGGGCATGGGCGACTCGCTGCAATGTCTGCGCTACATCCCGCTTATTCGCGACCGCGCCGATAAAATCACCCTGCAGCTGACCGGGTTTCTTCAAAGCCTGCTGATATCCAATTTTCCGGATCTTGCGGTCATCACGCTGGATGATCCCGTGCCTGCCGCCGATGCCGAAGCGCAGCTGTTGAGCCTGCCTTATTTCTGCAAAACAAAACTAAGCTCCATTCCCGCACCCATTCCCTATATCCGCGCGGAGGAAAGTTGGCGCGCGCCCTGGCGGGAAAGGCTCGCCGCTTTGCCGAAACCGCGCGTCGGTCTGGTCTGGGGCGGCAATCCGGGCAACCGCAACGACCATAACCGCTCCATCGCCTTCGACAGGATGGAGCCCCTTTTGAAAACGGAAAGCAGGCATCTTGTCTCCCTGCAAAAAGGCCGACCAAAAGATCAGGCGCGGCTGAAAGAATTCGGCGTGTTCGATGCCGAGCCCTTCCTGCCGTTTTTTTCCGACACGGCGGGGCTGGTGGCCGAGCTTGATCTGGTCATCGCTGTCGACACGGCGGTTGTGCACCTGGCGGGCGCCATGGGCAAGCCCGTCTGGCTGATGGTACCGTTTGAATCCGACTGGCGCTGGCTGTTGGGACGCGAGGATAATCCCTGGTATCCGACGCTTCGTATTTTCCGGCAGGAATCGCCACGCGACTGGGCGGGTGTTATTTCGCGGGTGGTTTCGGAGTTGCAGGCATTTTTGGCAGGGAAAGAACAGGTATTGGTGCCGAAGACCTATTTTGGTGAAGCTTTGTTGAAAAATCCAAACGCAATTGATTTAGAGGATTCGGTTTCCACAAATCCGGCCGGACGATAACCATAATCACAATGCCGATCAGAAGCAGCGTCGGGGCTTCATTGAGAATGCGGTAAAATTTCGCCGGGCGTCGATTGGCGTCATCAGCGAACTGACGGCGGCAGCGCGCCAAAAACCCGTGCAGCGCCGTCATTGCCAGAATCAGCCCCAATTTCACCTGCATAAAGGGCTGATGCATCAAGCCGGGATTTAAAAGCAGCATCCAGATGCCGAAAACAAAACTGGCGATCATCGCCGGGTTGATGATCAGGCGCAGCAGACGGCGTTCCATGATTTTCAGGGTTTCGGAAAGCTCCGAGCCCGGTTTGGCATCCGTGTGGTAAACAAAAAGGCGCGGCAGATAAAGCATCCCCGCCATCCAGGCGAAAACGGAGATCAGATGAAGCGCTTTGAGCCAAATGTAGATCATGGTGCCATTCCGCAGCCCTTATAGCCGCGTGGGCATATTCTCCCGCCCGCGGCGGAAAGGCAATTCTCTTCGCTCACCAGCGCCTTTTGCACAAGATTTGCGAGGCCGCCGATAAAACCGGGATGCGTGCCGACCGCCGGAACGCGGATATAAAACGGCACGCCCACGCGCCCGGCCATGGCGCGGCACTCCATGTCCAGTTCGACAAGTGTTTCCGAATGCTCGGACACAAACGCGACGGGCACAATCACCAAAGGCACTTTGTCCAGCCCGGCGCGGCGGATTTCTTCATCCGTCGAGGGGCCGATCCATGTCAGGGGCCCAACGCGGCTCTGGTAACATAAAATCCAGTCAAGGCCGGGAATGTTAAACTCGCGCACAACCGCCCTCACCGTCTGTTCGCACTGCCAGGGATAGGGATCGCCCGCCTGAACGATTTTCTCCGGCAGCCCATGCGCCGAAAACAGCACGCGCGGCCTGCCATGTGGTTTGGCTTTTTCGTAAGCTGTGCGGGTGAGTTCCACCAGTGCGCGGATAAAGCCGGGCTCTTCAGGATAGCAGCAGATGGTTCGGGTTTTCAGTTCGCCCCAGCGTGCATGCAGATCGCCATCCTCCGCCTGTACCGTGGCCCAAAAATTATGCAGGGACGATGCCGTCGTCGTGGTCGAAAATTGCGGATAGAGCGGCAGCATGACGATACTGTCCGGCCGGAACGCCTCGATATCCTTCAGGATTTCGTGGCTAAAGGGATGCCAATAGCGCATCGAAACAAAGCATTTCACCTCACCCGTGCCGGACAGAGCCTGCTCCAGCGCCTTTGCCTGCGCCTGCGTATTTTTAAGAATGGGCGAGCCCCCACCAATCTGAGCATAAATCGTCTGCGCGGTTTTTTCCCGCCTGCGCGCGATCAGCCAGGCCAGAAGCTGCCGGAACGGCGCCGGAATCCGCAGAATGGCCGGGTCGCGGAACAAATTGAACAGAAAAGGCCGCACGGCTTGGGGCGCATCCGGCCCACCGAGATTGAAAAGAATGATGGCGGTTTTGCTCATACCCTGAAAGACCGGACAATCTTCACCAGCTCTGCCACATGCTCAGGCGGAGTTTGGGGTACAACGCCATGGCCGAGATTGAAAATATGCCGGGGACCCAAGGTTTTGAGGATAGCCTCAATGCCAGATTTCATTGCATCGCCACCTTTGACCAAAAGCGCGGGATCGAGATTGCCCTGCAGGGTTTTGATGCCCTGCAATTCCTTTGCGTAGCCCAAGGCTATATCCTGATCGATGCTGAGCGCATCGATGCCTGTTGCCTGCGCGTAGCCCCTGTAATTTTCTCCTGCAGCGCGTGGAAAACCGATGATGGGTATGTGTAGGTGTTTTTCTTTCAGGCGCTGTACGAGCTTCTGTGTCGGCTTTACGACGAAGCGATGGAACATCTCGCCATCCAGCAATCCCGCCCAGCTGTCGAAGATCTGGATAATCTCGGCTCCAGTCCTGATTTGTGCGGAAAGATAGAGTTCGCTGGCATCGACGAGAATATTTATAAGCCTGTCGAGATTATCCGCATTATTCACAGCCCATTGTTTTGCGGCATGAAAATCATTCCGGCTGGTGCCGTCGATCATGTAGCAGGCCACCGTCCAGGGCGCACCACAGAAGCCGATCAGCGCAGTTTCCTTCGGTAAATCCTTTTTGACGAGGGATAGAGCTTCAAAAACTGGAAATAATTTCTTTTCGTCGTAATTCAGCGCCGCAAGGGATTTTTCATCTTTCAAAGCTTCCAGAACAGGCCCTTCGCCTTCACGAAATTCCAGTTTCTGACCCAAAGCCATGGGGATAAGAAGAATATCGGCAAAAATAATCGCGGCATCGAATTGAAAACGGCGGATAGGTTGCAAAGTAATTTCGGCGGCCCATTCCGGCGTCAAGCAAAGTTTAAGAAATCCTCCAGCCTTTTCCCGCAAAGCCCGGTATTCCGGCAAATAGCGTCCAGCCTGGCGCATAAGCCACACGGGCATGCGGTCCGTTTGCAATCCGCTCAGAAGGCCAAGGATAGGCTTGTCCGTTTTATACACCTGGTTTTTCCTTTCTTATTTTTATAAAAAAGATGTGATGGTAGTTGGTAGGGCAAAAAACGGGGATAAAATTTACCGGAATTTGATGGCACTTTTTGCACAGCTTTGCGGCGGCAAGACATGTAAGGAAGTTTTAGAGACTTGTTGGTAAAAAGCAAAACTCCAATTTTCAGGCGTTTCGGAAGGCTTGTGAATCCTAGGGAAAACAGCTTTGAAATTATCCACGTTGCACACAGGGTGGAACCGAATACAATCCACGCGAAATCTTTATGGGGGTGAAAATCCCCGAGCCGGGATGAAAAAGCCGCTTTCGTTTTTCGGCCTGTTTTATCCACGCTTTTCAAAAGGACTGTGTGCAAGTGGAATCCCTCAAACATATTCATCTGGTGTCAGACGCCACGGGCGAGACGATCAATAGCATCGCGCGCGCCTGCCTGGCGCAATTTGAAAATGTAAAGGCGCAGGAACATTTCTGGAGCCTGATTCGCAGTCGCAGACAGCTGGATATGGTGATGGAAGGCATCAAGCAATGGCCGGGGTTGGTGCTTTACACCTTTGTTGACGAAGAATTGCGGCAGGCGTTGGAGGAATTTTGCCGGGCGCAGAATATTCCCGGCGTTCCGGTTCTGGCCCCTGTCCTTAAGGCCATGGCCTCGCATTTCGGTGCCCCATCAGCGCAAACGCCGGGACGCCAGCATGCGCTGGATGCTGATTATTTCGCGCGCATCGATGCGATGGATTTCGCCATGGCCTTCGATGACGGGCATGGAACGGCGCAACTGGCCGAAGCCGATGTTATTATTCTTGGCGTGTCCCGCACCTCCAAAACGCCGACCTGCATCTATCTGTCGGGGCGCGGCATCAAGGCCGCCAATATCCCCATCATTCCGGGCCATCCGCTCCCGGCGGAGCTCGGCAAGCTTGAAAAACCTCTAATTGTCGGTCTGACCAAAGAACCGGGCAGCCTGGTGGAGGTGCGCAAAAACCGCCTGCATTTGTTGCAGCCGAATGAGAAAACACCTTATGTCGATCTGGAAAAAGTTCATGCCGAGGTGCAGGAAGCGCGGCGCTTTTTCGCCCGGCTCGGCTGCCCGGTGATCGATGTCACGCGCCGCTCGATCGAGGAAACCGCGGCCGAGATCATGATGCTGCTGAACAAAAAGCGCATGGCGGCGGAGCGGGCATGACACCGACCGGACTTCGGGCGGGCGTTATGGGTTGGCCTGTGGAGCATTCCCTGTCGCCGCGTTTGCATGGCTGGTGGCTGAAGCGCTATAGCATCGAAGGGTCTTATGTGCCGCTGGCGGTACCGCCGGAAGGGCTGGGCAAGGCGCTGCGCGATCTTCCGGCGCAGGGTTTTCGCGGTGTGAACCTGACCGTGCCACACAAGGAAGCGGCGCTTGTGCATATCGACCATATCGACACCGTAGTGAAGCGCATTGGTGCGGTGAATACCGTGATTGTACGCGCGGACGGCACGCTGGAGGGCCGGAATACCGATACTTACGGCTTCGCCGAAAATCTCCGTACGGCAGGCTATAAGCCGGATGGCCGTGCGGCGGTGATCATCGGCGCGGGCGGTGCGGCGCGGGCGGCCGTTGCGGCGCTTCAGGATATGGGCGTGAAGGAGATACGCATCATCAACCGCTCAGCTGCGCGCGCGCAGAAGCTGGCGGCGGATTTCGGTAACGGCATAAAAATCCACGGTTGGGGTGATGCGCAAGCGCTGGAAGGCACCGGATTGCTGGTAAATGCCACGTCACTCGGGCTTAAGGGGCAGCCGATGCTGGATATCGCGCTCGACGCCTTGCCGAAAGATACGCTGGTGACGGATATGGTCTATGCGCCGCTGGTCACCGATCTGCTGCTGCGGGCCGGGGCGCGCGGCAATCCCGTTCTGGACGGGCTCGGCATGCTGCTGCATCAGGCGCTGCCTTCTTTCGCTGCCTTCTTTGGCCACGACCCGGAAGTGACGGAGGAATTGCGGCGGTTTGTTTTAATTAAGACCTGAAGGGGTCAGGCCGCCTTAAGGTCGCTAATTTACCATAGAGATATCGGCGGATAGTTATACTGGCCCATCTCATGGGCTCAGAAGAAACGGCCTGAAAGACAATATCAAACCCGGCACATTTGTCTGGCTCTTGCGCAGGGCAAGCTTTGTGAGAACGCTCGCAAGCCCAGGCGGCAAAAGCCTCTACACCCTTCAAGTTGTTTCCAGAAATGGCGCCTGTAAGGCCAGCGATGATAACTTCAGCGCGTCGGCCTGCATCAACATGTTGCTCTGAAAAATACCGATGGAGCGCAGCGATTTTTTCGCCTTTGCGATCCATGCGTCCCAGCTCTTCGGCGCAGGCGCGGACACAGACTTGTTCGACATAAGCCTGTAAAGTATCATTTATACCTGACATAATATTATCTCCCTCGTTATGGCATTATAAAACAATATACCAACTGTCAATTTTGAAACTCAGGCCACAAAGCGCCGCGCGCGAATCCCAATGCTTCTTTTGCCCATAAAGGAGCGCACCTGATTTTCTAGGTACTCACGAATGTCTCGGGGCGCCCTGTGTTCTTGAGCGGCCGTTAAGGCTTCCTCAAGAATGCTGTGTTTCATGTCGGGATAGATATTCGGATTTGGGCAAAGCATATCCGTAAAAAAATGAACAGCTATAAGATTGCCATGCGCGCAGGCACTTGCGAGGCCATCAGCTATGAGGCCTGCGCGAAAATCGCGGGTAGCTTCGGGGGAGGAGAGAGCTTCACGAAGCTCGGCGAAATCACCCCTTACCGTGGCAGTTTGTCCCAGCCTCACAGCTTCGGCGCGAAGCGATGCTTTATCTATCATAAATATTCTCCCTCTAAAAAATGAAGGAAATAAACCTAGCAAGGAGTTCATGGCAAGCAAATGGTAGACTGCTATGGTTAATTTCCGTCGAAAATACTTTTTACTTTCCCTTTTTACCCGTACATTGCGCGAAGGATATTAACCAAGAGCGCGCAATGAACGAAGTCAGCCTACCCAAAACAGGCGATACGGCTATACCGGAACTGCTTGAGCCACAACATCTTTCCGAGGTGTTGGCGCTGCAGGACGCGACGCGCGCAGCCCTGCCGGACGACCAGAAAATGTTCGTCCTGCCGCAGCCGTCCGCTTATTTTGAGAAGTTGCTGGCGCGGGAAAACGGCCTGATGCTCGGGATGCGCGTGGACGGCAAGCTGGTCGCGCAGATCGCGCTGATGGGCCCGCTGACGCTCGAAGAGGCCATGGATAAAAACATCATCACCCGCAATGATGTGGCATTCCACCATGCGGGCCCGTCGGAATCCGTCATCGTCATGAAAAGCATGTCGGTGCATCCCGAATGGGGCGGCAATGGTCTGTCCCAGCATCTGCTGCAGGCGGCGCTTGGGTTGCCATCTGTCCGTGTTGCTGATCATGTCTTTGCGCAAATCTCGGCCGAAAATAACCGCAGCTGGGCTTTGTTCCTGCGCAATGGCTTCGGCATCGTGGCTGCTGCGGTCGACCCGCAGGATAAAAAGCCGCGTTTTGTTTTGCAGAGACCCGCGCTCGGTTTCGCTCTGCATAATCTGCCCAGCGTCGAGGACAGCAATCCCTTGGCGGATTTTTCTTCCATCATGCGCATGACGCAGCGCGAGGCGCTGGTCGGCAGGCTGGATGATGTGGCGGGTATGAAGCTGGCCTTCCATGCGCCGTCCGAAGCGGCGGCATCCTGGTATGACAAGTCGGCCCAGACGGGCCCCTAAAAGCCCGAAATTCTTCCGTTTCCAAAACCATGCAAAAAAAGTGCCAAAACCCGATTTTGGCAATGACCCGTTAACTTTCGGGGACTAATCTTGGGGCATGGCCCTGACCCAAAGACTCGATCTTCGACAGTCCCAAACCCTTGTTATGACACCGCAATTGCAGCAGGCAATCAAGCTGCTGCAGATGTCGAACCAGGAGCTGGGCGATTTTGTCGCGCAGGAAATCGAGCAAAATCCCCTGCTCGAACGCGCCGACGATACGGCTGACACGCCCGCTCTGGCCGAGCAGATTGCGACCGAGTCGGAAAATTCTGCCCCCCGGGAAAGTGGCGAGGCTGACCCCGCGCCACTGTCAGGCAAGGAAGTTGAAATCGCGCCTGCCACCAGCGAGGAGGAGATGTGGGCCAGCGACGGCTATGCCGGGGATGATGCGCATGCTTCGTCGCGCGGCGGTTCTTTCGATGATGACGAATTCTCTGCCGTGCAGAATATCGCCGAGCGCCCCAGCCTGCGCGAACATATTCTGGGGCAGATCCATGTCGATATTCTGGAGCCCGCCGATCGGCTGATCGCCGTGGCCTTGGCCGAACTTCTGGATGAAGCGGGTTATTTGCCCGCAGAGCTTGATCTGGTGCGCGCGCAGCTGGGCGCGGAGCCGGAGCGTTTCGGGGATGTCGTCGCCACATTGCAGCGCCTCGACCCGCCGGGAATTTTCGCAAGATCTTTGCAGGAATGCCTGGCCATTCAGCTACGCGAAAAAAATCGCCTCGACCCGGCGATGGATATTTTGCTGCAAAATCTTGATTTTCTGGCCCGGCGCGAAAAAGCGGCACTGATGAAGTTATGCGGCGTGGATGCAGAAGATCTCACGGGCATGATCGAGGAAATCCGCCAGCTAAACCCCAAGCCTGCGCAGACTTTTACCTCAGACATGGCGCCGCCTGTGGTGGCCGATGTGTTGCTGCGGCCGCAGCCGGGCGGCGGCTGGCATGTGGAATTGAACGCCGACAATCTGCCGCGCGTCCTCGCCAATGATCGCTATTACGCCAAGGTGCAGGCTTCGGCGCGCACCAAGACGGACAAGGATTATCTCAGCGAGCGCTGGCAACAGGCCAACTGGCTGGTGAAAGCGCTGCATCAGCGCGCGACGACTATTTTGAAAGTCTCGGCCGAGATCGTGAAGCAGCAGGATGCTTTCTTCATCCATGGCGTGCAGAAATTGCGGCCCTTGATCCTGCGCGACATCGCCGCCGCAGTGGAAATGCATGAATCGACCATCAGCCGCGTGACGCAAAACAAATATATTGCCACGCCGCGCGGATTGTTCGAGCTGAAATATTTCTTCACCACAGCGCTGGCCCGCGCTGATGGCGGCGAGACCGTGTCGTCCGAGGCGGTGCGTGACCGTATTCGCAACCTGATTGAAGAGGAAAAGCCGGACGCTATCCTGTCCGACGATCGCATCGCCGAAATTCTGCATGGCGAAGGGATCGATGTCGCCCGCCGTACGGTCGCTAAATATCGCGAGGCCCTGCGGATACCCACCTCGGCCCAGAGACGGCGCGAGAAGAAGGACGGCAAATAAAAAATCCCCCAATTATGGTTAATTTTCTGTCGGTTACAGCTTGACGGATCTGGCTGGATTTTATGATATTGAAAAATACGAAATTCTATAGGGGAGGGTGTTTATGGGGGAAGAGAATAAAAAAGTCGGTCGGCTTAAGCCGCCGCAAATCATTGCTGAAAACTTTGAACTTCGGCCACATGAATTGGAGCGCGTACAGCGAAGGCTGGGTCAACTAACCGAGGAACGCAAAACTCGCCCATCAAGAATTGTAGCCAGATTCACAAGGGAAGATGGGCAAGATGGATATACCTATGCCGCTTCAATAAGCGTAACGGGTCAACAATCTTTCAAAATGGCAGGAAAGGGCAGAAACATGGATGAGGTCATGAACGAAGCCATGTCACACATTCCTGAAGAAGAGCCTATTTTTCCTCTGGTCAATGGAAAATCCTTTAAACTCGCCGTTCAACATGCAGGCACGCTAACTCCACGGAAAGAAAAAGAGCTGCGCGGTGCATTCGCCGATGCCGTCGAGGAACATGGTGGCCGCATCCGAAATCCCATGATTGAAGTTGCTTCAGCGAATGGCAAAGGCTTCCAGGTCAATGTCCATTTACATAAGGGGAGCGCATCACCCGATGGAACGGCGAAGGGACCATTGGTCCTTGAGGCTTTTCGTGAAGCTATGGACAGGGCGTTGGCGCGCAAAGACCGTAAGAGCGCGGGTAAAAGAAACCGTCAGGCTAACCGCCGCCAGGCTCAGACCCGAAGAGATAAAGCCTTTCGTGGTTTTGAAAGCCAGCCATCGTAAGACGGCGGTTCCAAACGTGACTTAAACAGCAGGATGGGGTAAGCAGGCTGTCCTGTTGAGGATTCAGCCTTGCTTCGCTTCATCACACGTTTCTTTGCCGTTATCGGCTTTTTTGCAACCCTGTCGCTGGTGCTGAGCGGCGTTGCCCTTTACATACAGGAACGCGCGGTTGAGCCGCCGGAAAATATCGTGCTCGTGCTGGATTTCGACCAGCCTATCGTTGAGCGGGTCGAATCCTCGCCTTTCGATCTGGCGATGCATGAAGAATCCGCGCCGCTTCTCGGCATCCTGCGCGCTATCGACAAAGCCAAGAGCGATCCGCATGTGAAAGGCATCGTCGCACGCTTTGGCGGTGCGCAGCCTTCGCTGACCCAGGCGCAGGCTATTCGCGCGGCACTTGCCCGTTTCCGCACAAGTGGAAAATTCACTTACGCCTTCGCCTCCTCCTATGGCGGTTTCGGCGGCGGCAACCGAGCCTATTATCTGGCCAGTGCGTTCGAGCAGATCTGGTTGCAGCCTGTCGGCGCGGTTGGCTTGTCGGGTCTTATGCTCGAAGCGCCTTTCGCCCGCACGGCGCTGGAAAAAATTGGCGTCAAAGGCGATTTCCTGCAGCGCGAGGAATATAAATCCGTCATGGATGTGGCAACGCAGGATGGTTTCACACCGCCTGTGCGCAGTATGATGCAAGGCATGATCGAGGATTTTGCCGATCAGATTGCCAGCGGTATCGCCGAAAGCCGGAAATGGGACAAGGCCAAGGTCAGGCAATTGATGGGTGATGGCCCCTACACGGCGGAAGAAGCGTTAAAGGCCGGGCTTGTCACGCGTATCGGCTATGCGGATGAGCTGAACAAGGAGTTGGACAAAACCGCTGGAAAAGATGCCGAACATGTTTCGGTCGAGACCTATCTCGGTTATGCGCATAAGGCGGCGGACAAGGCCAAAACCCATGTTGCGCTGATTTACGGAACCGGGTTGATCACGGACAGGGATGGCGGTCCCGCCGGACTTTCCGGTGAGCATATCATGGCAGCCGACAAGCTGGCCGAGGCTTTTGACAATGCGGCATCGGACAGCGACATCAAGGCCATCCTGTTCCGCATCGACAGTCCCGGCGGTTCGCCGGAAGCATCCGAAACCATCCGCCGCGCGCTGGTTCATGCGCAGGGCAAGGGCAAGCCTGTGATTGTTTCCATGGGCGATGTGGCGGCGTCAGGCGGTTACTGGGTGGCGATGAATGCCGACCACATCATCGCCGAAGCCGGGACGCTGACGGGCTCCATCGGCGTTGTTGCAGGGAAATTCGTCCTTGGCGGATTGATGCAGAAACTTGGCGTCAGCTGGGACAGCCTGAAAACCACCGAAAATGCCGGAATGTTTTCTGTGACCGAGGGTTTTTCCCCGGCGCAGCGCGCGCGGATGAATGCGCTTCTGGATGAAACTTACCGCACCTTCGTGAAAAATGTTTCGGATGCGCGGAAAATCCCGATGGACAAAATGCCTGCCATCGCCAAAGGCCGCGTCTGGACGGGCGCACAGGCGGTGAAGATCGGGTTGGTGGATGAGCTGGGCGGTTATGATGTCGCGCTGAAAGCCTTGCGCAAAAAACTGAATCTGGATGAGAAAGAACCCATCCTGTTCGAAACCTTCCCCGCACCGCTGACCCCGGCGGAAAAAGCGCTGAAGCTTTTGAAGGGCTTTGGCATCGAAAGCGCCATGATCCGCGCGGCCCTGAGCCAATGGCAGGTGGTTCAAGTCAGTTTGGGGCCGCTATGGAGCCGGGCTGCAGGCTTCGACCGACCGGTTATGGCGCGCATGCCGGCCTTTGATGCGAAGAGTGTGCGCTAAACTTTAATCAGCTAAGCGAATTTTGCGGCGCTGCCGTGCCGGAACGCGCGGAATCCGAGCGTTCCTCACGTTGCGCAGTGGTTTCGCGCAGCAGGGTCACAGCTCCAGCCGCTTCGCGCAAGCGATACTGGTGCGCGGTAACTGGATCAACGGTCATTTCCATACGCGTGGGCTGTTTGGCTGAAACGTGAACAAGTTTTGCATCCGCAGCCGGTAATTTTCCGGTCGTGTTTGTCGTGGTGCAAAGAATGGGCTCGCCATTCTCGCCGACGACAAAGGGCACGACGCCTTTTTGGTTGACGCTTCGGCCGGACTCCGTGGGGGAGAAAAAAGAGTAATGGAAATGGGCCTTGCTTGGAGTGGCCTCCACAGGTTGCCGAGCCTGAGCAATGGCTGCCACAGCGGCACAACATTCAATGGTAGTGAAATGGAAAAGCCGTTTCATGATCCGCTCTTCTTGAATGACACGCTAAGTTACCATAACTGGGCTTAAAAGATAAGGATTTCCTGCTCTGAAACTACGAAACGGGGGCCAACCTATAGTGTTCTAGTTGCGGAAAAGTACGCAATATGAGGTCGACGCGCTTTCCTTGGGTTGGACATCGAGACAACCATTTGTTCAGTTCGACGCAGCTATCGGCATATTCACGAAAGGTTATAGGAACAGCCGCGCTTTCCTCCGAAAGGCATGCAGCAGTTTTCAGGTATTGATCAAGAAGCCCCATTTTTCTTGCGCGGACCTCACGAGTCGCTCTCCGTGTGGCGGCCGCAGAAACAGTATTTCCCCGTTGGTTCAAAACATCAAGTTCTGGAAGATCAGGAAAGGAAGGCCGCGGCCCTTCTTGCTCGCACTCTTTGACATAAAGTCTTTTCAAATCACGAACGGCGGCTATGCGCTCTCGAAAGTCTCGAGAAGCTCGAAGGGCTTTGGCTTCTCTGGAATTACGCGGCTGGTCTTTGTTGACAGCGACAGTGTTTACGAAACTGGCTACCTGGGGCAGATACCCGCCCACGTAACAGGTCAAGATCATTTCTATTCTTTGAAGCAGTTCGTCGAAATCCTTGCGAGCCCTGCCAAGCTCAAGAGAGGCTTTCCAATATCCAATTTGTAGTGAAGTTTCCTGTGCCATTGTTAGCCCCGGTGTAATACTCAACTATTAAAAATGAACCGTAATTATGAGTTTAATATAAGGATTTTCCGAGGCTAATTCAACAAAACTCTCTTGGGTAAAGGCTTACTTCTCCCCCGCCAATTTTAACCATTCTTCTTCGCTTAGGACGGTGACGCCAAGCTCCTGCGCCTTGCTTGCCTTGCTGCCTGCATCTTGGCCGACCACGACATAATCGGTCTTGGCGGAGACCGAGCCGCTGATTTTTGCGCCGAGAGATTCCGCCTTCGCCTTGGCTTCGGCACGGCCCATGCGGCTGAGCGTGCCGGTAAAAACGACGGTTTTTCCGGCCAGCGGCGAATTTTTTCCGGCGGCGGGCACGGCGTAATCGCTGATGGTCAGTTCTTTCGCCAGCGCATCAAGTGCCTTGCGGTTATGTTCTTCCTCGAAGAAATCAACGATATCGCGCGCCACAAGTGGGCCGATCTGCTCGATGCCGGTCAGGTCGTTCCAGGCTTCGGAATCCTCTTTGCGCGCCGCCTGCATTGCCGCGCGCCAGTTCTCCAGCGAGCGGTAATGCCGCGCCAGCAATTTTGCCGTCGCCTCGCCCACCTGCCTGATGCCGAGCGCATAGATAAAGCGGTCGAAGGATATATTCCGCCGCGCGTCAATTGCGTCCATCAGTTTGCTGACCGATTTTTCGCCCCAGCCTTCGCGTTCTTCCAGCATTTTGCGGTGCCTGTGGAGGAGGAAAATATCGGCGGGCGTATGGATAAGTTTTTCATTCCATAATTCACGGATGCGTTGATCGCCCAATCCCTCGATATTAAAGGCAAGACGACTGGTGAAGTGGCGAAGACGCTCCACCGCTTGCGCAGGACAAATCAGTCCACCCGTACAACGCCGCACCGCCATACCTTCCTCACGCACCGCGCGGGAGTTGCATTCGGGGCAGCGTTCCGGCGGCACAAAAGGCTTCGCGCTTTTCGGGCGTTTTTTCAGATCAACGCCCGTAATCTGGGGAATGACATCGCCCGCGCGTTGCAACTGCACGGTATCGCCTTCGCGCACATCCTTGCGGGCAATTTCGTCCTCGTTGTGCAGGGTCGCGCGGCTGACCACCACGCCGCCAACCGTCACGGGTTGGAGATCGGCAACGGGCGTCAAAGCGCCCGTGCGGCCTACCTGAATAAAAATCTTTTTCAGGAGCGTGGTTGCCTGCTCCGGCGGGAATTTATGCGCAACCGCCCAGCGCGGCGCGCGGCTAACGAAGCCCAACCGCTCCTGCCAATCGGCGCGGTTCAGCTTGTAAACAACGCCGTCGATATCGAAAGGCAATTTGTGGCGCTTTTCGTCCATCTCGCGGTAATAAGCGAGCATATCGGTGAGATTTCCGCACAAGCGCGCGGGCTCATTCAGGGTGAAGCCCCAACCCTTGATCCGCTCGCGCAGCTCTTTCTGCGTTTTTGGCGCGGGATCGGAATTTTCGCCCAGAACATAGCCGAAAAACTTCAGGGGCCGCGAAGCGGTGATCGAGGAATTCAGCTGCCGCACGCTGCCCGCCGCCGCGTTGCGCGGGTTGGCAAAAAGCGGCTCGCCCTCTTCTTCACGCTTTTCATTGATCGCCGCGAAATCCTCACGGTTGAGGAAAATCTCGCCGCGCACCTCGACAATATCCGGATAGGGTTTGTGCAGCTGATGCGGCACATTCTTGATCGTGCGGATATTGGCGGTGACATTTTCGCCCGCGGTGCCGTCGCCGCGCGTGGCGGCACGCACAAGCTTGCCCTGCTCATAGCGCAGCGAGGCCGACAGCCCGTCGATCTTGGGCTCGGCCATAAAGCTCAACGGCTCGTCATCCGGCAATTGCAAAAAGCGCCGTATGCGCGCGATGAAATCCTCGACATCCTCATCGGTGAAGGCATTGCCGAGCGACAGCATCGGTACGCTGTGCTGCACTTTGCTAAAGCCTGCGGCTGGTGCGGCGCCGACGCGCGCTTCGGGATCGTCCTTCGGTGCGAGATGCGGAAATTTTTCATGCAGCGCTTTGTAGCGCATGCGCAGCGCGTCATAGGCAGCGTCGGAAATTTCCGGCGCGTCCTTCTGGTGATAGAGCCTGTCGTGATGTGTGATCTGCGCGGCGAGATCGGCCATTTCCGCCGCCGCTTCGATGGGCGTCAGATCGTCCGTGTGCGTGGCGGATTTGGATGTGCGGCTCATGTTAACTCTTCGAGGGTTTCCGACTTTACAGCGGCTATTTTCCAATAGAAATCAGAACCTTAAAATGGCCTAGGCCAAATTTTAGCAAGATTGTTTCGCTCATGAAACTATTTCTAAGACCCCTTTTACTGGCCAGAATCCGGCCCGATATGGTAAAAAGCATGTAGTTTCAGGAGTTAGAAATGACCGGAACGGTTCACAAGATCGATGATTTCAGCAATGACCGTCTGCGCCTCGGCGGCCTCGAGGTGCGTCTGGCCACCTCGCAAGAGGAAGTCGACGCCGCACAGGCCCTGCGTTACCAGGTTTTCTACGAAGAAATGGGCGCTACCCCGACGCCAGAGATGAAGGCGCGTCTGCGCGACTTCGATAAGTATGATGAGCATTGCGATCACCTTCTGGTGCTCGACCATATGCGCAAGGGCAAAAGCCCGGTCATCGGCACCTACCGCCTGATCCGCCGCGCAACGGCGGCGAAGTGCGGCGGATTTTACTCGGCTGGCGAATATGACATCACGCCGCTTCTGCAATATCCCGGCGAAATTCTGGAACTCGGCCGTTCCTGCATCGATGCCGAATACCGCACGGGCGCGGTAATGCAAATTCTCTGGCGCGGGCTGACGGCCTATGTGTTCCACCACGATATCCGCCTGATGTTCGGCTGCGCCTCGCTGCCCGGCACCGATCCGCAGGCACTGGCGGTGCCTTTATCCTACCTGCATTATCATCATCTCGCGCCGCCGGGCCTGCGCCCGAGGGCCTTGCCGGGGCAATATGTTGATATGAAGATTCTGCCGCGCGAAGCCTTCGACCCGAACGATGCGTTCGACACCATGAAGATGGACCCGCGCAATGGCGGCAACAGCCTGCCCCCGCTGCTGAAGGGCTATATTCGCGTCGGCGGTTTCGTCGGCGAGGGGGCGGTCATCGACCACCAGTTCAACACCACGGATGTGTGCATCATCGTCAAGACTGATTTGATCACCAGTCGCTATCTCCGCCACTACGAGCGCAGCAGCAAAAAGGACATCGTGCTGCCTGTGGAGTAATCTTGATCGGGGATCAACTCATCCGTGAAGGATAATTGAAGTTAAGCAGCGTGACGGGGTGCATGCTGACGAGACCATCAGGTCTTCCTGTGAATTTCTTTCTAATGGCAAAGCCGATGTCTGGCGGCGGCTCTGTGTTTTCTATTATCTCCGCAACGTTTTCCCCTGCAGGGCGGTCATCAAAGGGCGGTAAGGTTTCCAGCTTGGGCTCCCACACCATCGGGTCCTTGATGATTAAAAGGCTTCGTTCACATATGGCTTTTACGGCATGCCTGAATTCTTCAGGCGTTTGCGGAATTTTTGTACCGTCAAAGAGAGAAAACTCTCCCATTGAAAATTCTTCATCCAACCCTAGACGTTTCAATAAAAAATCACCCGCCAACTTAAACAACAATTCGTATTGGTACTGCCTGTGTCCTTGTGGCGCTGACCCCAGTTTTTGTATAATAAGCGTTAGGTTTTCATCTGTCAGACGCGCTGCGACAAATGTAAATTCAAGTGCAGCCTGAAGGTCTTCGGGCGTAATATCAGCGGGGTTTTTCAATGACTCCTCCTTGAATAAGTTCATTATATAGGACCTTGAGTGCAGCCACAACAGATGACGCCCCCTGAAATCCGTGGCACATTCCCTTCATGAGTTTTGGTCAATCCATTCCTTCGTCACGCAGCGCCAGTCTGATCGGTGCCGCGCGCGCCCTCATGTTTTTGGGACTCTGCGCGCTTCTGGTGCCGTTGCAGCTGGCCGTGAATATCACGTGCTCGAAAAAACCGTTTCGCGTGCTGCTGATCTTCTACCGCTGCCTCTTGCACGTTCTCGGCTTTCGCGTTCGTGCGCATGGCGCCGTTGCGGGCGGGTCGCCCATTCTTTTCGTCGCCAACCATACCTCCTATCTCGACATCATCGTTTTGGGCGCACTGCTCCCGGCTTATTTTGTCGCCAAATCCGAAGTTGCCGATTGGTGGCTGATCGGGTTTCTCGCCAAATTACAGAACACGGCCTTCATCGAGCGGCAGGCCCGCCACGTCAATCAGCAGAAAAATTCCCTGAGCGCGCGTCTGACGCGCGGCGAAAGCCTCATCCTTTTTCCCGAAGGCACATCGACCGACGGCATGCGTGTGTTGCCTTTCAAAAGCAGCCTGTTCAGTCTGGCCGAGCAGGTGCCGTCAGAACTCGGCTTGCAGGTGCAGCCTGTTTCCCTTGTTTGCACCGGGCTGAACGGGCTGCCGCTGACGCGCGATCTGCGGCCGCTTTATTCCTGGTTCGGCGATATGACCTTGCAGGGGCATCTCTGGAACATGTTTAAACATGGGCGCTTTACGATCGACGTGATTTTCCATCCGCCCGTGTCGCCGCAGGCCTTTCCCGACCGCAAGGCACTGGCCGCCTATTGCCATGAGCAGGTTGCCCGTGGCATGGAGCGGTGCCTGACCGGACGGCCTATGGCCGCAGGGCGGGATGTTATGAAACGAACGGCGACGGCCTGAACGTGAGCTGATCGACTGGGTCATGAGGTATAAGCGTGAAAAGAAAAAAAATAACGAATGCAGCCCGTGAGTTAATCGGTCTTGCTTTGTTGTTGTGTGCCACATCAAAAGCAGAGGCTTTGAAAAATCCCATTCACCCTCAATGTGAGGTAGAGGCGAAAGTTCTGTCTATATCGAATGGAAAATTTTATTGGAACAAAAGCGAATTTTATCGCTACTTTGATATTGGCATTTTAGTCACAAATGTTAAGTCACAAACCAAAACCAGCTCACTGCTCGCCTGCTCTTCTCTCGCTGAGAAAACACGAACAGATATTGTGCGCTGGTGGGATTTTAACAATATAGGCGAGGTACAAATTTACGAAAATAAAAAAACTATACAGCCTTCTGATAAACTTACATTAGAGCTGGGAAGTTCATATGTCGGAGATGGGGCTTGGCCAACCATCCTTAGAATAAAACTAAACCCTGAAGACAAACCGGGGCAAACGCACAAATGAATCAAGCTAAAAGCAAAAAACTTTTCATCAAGACCTGGGGCTGCCAGATGAATGTCTATGACTCGGAGCGCATGGCCGATGTCGTGGCGTCGCTCGGCTATGCGCCGTCGGAGCAGGCGGAAGGCGCCGATCTCGTTATTTTCAATACTTGCCACATCCGCGAAAAGGCGACCGAGAAGCTTTTCTCCGAGCTGGGGCGTTTGCGTCCGCACCGCGATGCGAAAAATAAAGAAGGCGGACGCATGCTGGTCGCCGTTGCGGGCTGCGTGGCGCAGGCCGAAGGCGCCGAGATCCAGCGCCGCATGCCCTGGGTCGATATGGTGTTCGGGCCGCAGACTTATCACCAGCTGCCGGAAATGATCGCGCGCGTGAATCGGCAAAGCGGAGGCGTGTTGAACACGGAATTTCCGCCGGAACCGAAATTCGATTTTCTGCCTGCCGAAAAAACATCGACAAGCATCAGCGCCTTTTTGTCGGTGCAGGAAGGCTGCGATAAATTCTGCACCTTCTGCGTTGTGCCCTATACGCGCGGCGCGGAATATTCGCGCTCGGTTGCGGCGATCATTGCTGAGGCCGAAAGGCTGGTCAGCGGCGGCGCGCGGGAAATCACCCTGCTCGGCCAGAATGTGAATGCCTTCCATGGCGAAGGGCCGGATGGAAAGGTCTGGGGGCTTGGGCGTCTGTTTTTCCGGCTTGCGGATATTCCCGGCCTCAAGCGGCTGCGCTACACGACGTCACACCCGCGCGATGTGGATGAGGAGCTTCTGGCGGCGCATCGCGACCTGCCGCAGCTGATGCCTTTTTTGCATCTCCCCGTGCAAAGCGGGGCGGATGCCGTGCTGGAAGCCATGAATCGCAAACATACGGCGGATGATTATCGCCGCACGATCGACAAATTACGCGCGACGCGGCCGGATATGGCTTTTTCGTCGGATTTCATCGTCGGATTTCCCGGTGAAACAGACAAAGACTTCGCCGATACCATGGCCTTGGTGCGCGACATTACTTTTGCGCAGGCCTACTCCTTCAAATACAGTCGCCGTCCCGGCACACCCGCCGCTGCGATGGTCAATCAGATTGCCGAAGATGTGAAGGATGCGCGGCTTTACGGGTTGCAGCAGCTTCTGCGTCAACAGCAGGAAGAATTTAATCTCAAAGCCGTCGGCACGGTGCAGGCGGTTCTGGTCGATCGCACCCGCCGCCGCGACGGCAAGCTGCATGGCCGCACGCCCTTCATGCAATCGGTGCATGTCGAGGGGCCCGAAAACCTGATCGGTCAGGAAAGGCAAGTCGTCATCAGTGGTGCAAGCCCACAAGATCTCTCGGGCGACCTGATCGCTGCATGAGTAAAAAAACCCTTCTCGATATTTCGGTGGAACATAAAGGCTGGCGGCGCATCCCACGCCTTAATGCGCGGCTGGAAAAAGCGGCACAGGTGACGCTTGCGCATCTTCCGGCCACCAAGCGCATTTCCTGTTCCGTGAGTCTACTGCTGACGGGTGGTGCGGCAGTACGACAGCTCAATCGGGATTTTCGCGGCATTGATAAGCCGACCAATGTCCTTTCCTTTCCGCAATTCGAGGGCGGGAAATGGCCGCGGAAAGGCAAAATCCAGCAGCTCCTTCCTGTCGGCGATATTGTCATGGGATATCAATATATTGTGGCTGAATCAAAAAGAGACCACAAGATGTTGATAAATCACGCCACTCATCTTCTGATTCATGGCCTTTTACATCTTTTCGGCTATCATCATTCCTCCGAAAGCGCAGCAACACGCATGGAGCGGCTTGAGACAAAGATCATGAAAGAACTGGGCCTCCCTGACCCCTACGCCTTTCCGGCATCCGCCCCTGGCAAAAAATGAACCATCCCATTCTTGACGATACAACGTCGCGCGACATTGACGCCGACGAACCCCGGACATGGTGGCAACGCGCCTGGCATGCGTTGCGCTACCTGTGGCATGCGCCGCCTGATGCCGAAGTGCTGCGCGAGGTGGTCGAGGAATTGATCGAGGAGCCTCTGTCCGAATCCGGCCTGACACAGGGCGAACGGCTTCTGCTTGGCAACATCATCAATCTGCGCGAGCGCAAGACGGGCGATTGCATGGTCCAGCGCGCCGACATCATCGCTGCCGATGTCAGCAGCACTCTGAAAGAAATCGCCGATCTTATGGCCGTGCATGCGCACAGCCGCATCCCTGCTTACCGCGATACGCTGGATGATGTGATCGGCATGGTGCACATCAAGGACGTCATGCCCTGCCTGACGCATCAGCATCAGCGCACCGTCGCGGATTTGATACGTCCGGTGCTGTTCGTGGCCCCCTCCATGCCTGTCGCCAAACTCCTGCTGCAAATGCGCCAGACGCGGCAGCATATGGCGATGGTTGTTGATGAATTCGGCGGTGTGGACGGGCTTGTCACCATCGAGGATCTGGTCGAGGAAATCGTCGGCGAAATCGATGATGAGCATGATGCGCCACCCGCGCCGCCCATCATCACGCGTGCCGATGGCACGCTGCTGGTGGATGCCCGCTTGCCGATCGAGGAGTTCGAGGAACAAACGGGAATGACCCTGCCGGAACTGGATGGCGAGGATATCGACACGCTGGGCGGCTATGTGACGCATATCGCCGGGCGTGTACCGCAGATCGGCGAAAGCTTCCGTCATGGCGACGGGCTGCGTTTCGATGTGCTGGAAATGGACCAAAGCCGCATCAAGCGGCTGCGCATCCGCGGCTCGCGCCGTGCGGCGGCGCCTGCCGGGGCTGTCAAAGCCTGAATATCAGAAGCACATAAACTGGCAGGATGATTCCGTTTTCACCTGTCCGCCGCAGCTTTCAAAACAGGCGCGGTAATGATCTTCGCATTTATCCGAACAGGTCTTGAGGGCGTCATTGCAGGGCGTCATGCGCTCGAAATCGCGCGGCCGTAATTCGATGGCCTGGCGCTGGAAATACTGTCCGGCGGTATATTTCTGGTAATCCATCAGGGCCTGCCCCTGCACGCGCGTGACGCATTGACGCTGCTGGATATGGCAGGTTTCGCTGCAGTAATCCTTGGCTTCCTGGCACTGGGACGCGCAGAGCCGTCCCCCGGGCGTCGGCGGCGTTATGTAGGAATGGGTCTCGGACGCCGCGCAGCCGGGCAGCATCAGGGTTAACAGGAGAAAGAGAGCCTTGGCAGAACGCATAAGTGGACTTTGCCCCAGCTTCTTTACGGTGACAAGATAAAGACATTCATATAAATAGATGTTCTGTGCACAGATGCCGATTTAGCTCAGCGGTAGAGCAACCGCCTTGTAAGCGGTAGGTCGTCAGTTCAATTCTGACAATCGGCACCAGTTTTTTCCCGTCCACGAACCATTTGACGCCGCCCGGGCGGCAGCCTAGTCTTAAATCTCCTATCGATCTCAGGAGGTTTTCATGGAACGCCTGAAGCAAAAGCTTGAAGAGCTGGACGAAACTATTTTCAGCCTCGAAGACAAAATTGGCCTCAGCAACGGCACGCAGCGGGACTCGCTCAAGGAGCAAACTCGCCTGCTGAAAGAAAGCCGCGCGCGCGAAGCTGGCACCCTGGCCATCGCACAAAAAGCCGCCAGCCGCCTTGACCAGGCAATCCAGCATCTCGAAGGAATCCTCAGGCACTAAGGGAGGCCGTCCATGTCCAAACTTGCCATCACCCTTTACAACCGCGAATATTTCGTCAATTGCGACCCCGGCGAAGAAAGCCAGCTGAAAGAAGTTGTCCGCTTCGTCGAAGATAGAATGCACCAGGTCGCGCACCGGGCGGGCAACACCACCGAATTGCGCCTTTTGATGCTGACCTGCCTGCAAATGGCGGATGAATTGCTTGATTTACGCCGCGACGCTGCCCAAAAAGCCTCGCAGGACGAGGACTTGCTGGTGGCTGCCGTCGATCATTTGCAGCAGCGGGTGGCTCATATTGCATCCCAGGTGGGCCGGGCTTAAGCTCCTGTCCGGAAGGTCCTGCGCAGCGCGACAGGCGGCTAACATCACCGGGGCCCTACTTTGTTTTCTCGGGAGCTGTCCCTGGCTTTGACTGTGGTCTTGGCCATATGGCGCCCACCTGCTTAGTGCAGGCCACGGAGACAAGACGTCATCGGCTGAGGCGGGTCCTTCCACAGGTTTCAGGGAGTTGGAGTGCAGGCTATGGCCAATCCGGGTTTTCTTGTTTATGAAGAATTTCATGATGCGTCATTTCATTGACACCCATTTTCATCACTTCAACGCCGCCGCGCTGAAAGAAGCCGCGCGCGCATACCAAAAACATATCGAAGATGGCGGGCTGATGTTCATGACGCTGGCGGGGGCCATGAGCACCGCCGAGCTTGGTATCTCGCTGGCCGAAATGATCCGCAAGGGCAAGGTGTCTGCCATCTGCTGCACGGGCGCCAATCTGGAAGAAGACCTGTTCAATGCCGTAGCGCATGACCAATACCGCCGCATTGCCAATTACCGCGATCTGTCACCTGCTGATGAAGAAGACCTGTACGAAAAAGAATTCAACCGGGTGACGGATACCTGCATTCCGGAAACCACAGCCATGCGCCGTGTCGAAAGCTTCGTCGTTAAACATTGGCAGGAAGCGCATAAATCCGGGCAGAGCTTCTTCCCGCATGAATTTCTTTATAAGGTCGTTCTCGACCCCGAATTCCAGAAACAGTTCGAAATCCCGAAAGAAAACAGCTGGGTGCTGGCGGCCGCGCAGGCCAACCTGCCTCTGTATGTGCCTGGCTGGGAAGACTCAACGCTCGGCAATTTCTTTGTCGCCGCGCATATTCAGGGCAAATTGAAGCTGGAAGCCATGAAAGGCGGCCTGCATTACATGAAGCATCTGGTCGATTGGTACCGTACCAACGCAGCGAAGAAAAAAATCGGCTTCTTCCAGATTGGCGGCGGCATCGCCGGGGATTTTCCGATTTGCGTCCGCCCCCTTATCAATCAGGATCTGAAAGAAGACATCTCAGTCTGGAGCTATTTCTGCCAGATCACGGATGCGCAAGAGAGCTATGGTGGCTATTCCGGCGCCTTGCCGAACGAAAAAATCACCTGGGGCAAACTGGACACCGGAACACCGAAATTCGTCATCCACAGCGATGCGACCATCGTCGCGCCGTTGATTTTTGCCTATGTCCTTGGCGCCTGAAGCCGTCTGTTTCCATGTCTGAGCCGGACGAAAAGGCCGCGCTGCGCCGTGTGATGGAAACACAGCGCGCGGTTGCCAAGGCGCAGAGCCCGAACGCCCCCCTCCGCCTCCGCGATTATTTTTTGAAAAATATCGAGGCGCCACACGGTCATATCGTTGCCAGCTACAGGGCCTATGGTGGCGAAATGGACCCGACACCTTTGGCCGAAGCCCTCCGCGCACAAGGCTGCGTTATTTGCCTGCCCATCGTGACAGAAGCGTCCACACTTACATTCCGCGTGCATGATCCGGCCATTCCGTTGATCGCAGGTTACCGCGGCATTCCGGAGCCGCCGCCTGCATGCCCGGTTGTGGAACCCGATATTCTCCTTGTGCCGCTTCTGGCCTTTGATGGCGCCCTGCGGCGGCTGGGCCGCGGCGGCGGTTATTATGACCGCACCCTTTTCGCCTTGCGCGCACGCCGCAAAGTGTTGGCGGTCGGTCTCGCCTATGCCTGCCAAGAGGTTGCCGAGGTTCCCCACAGGCCGCATGACGCCAAGCTTGACAAAGTCGTAACGGAGATTCAGGTTTTTTAACCATGGGTGCCACAGTTCCGGCGTAATCCTGTGGCATCGTAAGCCGTCCTCAAAACCCCTTATGGAGAGGCATTTTATGCGCGATCATTTGAAAATTCTGACCATTCTTGCCGTTCTTGCGACGCCCCTTGCTGTCAACCTTTCGGCCTATGCCGAACCGACAGACGGATCGCCTGCACCCGTTCCCGCTCCGATGCCGCAGTCCAGCGAAACTCCCGCTGGTGGCCCGCCGCATTCCGGTCTTCGTGAAGAGCAACGCATCGAGCGCAAGGAGTTTCGCGAAGCCATCGGCCGCATGCGCGGCGAGCATGAAGAACTCATGGCCGAGCGCGATCGCCTGAAAATGCAATGCATGAATGTCAAAGGACAAGAGCGCGCGGAGTGCCAGGCCAAATCGCAAGGCTTGCGCGAAAAATCCAAAGCCCTTCATGAAAGACGCATGGAGCTGAATCAGAAGATCAAGGCCGAGCATGCCGAAAACCGCAAGGAACGGCAGGAAGTGCGGCAGGAGCATAGGGAGAAAAAGGCCGAACGCCGAAAAGAACATATGGAACGCAAGGCCGATCGCGCTCAACACAGGCAACAGATGAAGCAGCATATCCCGGGCGGTCCCGGCGGCACGCCTCAGGTTGGCGGCGGAATGCCAGCCGCACCTCAATAAGCGGATTTGTTTTTATGAAAACGCCCGGGCTTGTCCCGGGCGTTTTTGTTGGTGCTAGCCGTTGGTGCCGCGGAAACGGGTAATGTTGGCAGGCGGCGGCTCAACCTCATCATCGCCGAGCCCGAACGAGAAGCGCTTCATTTCTTCCTCGATCATCGCCGTATAATCGGCGACCAATTCTTCTGGCGTTTTGGTTTCGGCCTTCTTTCTCTCAACCCGGTTGCCACGCGCCAGTTTTTGCACGGCCTCCCAAAGCTGCCAGGGCGACGGCGCGCGAGGCGCTACGGCAACGGGCGCTTCAGGGGCCAATTCGCCCAGGGCGATTTCACCTTGAGGCTGCGGTGCAGGCGTTTCAATTTTAACAGGTGCGGCTTTCGGCGCGGCGGCATGCGGCCTGAGCGGCGGCATCTTCTTTATGCTGGACGCCTGTCCCGTCTGCTCGATCAAAGCGAGGCGTGGCAGAACCTCATCAATATGCTGCACCAGAATCTGCAAAGCCCGTTTTTTCGGCATGGCTTGCGCGCGCGCTTCGTCACCGCCTTCGTAATAGGCGGCATAATCGCTGGACTGGCCGTAAATCGACGCAACCTGCCGCGCCAACTCTGCGCCCAGCCAGCCCAGGCGTCCGACATAGGCTTGATACAAGGTGGTGCGGATACGCGGCCATGCAATCTTGTCACTGCTTTCATTGGCCAGCGCCCGGATGCGTGCCTGGCAGACCGCACGGGCGGCCATCAATTCACCGCGCAAGGCGGCGGCAATGGCCCGCGCTTCCGCCAGCCTGTCCAGCCGCCGCTGGACACTGATCACCGCCATGATGCTCAGGGCGGTGACAAGCATCACCAACGCCGTCACCAGAAGCTGATAACGTTCGACAAAGCCCGGTTCGGAAAGACCAGGCATGGAAGCCTGTTCCGCCACGGCCATGTCATGGGCGATCACGGCAGGAATAGAAATGGCAGACGCAGGTTCCGCAATTTTAACAGGGGGTTTTTCTGCAATCTCGACCGCTGGTGCAGCTTCCTTGTCTTCTTTCGGTGCTCCAGCCGGAGGCGGCGCGGCGGCAACCGGAACACTGATTTTGGCGGTATCACGCGCGGGCGTCGCCGCCGTCATTGCCATCGACCAGATGCCGATTTTCTGGATTTGCGCGGATTGTTCAGCGGCGAGATAGGGCGTTGCGTATTCGGTTGTCCCCAGCGAGCCGCGCGCAGCAACGGCCAGACCCCGGCGCAGAAGCTCCAGCGCCAGATCGGCGTTCGACGCGTTGCGGCAGGTAGCAAGGAAGCGTCCATCACGGTCGCGGTCGCGAATGCTGCAAGTGACCGTCTGTCCGGCTGTCAGCGTATCGACGGCGGCGCGGGCCTGCGGCCCGAAACTGGCGGAAAGCTGCGGCGGCACAATGCCAAAAAGCCGCAGATCAAATCCGTTCACGCGCAAACGGTCGCCGTCGGTGATGGCGGCTGTTCCCTGAATTTGCCGTGACGAGGGTGCGGCGGGTTTACTGCCCGGCAGGGATTCGCGTTGCACGGGCGTGCGCGGCATTTTGCGCGGCGCGGGCGCTTCCTGTGCCGAAGCCGGAAGGGCAAAGCACAGCAGGGTCAGGGCCAGGGCGGTCTTTTTCATGAAATTCCTTTTGGTCAAGCGATCAGCGGAAGCCGGACGCCATCGCCATGGTGGTTCCCACCTCGGTAACGGCCTTGGCAACGGCCTGTCCGATCAAATCCATCCGCGCCACCAGATCAATCCGCGGTTGTGCAGCGTCCAGTTCCCGGCCGCCCAGAATATGATCGAACAAACCGCAGGCCTGCGCCAGCGCCGTCAGCATCATATCATGCGGCAGGGGAATATCATCGCCCAAAATAACGCGGCGCATACGCTGCTTGATCTGCTGCACATCGCCTTCGTGCAGAATGGGATAACGTTCAGCTGAAAACACCCAGAGAATCTTTTTTTCCTCACGTTTCAGGATGCCGCGCATCTCCAGCCGCCGCATCGCGCGTTCGCGCAAGGCCTCGCCTTCGCCCGCGACCTGATGCAACCAGTGGGCGATGGAGCGCGGCTCCATCACAGGCGCCAGCGCCATAACCTGCAGCACCGGGTCGAGCAGATCGTCATCCACAGGCTCGGCATCCACAACAAACATATGCTTCAAATCATTGTCGATGCGGTGGCGCAGCGTCAAATCCATCAGCGTTGCGCCTGCGGTTGCGCAATCCATCGTGCTGCGTGCCAGGGGGTAGAACTGGCTGGCGGCATCGTCATGTGCCAGCAGAAGAAATTCTTCCAGAATCGTCAAAGGCGGGCGCAAGGGGGATTTCATCATAATCCTTGTGGGCGGGAATGTTCAGGCGGCGATGCGCGCAACGGCTTCGTCCCGGTCGCCGTAGATGGGAATAATTTTGTCATAGCCGCAGGCCTCAAACATCTCACGCACCTGGGGCTGCAGATTGCAGACCGCCAGCTTGCCTTCGACCGCCTGCATGTCGCGGGCCATGGCGAGGATGGCGCGCATGCCAGCCCCGGTGATGTAATGCAGCTTGGCGCAATCCAGAACCATTTCGCGTGCGCCGCTCTGGATGCAGAGAGAAACGTCTTCCTCGACTTCCCGGGCGCTGGCACTGTCAAGATAGCGGGAGATTTCCATGATTCCCGGTTCGGGAAAGTCGGATGCAAGAGCATGGGCCGTTTTCATGTTGTCCTCCGTCGCAGATGGCTGCTAAGGCGCAGCCATTACACTCCTTTTTGGCTTTGCAGGCAATATCCAGAATGGTTTCAGCATGCCCCCGCCGCATCCGGAAAAACAAGCTGTTGATAAAGCGTTACAATTGCGGCATGGACATCGCCGTTAACCAAAGGATTATTCATGAACCCCATTCCCGTTACCGTCCTGACTGGCTATCTCGGCGCAGGCAAGACCACCTTGTTGAACCGCATTCTCTCGGAGCCGCACGGCAAGAAATACGCCGTCATTGTCAATGAATTCGGCGAAATCGGCATCGATAACGACCTCGTCGTCGGCGCGGACGAAGAAATTTTTGAAATGAATAATGGTTGCATCTGCTGCACCGTGCGCGGTGACCTTATCCGCATCATCGGCGGCCTGATGAAGCGGGTGCAGGGCTTTGACGGTATCCTGATCGAAACAACGGGCCTTGCCGATCCCGGTCCCGTCGCGCAGACTTTTTTTGTCGATCAGGAGGTCGCAGCCCGGACAAAGCTCGACAGTATTGTGACGGTCGTGGATGCCAAGCATCTGCCGCAGCGCCTGAAGGATTCGCGCGAAGCGGGCGAACAAATCGCCTTCGCCGATGTGATCATCCTGAACAAATCCGATCTGGTCAGCGCCGAGGAAATGAAAAAGGTTGAAGGTGCCATTCGCTCGATCAACGCCTTTGCTCGCATTGTTCCGGCGGAGCGTTGCCAGGTGCCTTTGGATAAAATTCTCGGCCTTGGCAGTTTTGATCTGAAAAATATTCTTGAGCATGAGCCGGATTTTCTCGGCCATGGACACAAACATCATCACGGGCATGATCACCACCACCATCATGACCATGGCCGTCATGACAGTGCGGTGACGAGTGTGGCTCTGGCCCTCGACAAACCGCTGGATGCCGTGCGGTTTGAGGGTTGGATGAGCGAATTGCGGGCGAACAAAGGCCCGGATTTACTGCGCTACAAGGGCATTCTCGACATCAAAGGCAACAGTAAGCCGCTGGCCATTCAGGGTGTGCATATGATGATGGAGGGCAGCAATCTCGCGCCGTGGGGCGATGGTGTGCGCCGCAGCCGTATCGTTTTCATCGGCCGCAATCTGGATGAGAAGATTTTGCGCGAAGGGTTTGAGAGCTGCGCTGCGGCTTGAGGGGCACTACCAAACCCTGTTTAGGTGAGACCTAACTTTTTTCTGGCCCGCTCATAAGGGATGGGGCGTTCAGATCTAAGGCGCTGCCTGGCTATTTCTAGATCAGCGCGATCTTCAGCTGAGGCGGCCGCGTTTCGTGACGCAGGTGATCTTAATTTTTTAGATGTACGCAGACCCATCACATTTCTCCTTCAAAAAGGAAGAACGAAGTATGGCCATGATGCTGGAATCACACTCAGGCGTCAACGCGGCACAATAAACATCACGTTTTGCCAGCGCGCCGCGCATCCTGCCGCATGATGAACCATTGCTGTCCGATGGACAGCAGGTTGCTCCACGTCCAGTAAATCACAAGTCCGGCGGGCATATGCGACAGCATGTAGGTGAAGAGGATGGGCATGAGCATGAACATGCGCGCCTGGGTTTTGTCCGGCGGCTGCGGCGACAGGCGCTGCTGCAGGAACATGCTGAGGCCCATCAAGATCGGCCAGATGCCGATTTGCAGGGCCATCGGCGGCGTCCAGGCGATTAGACCGAACAGCGTGAAAACCGATGTCGGATCCGGCGCGGACATATCCTTGATCCAGCCATAGAAGGGCACCTGTCGCATTTCGATGCCGACATACAGAACCTTATACAGCGCGAAGAAAATCGGAATCTGGATCAAGGTCGGCACACAGCCCGACATGGGGCTGACTTTTTCGCGCTTGTACAGCTCCATCATTTCCTGGCCCTGCTTCATCCGGTCATCGGCGAAGCGTTCCTGAATGCGCTTCATTTCCGGCTGCAGAGCTTTCATGCGCGCCATGGAATGGTTGGATTTCAGCGTCAAAGGCAGCGTCAGCAATTTGAGCATGACAGTGAAGACCAGAAGCGCGAGCGCAAAGCTACCCATGGACTCGCTGAGATAATCGAGCAAATACAAAAACGGCTTGGTCAGGAAATAGAACCAGCCGAAATCGATGGCGCGGTCAAAGCGCGGGATGTCGTATTTTTTGCCGTAATCATCCAAAAGGCGAACACGCTTGGCGCCTGCGAACAATTGGGATGTATGTTCGATGCTGCCGCCTGCTGGCACGTTCATCGCCGCGCCACGGAAATCCGTCTGGAAAAATCCGTGCGCCGTGTCACTCTTGCCGGGGCTATGGGCGAAGGTGGCGGAAAGCTTTTCAGTCTGTGGCGGCACCATCGCCACCAGCCAGTATTTGTCCGTCATGCCAAGCCAGCCGCCCTGACTGTCCATGGTCTTTTTGCCCTCTTCGGCCAACGTGGCGTATTTGTGTTCTTCCAGCGTGCCGTTCAGAACGCCGAGCGGGCCTTCATGCAGGATGTAGGTTGAGTGCTCGGATGGCATGCCTTGCCGCGCGATGAGGCCGAAGGGATAAAGCGTGACGGGCGCGCTGCCTGTGTTGTGTACGCGGTCGGTCAACGTGATCATGAAATTGTCGTCGATGGCGATGGTGCGCTCGAACGACAATCCCTGCCCGTTGCTCCAGTTCAGTCGCAGCGGTGCTTTGGGCGATAGCGATTTGCCGTCGGCTTTCCATTCGGTCTGCGCGCCGGGGACAGAAACGGTTCCGTCACCCAGCCAGCTGAATTCGGCGTAATAGGATAAATGCGGTGCAGCCGAGCCCGAAGGCGATAGCAGGGTAATGCGCGGCGAATGGGGATCGATGGTTTCGCGATACTGAACCAGCTCCAGATCATCAAGGCGTGCGCCCTTGAGATTGATGGAACCGCGCAGTTGCGGCGTTGAAATGGGAATGCGCGGGCTTTCGCTGATGATCGCGGCGCGGTCACGTAGGGTTCCCGCAACTTCCGGCGCGGCCACGGCTTCCGCCTTGGGGGGCATCGCGGTTTTTTCCGCCAATACCTGCTGGCGGTAATGTTCCTGCTGCGGCTTCACATAGAGATACTGAAAGCCGATCAGAATAAGAACCGACAAAAGAATGGCGGCGAAGAGATTGCTGTTATTGTCCATGTCGGGAGCGAGGTAGCAGGATTTAGCGGCCTTGAACAGGGTCAAATCCGCTGTCGCCCCAGGGATGGCAGCGCCCCAGGCGGCGCAGCGCCAGACCTGTCCCTTTGACGGGGCCGTGAAGGCGGATGGCTTCGTCGGCATATTCCGAACAGGTCGGCATGAAGCGGCACTGGCGGCCAAGGAAATAGGAAAGACTATGGCGGTAAAGCCAGATCAGGCTGCGCAAGAACAAACCGAACAGGGAAAAATCACGCCGCATCCCGCCATGCCCCCAGTTTCTGCAGGCTGATCATCAGATCTTTTCTCAGCGCGTCGAAATCGCGCGAAGGCGATGTTGCGCGTGCGATCAGAACATAGTCATTGGGCGCGGCATGCGGGGGCAGAACTTCTTGCGCCAGCGCGCGCAGGCGGCGGCGGGCGCGATTGCGCGTCACGGCATTGCCGATTTTACGGCTGGCGGTCAGGCCGTAGCGTAATTGGCCAGACGCAGCGGGAACCCCCATTTGCAGGATCAGGCCGGGCGCGACCCATTTGCGGCCCGTCTGGGCAACAGCAAGAAATTCAGCTCTTTTACGGAGAACGATCAGCGGTATTTTTTTAGCGCTCAAGCCGAAAGCCGCTTGCGGCCCTGGGCGCGGCGACGGGCCAGAACTTTGCGGCCGCCTACGGTCTTCATGCGCGCGCGGAAACCATGGCGGCGTTTGCGCACGAGCTTGCTGGGTTGGAAAGTACGTTTCATTGTCGGCCCTCATTATCGAAAAACCGCGTGTTTATAGGGGCTTGAAGCTCAGGAGTCAAATCTTCCAGCGTAATCTTGTGCGGCCAAGCCCGGCATGCTTTAACCTTGGTTTATGAACCGATTTTTGCCCTTTTTCGCCCTGATTGCCGCGCTGGCGGCTGTACCGTTGCATGCCGCGGTGATGAACCAGGCTCCGGCCGCGCATGCGCCGGAATTCGCCGAGGTGATTGATGATCTTCCCTTGATGCCGGGCCTCAAGCTTGTGGAAGGGCAGGATGTGCTGTTCAGCGCGCCGCAAGCGGGGCGCATCGCCATGACGGAAGCCGCCGGGCCCGTCGCCATTGATGCGGTGTATGCTTTTTACCGCCGCAGCCTGCCGCCTCTGGGTTGGAAAAATATCGACAAGCACACATGGGAGCGCGAAGGCGAACGCCTTCGCATCGATACCAGCGCCAAGGAAAAAATCACGACGGTCCGTTTTTCGGTGAAGCCCGTTTCCTGAAAAATTTTATGGCAACTTTATGGCTGCGAAGGGTTGCAAGGGATTTAGCGTTGCAATCATGTCACTCCCATCTAACCTTTTGTTAATCTTTACAAAGATCGGGGTTGATTCACTACGTTACGCTGGCTAATTTCCGTTACAACATCTGTTAACTGATCTCGGCTAGGGCGCGGCATCCGCCGTCCACATCCCCGAGGTTCACGCAAGGGGGAAACCATGTTCAAGAAATTTTTGTGCCTCGCAGCGGCACTCGTTCTCGTCGCAGCGTGCGACACGACCGGAACCGATGACGGCATGGGCGGCGCAGGCGGCAGTGGCGCCAATGGCCGTATGGGCGCTGCCAAGCCTGGCACGCAGGAAGATCTGGTGGTCAATGTTGGCGACCGTGTTTTCTTCGACTTCAATGATTCCGACCTGAAGCCGGAAGCCCGCGCGACCCTGGATCGCCAGGCTGCCTGGTTGAAGAAGTACGGTTCGATCAACGTAACGATCGAAGGCCATTGTGACGAACGCGGCACGCGTGAGTACAACCTGGCGCTCGGCGAACGCCGCGCCACCGCCGTGAAGAACTATCTGGTTGCCGACGGCATCAGCGCCGGACGCGTCCGGACCGTCAGCTACGGCAAGGAACGCCCCGCTGTTCTGGGCAGCAACGAAGCCAGCTGGGCGCAAAACCGCCGCGGCGTGACTGTCGTTACCCAGTAACCGCTGGTTAAGTGTTGATACAAAGGCCGCAGCCGCAAGGCTGCGGCCTTTTTGTTTGGAAAAACGCCTGCGCGGCTTAATTGACACGGCCTAAAGAGCGCGCCTTAATAACAGCGGGATATATTGAATCGGTAGGAGAAAATTATGATCAGAGCATTGGTTAAGTTTGCAGAGTGGAAAGTAGCCAAGGAAGAAATTTTAAAACGCAATAATTACTGGCTCATGGACAATATTCTAGAAAACTTAGCAAGGCATCCCTATCTGCGGGCAAAAGTGGAAAGAGATCTTTTAGATTACGGCATTCTCATTGCTCCCGCCGCAGAAATGCCGGAAGACCCGGTCCATACGCAACAAACCGTGGTAATTCTTATTCAGCCTGAAACAATTAAAAACGAAGGAAGTGTAAGAACTTTTGACGGGAGCGGCATTCATCCGGAGCTTCTGGAGAAAGTTTTAAACACATGGGAGGCTTCCCTGCGAGGCGAAGCCAAAGAATTTCGGCATAAACATTCGATACCCCAAATCATGGGGATGTTAGCCGATGTCACAGAAACGCCTTTAGCCGCTCAGGATATGAAGGAAACGGCCAAGGAGGCGATCGCCAAGACTATTCCGCTTTTGAGGGAATGGGGAATTGGCATGCCACCTGTGCTAAGCAGCCGCCTCAATCACATCACCGCATCCTTTATTCCGGTACCTTAGGCCCGTTATCGACAGCCTTTCTTTTGGCGTTTTTCAGGGCATAATAGCGGTTCCTACGCCCCTGCCCCATGAGCGCACCATGACATCTGTGTTTTCGTTTCGGACATTTTTAGCCGCGGTTGTTCTGGCCCTTCTGGCCGCAATGCCGGTGATGGCACAAGTGCCCGGCACTGGAACCAATTATGAAACCCGGCTGTCCGGTTTGGAAAATGAAATGCGCGGCTTGAACGGCAAGCTGGAGCAGATGGAATTTTCCATCCGCCGTATCGATCAGGGGCTGCAGCGCCTACAGGGCGATATGGATGCGCGCCTGACGAAACTGGAATCCGCACCGCCTCCGGCGGCTACGCCCTCTGCGCCACCGCCACCTGCCGCATCGGCAGCTCCGCCGGGTGAGGCGCCTCAGGCCATTGGCGGCGCGGCCGTGCCTCCGGCTGAAGCGAAGGGCAGTCTCGGTGCGCTCAAGATACAGAACGGCAAAGTCACGGGCGGCTTCAACAATCCGAAAGCCACACCGCTTCCGGCAACGCCGCCGGATTACGGCCTGACGGTGCAGGAACAATATGACCGCGCCTTCGGCCTGTTACGGCAGGCGAATTATGATGACGCGGAAAAAGCCTTCAAGACCTTCATCGACAAAAACCCGAAGGATAAACTCGTCGACAACGCCAAATACTGGTACGCGGAAACACTTTATGTGCGCGGCAAGTTTGATGCATCCGCACCCGCTTTTGCCGATGCCTGGCAGCAAAATCCGCAAGGCAGCAAGGCGGCTGACAGTCTTTTGAAGCTGGCGATGTCGCTGGGCGGGCTTGATAAGACGAAAGATGCCTGTGTCGCGTTGGGCGAGCTGAAGTCCAAATATCCCAATGCCTCGCCGACTCTTCGCGCCCGCGCGAATGAAGAGCGCACGAAACTCAAATGCGCCGCGCAGTAAAAGTTGAGACTTTCGCGCCGTCCGCTGAAGCGATTACCGCCGAAGAATTTGCCGCATGGATGAAGCCGCTGGCGCCCGCGCAGCGTCTGGGTATCGCCGTTTCCGGCGGGCCGGACAGCATGGCGCTGGCCTTTTGCGCAAAACGCTGGGCCGATGCGCATCAGGCGGAACTGATGGCCTTTATTGTTGATCATGGTTTGCGGCCGGAATCGGCGTACGAGGCTGAGGAAACCCGGACGCGGCTGAAAGCCATTGGCATTTCGTCCGAAATTCTGTGTTGGGAACATCCGCCAATCATCGCGCGACTGCACATTACGGCGCGCAGGGCGCGCTACCGTTTGTTGGCGGAAGCCTGCGCACGCAACCGTGTGGGTGATCTTCTGCTCGGGCATCAGCGCGAGGATCAGGCAGAAACCATCCTGATGCGCCTTGCCAAAGGCAGCGGCGTCGATGGATTGGCGGGCATGCGCGCCGTGACCATGAAAGATGGCATTCGTTTGTTGCGGCCTTTGCTGAGTGTACCGCGCGAAAGGCTGGCGGCGACTTGTCATGCTGCGCGCCTTCCCTTCATCAAGGATCCTGCCAACCGATCGGAAAAATTCGCACGCGGCCGCTTGCGGCGCATTCTGCCCCTGTTGGCGGAAGAAGGATTGACTGTCGAAAGACTGAGTGATCTTGGCGCGCGTGCTGCAGAAGCCAAAGATACGCTCGATCACTACACAAGGCTTTTTCTGCAGGAAGCCACGCACCGCGATGCCGCGGGCACTATCCGCATCGCGTTTGACAAATTTCACGCGCTTCCAGCCGCCATTGCGCAACGCGCCCTAATCACCTGTCTGCAGGACATCAACGCGCAGGATTATGCGCCGGAATATGCATCACTGGTGCGGTTGATCGAGGCGCTTGGCACGGAGGATATGACTCCCTCGACGCTTCATGGCTGCCTTATCAGCCGGACTTCATCCGAAATCACCTTGGTGCGCGAATATGCCGCCATCACCGATGTACCGGAGATTCAGGCGGACGAAGAGGTGATCTGGGACGGGCGCTGGAAAATTACACTTCAAGAGAAAGGCGTTTTCACCCTTCGTCCCCTCGGCAATCCGCCACATGAGGCTTTGGACAGGCTTGCGCCTGGGTTGCGGCAACGTATCTCGCAGGGTCGCGCCCGCGCCAGTCTTCCGGCGTTATGGCGGGGTGAAAATCTGACGCTTGTTCCTTCGCTGATCAGCGAGAATTCCCCGGCTTATGCGCGGCTTGTAAGGGCGTGGCCGCCGCAGTAGTAAAGAGGGCATGAACGCCCGTCCTGCCCCTGATATGCTTTATCTCATCGATGGTTCCGGCTTTATTTTCCGGGCCTTTCACGCACTGCCGGACATGACGCGGGCCGACGGCGTGCATGTGAATGCCGTCTACGGCTTCTGCAACATGCTGCACAAGCTGCTGGCTGAGTTGAAGGCCGAGCATATCGCCGTGATTTTTGATTCCGCGCGCAAGAATTTCCGCAACGAGATTTATCCCGAGTACAAAGCGCACCGCCCGCCGCCGCCGCCCGAACTGGTGCCGCAATTCGCCCTTATCCGTGACGCAACGCGCGCTTTTGGCCTGCCTTCCATCGAAGCCGCGAATTACGAAGCCGATGATCTCATCGCCGCCTATGCCCGCGCGGCGCATGAGAAGAAATGGCCCGTGCGTATCGTCTCCAGCGACAAGGATTTGATGCAGCTGATCCGTCCGGGCGTGGAAATGTTCGATCCGCTGAAATCCATCTCCATCGGTGCGGATGAGGTGATGAAGAAATTCGGCGTCACGCCGGACAAGGTGGTGGATGTGCAGGCGCTGGCGGGCGACAGCACCGACAATATTCCCGGCGTGCCAGGCATCGGCGTCAAGACGGCGGCGGAGCTGATCAACCAGTATGGTGATCTTGAAAACCTGCTGAAACAGGCGGGCGGCATCAAGCAGCCGAAACGCCGCGAAGCTCTGGTCGAAAATGCTGAAAAAGCGAGGATTTCCAGGAAACTGGTGGTGCTGGACGATCAGGCGCCGATGCCGACGCCGCTGACGGAACTCAAGCGCCGTGCCGATCACAAGGCGGATCTGGTGGCGTTTTTGCAGGCGCAGGGTTTCCGTTCCCTGCTGACGCGTATGGGCGAATCCGCCGAGGCGCAGCCGACCCAACTGGCAGCGAAAATGCTGGAGGATGTCCCGGCCAGTGGCGAACCGCCGCCTGCCGAAAAACTCATGCACGCCAAACAGGATTATGAATTGGTACAGGATGAAGCACGGCTGAAATGGTGGGTGGAGGCCGCGCGGGCCAAGGGGCATGTGGCGATCGATACGGAAACCGACTCGCTCAATGCCTCGACGGCGAAACTGGTCGGGATTTCTCTGGCGATTGAACCGGGCAAGGCCTGTTACATTCCCGTCAATCACATCGACCCGGATGCTGCGCCAGCGGATGGTGGGTTTGCTTTTGATAATGCGAAAGCGCCGAAGCAAATTCCTTTTCCCGCGATCGTCAAAAATCTGAAAGAACTTTTGCGTGACCCATCCGTTTTGAAAATTGCGCATAATCTGAAATTCGATATGCAAGTGCTAGGCCAGCATGGGCTGGATGTCACACCCTATGACGACACAATGCTGCTGTCCTATGTGCTGGACGCGGGGCTGCATGGCCATGGGCTGGATGAGCTGGCCGAGCTGCATTTCAAACATAAAATGATCAGCTATGGCGACGTTACGGGCAGTGGCAAAAGCAAAATAACCTTCGACCGCGTGCCGCTGGACAGGGCCACGGCCTATGCCGCCGAAGATACAGATTACGCGCTGCGCCTCTGGCATGTGCTGAAGCCGCAGATCGCGCAGAAGCATGTGACGCGGGTTTATGAACGTATCGAAAGACCGCTTGTGCCTGTCGTTGCGGCGATGGAGCGCACAGGCATTCGCATCGACCCCGAAATTCTGCGCGGGCAAAGCGCGGGTTTCGCCAAGCGGCTGCAGAAACTGGAAGAGGAAATCCACAAGCTGGCCGGGCGGCCCTTTAATGTTGGCTCGCCGAAGCAACTGGGCGATGTGCTGTTCGGCGATATGGGTTTGCCGGGTGGCAGCAAGGGCAAGACAGGCGCCTACTCCACCAGCGTTGATGTGCTGGAGCCGCTGGCGGAAGAACATGAGATTGTCGCGAAGATTCTTGAGTGGCGCGGCATGTCGAAATTGAAATCAACTTACACGGATGCTTTACCGGCGCAGATCGACGCCAAAACCGGGCGCGTGCACACTTCGTTCTCATTGGTCGGCGCCGCGACGGGACGCCTGTCGTCAACCGACCCGAATTTGCAGAATATCCCCATCCGTACCGAGGATGGTCGCGCCATCCGCCGCGCTTTTGTGGCGGAGGATGGTTATACGCTGCTCTCCGTCGATTATTCGCAGATCGAATTGCGGCTGGCGGCTGAGGTGGCGAATATCAAGGCGCTGATCCAGGCCTTCCATGACGGTGTCGATATTCACGCGTTGACGGCCAGCCAGGTGTTCGGCATTCCGCTGAAGGATTTGCCACCGGACCGCCGCCGTGCCGCCAAGGCGATTAATTTCGGCATTATCTACGGCATCAGCGGCTTCGGTCTGGCGAAGCAGCTCGGCATCGCCTCCAGTGAAGCGAATGAATTTATCCGCCAATATCTCGACCGTTTTCATGAATTGCGCACATGGATGGAGGCGACCAAGGAATTCGCGCGCACTCACGGTTATGTTGAAACTCTATTCGGGCGGCGCGTGCATGTCGCCAGTATCAACGATAAAATGCATATGCGCCGCATGGGGGCCGAGCGCGCGGCGATCAACGCGCCGCTGCAAGGCACGGCCGCCGATATCATGAAACGCGCGATGATCCGCGTCGGCCCGGCGTTGGCAGAAGCCGGGCTCGGCGCAAGGCTGCTGCTGCAGGTGCATGACGAGCTGGTGTTTGAAGTGCCGAGGAAGGAACTCGAAAAAACCACCGCCCTCGTCAAGGAGGTGATGCAAAACGCGCCGCAGCCATCCGTGACTTTAAAAGTGCCGATTGTCGCTGAATCCGGCCACGCCCAAAACTGGGCCGAGGCGCATTAGTCTGGTTTAACGCCCAAGAGCTTTGGCAAGCCTTTCACGCGTGCGCATACGCAAACCTTGCGGAACAATAGGTTCTGGAACTGCGGTTTCCGGAACATTTGTTTCTTGTCGCTCCAGAACGGGCGCGGCTTCGTCGGTTACAACCAGCGTGGCGCCATCAATAAAAGCTCCGGATTGTCCTTTAATCCATCGTCCTCTGTTTTCTTTCCTTACACGCGGTATCCCGTCTTTCATTGTCGCCGTCCAGAGTTTACCGGGATCCAGATCATCAAAGACTAAACGTTGGCCGTCCCACTGTATGTTGGCTCCACGCGGCAGCTCGTTTTTGTAAAGGCCGCACTCAAGCGGTACGGGTTGCGGCAAGGGGTCGCCATTCTTGGCGACAATGTTGAGAATTAAATATATTTTTTCATGTGTTGGCCCAAGCATAGGCTTGCCTGCCGCAGGCGCACGATCGGCAACCTGAAATTTTATGACATCGCCCGATTGAAATGGCACCAGATCACTATAGTCGCTCATAATATCTCTCCGTTTTCAGTAACTTGTCCGCATCTTATATCTGCATTATGAAAGTAATCAATAAAAACAAAATCAAAAATAACTGTCTGATTCCACTGATTCTTTATCAGCCTTCTTTTTTAACCATATACGGCCTTGTCACGCGATACAACGCGCCAGGATAGCGCTCGTAACGGTCGATAATAGCGTCGAGCTCACCACTATTCAGCATTTCGGCGATGACATTCTGAAACATGGATTGCAATTTGAACTCGCCCTTATTCACCAGAAGCATATCGTGAAAAACTCGTAGGGGCTTCTTTGCCGCGATATTCTTTAAAGTCCCCGGATTATGGGCAAGGTAATCGAGGCCGTAATAATTCTCGACAAAAGTCACATCGGCCTTGCCTTGCGCGACATCCAGCATGTTGGTGGAATAATCCGTCAATTGCGGATGCGAGGACAGCTTGGCCTTGGGAAACTGTTCCTGCGCGATAATGGCTGGTATCGTGCCATCAATGGCTGAAATGACGGTTTGCGGGTGATTAATAGAAGCAAGATTGTCTGTAAATCGTCTGTCATCCGTCCGCACCCAGACACCAATAGCGGAATAATAAAGCGGCCCGATGGTTTCAGCCCGCGCTGCATCAGACGGCAACGCAAAACTGGCAGTGCATAGCATGTCATGCCGACCTGTATTCAAACCTTCGAGATGTTGACCCCAAGCAGTTTCCTCAGCCCATACGACTTTCAGCTTCAGTCGCGCCGCCGCCGTTTCCACGACATCATGAACAATACCTGACAAGGCGCCCGTGTTCGGATCGCGTATGATGCTGGGGGCGTAGGCGATATAGCCGCAGCGCAGTTCCTTGTTTTTCATCACGCGGTCAAAGGTTGGCTCGGCAGCGGTCGTGACGGTTATGGGCATATTTCGCCGCGCCAAAGAAGCTGAGAGAAGGCTGGCGGCGCTCACCAAAACAACCAAAAACAGAATATGGATGGTTTTCATAATAATCTCCCCGAAAAATTTCATACCGCTACATTACAGGGAGAAAATTATTTTCAGCTAGAAAATAATGTTTAAATATGCATAGATATATTTTAAATATACTTTACAGGGTGAAAGATCGATATGATCTCTATCGAACAGATCAAGGCGGCGCGGGCGCTACTGAATTGGGATCAGGCAATGCTGGCCAAGATGGCGGGGATTTCCCTGCCCGCGCTCGGCAATCTGGAGCGCGGTGCCGTAACGCCGCGTCTGAAAACGCTTGAAGCTGTTCAGAAAGCGCTGGAAGAGGCGGGTATTGAATTTACCGAGGGGTCTGGCCTTCGCCATCGCCGTGAGGCTCTGAAGATCGATATGCTGGAAGGGCCACAGGCAATTCAAAGACTTTTTGAAGATTTTTACGCCACGCTGGAAAAAGAAGGCGGCGAGCTTCTGGTTCGGGGTGTCAGCGAACAGACATTCATCAAAAAAGCGCGGCCGCATCTCGCTGCCTATCTGGAAAAAGTGGGTCGTCACAAGGGCATTCAGACGCGGCTCTTGGTTTGCGAAGGCGACGTGTATTTTGTCGGTCACCGCGAGACGTCCATTTACCGCTGGGTTGACAAGGAAGTTTTCGGGTTGGTTCCGTCTTATATCTATGGCGATAAGCACGCCGTTCTTTTGTGGGGTTCACCCGCCCGCGTTGTCATTACGCAAAACCCATCTTTGGCCGAAACTTATAGACGGCAATTTGAGGCAGACTGGAAAAACGCCCGCAGACCTCCCAAGGATATTCTCTATCAATGGCCCTGAGACATATTATGTCTCTCTGAAATCGCCATTTTGTCACTTTTCCGCCTTTCTTTTGCCGCGCCGGAAGAGCGCAATGGCCTCACGCAAAGGAGGCGCGGCAATGAAAAAACGGACAGGCATTTTCCTGATAGCGGCTTTGACTCTGGCGCTGGCTGCGCCCCTGCAGGCGCAGGATGCAGGCCGAAAAGGCCCGGATGGCGATTCCCGCCGCGGCAACCCCGCCCGTCAGGATAATCAGGGCCGTGGCGACAGGGAGCGGGATGGCAACAAAGGTGGCCGCGACACTAACCGGAATGATCGCAACGATCATCGCCGCAATGATAATAACCGCAGCGATAACCGGGGTAATGAGCGGCGCGATCAGCCGCAATATTCCCGTTCCCATGACAATCGTCGCCATGATCACCGCGCACAGACGCAGCGCCGTCCGCCGCAAGCCCGCCATATTGACCGCGATCATTGGCGCACAGGCCATTGGCAGCGCGGCTGGCACAATAACCGCAATGGTTGGTGGTGGGTGCTGGGCGGAAACTGGTATTTTTACCAGCGCCCGGTTTATCCCTATCCCGTCTATCCGGCGAATCTGCGCTATTACTGCAGCTATCCCGAAGGGTATTATCCCTATATCGGCGCGTGCTACACCAACTGGATAACCGTTAGTGTCTATCCTTAAGTCTTAGGGAGCTTTTTCAAAAAGCGTGGGCGAAGCGCCCGGCGCGTCGGACAACACAGGATTGTCCGCAGGCATATTCATTTTGCTGTTATTGTCCGTCAGAAAACTCAATTCCTTCTGCAGGCCCAGCTGGGAAATCGCGGTCTGCAGGGCGGCCAGCGTTTCGCGGTCGCGCTGGATGGCATCAAGCTCCCGCTTTTTGTAGGCATCAATAGCAGCGCAGGCAGCGGCATCCAGGTCGGTGGGCTTGGGCGGCGCCTTGATAAGCTCGGTCATCATTTTCTTTTTATTGTCGCGCGTCGGCGGCGCTGCGGCCTGCAGGCTGGGCAGCATGCTCATGCGGATATCAAGCGGCGTGATTTCTTCCTCGTTGAGATTGCTGTTCTGGGCGGAACGGCGTGCGGCATCATCGGCCTTCTGCCAGCTTTGCGATGGCAGTTGCATTTCCGGCTCGCTTTCCATGCGTGTGATCTTGGGGGTCTGGCGTTTGACGTCATCTTCAGTCGAGTTGATTTGCACGTTATAGCCCTTGTTCATCCCGGGCATTGCCGGAGGGGCGACAGGCTTGGGCGGCTCCTCGACAGGTGCGGCGGCAATCTCTTCCTGTTCCACGGGCGCAGCTTCTTGCGCGAAGGATTCAGGGTTGTCCGCTTTTTCCTTGTAACGCTGATACGACATCCAGTGCCCGGTATCGAGCTGGAACGGATCGAGATTATTCGCGGCATGCGCTGGCGCGGCGGGAGCGATCAACAGCGCCGAAAGGGTAACAGACAGGACAGCCATAAACTTCATGGCGGCAACTTTCTCAAAGGATTCACATAGACCCTTTATAAAGATTAGCGCTGGATGGCTAACAAATCCTGAAGCCTCGAAATTGGCCTAAATTTTGACCCATTTCGATGTTTCCATTGGCCTGGCAAGCGGTTAGACCGCATCCCCGCTTGTGCTGGCCGGGCGCTTGTGTGACCCCCCAAAAGGGATTATGAAAGATGCGGCAGATGTGGTGAGGATAAGTACTGTGTCGTACGATCAATCTCCGTCCTCCGCTCAAGGCTTTCAGACCGAGGCTGTCGTAAAGTGGTTCAGTCTCGTGAAGGGATTCGGATTCGTCGCTCCCGCTGATGGCACCTCCGATGCTTTCATGCATTCTTCCGTTGTCACCCGCGCGGGCCTTCGCGATGTCCCCGAAGGCACCAAAATGCTCGTGGAAATCACCGACGGGCCCAAGGGCCGTCAGGTCGCCAGTATTCTTCAGGTCATGGGCGTGGTTGATGTGCCGCGTCCCGGCCGTCCGCCGCCCACGGGGCCCGAAACCCAGATGGATGGTACCGTCAAATGGTACAAGGTCGACAAGGGTTTCGGTTTTGTCACGCCGGATGACGGTGACCGTGATGTGTTTGTGCATCGCTCGGTGCTGTTGCGCGCAGGCGTGCAGCAGCTGGATTCCGGCCAGCGCGTACGCATGCATGTGCAGACAGCGGCCAAGGGCCGCGAAGCGACGTCGGTCGAACTGATCGGTTGATCAACGGATTGTAATCCGGCTTTTTAATCCCTGAATAGGTTCGTTTTGCCCCTGCTGCGCCCATGGCGCGGGCCAGGCAAACTCGCCGCTTTGATCGGCGCGTGCCAGATAGGCGGCACGCCACATGGCCGGGCCTTCGGCGCGCGTCAGCATGAAATCAACCGAACCGCCCCAGATCTCGCACAGAGGTGCGGGACCAGGTGGATGGCTGCGCAGCCAGGCGAGGGATTCGCCAACCTCAAGCGGCGCTTCCGGCAAGCACCCCGCCGGGCGCAGGCCGGGGCCGGGCGCATCATGCAGGTGCAGGGGCGCATCGCTGTTGCCTGTCCACGGACCTTCCAGAACGACCAGATAGGTTTCTTTCTCACTCAGCAGCGCTTCGGCGGCGGCTTCGGTTCCGTTCATTTTATAAATGCGGCGCGCGAGGACGGGCGCGCCTGTCGCATTGGCGCTTTTCACAGCGGCAAAAAACAAAGGCGCGTCGTTTGTGTTGCGGATGGAAAAGCCAGTGGTTTTTTCCGGCACGGGAACGGTCAAAACAGTTTTTGGGCTGCGCTTGTCGTTGCCGATCGTGACACGCCATCCTCCGGCGCGTTCATGCACGGCACGAATGGCACGCAGAAGACCGATCATCGATCCCACACTGCTGCCGGAGGATTTGGCCGCCGCACCCGATGATTTTTCCAGCGCGGGCAAAAGCACCTGCGGATCAAAGAAACGGTTTTCAGCCAGCAGCGGCAGGGCCGTTACGGAAATATCCGGCGAATCCTTATTGACGGCCGCCGCGTTCAGCCAGAATTGTGTTTTGTTCTGATCGTCAATATGGGCGAAAGCATAAGCCAGCTGCAGCGCTGCCAGAGGCGGAAGGGATTTATCCGCGCTGGTGTCGGCAAAATAATGCAGATTGGCGATGTTCAGCCGTCCGGCGGATGCGAGCGCCGCATAGGCGGCGGCACGCTGGGGCCGTTCACCTTCCTCGAACCAGCTGTTTTCCAGACGATGCTGCAGCCAGCTGGCGGCCTGTTCCAGCCCCAGTCTGGCGGCATCGGGCGTATCCTGCGCCAGCGCAACCAGAGCTGCTGCGGTTGCGGGCATATCCGCCACTGCGCCGGGTAAGGAAGGAAAGCCGCCATCCGGCATCTGCCGTGCCAGCAGGCGGAGACGGAGATCACGGCGCTTGGCATCCAGAACCGATTCCGAAAGCAGCTTCGTCGCCAGAATGACATCACGCCAGAGGCGCAGCATGTCCATGCGCCCTGCTATCTGCGCGGTCGTCACAGGCGGTGCGTTCAGGACATCTGAGAGCAAAATCGGCGTATCAAACAAAGGCCGCGCACCAATCAGGATAAAATCACCCAAAGTTTTCGCCGCGCTTTTTTTGCCCGCCGCAGGCGGCCAGGATTCTTCCGGCCTTAAGGTATCTTCGCCAACGACTTTCAAAACCGTATCCTGCCCAGCAATGGGAAGCGACCATGTGGCGCTGGCATGCATGCGCGCAGGACCTGAGATTTCCGCCTTGATCGATGCGGTGCCGGGTTGTGAGGCTTTCAGGGTAAAAACGATATCCCTTGCCCGTCCGGGCGCGAGAGCCACGGTGCCGCCGCCATTCGTGATTTTGCCATCGGCTCCGGCGCTCACCGCATAGCGGTACGAGCCTTCTGGAATCTTGCCGCCTTCCAGCCTCAGGGAAAGATTTGCGGAATCCCCCGCGCGAAGAAAAGCGGGGAATTGCGCGCTGAGCTTCAGGGCTTCACCTGATTCTTCTGCCGTTGTTTCAGCAGGTTCTTTTCCATCGGGCGTGAGGGGCAGGATCAGTTCGCCTGCAAAGCCGCGCATTTCAACTCGTGCCGTGATCTGCCGTCCCCAGTTTTTCTCGGGCGTGAAGGAAAATTCATGTGCGCCCGCGGGCATGAACTGATGCGCAACCTTGCGAACATGATCATCGCCGATAAAAATATTGACCATGGAAGGCTTGTCGAGCGTGAAGCGCAAAATCGCTGCCTGTCCCGGCTTCAAAATTTTGGAGGAGGCCGAAAGATTCAGCGGTAAGCGGCTGGAAGCTTGTGTTTCGGCTTCGGCCCAGCCCGCGCTGAAATTCACGGCGGCCAGCATGCCGCCTGTTGCGCGGGTGATTTCCAAACGGTAGCTGCCCGCCGTTACGGGCCAGTCGATGATGTTTTCGCCATCAGCATCCAGCGTCAGGGGGCCGCCGCCGATACGGCGCTTCTGCTGCTGCGGCCTGTAGCTCCAGCGCCCTTCACTCTGATACCACTCAAAACTGCGGCCTTCCTCATAGATTTGATAAGTCAGACTATCAACGGCACGGCGACGGCCTTCAATATCGAGCGCCACAATACTGAATCGCGCCGCACCATTTTCAGCGAAACGCCCATCAGCGGCCAACGGCTTGACGCCAATGGTAAAGTCCCGCGGCGCCATGGGCAGCGCGAGCGGCTTCGGCGCTGCGGCTTCGGCGCCCGGCGCAGGTTGCAGGTTGAGAATGGCGCTGCGCAAAGCCGGAGTATTTTCAGGCGGTGTCAGTTTCAGGCGCAGATGGGCTGCGCCTTTATCATCGGTGATGAAGGAAGCGACCGCTGTAGCATCGCTTGCATTGGCCGCGCCTGTTCCGAAGCGGTAATTGTCCCAGCCGGGAAAGGCCCGGTCGGGAACAGCCCAGGACACAAAAATCCGTCCCGGCAGAAAAGGCGCAGGCTTTTCGTCATGGGTCAGGCTTTTCACCGCAAGATGAACCTCACCTTCCGGCGATAGCATGGCGCGGTCGGCGCTCATCTCAAAACGTGGCGCATCGCGGCTTGAGGCAACGCGCAGGACATTTTCGGCCAGTACTGCGCCATCCGCGCTCTGCCATACAAGAGGCCAGACACCGCTGGCAGCTGGAACAGAAAGCGGGATTTTTGCGCTTCCTGAGGAGTCGCCGTTGGGCACGGGCAGGCTTGCATAAAGGCTTTTGTCAGGCCGCAGCAGTTTTAATGTGCTGCCGGAGACAGGCATGGCTTTTCCAAAAATATCATGCGCTGTCAGCGTGACCGAAGCGTCCGTGCCCGGCGGATAGAAAGGCTTATCGGTTGTTAGCGCAATCTCGCTGCGTGTCAGCGCCAGACGCTGTGTTTCCGCTGAGTCCAGATTGACAAAATCAACATCGCCTGCGGCGGTGAGGCCCGTGATCAGCGCCGCGTTCGGAGCCTTGTCAGCAGAGAAGGGAAAAAACGCAACGCCGTCATCACCGCTTTTGCCTTCCGAAAGACTTTGCCCTTTGCGGTCGAAGACCAGCAGTTGAACATCTTTCGCGGGAGCATCCCCTGTTTCCGCCAGGGCGTAAAAGCCTTTTGTATCGCGTAGAGCGTTAAGTTTCAGATCAGAATGCAGCAGCCAGACAGCCGCCATTGGCGCGGGGCCAGAATCTTCATCTTCGCTTTCCGCCTTGTCGCCATGCGCTACCAGCAGATAAAGCCCCGGCGGCATATCGCCCGCAACGGCGCGCAGGGGAATTTTCTGCTCCATATCCTGATTGCGCGCATCGCCAAGAACCAGGGCACCCTTCCACAGCAAGGTGCCGCGTTCGCGCGCGAGATAGGCGCTTTCCGAAGGCGCCAGCGAGGTTTGCTGTTTTTCCCGCCAGGCCTGCGCCATGAAAGCCGGGTCGCTCACGCGGTAAAGCTCGATATCCGCCTGCGGTACATTCATGGCGCGCAGCACCGGGTTTTTCCCCTGCCAGCGCACAAAACCGCCACCTGCTCCTGCAAACACCAAGGAAGCACGACGATCGGGAATGGAAAAACTCAGATTGTAAGGCCCGTCCAGCTTCTCGCCCTTTGCGCCGCGCAGGCTGGCGATACTCAGACGGTAATCCTGCCCATGCTCAAGCCCCTGCACACACAGAAGCCGTCCGGCGCTGCTGGCACTTGATGAGGTCAACGCCGTGGTTTTGCGTCCGGCCTTCAGATGCGCGCCTGCGCCAAGCCGCGCACCATTGTCGGGATCGAGATCATGGTCAAATTCCAGACACAGCTCGGCCTTTTCGCGTTCCGCGTGAATGACGGGGCGCAGCACATGCAGGGTTCCGTCGCCGCCTTCCTGGGCCGCGGCAAAACCGGGCAGAATCAAAAGGGCTGGGAGAGCCAAAAGCCGGAGAACAGGAAACAAACCGCGCATCACCGCCCTTCACTAGCAAAGTGGGAGCAAAAGTAAAACAGGCGGCAAGGACAAAAAGGCGATTAATGGCCCGTCATGCGGAAATGCTCGGCGATCGAGGCCATCTGGCCGTTGCAGGACAGGGTGATGCGCTGATACTCATCCATATTGTCGACCTGCTGCTGGCGGCGGTGATTGTCCTCCATCATTTGCAGGCCCAGGCTATTGACGATTTCCTGCAGCTTTTCACGCAAAAGCTGCATGGCGTAATCGGGGTTGCGCTCCCGGAATACGCCATTGAGTCTCAGATAGGCGCGCAGCTTTTCCTGAATCATCGGCGCATAATCCTGCAGCAGTTGCTTGTTGACGTCGATATGCTTCTGCTCATGCGCCATGATCTCGCCGAAGCCGCAACTTCCCTGCGGCACTTCGCGGGCGACATAGACCGTTACATTCCGGTAGCCGATGGTGATCTCCGCCCGCTCGGCATGGGCGCAGGCCAGGCCGTTGGGGAAGATCACGCCCTTCATCGGCAGGCGGAACTCCAGCATCGGTTCGTAACGCGTCAGGCCGAGTGTCAGCTTTTCACTGATGCTGCGTTGCGAGTCTTTCGCCATCGTCTGGATGGCGGCGATGTCCTGCGAAAAATCATATTTTGGATTTTCAAAGACCGGGTTCACCGTTACCGGAACGTCGGGATAGGATTCGCATTCCTGCGGATTTTGTGCGCGCGCAGGCGATACCAGAACAAATGCGATGCAAAGCAGAGCAGGAAAAAACGGGCGCATAAGATGCATCTGTATAAATAAAAGAGGTTAACGTGAAGTGCTTTTTCCGGCCATTTTCGCCTTTTTACCGCCATTAACCATAAAAGAAACTAAAAACACCTGCTGTTCTTCTTATATAGTGCCGGAAAAGAGAAGGTTTATAGTCAATGCATATTTGGACTTTATCGCTGGACGGGAATAAAGCGACGCAGAGGCAGACCGTGGCGCTGGCAGAGGCTTTGGTCGTACCGGGCCTGCGTTCGGAAACCGCTGTTACATCTTGCTTTCCTCAATCGCCACAATTTGTTGGCGGCAGCAACACCGCTGTTACCTGGCAGGAATGCCTTGCGCCGTCAGGGGTTGAGCGGGTTATCTGCAAAGGTGATCAGAAACTCATGCCGCCATGGCCGGATATTGTCGTCAGCGCCCGGCCGGAAGTGTCGGCGCTGGCACTCAGCATCAAGGAAGCAAGTGGCAACACAACGAAGATCGTTCATATTCAGCATCCCAACGGAACGGCAGGGCATTACCGTTTCGATCTGAATCGGTTTGATGTCATTGTTCCACAGCCCCACGAAAAGATAGATGGAGACAATGTTGTTCCGACACGCCTTGCGCTCCATGGCTTGACGCCAAATATTTTGTCTCACTTCCGCGCGGCGGCTGAAAATCTGTTCAGCCCCATGCGCCGTCCCATTATGGCTGTTCTGGTCGGAGGCTCTGACGAACATGCCGATATTACCGAAAAAATGTTTCAGAATTTCGGCATAGACCTGCGTGAACTTGCCGAACATTTTGACGGATCTCTTTTTGTACTGACCTCACGGCGCACGGGCGAGATTGGCCGGGATATTTTGCATTCCTACACAAGTGGAAATCCCAGAATTTTCCTGGACGATCAGCGTTTCTCTTACGAAGCCTTGCTTGGGCAGGCCGATCATTTTCTTGTGACAGCAGATTCGCTTTCCATGATGTCAGAAGCCCTTGCCACGAGAAAACCAGTTTGGTTTTACGATTTCCGGAGAGAATTGTCGGGTCATCCTCTTTATGAAACCATCCAAACAATGGAGCGATGGGGCTGGATGGATCGCTACACATATAGTGAAAGTCTAAGGCCAACTAAAAACCGGGCGCAACGCCCTTATGTTGATGAGCTGCCGGAAGTTGCGGCAAAAGTCGGCCAGAAACTCGGCCTTTAAGCCTGCTCGCCCAGCATGTCACTGACCTTGCGGCGGCGGCCGCGGCGGGGGATTTCCGAGAAATTCTTCAGAATGCCATCCTCGGCGGGGTCTTTGCCGCGCAATTCGCACAGGGCGCGTTGCAGCGTGACTTTTTCGCGCAGATCATCGCGGTCGCCGACATGCATCAGCGCGATGCGGTTTTCGATCAGGTCGCTGAGGGCGTCGATGGATTCTTTCGATAATGTCATGGCCCTCTCTCCTTGCCCCGGCCGGGCTTAAAAATGATTTGGCGCTAATATGCCGATTATTTGCCTAAAAACTTAAGAATGCATAAAGCCCTTGAGCCATCTGGCTTTTCAGAAAGCCATGGTAAACCGGGGGTTAACCGGGCCTTGCGCGCGGCCTTCGCCGACCCCATCTTATCTTCTGGTTCTACAGGGAAAATTCTATGAGCGAACAAAATCCATCCTGGCACGGCACGACCATCATCGGTATCCGCAAGGGCAAGAAAACCGTCATCGCGGGCGACGGGCAAGTCTCCATGGGCAGTACGGTCATCAAGACAAACGCGCGCAAGGTACGGCGTTTGAAATCCGGAACGGACGGCGATGTGATCGCTGGCTTTGCGGGCGCGACCGCCGATGCATTTGCCCTTTTCGAGCGGCTGGAAGCCAAGCTGGAAAAACATCCGGGCCAGCTGATGCGCGCCTGTGTGGAGATGGCCAAGGACTGGCGCACCGACCGTTATTTGCGGCGGCTGGAAGCGATGATGGCGGTAGCCGATAAATCCACCAGCCTGATCCTGTCCGGCACAGGCGATGTGTTGGAACCGGAAGACGGTATCATCGGCATCGGTTCGGGCGGGCCCTATGCGCTGGCCGCGGCGCGTGCGCTGATCGACCGTCCCGATATGGATGCCGAAGCGATTGCACGCAAGGCGCTGGATATCGCCGCCGGGATTTGCGTCTACACCAACACGAATGTGACTCTGGAAGCGATTGATCTCTAAATGACCCAGCTTTCGCCCCGTCAAATCGTTTCCGAACTTGACCGTTTTATCATTGGCCAGGCCGATGCCAAGCGCGCCGTTGCCGTGGCCTTGCGCAACCGCTGGCGGCGGCAGCAATTGCCCGAAGGGCTGCGCGAGGAAGTGCTGCCGAAAAATATTCTGATGATTGGCCCGACGGGCATTGGCAAGACCGAGATCGCGCGGCGTCTTGCGCGATTGGCACAAGCGCCTTTCTTCAAAGTGGAAGCGACGAAATTCACCGAAGTCGGCTATGTCGGCCGCGATGTGGAGCAAATCATCCGCGATCTGGTCGAAGTGGCCATCAAGACAACGCGTGAGCGTATGCGCAAGGATGTCACGGCCCGCGCTGAGGAAGCCGCCGAAGAAAGGTTGATCGATGCGCTGGTCGGCGAAAGCGCCACACCGGAAACCCGCACCAAATTCCGCCATATGCTGAAGGATGGCGAGTTGAACGATCGCGAGATTGAAATTCAGGTGCAGGATGGCGGTTCGCAAGGCATGCCGATGTTCGATGTGCCGGGTATGCCGGGTGCGCAGATGGGCATGCTGAATATCGGCGATATGCTGGGCAAGGCTTTCAGCGGCAACCGTACCAAGCCGCGCAAGCTCAAAGTCTCCGAAGCGCGCGAGGTTTTGCGCGAAGAAGAAGCCGACAAATTGCTGGATCAGGATAAAGTAACAGCGACAGCGCTTGAGGCTGTGGAGCAGAACGGCATCGTTTTCCTTGACGAAATCGACAAGATCGCCTCGCGTTCCGATCATTTCCGCGGCGGCGATGTCAGCCGCGAAGGTGTGCAACGCGATCTGCTGCCGCTGATCGAAGGCACCACGGTGTCCACCAAATACGGCACCGTGCGCACCGACCATATTCTTTTCATCGCGTCCGGCGCGTTCCATCTGGCGAAGCCGTCGGATCTGCTGCCGGAATTGCAGGGCCGCCTGCCGATCCGTGTGGAGTTGAAAGCTCTGACACGCGAGGATTTCCGCCGCATTCTGACCGAACCGGAAGCCAGCCTTGTGAAGCAGTACAAGGCGCTGATGGCGACGGAGAATGTTACGCTCGATTTCACGGAAGATGCGATTGACGAAATCGCCCGTCTCGCGGCCGAGGTGAATACCAGCGTTGAAAATATAGGCGCCCGGCGCCTGCACACTTTGCTGGAACGTTTGCTGGAGGACATCAGCTTCGAGGCTAGCGACAAGCTGAAATCCGCGGTGACGATCGATGCTGCCTATGTGCAGGGCAAGCTGGGCGATTTCGCCAAAAACACCGACCTGTCGAAATTTATCTTGTAGCGACCTTCAACATCCGCGCTTCAAGAAAGGCGATGGTGTCCGGGGCGTCCCATTCGGCGTTGCCGGAAACGCGCCCGATCTCACGCCCCTGCGGGTCGATAAGCAGAGTCGTCGGCAATCCGGAAATACCAAGAATGGAGCCCGCACGCCCTGCGCCGTCGGCATAAACGCCCAGATTTTTAATGTCATAGCGGTTGAAAAAACCCTTGGCCACGGCCAGCCCGTCGCGATCCTGCGTCAGTGCGATCACGCTTAGTCTCTGTTTGCCGAAACGGGCCTGCAGCGCATCAAGCGCAGGCATTTCCCGCACGCAGGGCGCGCACCATGTGGCCCAGAGATTCAGCAAGACATAGCGCCCGCGGAAAGCCTTGAGGTCGGTTTCACGGCCCTGGCCGTCCTGAAAAATGAAGGAGGGAACGGGTTTGCGCACCTCGGCCAGTGCGAAGCGGCCCGCGAAATCATTGGCTCCGGCAGGCTGTGCCATGCCTGTGCATGCCAGAAAGAGAGTGATTGCGAAAAGCCGCCGGAACATTTTATGCTGCCCCTCCATCCTGAAGAGGCCGCATTATGCCAGACGATACGCGCAAAGAACAAGCAAACCGGGCGTTGCGTGCCCTGGCGCTTGTGGCGTTCGGGTTGATGTTGGCTTCCTGCGGCAAGAAGCCCGGCGCGGTCGATCCGCCGCCCGGCACGACCAACGACAATTTTCCGCTGACCTATCCCGATCCGGCCACTGATCCGAAACCCTGAGAGTTTAATGACCGCTTTTTCCTATCGCGGCGGGGCTCTGTCCGCTGAATCGGTTTCGCTTGAGGCGCTGGCGGCTGAGGTCGGCACGCCTTTCTATGTTTATTCCACGGCGCAGTTGCAGGCGAATTACAAAAACTTCGCCGATGCTTTTGCGGGCGAAAAACCGCTGATCTGCTATGCCGTCAAGGCCAATGCCAATCAGGCGGTGATTCAAACACTGGCCGCATGCGGCGCAGGAGCCGACATTACGTCCATCGGCGAGATGGAGCGCGCGCTGGCGGCCGGCGTGCATCCTGAAAAAATCGTTTTCTCCGGCGTCGGCAAAGATCGCAATGAAATCACGGCAGCCCTGATCGCCGGGTTGCACCAGCTGAATGTCGAATCCATTCCCGAATTGCGTTTGATCAGCCAGGTTGCGGTGGAACTGGGCCGCACGGCGCCCGTGGCGTTGCGCGTCAATCCGGATGTTGCCGCTGGAACCTGGGACAAAACCGCGACGGGCCATAAGGAAAGCAAATTCGGCATCGAGCCTGCACAACTGGATGAAGCCGTGAAGCTGGCAACCACCCTGCCCGACCTCGCTTTCAAAGGCTTTGCCATGCATATCGGCTCGAATGTCAGCGATCACGGCCCTTTTCGCATAGCGTTCGAGCGTCTGGCCAGACTGGTGCAGGACTGGCGCACGTGTGGCGTGACGATCGAGCGGCTTGATCTCGGTGGCGGGTTGAATATTCCCTATCGCGGCGAGAAAGTCGCATCGCTGGCGGATTACGCAAAACTCGTGCGCGATATTCTGGGCCCCCTGAATTGCAAATTGGCTTTCGAGCCGGGACGTTTGCTGGTGGGGACGGCAGGCATGCTGGTCAGCCGTGTCACCCATGCGAAAAAAGCCGTTACCAAAAACTTCCTTATCATCGATGCAGGCATGAATGATCTGGTGCGTCCGGCCATGTATGGCGCACGGCATGGCATCCAGCCCGTGCGTGAATCTTCCGCATCGCGCCTGACATGGGATGTCGTTGGCCCGGTTTGCGAGACGGCCGATTTGTTCGGCGAGGCTTACGAATTGCCAGATCTGGCGGCGGGCGATCTGGTGGCAATTGCCTTCGCGGGGGCCTATGGCAGCGCCATGGCTTCGGCCTATAACGGCCGTGCCCTTATCCCCGAAATCATGGTCTCGGGGGGTGATTATGCCGTGGTGCGCCGCCGCATTTCGGTGGCCGAGCAGATGGGCTGGGAAGCCCTGCCACCCTGGGCGGCATCCGCCCAAGCCGGGTAACCCACGGATTCCCTGAACATTCAAGTTTATCGCATCGCACAAGGCTTTTCCGGCTTTCGCAGCTGCGAAACGGACCTCTAAAAAGCAGGCAAATCCTAATCTTTTTTTTAGCCTTTCCCCGGCATACTCGGGTTGTGAAGGCTTGCTTTGGCAGACAAGGCGGCCGCGAAAACGAAGTTGACCAGGGCTTTGAGATGTTGACGCGCCAGACCAGCGCTTGTTCCCTCAAAAAAACCGATCCTTCCGGTTCCCTTCGACTCACATCTGAAAAAAAGAAAATTCCAGCCTTCCGTTCCTCGCTTCTCGTCGGTGTTACCGTCCTCGCGCTTCTGGGCTGGAGCCTTGGCGGTGGCAAACTGATGGCGACATTGAACCCCATCGTCCGGATGCAGGGCAAGCTTTTCACCCCGCCGCTCGATGCCTGGATTACGCCACCCGAATATACGGGCCTGCCGCCCATGATCATCGCTACGCCCGCGGGCATCCGCCAGGACGGCGCAATTATCGATGTGCCGGAAGGCAGCGTGGTCACCAGCCATCTGGCGGAACGCAAAAGCGGCAATATGGATCTGGCCATCAACGGCCAGACGCAGCCTTTCCTGCCGGACAAGCATAATGGCTTCGGCGCCACCGAAACCATTCAGACAGGCGACATGATCGCGCTGCGTCAGGGCGGAAAAGACATTCATGCCTGGCGCATCCGTGTGGTGCCTGATCAGCCGCCTGCTGTTGCCTTCACAGCTGCGCCATCGATCACAACGCGTCAGGCCGTGCGCTTGGCTTACGAAGCTTCGGATGATTATGGCGTGACATCTGTTATCGCGCGCATCAGCCCGCGCGATTCCAAACCGCTGGCTGGGCATGAACCTGTCGATATTCCCTTGGCATCGTCCAACGCCAGGGAATTGAAACGCATCAGTTTCGAGGATTTGACAGCGCATCGCTGGGCAGGCCAGCCCGTGCGTCTCCAGCTGGTGGCCACGGATGCTAAGGGCCACACTACGGAAAGCGACAGCATCGAATTTACCTTGCCGGAACGCATCTTTTTCCATCCGGTTGCCCGCGCCCTGGTGGAAGAACGCAAGAAATTGATGGCTAATCCCGGCGACGAAATTTTGCGCAACGAAGCCGCAAATATCATGGCGGGCATTGCACATCAGCCCCTGATTTACCGGGGCGATCCCATCGTGTTGATGAGCCTGCGTTCGGGTGCTGTGCGGCTGGTTCTGGATCATGACCGCGCGACGGCAGCGCCCGTCAATGACCTGATCTGGCAGGCTGCCGTGCGGATTGAAGATGGCATGTCCGGCATCGCCGAAAACAATCTTCGCACCGCGCAGCGGGAGCTGGCCGATGCTCTGGACCGTCAGGCCAGCGATGATGAGGTTCATGCTCTGATCGACCGCTTGCATCAGGCGCTGATGAAATATTTGTCCGAATTGTCGAAACCGACCGCTTCGCGCCCCGCGCCGTTGAACAACACCAACCAGGCTTCACGGCAGCAGATCAACAAGCTGGTGCCGCAGGATCTGGGCCGCATGCTGCAGCAGATACGCGATTTATCCTCCTCCGGCGCAGCGGATGAAGCCCGCGAGGAATTTCTGAAATTACAGCAGCGCCTGGAAAATCTCCGCGCCGAAAGCTCATCCCTGATCGAACCGCACCGTCAGCCCGCCACGGCCATCGAACGGCTGATGCAGAATTTCTAGGCTGGGTTGATTTCAAAAACCGCGTCGACTTCCACGGCTGAATTCAACGGCAAGGTACTGACGCCCACAGCAAAACGCGCATGCCGTCCAGTCTCGCCGAAGACCTGCTGCATGACGTCCGATGCGCCATTGATGATTTTGGAATGATCAAAGAAATCCGGTGCGGAAGCGACGAATCCGCCCAGCTTGACGCATCGTTTGACGCGATCGAGATCGCCACCGCAGGCTTTGTTCAGCTGCGCAAGAATGTTCAATGCGCAGAGCTGCGCCGCCTTCTGGCCTGCCGCCAGATCAACTTCCGCGCCCAGACGCCCCGTAAGCTTCACCTGGCCGTTTTCCAGCGGTATCTGGCCCGAAATAAAGGCCAGATTTCCGGTGACGACATAGGGCACATAGAGCGCAACGGCAGGCGCGGGCGGCGGCAGCGTGAAACCCAGTTCGGCAAGGCGTTTTTTGATCGCGGACATGGCGTTGAAATACACGGCCTGCAGGATGTTAACAATTTGAAATAAATTGCCTTCAAAAAAGGGCTGAAAATCCAGCATTTCAACTTTTGCGTGCATGCCGAAAAGCCAGAAATTTCATTGGTTTGACCAATTTTTAACGTTTCAAACGCACAGTCAGGAAACGCACCTTCCTTTTCGGCATGCGCCCTGGGCGCAGAAGGCTTGCGTGGGTGGGAGCTTATGACAGAGAAAGATTCACAAGCCGCGCGCCGCTCCCGGCCTTTCTTCCGGCCATGTTCGTCTTCGCCTTCGGTACGCCGCCGCGCGGGCTTTGGCATTGCCCCCATTCTGTACATGCTCGGCCTTGTCGGCGTCGGTGCGGGCGTTCTCTTCAGCGGTTACAGCCAGATTCTGCGCAGCAACGTGCAGATGACCAATGACATGACGACCAAGGGCGATCTCAACGCCAACGCGACTACCCTGGCTGCAACTTCAACGCTCAGCGCTGACACAACCTTGCTTTGCCCGCCGCAGGGCGGCAGTGCTTCGGCGGAGTGCGCATCCTCGACAGTCAAAATGGCGGCGATCAGCGGGCAGGCGCAACTTCCCGCCAATGCCAGCAGCGCGGGTTCATCCGGCTCTCCGGCGGAAGTCGGTGTTTTCACCGCCGGGTCGGGCCTCAAGCAAATGGACGGCTACGGCCATTATTACATTTATTGCCGTTGGGAAAATCCTACCAGCCCTGGAAGCGATCCTGCTTTCATGATCCTGTCTGCCGGGCCGGACGGTTCTCTGAACACACGATGCGGCGATGCCTCGGCGCAAGGCGATGACATCATTCTCTCCTGGCCCGTGATGACGGCGGTCAACCGCTCGGCGGTCTGGCAGGCGACGGTCAGCGGTGGCAACACAACATCGGTGCAATTCGGTCAAGTCGGCTCGCAGCTGGTTGTCGACTCAAGCGGTAATCTGCTCGTTCGGGGAACCCTTGACGTTCAAGGCACCTCAACACTGGCGGCCGTCAGTACAGGCGCGATCTCGGCGGCCAGCGGCGCTTTCTCCGGTGCTTTATCGGCGGGCGCAAGCACATTGAATTCCGCCGCTGTAACAACCAACGCGACCGTCGGCGGCACTTTGGGTGTTACGGGTGATGCCACTTTCGGCGGCGCTGTTGCGGGCGGCGCGGGCACTTTCTCATCCCTCGGCGTGACCAATAACGCCACTGTTGGCGGTACTTTTGGCGTCACAGGCAATACGACCCTGGGCGGCACTTTAAGCGCCGGAGCCAGCACACTCAGTTCCGCCACCATCACCAATAATGCTGCCGTCGGCGGCACCTTGGGCGTCACAGGCGATGCGACGTTTGGCGGTGCGGTCGCGGGCGGCGCGGGCACCTTCGATTCTCTGGGCGTTACGACGAATGCCATTGTGGGCGGAACACTGGAGGCCGGAGCCAGCACGCTGAGCTCTGCTGCTATCGGCAGCAATGCGACGGTGGGCGGCACCTTGGGCGTCACAGGTACCAGCACCTTCGGCGGTGCCATGTCGGGCAGCGGTGCGACTTTCTCCGGCACTGTGACGGCTGCGAATTTCAGCGGCCCCCTGACAGGCAATGCAACCAATGTCAGCGGCGTCGTTGCCATTTCCAATGGCGGTACGGGCGCGACAACGGCGCCGACGGCACGTTCCAATCTCGGCGCCAACGACGCGGCCAACCTGACAACGGGCGTTCTCGACACCAACCGTTTTGCGACCAACTCAATTCCTGGAAGCGCCATTCAAGATGGCACGGTAGGGCCGTTGCAGCTGGAATCAACGACCGTTACGCCCGGAAGCTACAACTGGGGTACGGTCGATGCCGATGGCCGTCTGACCTATGCGACGAATGTTTCGACCAATGTTTTAAGCGACGGCAATGGACAGACCGTAACGCTGAATAATGACGGTATCACCTTCACCACGGGCGGCGTCGATCAGGCGATTTTGGATGAGAATGGCTATCTCGGCCTCGGCACAACCGTGCCGAATGAACGGCTCGATCTTGTCGGCAATATCCGCATCGAAGGTGCCGCGGGCACGAGCCGCGAAATTCAGTTTACGACGGGTGCGACCAGCAAGCGCTGGGTTGTCAGCACGAATAGCGCGGCGGAAGGCGGCAGCGATGCGGGCTCGAACTTCACCATTCAAAGCTTCCATGACAATGGCACGGCGCTGGGTACACCTTTGTCGATTGAGCGCTCCACAGGCAATGCGACGTTTGGCGGCACGGTAACGGCTGGAACTTTCGTCGGCAATCTCACGGGTAACGTCACGGGCACCATCAGTGGCGGCATCACACTCGGTACGCAAGCCGCCAACACAAACCCGCAACGCTCGGGCGATCTGACAACCGGTTTCTTCACATCCGGTGCGAACACCGTCAACGTTGCGGCTGGCGGTATCGAAGTGATGCGCTGGAACACGATGGCCAGCGGCGTGGATTATGTGTCCGTCACGCCGGGCAAGAGCGGTACGAACGTCAAACTTGCCGTTGCTGGTGCGACCAGCAATCAAACGCTCGATCTCGCCCCTGCGGGCACAGGCAATGTGAATATCGTGACGGGTGCTTTGCATCTCGGTGGTCTCAATGGAATTTGGCAGGATGAGGTTAATGCAAATATAGCTGTCGGTGATACAGGTATGCCGGGAAGCCTTTCTCAGGCTGGCGGTGGCAATAACGGCAAATACAATACAGCTGTTGGGTTTCAAACCTTGAGTGTCAACTCCACCGGAGGCGTCAACACGGCCATCGGTGCGGCCGCACTGGGCTCGAACACGACCGGACAAGGCAACACAGCTCTTGGTGCCGGAGCCATGCAGGGTAATACCGAAGGTTATGGTAACACAGCGGTTGGATTTGTTTCGTTGTTCACGAATACGACGGGCTACGAAAATACGGCAATAGGCACGCAAGCGCTTCAGCTCAATACAACTGGTATCCTCAATACAGCGGTAGGAAACCAAGCCCTGGGCGCAAACACGGAAGGCAATTATAATACAGCAGTAGGCGGCCTCGCCCTTGCGTCGAATACAACGGGCATCAACAACACAGCAGTTGGTCTTCAAGTCCTCTATTTCAACACAGAAGGTGTCAACAATACAGGCTTGGGATTTTCTGCTTTAAACAACAATACAACAGGCAGCTACAATACGGCGGTTGGCCATTACGCCCTTAATGCAAATTCAACGGGTGTTTATAACACAGCGATTGGTATTAATTCTCTTTTTCAACTCACAACAGGCGCGAACAACACTGCCATTGGCAGCGGCGCCCTTGCGAACAACGCGAGCGGTGTTGGCAATATTGGCATCGGAAGTGATGCTGGCGGCGCGAATGAAGATGGTTCTTATAACGTGAGCATTGGGTATGGCGTTGGCTCGCAAACGTTAACTTCGGGGTCGAACAATATTCTGATAGGGACAACGGATGCCGTGGATGCGGCGGATGGTACCAATTATAATTTAAATATTGGCAATCTGCTGCAGGGCGATATGACCAACAGCGATGCCACGCATAACAAAACCCTCTATCTGCAATCGACAGCGTCGGGGGTGAATTATTTGCAAATTGCGGGCGCGGCGGCAGGCGCGGCTCCGGTGTTTTCAGCGCAAGGTTCCGATACAGACATCAGTATGACCTTCACGCCAAAGGGCGCTGGCATTCTGACCATGAATGCAACAACGGCCCTGACGCTTCCGGGTGGCACAACGGGTCAACAGCCAGCTTCACCAGCGGACGGCATGATTCGCTACAACAGCGATACGCCAGCCGTGGAAGCCTATATCGACGGATCCTGGGAAGAACTGCTGACCAGCGCCGCTCCCGGCGGAACCACGGTTTTGGGCACTTCAACTTCGGATACAAACCCGCAGCGCTCGGGCGATGCGACAACCGGCTTCTTCACATCGGGCGCGAACACCGTCAACGTCGCTGCAGGCGGCATCGAGGCGATGCGCTGGAACACCATCGCCTCAGGTGTTGATTACCTCTCCATTACACCAGGCAAGAGCGGCACGGCCGTGACGCTCGCCGCTGCTGGCGCGACATCAACGCAGCATCTGAATTTTGCCCCGGTGGGTGCAGCAGGTGTCCTGCAATTCAATGGCAGCACGATGTTCTGGCAGGATGCAACAAACTTCAACACCATCGTAGGGCTCAGCGGCGCGCCTGCGACGATTTCCCAAACAGGCGGTGGATTTAACGGACGGCTGGATACAGCCGTCGGCTATCAAGCCCTCAATGCCAATACCACGGGTTTCTTCAACACGGCTGTGGGTGGCAATGCTTTACAAAGCAACACAATAGGTACTTCCAATACAGCCGTTGGCACAAGTGCCCTCGCCGCTAATACGACAGGCGCTGGCAATGCAGCTTTTGGTACAAGCGCCCTTGTCGCCAATACGACAGGTGTCGCCAATATAGGTATCGGTTTCCAGGGCGGTTCAAAAATCACGACAGGTACGAATAACGTCGCGATCGGCTATCAGGTCGCTTCGACAACTCTGGCAACCGGAGCCAACAACATCCTTGTCGGTACATCGAGCGCGGTGGATACAGCGGCCGCCGGAACCAATTACAATCTCAATGTCGGCAACCTGCTGCAGGGCGATATGACCAACAGCACGGGAACCTACAATAAGACTCTGTATCTTCAGTCGACGGCATCGGGTGTGAATTATCTGCAGGTGGCTGGTGCTGCGGCAGGCGCCGCGCCGGTGCTTTCGGCGCAAGGTTCCGATACGGATATCAGCATGACCTTTACGCCGAAGGGCGCCGGCATTCTGACCATGAGTGCGACGACGGCCCTGACGCTTCCGGGCGGTACGACGGGCCAGCGTCCTACGGCTGCCAACGGCATGGTGCGCTACAATTCAACGCTGACGGGCATGGAGGCCTATTACAACAGCACCTGGAACAGTCTGTTGAGCAGCAACAGCACGCTCAGTAACAACCTGACACTCGGTACCTCGGCCTCGGCAGCGAACCCGCAGCGTTCGGGCGATGCGACGACGGGTTTCTATACGTCGGGCGCAAACATCGTGAACGTCGCGGCAGGTGGCATCGAAGCGATGCGGTGGAATACCATTGCTTCAGGCGTCGATTATGTTGACATCACACCGGGCAAGAGCGGCACCTATCCCAAGATAGCAGCGGCTGGCGCGACCGCAACACAAGGTTTGAATCTCGCCACGGCGGGCACCACAAGCACCCTGCAGTTCAACGGCCGCAATATGTTCTGGTCAGATGGCGCCGCCAATACGATTGTCGGTCAGAGTGCGGGCTCAGGAACAATTTCCCAGGCGGGCGGCGGCTTCAACGGCCTCTGGAACACGGCGCTCGGGAGTAGCGCTTTGAATGCCAATACGACGGGCACGAGCAATACAGCTGTTGGCGCATCGGCCATGAAAGATAGCGCGACGAGCGGTAACAGTACGGCGATAGGCTCTTTTGCGCTTTTTGTCACCACGGGCGCATCAGCCAATACAGCGCTGGGTGCCCAGGCGCTGAGAAATACGACCACCGGAGCCAGCAATACGGCCGCGGGCGCATCGGCGCTTATCGGCAACACGACGGGCGCTTTCAATACGGCCTTGGGAATGGAAGCCTTAAAAACCAACACCACAGGTACCAACAATGTCGGCATTGGTTATCGGGTCGGCAGTACGACCCTGGCGACGGGCACGAATAATATTTTGATTGGTACCAGCAGTGCGACGGATACTTATTCCGCCTCCACCACCACCGCGATCGGCATCGGTACGGGCGTGAAACCGGGTACGATAGATATAGCCATCGGCTATCAGGCGTTGGCCGCTACGGCTGCTGACAGTTCTGGCAATATCGCCGTAGGCTATCAGGCGATGAATGCCAACACCACGGGTTATGGAAATATAGGGATTGGAACCATCGCACTTACTGCCAATACGACCGGCGCTGATAATACGGCGCTCGGCGTGTGGGCTCTTAAAACAAATTCAACTGGCATTCGTAACGTTGCCGTAGGTAATGAAGCGTTAGCGTTTACAACAGGTAGTCGTAACACTGCTGTGGGCTACGATTCATTAAAAAGCAACACAACTGGTGCCGATAACACGGCTGTTGGACATTTCGCATTGGTCAGCAATTCAACCGGGGCCAGCAATACGGGGATAGGCGTGTCGAGCGGCTCCAGCATTACCACCGGGACAAATAACGTAGCGATCGGTTATGGTGTCGCCTCATCGACCCTGACGACGGGCGGCAACAACATTTTGATTGGTACGTCCAACGCTGTGACCACAGCGGCCGCGGGAACCAATTACAATCTGAACATCGGTAACCTGCTGCAAGGCGATATGACCAACAGCACGGGAACCTATAACAAAACCCTCTATCTGCAATCGACGGCGTCGGGCGTGAATTACCTGCAAGTGGCAGGCGCAGCGACCACGGCGCATCCCGCGCTTTCGGCGCAAGGCTCGGACAGTAATATCGGTATCGTGCTGACGCCCAAGGGCACGGGCGGGGTTGGCATTGGCACGACGGCTCCGGGCAACAAGCTGCATGTTTACAGCTCAGCAAGTGGGCAGACTGTACCAGCTCTTATTGAGACTACGGCAACAAATGCTTTCTCCGAATTATCACTGAAGACGGCCAGCCGTACCTACAATATATCGACGGGCGGTTCCGCAACAGGCGCACCTTATGCCAGCAATCTTTATATCTGGGATGGAACCGCCGCGGCCGTCCGGGTCGTCATGAATACATCGGGCGCTCTCTCCATCGGTCCCAGCGCGCCGACGACAGGCACGGCCCTTGATGTTAGCGCCCACACAAGCAGCGTGCTGCTTCCCGTTGGTACGACGGGCACGCGTCCTACGGGCGTGGCGGGCATGATCCGTTACAACAGCACGACGCCAGCTATCGAGGCCTATTACAACAGCACATGGAATTCGCTGGGCACAGGCGGCGGTTCTTCGACCATTGATCTTGGCACATCGGCTTCGGCAGCTAACCCGCGTCGTTCGGGCGATGCGACAACCGGATTCTTTAGCTCAGGCGCGAATACCGTCAATGTTGCCGCAGGCGGCATCGAAGTTGAGCGGTGGAATACCATTGCCAGCGGCGTAGATTATCTGTCCATCACACCGGGCAAGAGCGGCACCGCTGTGAAGCTTGCCGTCGGCGGCGCCACAGCAACGCAGCACATGAATTTCGCCCCTGTTGGTTCTGCGGGCGTCTTGCAATTCAATGGCGGCACAATGTTCTGGCAGGATACGACGAACGCCAACACCGTCGTTGGAAGCGCTTCAACTCTTCCTTCAATTACGACCAATTTGGGTATTCTTTCCGGTGTGTGGAACATCGCCATAGGGACGGGTGCCTTGGCATCCATAACAGGGCCGGGGGTTGGCCTCTTATCAAGCTCAAACAATGTAGCACTCGGTGCGAATGCATTGAATGGCAACACGAGCGGAGCTCTTAATACGGCCATTGGCTCGACGGCGCTTTCGGGCAACACAACGGGGATTTTGAATACGGCGATCGGTTACAGTGCAATGTCATCAGCTACAACCGGTCATCGCAACACAGCGGTGGGCGCCAGCGCACAGGCCAGCACGACGGGCACCTACAACACAGCGGTTGGTTTTCAGGCGAGTGCAGGCGGCACGACTTACAGCGTTGCCCTGGGAGCGGATGCTTCAACTACAGGTTCTTATAGTACGGTCGTGGGTGCCGCTGCTACTATCGGCAGCGGAAATTACAATACAGCCGTTGGCTATAACGCTTTAGATGCAAGTACAACCGGCGCCAACAATACAGCGGTTGGTTCTGCAGCTTTGGATGCAAACACGACCGGAACCTATAACGTTGCCTTAGGTTATGATGCATTGGGAGCCGTCACAACCGGGTCAAACAATGTGGCCATTGGGCCATCTGTCAGCTCCATTGTTTTAACAACAGGCAGCAACAATATCTTGATCGGCACGACGGCCCTGGTGGATACGCCTGCGTCCAGCACAAGTTATCATTTAAATATAGGCAACCTGCTATTAGGAGACATGACAAACAGCACAAGTACGGCTGGTCGAACGCTCTATCTGCAATCAACAGCTTCGGGCGTAAATTATGTGCAGATTGCGGGCGCGACAACGGGCAATGGCCCTACCATCTCGGCGATAGGATCGGACAGCAATATCGATATCAATATCGCGCCGAAGGGCACAGGCAAAATCACCATGAACACCACGGGCGCCATGCTGCTGCCTACGGGTACGACGGGCCAGCGTCCCGGTTCTCCTTCGGATGGTATGGTTCGGTACAACAGTACGGTGCCGACGATGGAAGTCTATTACAGCAGCACATGGAACCAGATCGGTGCTGCTGGCACCCCTGCCGCGCACAACCACACCTCCACGGCTGAAGGTGGCTTCTACCGGTGGGTCGGATATTGCGGCAATGGCAGCGACTATACGACCGCTTCGTTTGGGGTGACCTACGACGTGACAGGCTGTGAATCAGCTTCCCTGCCCGCGGGAACCGTATGGGGATTCAGAATTTTAGGGACCATAGTCTCTTCCAACACCGCCACCTGGAAGCTTGCCATGACAGCCGCAACAGCTACGGCAGTAGAGTCCGGTTTCTCTTCGCTAAGCGGCTCCGGCGTCGATGCCAGCAACGTTCTTTCGGGCTCAGGATCTTTCACAGGAAATCTGGGCGGCACGACCAACAATTACACCATTCAAATCATGGGTTATGTATCCATGAACACGGCTGGAACTTTAAAACTTCAAATACAAAAGAACACCAGCGGCACGATGACCGTCAAGAAAAACACCATCATGGAAGTCTGGCGTATCTCGTAAGAGAATCGCTCGCCGTTCTTTACGCAGTCCGCAATATATTAAGGAGTTGGTACTGGTGCCAAGCCTACGCGCGCAGCGCAATTTTCAATCACCGCGATGTCGGGGCGCCGACTGTGTTGCGGTCCCTTGAAAGCAGCAACGCCTGACAGGCATCCATCCGACGGGATGCGAATATCGGCCAGGGGACTTCCATCACGCTGCATGCAGGCAATCACATGCGCTTCCGGCACGGGGGCACATACGGCCCCGTCACGGGTGACGGCGATGCCCGAGGCGCTATAACCTTCGGGAGAGATCACAAAGCCGGTGATATTGCCCGTCGGCGTTATCATGGCGATCTGCGCGTCACCCTCTACGCGGAACCAGGCATTTCCTGTTTTCGGATCGACCGTGATATCGGTGGGTGTATGCAATCCCGCAGGAAGCGCATACTCACTGATAGTATTTGTCTTGGCGTTCAAGATGCCAATCTGACCGGCTCTCCACTCTGTGAAAAAGAGATTGTCACGAGAAGGGCCGGCACCGCTGGCGATATGAACCAAGCCGCTATCCGGCGTAGGAACGCTGTATTCGGCGACGACCACACCTCTTTTGAGTCGGGCAATGGAATCGGATCCCTGGAGGACAACGAACATGTCGTGCTTGGGTCCCTCAGTCAGGCCGGTCGGACGGCTGTTTTCCGGAAGAGCATATTTAACAACATTTCCGCTTCGGCTGGCTCTACCAACCTTGTCGAGATGGAATTGGGTAAACCAAATCCCACCGGGACCATCGGCAATATCCGTCACAGCCGGTCCTTTGTTTTTCTCACTGACCGTTGCCGGTATGGACGTGGACGTCACCGCACCATTTCTCGTTGTGACGACAACCTGCTGATAGGTGGGGTGATTCACGGCAAACGCTACACTGCGTCGAACACTGACGGGCGGCGACATTATGGCGCCAAGGGCCGATGGAACGGAAACTTCTTTTGTCCATTGAGCGCGAGAAGATTGAGGTGCCAGGAGCAGAGTGGCAGCGGTAGCAAAGGCGGCCAGTTTTGTGGATGTAAGAAGTTCTTTGATTTTCATAGACTATCTCCTGAATAATTTTTAAGCCCGTCGCGGGCCAACATGACGAGGCTGTTCTTAGCTTATGACCGAAATGAAGGTCAAGGAAAAGCTTTGCTTTCGCTGGTTTTGGGAAGGTTGTTAAAGAAAATTAATGATACAAAGCCGATTTCTCTTCTAACGTTTGGCCATACTCATTTTTTGTTAAGGATACTTTGAAGGTGCCATTTATTTTTTTGACGTCCAATTCCTGCCTTCGCCGTTTTTTAAAACCGCCGTCCCATGCCTTCGACATACAGGGCGCTTGGACGAATGGCGGCGATCTGCAGCTCTTCCTCGTCCGACAGACGGCTGATGACATCGGCTTCGCAGGTGATCTGCACCTGGCCAAAGGCGGTCATGGCGACGGCGGAAACCTTGTCGCCCAGCGCGTTGTTTTTCAGCCAGGCATAGATGGCGGTGATGAAGTGGGCGGCCTGCTCGCGGCGGATTTCGTCTTCGCGGTTGCGCGGCACGGTCGCGCCTGCAGCGGGCTGTAATTCAATAAAATAACGATGCTGATCGCTCTGCATGGCGGATTCCGTTCAGTAATGACGGCAAATCCCTGAAACAGCCTTATCCTAAGCTTTATAAAACTTAAAAATGGTTTAAGTTTGGCGCTTTCCCGGCCTGTGTTGCAAAGATGATTCAGGGGCTTATGAAGCGCAAATCCCGCCGCTACGCCATCCCGACTTCCGAACGGCTTGCCAAGGTCGCGCTTGCCTATCTCGCACGCTATGCGGCGTCGGAAGCTGCCTTGCGCCGTGTGCTGGAGAACCGCCTGCGCCGTGCAGCCATGCATGATACGGCATTCGCTTCCGACCATGTTGCGCAAAAAAAACTACGCGAAACTATAACCAACATTATCGAGCGGCACACAAAAAACGGCGTGCTGAATGACAAGGCTTTCACGGAAACCAAGCTGAACAGCCTGCGCCGTGCGGGGCGCTCCCGCCGCGCCATCGAGCAGAAGCTGGCACAGGCAGGTATTTCCAAGAATATCGTTCGCACGGCTTTTGAAGGCGAGGAGTCAGAAGAGGTCGAACTGACCGCGGCACGCAAGCTGGCGCGACGAAAAAAACTCGGCGCTTTTCGTTCTGGTAAAACTGCGCCCGATCAACGCCGCAAGGATCTAGCCGTTCTGGCGCGCGCAGGATTTTCGTTGGCCATTGCGCGCATGGCTCTGGATACAGCCAGCGAGACTACAGTTTAATAAGGCAGCTTTTAGGGCTGCTTATGGCTTGGGAACCGGGAAAATCGCCGCTTGTCCCTGATCTCTTTCGAGAGAAAGACCCCGCTGCGGTTTTCCACCCCTAAAGAAGGCCACGCCTATCAGATCGGGAGCATCCGTTGGAACCTGCATGCTTACCAGGGGCTCTCCATTGGTTGTTGCGCAATAGATTGTGCCGCCCTGATGGCTTGTGCACGCTACCTTACCCTTGGGATCGACCGCTACGCCTGTGAGGCGAGTTCCACCGGGTTCTGGAAACGCCGTGAAGCTGCCTGTTGGGGTCATGCTGCCGAAATATCCGTTTTCGGTAACGAGCAAAAGATTGCCCGTCTTGGGATCAACAGCGATGTCCTTCGGTTTTCCCCACGCCGCAGGGAGCGGGTATTCATTGAAAGTTTCTGTAACAGTATTAAATGCACCCACCTTATTGACGTTGGACTCCAGGAAGAAAACACTGGTTCTGAAAGCTCCTCCACCCCTGACAATAAGGGAAACGCCGCTGTTAGGCGTGGGGATATCGTATGTGGCCTTAACTTGTCCCCTGGAATTTAATTTAGCGATCTGGTTTGCTATTTTCAGCGTAACAAACATTCCTCCAGATCCCTGAACCAGATCAAAAGGACCGCTGTTCGGCGGAAGGGCAAATTTTTTAAATCTTCCGCTGCCAAGATTGAGCTTGATAACATCGTTTGCATCGTAGCGCGTACCCCAGGCACCGCCAGGGCCTTTGGCGACGTTTTTAACATCGGCGCCTTCAAGTTGTTCTTCATGAGTCGTCGGCACGAAGACAGCAAAGGGGCGTCCCTCCGGCGTGAACACTCCAATTCGATGACCTGTGGTGCCAGGCCTGTTGATAGGGAATATGATGTTGCGTCCAGCGCTGGTGGGTCCGGATACATCGGCCCCGTCAGCCTTGGGAATCTCAACTTCTATAATATCCTGAGCGCGTGCTGCGTATGGCGACAGGGCAACAGCTGACAGGGCGGCAAGCCCGCAGATAGAATCTTTTACAGCTTTAAATAATTTCTGGATGCGCATGATTCCTCACTTTGCAATAATTTATAAGTTCAAGGTCAATCTTTCGCGTGACCCATGGGCGGGACGTTGCTACCGTAAAGCGAGCGCATAAGTCAAGAAAAAGCTTTATTTTCAGGCACATCTTGTAAGTTAAGCACAGGAAATTAACCACTTAGAATCAATAGTTGTTTTCTTACAAAGAGCCCTTATCAACTGCCGTTAACCTTATAAGGAAGCATCTATAGATATCTAGTTCGCCGTTGCCGTCTCGGCAAAATAAAGCGCGAGGCGGTTGACGATCTGCTCGCTCACCTCGCGCAGGGTGCGTTCGGTTGCGGCATCCAGCGCGCTGACATTGCCGTATTGTGTGCTCAGGCGGTTGAAATTGGTGATGCTGTGCGCCGTGCCGCGCAGCAATTCCTTGCCTTGCGTTGCGCGCAGGATGTAATCGGCATTCATGTTCAGCAGGGTTCGCGTCGATGTGGCGTTGGCGCGGAGGCCGAGATCTTCCTGCGTCGCGCGCAATTTTACTTCGAGTCTGTAAAGCGGTTGTCGCGGGCGGCCCTGGCCATACATGCGGTCGATCAGTTCATTGCGCAGAATCTGGCCGGAGCGTTCGGGAATATTATCGATCGCAATCTGATTCAGCTGCCCGGCGACGGGCGTTCCCGTTTTATCCTGCGCGCCATAGATCGGCTGAAATCCGCAAGCGGCCAGAAGGCAGAAGGCAGGCAACAGGAAACGGGTGTGCAGGCGAAGCGTTCTCTTCATGCCACCACATTGACGATTTTATTGGGCACGACAATAATTTTTTTGGCGGGCTTGCCATCCATCGCACGCTGAACATTCGGGTCAGCCAGCGCGGCGGCCTCGGCGTCTTTTTGCGCCGTGTTGCGCGGCATCATGATCGTTGCGCGCAATTTGCCATTCACCTGCACGGCGATCGTCACGGTTTCATCAATCAGCAGCGTCGGGTCGGCTTTCGGCCAGGGCGTGTCGCACAACAGTGTTTTATGGCCAAGCCTTTCCCACATATCTTCGGCGACATGCGGCAGCATCGGCCCAACCAGCTGCGCCAGGGCTTCCAGCCCTTCGCGCAGAACATGCATATCGTTTGCGCTCTGGGCATCCAGCTCATCCAGCGCATTTGATAATTCGCGCACGCGGGCGACGGCGACATTGAAATGAAACTGCTCAAAAGCGCGCGAGACATCGGCAATGGCGCGATGAATGGCGCGACGGGCTTTCTGGCCCTTATCAGTGAACTGCGTCGGCAAAGGTGATCCCACCGGAGGCAACTGCGCTTCGGCGGCTTTGCGCCAAATGCGGTTGAGATAGCGCCAGGCACCGTCGACGCCTGCATCTGTCCATTCCAGATCGCGCTCCGGCGGGCTGTCGGACAGCATAAACAAACGTGCCGTGTCGGCGCCGTAGCTGTCGATGATCTTGCCGGGGTCGACGACATTCTTTTTCGACTTGCTCATCGTCTCGCTGCGGCCGACGGTTACAGGCTTCTCCGTTTTTACATGCTGCGCTGTACCATCCGCGTTTTTCTGCACCTCTTCGGGGTAGAGCCACTGGCCTTTCTCGTCCTTGTAGGATTCGTGGCAGATCATGCCTTGCGTGAAGAGTCCGGCAAAAGGCTCATCAACGCCGACATGCCCTGTGATTTTCATCGCACGGGTGAAAAAGCGCGAATAGAGCAGGTGCAGGATCGCATGCTCGACGCCGCCGACATATTTATCGACGGGCAGCCAGTAATCCGCCTGTGAGCGCTCCACAGGCTTGTCGGAATTGGTTGCCGAGCAGTAACGCGCAAAATACCAGCTGGAATCGACAAAGGTGTCGCAGGTGTCCGTTTCGCGCCGCGCGGGCTTATTGCATTTCGGGCAGGCGACATTCTTCCAGGTCGGATGATGATCAAGCGGATTACCCGGTCTGTCGAAAGACACATCTTCCGGCAATTGCACGGGCAGGTCTTTTTCCGGCACAGGCACCGGGCCGCAGCTTTCGCAATGGATAATAGGAATGGGGCAGCCCCAGTAACGCTGGCGGCTGATGCCCCAGTCACGCAGGCGGAATTGCACAGTTCCGGTTCCGGCTTTTCGTTTTTCAATCTCGGCGATGGCTTTCTGCTTGGCCGCTTCGACCTCCAGCCCGTCGAGAAATTGTGAATTATAAATAACGCCGGGTCCGGTATAGGCTTCTGTGCCGACGGCAAAATTTTTCGCATCTTCGCCAGGCGGCAGCACAACGGGTTTCACAGGCAATTTATATTTGCGCGCGAAGTCGAGATCGCGCTGGTCGTGCGCGGGGCAGCCGAAGATCGCGCCCGTCCCATATTCCATCAGAACGAAATTGGCGACATAGACGGGCAAAGCCCCCTGCCCTTCAAACACATGCTGTGCCTTCAATCCTGTGTCATAGCCGATTTTTTCTGCGGCCTCGATGACGGCTTCGGAGGTTCCCGTGCGGTTGCATTCGGCGATGAAGCCCGCAAGCTTCGCGTCTTTTTGTGCCAGCTGTGCCGCCAGCGGATGGTTGGGTGACAGCGCGATGAAGGAGGCACCGAAGAGTGTATCGGGGCGCGTTGTAAAAACTTCTATATCTTGGGCGCGACTACTCTGCGCTTCGCGCAACCGTGACTGCGCCGTTTCCATTAAGCTGAAACGTACGCGCGCGCCTGCCGATTTGCCGATCCAGTTTTCCTGCATCAGGCGCACTTTTTCCGGCCAGCGGTCGAGTGTGCCGAGCGCCGCCAGAAGCTCATCCGCATAGGCGGTGATCTTCAAAAACCACTGTGAAAGCTGGCGTTTTTCGACCGGAGCGCCGGAGCGCCAGCCCTTGCCGTCGATCACCTGTTCATTCGCCAGAACGGTGTGATCGACCGGATCCCAATTGACCCAGGATTCCTTGCGGTCGACGAGTCCGACTTTCAGGAAATCCAGAAATAATTTCTGCTGATGCTTGTAATAACTCGGATCGCAAGTCGCGAACTCGCGGCTCCAGTCGATGGCGAGGCCCATGCGCACCAGTTCGGCTCGCATATTTTTGATGTTTTCATAAGTCCATTGTGCCGGGTGAATTTTCCGGTCGCGCGCGGCATTCTCGGCGGGCAGGCCAAAAGCATCCCAGCCCATCGGGTGCAACACATTAAATCCCTGTGCACGCTTGAAGCGCGCGACAACGTCCGACAAAGTGTAATTCCGCACATGGCCCATATGGATGCGCCCCGACGGATAGGGGAACATCGACATCACATAATATTTGGGCTTCGTCCTATCTTCCGTCGCCTGGAAAGTTTTTTTGTCGGCCCAGATTTTCTGCCATTTGGTTTCGGCGGCCTGGACGTTGTAGCGCTCGGTCATAGGAAGGGGATTTATTGAAACTGTTTTTGCGCCATGCGGATTTGCCGCGCGCGTGTGAGGATCGCATTTTCCAGCGAACCGCCTGTGGTCGGTGCAATGGCGGCATCAATCCAGTCGCCGTTCGATTCCTTGGTCTGGCGGAACACAACGACCTTGACGCCATCGGCGCGCAGGTCACGGTCACGGATATAGACGTTCAATTTGGTGCGCTCGCCCGGCGTTTCGGGGGTGGAATACCAATCGGTAATGATTACGCCACCGAAAGGATCGGCCGATGATATGGGCATAAAGGAGATGGTATCGAGGGTCGCGCGCCAGAGAAATCCATTGACGCCGATGCCGGAATTTTCAAGTGCCTTGGCTTTATCATCGCCGCCCAGCAAATTGGTGCCACCTTCCTCGCTCACCAAACTGCCGTGTTTATAGAGCTTTTCACGGTCTTTATCGTTATAGGTGGCGTCGCTTTCGAGACCCAGGCTTGAGCAACCGGATAACAGGGCCAAAAGGGCTGTAGCGGCAAGAATTTTCCTGAGGGTCATTGTTTTATCCGGGGCTGTGGGACGGCGGCAGGCGTTAACCAATTTCGTTTTACGCCCCCTCCTCATGCCGGAAAAGCCGATATTTTGCAAGATCATATAGGCGTTAACCCGCGCGTTGCGCGGATGCCACACAACCCCGATGAATCCTTTTTTCGTTGATTTCCTGCTTGTCTGTTCACGTTCGCTGTACCAGATTGGCGCGGACGGGGCGCATTGCCCTCTTTGTCACTTCTAGCAGTCTCAATCATTCATCCATCCACGAGGGGGATAACATGCGTAAAGTTCTACTGGCGACAACAGCTTTGGTTGGCGTTGCTCTTTTCGGTGCAACCAGCCCGGCTCAGGCAGCCCCGGCTCCGTCGCCGATCACCGTCAACATGGGCGGTTATGTCGATTTCGTCGCTGGCTTCTATCGTGAATCGCCCGGCACCGAACCCGGCGAAAAGCGTTCCAGCCGCGATTTCCTGACGGAATTCAAAATCAACGTCGAAGCTATGGGCAAAGCTGCCAACGGCATCGAATACGGCGCCAACATCAGTCTCTGGAATGGTCCTGAAGTCAGCGACTTCGTTCCGGCTTTCGACAATATCGGTTCCCCGGAACAGACCCCTTGGTCCGGCGGCCGTAACAACGTAACCGTCAACTCCGCCTATGTCTGGACATCCGGCGCGTTCGGTAAGGCCCTGTTCGGTGACGAGCATGGCGCTTCCGACCTGTTCGTTTATGCCCCGACAGTCGGTGAAGGCCAAATCGACGGCCGTTACATGGACTTCGTTGATCCGATGACCCTCGCCCGCTTCCAGCCGAGCGGCATCGACAACACCGAGCACAGCACGAAGATCACCTACTACACCCCGAAAGTCGGCAACGACAATCACAAGGTGCAGGCGGGCGTGTCCTATGCTCCAAACCACTATGACTACGGTTCAAGCATCATCAAGTTCAGCGAAACAGGCAACGGCAGCGCAAACAGCCGTGTCTACTCGCCGTACCAGGATGTCATCGAAGGTGACATTGCTTACTGGGGTAACTTCAACCCGGTCAGCGTTGTCCTGAGCGCTCAGATCACCACAGGTGACTCGAGCCCCGACGGTGCAACTGGCTCACTGCCTGTTCTGTTCCAAAACGCGCCGACAGTCATCGGTCCGGACCCCAGCAACCCCGCTTTCCAAGACTTCACAGCTTGGGGCCTCGGTGGTCAGGTGACCTACGCTGGCGTAACAGTCGGTGGTTCGTATAACGACATGGGCCGCTACGGCACCGTGCACGATCAGAACCGTCAACAAGAAGTCTGGACGGCTGGTGCGAAGTACGAAATGGACAAAGTGTCCGTTGCCGCCAACTGGCTGAACGGCGAAGGCTACAGCAACCTGCTGCGCAGTGGCAGCGGTACGACGGCCTCGACGGTCAATGGTACGAACTACGTCATGTTCAACGCCTACGGCGCTGGTGCGACCTACACATGGTTCCCCGGCCTGACATCGGCAGTTGACGGCGTGTTCTTTAACCAGAGCGCCAACCGCAACGATCACAACGAAGGTTATGTGATCATGCTGTCGCAAAAGATGACCTTCTAAAATCTGAAGGTTAGACGACAATTCAGGGCGGTGGGTTTTCCCACCGCCCTTTTTGTTTGTGCGCACTGGCGGAAGAGCCGCGGGAGGTCTATCCTCCTTCCATGGACGGCTCTCTGCAAAATATGGGAAATCTGGCGCTTTACGCCACCAAGGCCGGGGAAACCCGGGGGCGGCTGGTGCCTGAGCCGCGCAGCGCCACGCGTACCGAGTTCCAGCGCGACCGTGACCGCATTATCCATTCCGGTGCCTTCCGCAAATTGCGGAACAAGACGCAAGTGTTTATCGAAAACGAAGGTGACTATTACCGCACGCGCCTGACGCATTCGCTGGAAGTCGCGCAGATCGCGCGCTCCATCAGCCGCGCGCTGCGCGTCGATGAAGATCTGACCGAAGCTTTGGCACTGGCGCATGATCTCGGCCATACCTGCTTCGGCCATGCGGGCGAGGAGGGGTTGGATGAAGCCATGCGGCCCTGGGGCGGCTTCAGCCATAATGACCAGACCTTTCGCATCCTGACGAAACTGGAAAACCGCTACGCGAAATTCGACGGGCTCAATCTCAGCTGGGAAACGCTGGAAGGCGTCGTCAAGCATAACGGCCCTGTCGCGCTGGAAGATTTATCGCCGGGCATCCGCAGCTTCTGCACCCAATGGGATCTGGAGCCGGGCAGTTTCGCCGGGCCCGAGGCGCAGGTGGCGGCGCTCGCCGACGATATCGCCTACAACACGCATGACATCGATGATGGCTATCGCGCGGGTCTGTTTCGCCTGGAGGATGTGAAAGAGCTTCCGCTGTTCGGCCCCGCGCTGCTTGGCATGCAGGCGCGTTATCCGGAGACATCGAAAGACCGACTGATGTATGAAACGGTGCGTGAAGTGATCGGCCTTATGGTCACGGATGTTCTGGAGGCAACGCGGCAAAATCTGGAAAGCCTCGGCCCGAAAAGCGCCGCAGATATCCGCAACGCCAAACAGGCCGCCGTTAGTTTCAGTTTCGATATGAATCAAAATATCAATATCCTGCGCGACTTCCTGCAGGCGCGCATGTACCGCCACAGCAAGGTCAACCGCGTCTGCGCGCGCGCGCGACGCATCGTGAAGGAGCTGTTCGGCTTTTTCATGCAGGAGCCGAGCTGTCTGCCCGGCACCTGGTACGAAACTTTGCGCGCCGGAGAAAGCGGCGATGCAACCAAGGCGCGCCTGATCGCTGATTACATTGCCGGGATGACCGACCGCTACGCCATGCGCGAGCACAGGAAATTATTTTCGTCGGAGACGATAGACTAATGCAGCCCGAAAGCTTTGCAGGATTTATTGTTAAATCCTCACCCATTCATGGACGAGGACTTTTTGCCGCCAGGCTTTTTCAGCAGGGAGAAGTTGTGCTGCATTGGACGAATGCAAAAGAATTGAGCAACGAAGAATATGAAAATCTTCCCGAATCGGAACGTCCTTACGTTGACATCAATCACGGTAAAATCTTCCTCATGGGAAAGCCGGAAAGATTTGTAAATCATTCATGCAATGCCAATACGACAACAGGCGATAAATGTGACATTGCCGTAAAAGATATAAATGAGGGAGAAGAAATAACGGCTGATTACGCTGAGTGTATCGCAATTGGTCAGCGCATGACATGCAGCTGCGGCTCTTCGGGGTGTCAGGGCACTATTGTTGGCAGGCAAAAGGTTGGTTGAAATATGACCGTTTTTAAAAATATCCATAACGCCGTCGGCGCCGCCATTGATGAGGCCGTGAAAGCGGGTGCGCTGAAGCTCCATGGTGAATTTCCGCCTTTCACCGTTGAGCCGCCGCGTGAAGTGGAACATGGTGATGTAGCAACCAATGTGGCGATGGTGTCGGCCAAGGCGACGGGCCAGAAACCGCTGGCAACAGCGCAGGCGCTTAAACCCCTTCTGGAAAAAAACCCATCCGTTACATCCGTCGACATCGCCGGGCCGGGCTTCATCAATCTGCGCCTGAAGCCGGAAGTCTGGCACGCCGAAATGCGCGAAATCCTCGCCTCTGGCCTGCGTTACGGCGACAGCGCGATGGGCAAAAAGGAAAAGGTCAATGTTGAATATGTCTCGGCCAATCCGACCGGGCCGATGCATGCGGGCCATGTACGCGGCGCGGTGTTGGGCGATACGCTGTCGAACCTGATGAAAAAAGCAGGCTATGACGTCACGCGCGAATATTACTTCAATGATGCCGGGACGCAGGTGGATGTGCTGGCGCGCACGACGCATCTGCGTTACCGCGAGGCGCTGGGCGAGACCATCGGCGCGATACCGGAAGGGCTTTATCCCGGCGAATATCTAAAAGATGTCGGCGCTTCGCTGGCGCAGCGCGACGGCACAAAATGGCAGGGCAAGCCGGAATCCGAATGGCTCGCGCCCGTCCGCGATTTTGCTGTGCAGTATATGATGAAGATGATCCGCGAGGATCTCGACCTCATAGGCATTCATCATGATGTGTTTTCCAACGAGCGTGAGCTGATCGAAAACGGCACGCTGGAAAAGGCGTTCAAGATTCTGGAAGGGAAGGGGCTGATCTACACGGGTACCCTGCCGCCGCCCAAGGGCAAGGAAATGGAAGGCTGGACGCCCGAGCCTCTCGTGCTGTTCCGCTCCAGCAATTTCGGCGACAGCACCGATCGACCCCTGAAAAAGCGTGACGGAACATGGGCTTACATCATGCCCGACATTGCCTATCATTATGAGATGATCGGTCGTGGCTTCGCGCTCATGATCAATGTGTTGGGCACCGACCATGGTGGCTATCTCGACAAGATGCGTCCCGCTATTGCTGCCTTCAGCGATGGCAAGGCGAAACTTGATGTCATCTTCAACAACATCGTCAAGGTTTTCAAAAATGGCGAGCCTGTGAAATTGTCCAAGCGCTCGGGCAATCTTGTGACGCTGCGCGAGATGGTGGAGCAGGTGGGATCCGGCGCGGTGCGGTTTTTCATGTTGACGCGCGATCCGAAATCGCCGCTCGATTTCGATTTCGCCAAGGTGGTGGAGCAAACCCGCGACAATCCGGTTTTCTATGTGCAATATGCGCATGCGCGTTGTTGCTCCATCCTGCGGCATGCGGCCGAAATATTTTCGGTGGCCGAATTGACGCCAGAATCGCTGGCGCAGGCCGATCTGAAACCCATCGTCTCAGCCGAGGAATTGCAGCTGATCAAGGGCATGGCCAACTGGCCGCGCCTTGTCGAGGCGGCTGCGCAGGCGCGGGAGCCGCACCGAATCGCTTTTTACCTGATGGAGCTGGCGGCGCTGTTTCACGGGTTGTGGAACAAGGGCAACGAGAACGCTTCCCTGCGTTTTATCGTGCCCGACGACAAAGCCTTGACCCGCACGCGCCTCGCGCTCATTAAATCAGTACAGATAACTCTGCAAAGCGGCCTTGCTGTCATGGGCTGCGCCCCGATCGAGGAGATGCGCCATGAGCCTTCCACCTGAACTGTTCCCTGAACGTCCCGTACGCTCCGACATCAATCCGCCGGGGCGGAAACGGCGCGTTATAACCATCGCCCTGTTGGCGGTGGTGGTCGCGAGTGGCGTTTATTGGAAATTCGGCGGTTCGACGCCGACCAATCCGGAAGATATTCCCACCATCACCGCCGAAAGCGATTGGAAACAAAAACCGGAAGAACCCGGCGGCATCGATATTCCGCATCAGGATGTGCAAGTCTATCAATCGCTGGACGGCGCCTCTCCTGCGAAGCCTGCGGTTGAGCATCTTTTGCCGCCGCCCGAAGCGCCGCAGGCTGGTGCCGCGCCAACCGCGCCTGCCGATACGGCATCCGCGGCACCCGCACCTGGCCAGATTGAAACTTTGCCGCCTGCAACGGTGACAGAAGCGCCTACGCCGTCTCCAGCCCCCGTCGCTGCGGCGCCGGAACCCGCGCCTGCCCCGGCGGCAGCGCCTGCGCCCGCCAAAACTGCCGCCAAGGGCAAGCATAAAATTCAGCTGGCATCGCTGGCCGAACAGGCCGCCGCGCAAAAAACCATGGGCCAGATGCAGAAAAAATACGCCGCCATTCTGGGCGAGACCAAATTGCAGGTCATCCGTGCCGATCTGGGCGGAAAGGGCGTTTATTACCGGGTGCAGAGCGCGGGCCTGACCGAAACCCATGCCAGCAGCCTGTGCGCCGCGCTGAAAAAAGCCAAGGCGAGCTGCTTCCTTGTCCGGCCCTGAGGATACCCCGCCGCGCGCCCGTTCCAGCCGCCAGGCGGGACGGCCTCTGCCCGTTATCTTCGGTTGCTCGCGGCCTGTCTTGCTTCCCGAGGAACGCGCTTTTTTCAAGCAAAGCAATCCGTTTGGATTCATTCTGTTCGCGCGCAATTGCGAAGACCCGGAACAGGTCAAGGGCCTGATCAAGGAATTGCGTTTCGCCGTCGGGCGCGAGGATGCGCCCATTTTGATCGATCAGGAAGGTGGACGCGTATCGCGCCTGCAGCCACCGCATTGGCCACAGCATCCGGCGGCCCGCGCTTTCGGCGCGATGTATGAGCGCGATGCCGACTGGGGCGCAGAGGCAATGCAATGTTATGCAAGGCTTGTGGCGCATGAGCTGGTGCAGCTTGGCTTCACCGTCAATTGCGCGCCTGTGGTGGATTTGCTCATCCCCGGCGCATCCTCGGCCATCGGCGACCGCGCGCTCAGCCGCAAGCCCGCCGTGGTCGCGGCTCTGGCGCGCCTGTGGGCGGAGACATTTCTGGCGCATGGCATTCTGCCCGTGATCAAGCATTTTCCCGGCCATGGGCGGCTCAAGACCGATCCGCATCTGGTGCTGCCGATCATCGATGCGACGCGCGCCGAACTGGAAAGCGACGACTTCATGCCGTTTGAACTTTTAAAAGATTTGCCCATCGGCATGAATTCGCATGCGGTGTTTATGTCCATCGATCCGCGCAACCCGGCTTCGCTCTCGGTCAATGTGCATCAGGATATTATTCGCGGCACGCTCGGATTCGACGGGCTTCTGCTGTCGGACGATCTCAACATGAAAGCGCTCAGCGGCACGCCGGACGATCTGGCGCGCAAGGCGCTGGAGGCGGGATCGGATGTTGTTCTTCATTGCAACGGCAGGCTGGAGGAGATGAAGGCGGTCGCCAGCGCGCTGGGGCCGATGAAGGATGCAGCCTGGGCACGGTGGGAACATGCCCGTGCGATGGTTAAGACGCCGGAAGCCTATGATCCGGCGGCGGATAACGCCCGGCTCGATATATTGCTGGGCGGCCTTGCCTGGGATCAGGGTGCGGTGGCTTAACCTTTGGGCCCGATAAAACTTGCCGGAAAGCGCTGTTTTATGCGATTTTGAAGATGATTCGTCCCTGTGGGACACGCATTTCATTCAGGCTATTTGATCGTGATGATGGACGATGTAACCCCCTACACCAGCGAGGCTTTCGCCGCGGCAACGTCGGCGGATCTGGTGCTGGCGCTCGACGGTTTTGAAGGACCGATCGATCTGCTGCTCAATCTCGCGCGCGAGCAGAAGGTTGATCTCGGCAAAATCGCCATCCTGCCGCTGGCCGAACAATATCTCGCCTTCATTGCCTCGGCGCGCAAACTGCGCCTTGAAGTTGCTGCTGATTATCTCGTGATGGCCGCATGGCTGGCGTTCCTGAAATCGCGTTTGCTGCTGCCCGTTGAAACGCCCAACACGGGCGAACCCGACCCGGCGCAAATGGCCGAAGCGCTGCGCTTCCAGCTGCTGCGGCTCGAAGCGATGCAGAAGGCCGCGCAACAGGTGCAGGCGCTGCCGCGTTTGGGCTTCGATGTTTTCCTGCGCGGTATGCCGGAAGAGGTCGAGGTCGAGGAAAAGCCGATTTATTTCCTGCCCATTCAGGATTTGCTGTCGGCGCTGGCTGCACCTTTGCGCCGCCGCAAGCCTGTAGCCTACAATATCGCCCCGACGCGGCTTTACAGCATTGAGGAAAGCCTTGAGCGTTTGCGCAACCAGCTGGGCGTCATGCCGAGCTGGAGCGCCCTGCGGAATTTCCTGCCCTTTATGGGTGAAGATGTTCCGCCGCTGGAGCGCCGCTCGGCCATCGCTTCGACCTTTGCGGCGACGCTGGAACTTGTTAAGAACGGCGTGCTGGAGTTGCAGCAGGAAGGGGCTTGCGCCCCCATATATCTGCGCCGCCGTGAAACCCCGCAAATTGTGAGCGACGAATGAGCCGCAAAACTTCCCTCGAAATGACACCGGAATATCGGCTGCTCGAAGCTATTCTGTTCGCCAGCGCCGAGCCGCTGTCGGCCGAGATGCTGACCGCGCAATTGCCGGACACGGATGTGCCGGAACTTCTGCGCGCGCTGAAAGACCATTACGCGCCGCGCGGCGTGAATCTGGTGGAGACCGACGGGCATTGGAGCTTCCGCACGGCATCCGATCTTGCTGGGCAGATGAAAATCACGCGCCAGCCGCGCCGCAAATTACCGCGCGCTGCTGCCGAAGTTCTGGCGATCATCGCCTATCACCAGCCGATCACGCGCGCCGAGATCGAAAGCATTCGTGGCGTGGAAACCAGCCGTGGCACGCTGGACATTCTGCTGGAGCTGGGCTGGATCAAGCCGGGCAAGCGCCGTGAAACGCCGGGTCGTCCGCTGACCTGGCACACCACTACGGATTTCATGAGCCATTTCAATCTGGAATCGCTGAAAGACCTGCCGGGTGTGGAAGAGCTTAAGGCCGCCGGGCTGCTCGATACGCGGCCTGTGCTGGAAAACCTGCCGCGCGAACAAGACGACAATGCCGATGATGGCGGCATGGAAGATGAAGATGATTTCGCCGCCTGGATCCGGGATGAACCGGAAGCCGCCGCGGCCGAGTAACTCTCCGCAATGTCCTCCGCTACAATCGTCGCGTCCTTCATCGCAGGCGTACCGTCCGGACTTTCCACCGCGCTTCTGAAAGATATGGTCGCCTATGCCGAAGGGCAGGGCGCCAAAAATATCCGTATCGACTGGCTGGCGGAAGGCGAAGCCGCCGATCTTTTCTGTGAAGGGCTGGCAGCCGAAAAACTGCGCGCGCTGCTGGTCGAAAAACTGCAAGGCCAAAAGGTTGATGTCATCGTGCAACCCGTAGAAGGCCGCCGGAAAAAGCTTCTTCTGGCGGATATGGAATCGACGATCATCCAGCAGGAAATGCTGGATGAAATGGCCGATGCGATCGGCCAGCGCGAGAAAGTGGCGGCCATCACGGCACGCGCCATGAATGGCGAAATTGATTTTGCCGGAGCCCTGCGTGAGCGCGTCGCGCTGCTGCAGGGCCAGCCTGCTTCGCTTATGATCAAGGTGATGGAACGCATCACGCCCATGCCGGGCGCGGAGGCGCTGATCGCGACGATGAAAAAACATGGTGCCATCTGCTGGCTTGTCTCCGGCGGCTTTACCTGTTTTGTCCAGCCTGTGGCCGCAAAACTGGGATTTCATGAGGCTTATGCCAACACGCTGGCGGTCGAGAACAACCTCATTTCCGGCAGCGTTATCGAACCCGTGCTCGACAAGGACACGAAAAAAGCGCTGCTGGAACATGCCTGCAAGCAGCATGGCGTGGCGCTGAGCGAAACCATCACAGTCGGCGATGGCGCCAACGACATTCCGATGTTGGATGCCTGCAATGCAGGTGGCGGGCTCGGCATCGCCTATCACGCCAAGCCGCATGTCCGCGCCGCCGTGGCGCATCAGGTGAATTGTGCCGATCTGCGTGCGCTGCTCTATGCGCAGGGCTACCGCAGCCAAGACATTGTGTCTTAAGGCCGGAAATCAACCTTAAACTTTCGTTAACCCGGGCGGATTAGTCTGAAGGGGTGGGGCATTGCCTCAACGGGTATGCCATGAAGTTCGTTTCCTTTTCGTCCCTTATTCTCGCTGCACTGATTTTGTCAGGTTGCAATGGCACAGTCATTGGGCTTGGTGGCGCGGCCTTGGGCATCTGGGGCACAAAGCCCGGCGAAGAACCGCCCGCCGATACCGAAAGCCAGATCGCCCAACATGAAAGCTGGTGCTATTCCACCATGGGCTATTCGGAATGTTATCCCCATCCGCAAGACGTCAATCCTAACCGCCTGATCAATGTTGACCCCGCCAACCGCTATCCCTTGACGCCGCTGGCATACAGGGAAGCGATGGTCGAATCCTCCCGCTAGGGCCGCGCTCTGGATTTGCGGCAACAGCCTGCTTTTAAAGCCTGAATACGCGGTTTTTTCCTAATAATCGCTATCGACTAGGCGGCCCGATGCCATTAGAACATTTGGGTGTCGATTCGTGACGGGTTCTGTTCGCCGATGTCCTTCCTTCGCTGTTCAAAAATAACAGAAAAAACCGGGCTCGCCTTGCTGGCGGCCGTGCTTCTTTGTGGCTGGACAGGCGCAGCGCAGGCCGCTGTCGAAACCTATCTCGAGCAGGCCGTGCCGTCGCCCCCGCCGCCCAATGTTCCGGCATTCAACAGGCCGTTGAAAGCCGGGCAGATGACGCTTGAGGATGTGCTGACAGCCCATCCACCGAAAAAAGCCGCACCGCCGCCTGCATCGGTCTTAACGCCGCCTGCTGTCGCACCCTCGCTTGCCGCCGCGCCGAAATCCAGCGCCACCAATCTGATGATGATGCAGGGCATGAAGCTTGTCCTGCAGAAAAGCGGTGAAGAAGTCGGAACGCCGCTCAAGCCACCACAGCTGCCGGGTGCCGCAGGCATGGCTGCGGCGTCTGCGCCTGCATCCGATGCTGTTCCGCCGCGCCCCGTTTCCGTGCCTGAACCTGGCGTTCAGTATGAACCCGGACGCGAACCGAAAGATTTATCCGGTGGCATGCCTCTCGATGGCGCGGCGGCGCCCGTATCGCAAATCGCGTCGCAACCTTCAGCAGCGCCTTCATCATCCGGCACCTTTATCGGCGGTGTCGAGGTTCCACGCGCTTCATCTTCGGCGCCCGCTTCAACTTCATCGTCGCCAGCGCCAACAATTTCGGCGCCCGTGGCTCCAGCCGTTCCCGATGCTGATGGCTGCACGCCGCGTTCCGAATCCTGGGTGAAAAACTGCACCGAGGCGGGCTATCCCGCCAGCTTCACGGGCCAGATTCGCGGTGAAACCCGCATCGCCTGTCCCGGCAGCAGCTTGCAGGATGTCTGGGTCAGCAACAGCTGCGCGCCGCCCGAAGGTGATGCTGGCGCGGCGCCGCTGACGGCTCCTTCATCATCGGCCACAAGCTTTGCGGCTCCTTCTGAAACGGCGCCTGCCTATCAGGCTCCGGCCTTGTCGCAGGGCGATGGCGCTTGCGGCAGCGCGAACGGGTTGGCCATGGCGTCCGCGCCTTATGGTGATTTATGCGCATCCGGTGAAGCCAGCAGTGTCAGCGGCGACGGGCCATGGCGCTGGAACTGCCGTGGCCTGAATGGCGGTATGATCGTTTCCTGCGCTGCGCCTGCGCTGCCTTCGGCGACACCCGCGCCTGCCATTGCAACCACCACCACTGCTCCCAGCCCATCCGCGCCTATGGCTGAAGATGGCGTCTGCGGTGCCGCTTCTGGCGGCGCGACGGGGCAGGCCCCCACATCCGGCCTCTGCGCCCGCGGTATTCCCAGCCGCGTTAGCGGCGAAGGACCCTGGAACTGGGCCTGCTCGGGCAAGAATGGCGGCCATGCGGCAGCTTGCAGCGCAACGGCGAAGATCGATGGCGCTTGCGGTGCGGCCAACAACACCGATGCCAGCGACATGCCGATGAGCGATTTGTGCGCGGCAGGCTACGCCAGCGCCGTGACAGGCAGCGGCCCCTGGAACTGGACATGTTCCGGTCTACATGGCGGTGCGGCGGCGACCTGCTCGGCCGCGCCGCGGCAGGATGCGGTTTGCGGCCCGGCTTCGGGCGTCAGCCATCGCGAAGCGCCGATCAAGGATTTGTGCAGTGTTGGCCGCGCTTCGTCAGTGACGGGCGGTGGCCCATGGAACTGGGCGTGCAGCGGCGCGAATGGCGGCGCGGCAGTTTCCTGCACCGCACCGATCAGCATCAATGGTGCTTGTGGTAGCGCGAACGGCGTTCCTGTCGCTGAAGCGCCGGGTGAAAATCTCTGCGCTTCGGGCGCTGCATCACGCGTAACAGGCGTTGGCCCCTGGTCGTGGAACTGCGCAGGCACAGGCGGCGGTGACAGCCAAAGCTGCACGGCGCCTTTGGGCAGCGCGCCCGCTTCGGCCGAAGCATCGGATTCCACACCCGTTCCTGCGCCTGCTTTGCAGGAAAGCGCGACTTCGGAAGAAACAGCCGCACCCGCGCCGCCCGCGCATCGTGCGGCGAAAGCGCATCATCCGGCTTGTGGTGCGGCGTCCGAGCGCATCGCCTTCGGTGCGCCGGAAAAAGATTTGTGCAGCAAGGGCAAGCCCGGCGCGGTGCGCGGCGACGGCCCTTGGCATTGGAGCTGCGATGTCGAAGGGCATGACATTCCCTGTTCGACTCTGTCACCCTCCTCGCAAGGAGTTGGCAGCCTGTCTTCCGGTTCCTCCAAAACAACCGAAGCCCCTGCACCCAAGGCTGCGCCTGCCGCAGCCGTGACGGTGGCGGAAGAGAAGGCTGCTTGCGGTACGGTATCCGGAACGGGAACATCTGAAGCGCCGTCGGAAAGCCTGTGCGCTTCCGGAAAAGCCAGCGCGGTGCGCGGCAGCGGCCCATGGCAGTGGAACTGCACCAAGGGCAAGCATAAAGCCTCGTGCGAAGCGCCGAAATTCACCGATGCCGCTTGCGGCGCGACCAACGGTTCCGTGCAGCGCAGCGCGCCTGCCACAGGGCTTTGCAATTCCGGCACAGCGACAGGCGTGCAGGGCACAGGCCCTTGGATGTGGAGTTGTGTCGGCTCCGGTGGCGGCGTAAGCGTCAGTTGCTCGGCCGCTTCGCAGGCGCAGACGCGGGTCGATGGTTCCTGTGGCGCTGCCGCCAGTGCGACAACAATTTCCGCTCCTGCTGCCAATCTCTGCGACAGCGGCGTGGCCAGCAATGTGTATGGCCAGGGCCCCTGGACATGGACATGCGGCGGCCTGAACGGTGGCGCGGCGACATCCTGCTCGGCGCAAAAAGATGTGCCTCCGGCTCCGCCGCCGCCCGGCCCGTCGGTGAACGGGTTGTGCGGCAACGCGAATGGCGTCGCCGCTCTGGTGCAGCCGATGGATGATCTTTGCACCGGGGGAACGGCGACAGCCGTCAGCGGGCAGGGCCCCTGGAACTGGAATTGCCTTGGCGAAAATGGCGGGATGAGCGTCAGCTGCACCGCGCCCCTGCAACCGCCTGCGCCGATCACGGGCGTTTGCGGTTCCGCCAGCGGCGTGCCGACTTTAACCACGCCGCGCAGCGCGCTGTGTTCGGCAGGTATCGCCAGCGCCGTTAATGGCCGCGGTCCCTGGACATGGAGCTGCTCGGGCACCAATGGCGGCGGCGCGGTCGCCTGCGTGGCGCCTCTGGCAGGCGGAACCAGTGGCGGCCCCTTGCCCTCTCTCGTCTCCACGCCTGCGGAAGCTCCTGCGCCTCAGGCTGCGCCGACCCCCAGCGTCAGCGGCGGCGCTTTGACCACGCCGCGCCTGCCCACAGGCCCTTTGCCGCCGCTGGAAACAGGCACGATGCCGCAACTGAAACCGTCCAAGCCCTTCGCTGCGCCGCCTGAACCTTCCGCCCTGCCGCCTGTGCCTGCGCCCGGTGAAAGCCCCATGGCTCCGGCGACGGCTGCCGACCTGCCTGCGGGAACCACGCCGCTGGCCGCGCCCATGCTGCGCGATACGGCGGAAACTTCCTCGGGTCTCAAGGCCACAGGCGGTCGTCCGCTCATCCCCGGCAATCACTTCACGCTGGATCCGTCGATCTCCACTTTCAGCTTCACGCGCGGCTCGGACAATATCGGCAACAAGGCCGTGCCCAATCTCGACAAGCTGGCCTCGGTACTGAATGCGAATGGCGATGTACGCGTGACGCTGACCGCCTATGCCGATGTTGGCACCAGCACCTCGCCGCGCGATGCGCGACGCCTGTCGCTTTCCCGCGCGCTTGCGGTGCGCGACTTTCTCACTGCCAAGGGCATTTCCAGCGCGCGCATCGATGTTCGGGCGCTTGGCGCCAATGTGCCCAGCGGCGACCCGGATAGGGTGGATGTTAAGGTTAATTAGAGTCTGATTTCTTGAGTCCACTTTCCTGAAAATTTGCTATAGAGTTCCCAAGGTTTAAATTTTAAGGGAATTCATTATGCGTCAACGCTCTAAACGTCGTCGGAAAATACCAACCGTTTTTTTGAAAGAATTAAAAAGAGGCGGCGTAATCGATTGTCATGTTTATCCCGATATAGGGGCCGCGAACAATGGATCAAGCCGTTTGAAGGTTGCTCGTGCCTGCGCAACAGACATCACACAACGAATAAAAATTTGGGTGCGGAAATAGTTCCATCTCCACACAGCAAAGATCAGATGCGGCTTGCCGAAGGTTTTTTCGTATCCGCAAGGCTTACTTATGACCAAGCCAAGCGGCTTACCGAAATGCCGCAGGTGGCACAGATTTCCAGTGGATTGCAGCCCCAAGTTTAGGCGCTTCGCTTTTCTTTTCCGATTCCCATCGCCGTGCGCATGAAGAAGCGTTTCAGCGCGGGCATATTTTGCACAGCGCCAAGGCCGAAGCGCCGCGCGGCCTGCATAGGTAGGATGGCGTTGGAGAAAAGCCGTACCAATCCGTCGGTCGCCAGCACCATATTACCATTTTCTGCCTTGCGCCGTTTTTCATAGCGCCGCAGGACGTCCGGCGAACCGAGATCAAGCCCCAGCCGCACGGCTTTTGCCAGCACATCCGTCAGCGCCTCAATATCGCCCATGCCGAGATTAAACCCTTGTCCCGCGATAGGGTGGATGCTGTGCGCCGCATCGCCGATCAGCGCCAGGCGCGGCGCGGTGTAGGTTTTTGCATGCTGCAACGATACCGGATGGACGAAAGGCTCGCCCAGCAATTCAATATCACCCAACCAATCTTCGACTTTTGTCTGTAAAATTTTGGTGAATTTTTCTCTGTTCATTTCCATGAGCGCTTCGGCTGTTTTTGTTTTTTCTGTCCAGACAATCGAAGTGCGTTGTTTCGTCATCGGCAGGGTGGCGAAAGGCCCGCCGGGATGGAAATGTTCCACCGCGATATTCTGATGTGGCAGGCTGTGGCGGATAACGCAGGCGATGGCCGTCTGGCCGTAATCCCATCCATAGGTTTCGATACCTGCAGCTTCACGGCAGGCCGAGTTGCGCCCGTCCGCGCCGATGACTAAAGGCGCCGAAAAGACCTGCCCGTCTTCCAGTGTGGTGCGCGCTAAAGCACTATCGAAATCCATGCCGCGCACGATGGCAGGCGCAACAACGCGTACGGCTTTCATCGGGTGGACGCGTTTTTCCAAGGCGGCGCGGAACAGATGATGTTCAACAATCCATCCGAAAGGGTTGCCGATGTCTTTATGGTGAAAATCGAGATACGCGCGGGAATTCTGGTCGGCAATGCGGATATCGAGAATGGGGCAGGCCGATGGTTCGATCAGCGGCCAGACACCGCTGGCCTTCAGCACTTGCGCTGAGCGGAAAGAGAGTGCCAGCGTCCGCCCGTCGAAGCGGGTATTTTTTGCAGGCGGCACCGCGCGTTCCAGCACGATAGTCTCGAGCCCTGCCGCACCGAGGCTGGTGGCCAGGCTGAGGCCCGAGGGCCCGCCGCCCACAATGATGATGTCGGCCTGAAAAGCGCTTTTGCGAGACATAGCCTCTTTTAGGCGGTTTTTTTGCCGCGGAAAACGGCAAAATCAGGGCAAAAACCGCTCTCCGCCCTTGCTTTTCTGGCCGGAAAGAACCATGTACAACCCTCAGAATTCTTAATGATTCCGGTGTTTGATGCTGACCTCGCTGGCCCGTAAATTTTTCGGCTCTCATAACGACCGCATCCTGCGGGCGCAGGACGCCACCGTCGTGCAGATCAACGCGCTGGAACCCGAATTCCGCAAGCTTACCGACGATCAGTTGCGCGCCAAGACGGATGAATTCCGTGCCCGTATCGCCAAAGGTGAAAAACTCGACCAGCTTCTGCCGGAAGCCTTCGCCACGGTGCGCGAAGCGGCGCAACGCTCGCTCGGGCAGCGTCCCTTCGATGTGCAGCTGCGCGGCGGCATGGTGCTTCATGACGGCCGGATCGCCGAAATGAAAACCGGGGAAGGCAAGACGCTGGTCGCCACTTTGCCCGTTTATCTCAATGCTCTCAGCGGCAAGGGCGTGCATGTCGTGACGGTGAATGATTACCTTGCCAAGCGCGACAGCGCCTGGATGGGAAAAATCTACGGTTTCCTCGGCCTGTCGGTCGGTTGCATCGTGCATGGGCTGGAGGATGATGAGCGCCGCGCGGCCTATGGTGCCGACATCACCTATGGCACCAACAATGAATTTGGCTTCGATTATCTGCGCGACAATATGAAATTCGCGCATGAAGATCTGGTGCAACGGCCCTTTAATTATGCCATTGTCGATGAAGTCGACAGTATTCTGGTCGATGAAGCGCGTACGCCGCTGATTATCTCCGGCCCCGCCGAAGATTCCTCCGAGCTTTATATGAAGATCGATGCGCTTATTCCGCGCCTCGACTCCGAAGATTACGAAAAGGATGAAAAATCCCGCGTTGTGACGCTGACCGAAGTTGGAAACGAAAAGATCGAAACCCTGCTGGGCGAAGCCGGACTGCTGACGCCGGGCGGCGGGCTTTATGACCCGCAAAATATTCAGGTTGTCCACCATGTGAATCAGGCGTTACGCGCGCACAAGCTTTTTGCCCCTGATGTCGATTACATCGTGAAGGACGACAAGCTTATCATTATCGACGAATTTACGGGCCGCATGATGGAGGGCCGCCGTTTCTCGGATGGGCTTCATCAGGCGCTGGAAGCCAAGGAGCATGTCTCCATCCAGCGCGAGAACCAGACGCTCGCCTCCATCACTTTCCAGAATTATTTCCGTCTCTACCCCAAGCTGGCGGGCATGACCGGAACGGCGCTGACCGAAGCGGCGGAATTCGCCGAAATTTACGGGCTGGAGGTTCTTGAGATTCCAACCAATGTGCCCGTCCAGCGCGACGATATGCATGACGAAGTCTATGGCACGATGGCCGAAAAATATGACGCCATCATCGCCCGCATCGAAGAATGCCGCGACCGTGGCCAACCCGTTCTGGTCGGCACCGTTTCCATCGAAAAGTCGGAATTGCTGTCGGAAAAACTCAAGAAACATAAGGTTCCGCATAATGTCTTGAACGCCCGGTATCACGAGCAGGAAGCCAGTATTATTGCGCAGGCGGGCCGTCCCGGCGCGGTGACCATCGCCACCAATATGGCGGGCCGCGGCACGGATATTCAGCTGGGCGGCAATCTGGATATGCGCTTGCAGAATGAATTGCAGGATATCACCGAGGAAGGCGCACGTGCGCAACGCGAAGCCGCCATCCGCAAGGAAACGGAAGAATTCCGCGAACAAGTGCGCGAAGCGGGCGGTCTTTTCGTCATCGGCACCGAGCGGCATGAATCCCGCCGCATCGACAATCAGCTGCGCGGCCGCTCGGGCCGCCAAGGCGACCCGGGCGCCTCGATTTTCTTCCTGTCGCTGGAAGATGATCTCATGCGTATCTTCGGTGCGCATAACCGGACGCAGGAAATTCTGTCACGCCTCGGTTTGCGCGACGGCGAAAAAATCGCCCATCCCTGGATTACCACGGCGCTGGCCAAGGCACAGGAAAAGGTCGAGGCCCGCAACTTCGACATCCGCAAAAACCTGCTGAAATTCGACAATGTAATGAATGATCAGCGCAAGGTGATCTATGAACAGCGCCGCGACATTATGGCAGCCGCGGATGTATCAGAAACCATCGATGATTTACGCGAAGAGGTTGTGCATACGCTTGTCGCGCAAGCCATTCCACAGCATTCCTATGTCGAGCAATGGGATTTATCGGGCCTGAAGGAACGCACGAAGGAAATTCTGGCGCTTGATCTGCCGATCGAAGCCTGGGCGCAGGAAAACAATGTCGCCGCGCCAGAAATTGAAAAGCGCATTCAGGAGGCTGCCGCCGAAAAAATGACCGCCAATATGGCGATTTTAACGGATGATGCGCGGCTGCGGACGCAAAAGGCCGCCTTGCTCAGCGTGCTGGATCAAAGCTGGAAAGACCATCTGTTGGCGCTTGACCATCTGCGGCAGGGCATTCATCTGCGCGGCTATGGCCAGCGCGACCCGCTGAACGAATATAGCCGCGAAGCTTTCGGCCTGTTCCAGATCATGCTCGATACCATCCGCGAGCAGGTGACGCGGATGCTGATGCATACCGAATTGCGCCTGCCGTCACTGGAAGAAATCATGGCGCAGCGTCAGACGGCGATGCAGGAATTGCATGGTCCCGATGCCGCGCTGCCTGCTGAATTCGGCGGCGAGCCTCTGCCGGAAGGTGTGGTGTTGCGCCATCCGGCCAATCCGCGCGGCGGGTTGAGGCCTGTAAAGAATATTTTCGATGCGCAAAACCCGGAAACCTGGGGTCAGACATCGCGCAATGCACCTTGCCCTTGCGGTTCCGGCAAAAAATACAAGCATTGCCATGGGGCAGGCGGCTAAGCTCTCCGCCGCAGGCCCTTGTCGAAAGGCAGAACCGCCAGAACGGGAAGCCCGACATGGCGTTCCAGTTTTTCGGGTGTCAAGAAGCCGCTGCCGAAAAATTCGGTCAGCGCTGCTGTCAGCAAGGCGGAGAGAATTCCAAGAAACAATCCGGCAAGGATGATCAAGGGTTGCAGGTTGCGCGGTTCGGCCCGGGCCGCAGGCGGCTGGATGATGCGCACGCCGCCCGCACGTTCATGCTGCAAAGCCTCGAACGCCCGTGCCTCGGCCAGCTTGTGTGAGAAAAAGGCGTAATCCTCATCGGCAATTTTGGCTTCATGCTGCAGTCCGCTGAGTTCGCGTTCCTGCGCATCCAGCACATCCAGCTGCCGCGTGAAAAAAGCCTGCCGCGCTTGCAGCGACGGGCTGGAAACAACGGCCATCTGCTTGTCCACCTCAATCCGTGCCTGCAGCAACGCACCGCGCTGATCGGCCAGAGCGTAGATTTTATGTTTGCGCTTGAAATCCTCGATCGCCTGATTGGCGGCTTGGGCGCGGGTGCGAGCGGCGTCGGTTTGTGTCTGGGCCAGTTCCACGCGCGGCTCCATGTAAAGCTCGCGGCGCTTCTCCATATAGAGTTTCAGCAGCGTGTTCAGCGCCTGTGCGGCGATGACCGGATTTTGATGCTCGAAGCCCAGCGTGATGACGGCGGAATCCTTACCCAGCAATAAATCCAGATGCTGTTCAAATCGGTCGGTCGCGCGGGCCAGACGCTGGCGGTCGAGGACGGGGCTGTCGCCGGGTTCCGTGAAAGCTTCGTCAAGATAACGCCGTGGCGCGGCCAGCGCCGCTTCCGCTGCGCCGAAATCCATATCGTTGATGCGTCCGGCGGCTTGCGCCGCGAGGCCCGGTTCAAAAAGTTCGGGATATATTTTGTGCAGGCCGATGGCCTTAATAGTTTGCTCATGCAAATCGCGGCTGCCGAGAATGGCAACTTCGGATTTGAAAATCTGTTCGCGGTCGAAGGGGATAGCCGATGCCGTGACATTGCGGTTGGCGGTTACTTCGGGCTGATAGACATATTCCGAGCCCAGCCGGACGATCAGCACGCTGTCCGCCCGGTAAAGCGGCGCGGGAACAAAAGACAGCGCGGTAAAAGCCAAAACAGGCAGCCAGAAAGTCGCCAGCAGCCGCGCGCGATATTTGTAATAGAAAACCAGCCATTCGCGGCGCGAGGGCGTCATGGTGTGCCCCGCGTGTTGATACCGTAAACCACGCTTGCGCCTGTGGAGAAAGGCAGGATTTTACGGATATTCTGGTCAATCCAGCGGTCGGCCTCCACGGCATCCGACGGCGGTACAAGAATGACATCGCCTGCCTGGACAAAGATATTTTGCGCCATGGCTTCGCCCTTCACCAGCCTGTCCAGATTGACAGGATAAAGATTTTCACGGCCTTCCGCGTCGCGGCGGACAAGCACGATTTTATCGCCGCCCGCTTCGGGTGTAATCCATCCCACCTGATTCAGGACTTGCAGGATATTTTCGCGCCCCACCAGCTGCACGGGCCCCGGGCGCATCACCTCGCCGCCGACAAAAACCCGCTGGCTGCCGAAAGTGCGGACGACCACCAGCATATCCAGCTGCTTGACCCGCTTCGCCAGTTTTTTCTTCAGTGCGGCTGCGAGTTCCTCGGTGGTTTGTCCGGCGGCCTGCACATCCTGCGCGAACATGACCGAGATTTTCCCGTCGGGCCGGACGGTCAGGCGGTCATTCAAATCGGGTGCGAACAGAAATTTGATTTCGATTTCATCGCCGATGCCGATGCGATAAGGTGCAGCTGGCTCTGCGGCCTCGGCTTTCAAACTGTCCAGCGGCGCGGTCTTCGGCGGGTTGGAAGCGCAGGCGGCCAGCAGCGCCATCAGGCCGCAAGCGGCCATACGCGCAAAAAATTGGTTTCCGGCAGGGAATGTCCTGGCCATGCAGCGGATAGGGGAATGAGGGGTCGAAACAGGCGGGCGGGATGCCCCTTGCGGAGCGGCGCACCATATAGCCGTATGCGCCTGTGGGGACAATATATTTCTCCACCCTGAGTTGTTTTCAGTGGTCGAAGGCCGGGCAACTCCCTGATTCACTTGGAAAATAAGAGAGAGGGCTTTAGGGTCTGCCCTGGGACGCACAGCATCATGGCCTCTGAAAATATCAATTTTACACCGCCTGCCGATCCCTGGGCTTTGTTCCGGGAATGGTATGCGCTGGCGGAAACATCCGAAGCCGAAGACCCGAACGCCATGGCGTTGGCGACCGCAGGCCGGGACGGCGTGCCGTCGGTGCGCATGGTTCTGCTGCGTGGCTATGATGCGCGCGGGTTGGTGTTTTTTTCCAACCGCCAGAGCCGCAAGGGTCAGCAGCTGAGTGAAAATGCCAAGGCGGCCATATGCCTTTACTGGAAATCGCTCGATCGACAAATTCGTGTGGAAGGCAGTGTGGTTCCGATCAGCGATGCGGAATCGGACGCCTATTTCGCGGCGCGACCGCGCGGCAGCCAGATCGGTGCTTGGGCCTCGGCGCAGTCGCAGCCTTTGGCCAGCCGCGCCGCTCTCGAAACGCGGGTGAAAGAGATCGAAAAACAATATGAAGGTAAGCCTGTGCAGCGCCCGCCTTACTGGGGCGGCTATCGCCTTGCGCCGCTGCGGATGGAGTTCTGGCAGGAACGGGAATTTCGCCTTCACGACCGGATCGCGTATTATAGGAAGGGCGATCAGGATTCATGGACGATGGAAAGGCTTTATCCATGATGATGCATAAAGCCGAGCTGATGGCGATCAGTAACGAAAGGCTGCGCCGCCGCGCGACCTATGCCAGTGTCGGCGTCGCGCTCACTCTGATTGCCGCCAAATTAACGGCCTATATCATTACGGATTCGGTGGCGATGCTATCGTCGTTACTTGATTCCACGGTCGATCTACTGGCTTCGCTGGTGACCGTGTATGGCGTCGCCAGCGCCCTGCGTCCGCCTGACCGCGAACATCGCTTCGGTCATGGCAAGGCCGAGCCTTTGGCGGCTTTGGCGCAAGCGGCGTTCATCGTCGGTTCGTCGGTGCTTCTACTTTACGAGGCGCTCAGCCGTTTTTACCATCCCCATGATTTGCAGCATGAAGTCTTCGGCTACGGCGTCATGGGGCTTGCCATCGCGCTGACGCTTGGGTTGGTACAATTTCAAAAATATGCCGTGCGGCAGACTGGCTCGATCGCCATCAAGGCCGACAGCATGCATTACACAGGCGATCTGGCGATCAATCTTGCCGTCATCATCGCCTTTGCTCTACAACAATATACAGGCCTGACTTGGTTCGATCCCGTTTTCGCTATTGGCATCGCTATCGCCCTTATGCTGACGGCGTTTCATATCGCGCGGCATGCGCTGGATGTTCTGATGGACAGGGAGCTGCCGGAAAGCGACCGGGCGAAAATTCAGGCGGCGGTCGAGGCTGTGCCGCATGTGCACGGCATGCATGATATGCGTACGCGCTCGGACAGCGACCGCGTCTTTGTCGAAATGCATGTGGAGCTTGATCCGCAAATGACATTGCGCGAAGCGCATCATGTATCGGACAACATCATCAACGCTGTCCGCAGCCTGTTTCCCGCCGCCGATGTGCTGGTGCATCAGGATCCGCTGGGCCTGGAAGAAGAACGGCTGGATACCCGAATTGAGGCGAACGCGCCCTAGCCTGCTTCAGCGCGGCAGGAAGAAAACAACTGCCAGCACCGCTTCGTCAGATCTGCCACAGGCGGCGTCGATGGCTTTTTCATCCACGACATCCTTGGTGCGGTCGTAAAAGCGTTGCCATGTTGTATTGTTGGAATGCGCTTCCAGTGCCCGCACATCCAGCGCCACGCCGTTTTTGACCAAAAACATCGCCAGACGGCGGCAATCGCGCGTCGGCACTGTGGTTTCCAGCCGCATCACGGAGGCCAGCATGGCCGACATTTTAACGGGCATGCGCCATGGGTTGGCCAGAAGCGCGGGTTTGCCGTCAATCACGCCCTGCACACGCCCGGCATTCGACAGGCTTTTCAGCAGATCTTCACCGGGCTGCGTGGCGAAATTCCGGTCGCGCTTGGCGAAATCATGTGCAATGGCGGTGAGGCCAAGAATCTGCTCGGTCGCGCGGGCGAAACGGACATTCTCGAGCATCGCCGTGCCCGCAATGACCAGAGCGCCCAGAATAATGGCGGCGACCGGAACAAGAACCACGAATTCCAGAAGCTTTTCCGGCAACCAGGAAGGTCGGGAGGGCGAACGGGGCATGCCCTTGTTATAAAACAGGCTTTGGGCCCGGCAAGGGAAAACTGAAAACCGCCTTTCCATTGACACTTTCCCCGGCTATAGCTCGCCGATAGTCTTATCAGGCAGTAGGGGGGCGGGCATGCCCGGTCTTGAAGGAAAAGCGGCTATCGTTACGGGCTCGACCAGTGGCATAGGCCAGGCCGTCGCCGAAGCGCTGGCGAAAGCGGGTGCGAACATCATGCTCAACGGATTGGGCGACGCCGCGAAGATCGAGGCGCAGCGCGCGGATTTTGAAAAAAAATATGGCGTCAAGGCCGCCTATCACCCGGCTGATATGACCAAGCCGGACCAGATCAAGGATATGGTTGAAACAACCGCATCAAAATTCGGGCGCGTTGATATTCTGGTCAACAATGCAGGCATCCAGCATGTCGCGCCGATCGAAGAATTTCCGCCGGAAAAATGGGACGCCATCATCGGCATCAATCTGAGCGCGAGCTTTCACACCATGCGCGCCGCCGTGCCGCATATGAAGAAACAGGGCTGGGGGCGGATTGTTCAGATCGCCTCGGCACATGCGCTGGTGGCGTCGCCCTTCAAATCCGCCTATGTCGCCGCCAAGCATGGGTTGGCGGGTCTGACCAAGACGGTGGCGCTGGAAGTGGCGCAGAAGAAAATCACCTGCAATGCGATCTGCCCCGGTTATGTCTGGACACCCCTCGTGAAAAACCAGATTGCCGATACGGCCAAGACTCGTGGGATGACGGAGGAGCAGGTGAAGACCGATGTTCTTCTGGCGGCAGAGCCGACGCGCGAGTTTACGACGGTCGAGCAGATCG
>JANRKK010000035.1:0-63079 GCA_033763555.1 Alphaproteobacteria bacterium | reverse complement strand
CCATCGGGATTTAACGCCCGAACCATAGCTTGTGCAACTTTCTGGACTCTTGCCATGTAAGGCCCAACTTCTTGAACGGGAAGGTCGAGAAAATGCCGCGCTTCCACCTTCTTTGGCATGATAAGCGTATGCCCTTCCGCTTGCGGGAAAATGTCCATAAAGGCCAGTGCAACATCATCTTCATAAACACGAAAACATGGTTCTTTGCCTTTCAAAATAAGGGCAAAGATGTTGTTTGGGTCATATGATCCGGAAAGGCTCATTTGTCGGTCTCAAGCTAAGTAACGCCTCAATTTACAGCATATTTCGTAATAACTGAACCGGATTTTGCCTGGGATTACCAAAGCGTACGGGGACAGGAAAAATAGCATGCGTTCCGATGGAAGATTCAGCCATTCTCTGCGCGTGGATTAGATGATTTTCAATTTCAGTTTGGTACAGACCATGCAATTCGGCAATTTGTCGCGCATCGGAAATTTCTACTTTTTTGAGAAAATCCACTGAACGCTCGAAACAACCAGATAAGTCAAGGACAGTGCTTGCAGAAATGCCCCATAAAGACCCGTCTTCTGCAAGCTTACGAAATTGCTGCAAAACACTTTCACGATTTTCGGGGTCTTGCATTATTTCAAGTGCAATACGGCGACGTCTTTCATAGGCAGATAATTTTTCATTTTCGTCGTGTACTAAGGGGCTGTAGCGTCCGCTCTCTCGCAATTGCCGATACGCAACTTCCATTGAGGTCATAGTAGACAGCAAGTACATCGTTCCCATGACATACTGATTTGTCATGTAATAGGCAAAGGCAAGAAACTCTTGTGAGTCCTTAAAATACTCCTTGAAGTGACTGTATTGGTCTGGATTGGACTCCCTGTCCTCGAACAAGATGCTTACCACGTTGTCGATCAGCCCAGGCGAGCCAGCACAGGCATACTCTCCATTTAATAAAATTAGATTGTCATCTGCAAATGCCTGTATTTGTTGTGGCATAGTTTTATCGGTGGCGCTGGCAATGCCCGTGTTGTGCCCTTGCATGAACATTAAGTCCATCGTCGTCGGAACATCGAGCATTATCTTAAAAACACCCGATACGGGTGTCGGCAGGCTGCCATTCGCATATGGCGCGGTTGATCGCTTGTAGAGATAAAGTGGCGCAAACATGGATGCCAATGAAATTCGCCAAGCCCTAGCAAGATTCAAACCCTGTTCGCTTTTAACGCCAAAGAGGGATGTGTAAAATTGTATCCCCTCAATAACGCTAGGCCATTCACCTGTTATTTGAGTCAACGCGGCCTTATTCATTAAAAATCCGCGACGAGTGTCATGAAAGGGGCAAACAGAAAATGCCTCTTCATTCTCCTCAGCGCGAAAATCGACTTCATGCAATCTTCGATTGGCGGCATCAAGATAAGAACCAACTTCAGTAAAAAATCTGCAATAAAACGCATCTTCGTTAGGATATGCAGGGGCGAGAGGAAACATGGTTTAATATCCTTTCCGTTTTACATCTTGGCTAGAATTGGTATTTGCGGATAATTTTGTGTATAGGGTCAACCATCCAATTGGATTAATCTCATGTCCGGCGAACATAATTTAAAAACTCTTCTGCAAACTATGAACCCGCAGGTTCATGGAGATGTTTTTGTATTTTGCTCTTTGCCAAGAGGAAAGGATATTCCCGCTGGCCTTAAACCTTTGATGACGTTCTCCGAAACGGAAGGAGTAACATTGATTATCCGAAAAGATGATGCCGAAGCCGCAAATTTGTCTTATCAGTTTCCTTCGCGTCTGATTACCCTTGCGGTTCACTCGGCATTGGATGCTGTGGGATTTATAGCCGCCATAGCGACGTGCCTTGCAAAGGCCGGTATAAGTGTAAATCCCGTGTCGGCTTTTTATCATGATCATATTTTTGTTCCCGTTCAGCGTGCGGATGAAGCCATGAGCATTTTGGCCAATCTCCAATTAGCAAGAAGCTAAATTCAAACCATTTCTGGTTCATGCCCCAAATGTCTATCTAATGCAGAAGGTCGAGAAGATTCAGGGCAGGAACCTTCTGGCCCTGTGCAATAAAGCATGACGACCACTACCCTTAGCGGTCTTTCCTGAACAAAAGACGGATCTCGTGGTTTCAAAGGTTCTACATAATGCGGATATTTTCTCGCATCGATACAGATAAGCTGACCTGTGTGAGGGTGTATTTTTATGCAGTCTTGAGCGATCTCATCACCACGAGCGCTTGGATTATTGGCCACAACTAATTCTCCGCCCGTACCGGGAGGATGGGTGGTTGCATACAACAGGGAAGTGGGTGCCCAATCCACATGACGCTCATACCGCATTGGATTACCTCTGCTGTCGACGTCATAGGCCGCCTGTATGTTTACGGCATATAACGGATTCTGGGCGCAGATAAGTTTTTCAGCCACGTAAAAATCTTGCATCATTCGTAATCCGGCACCCTCATAAAATTCATAGAGCCAAGGTAATTGCCTTTTAATAATCCCTCCTGAAACTGCCAGGGTTGGAATTTTTACACTAAGATCGGTTTCACGTGACGTCTCGTTTGTGGGACTTATTGCGTAAAGCCGCATATTACTAAGGGTAAATTTGATTAGTTCTTCTTGCCAATTTGCTGGCAAGTACGGAAGGCTATCAAAAATGCTCCATTGAAATTTTTCTTCTATTTTGTGCACAGACATAATAACTCCATCTTGCGATTTAATTAAGTCACATCCATTTTTTGATTCGATTTAATAGAGAACAAGCCTCCTGCTCGGCCTCCCAAGAAAGTTTGCCGTTGCAGGCGAGGCAGAGGTCGAGGGCGGAGACCATTTGCGCGATAAGATCGCGGCTTTTTTTGTAGCTATTGGCGGCGCGGGTAATGAATCCAGCCAGATGCTCGGCATCAATGCCCACCGCGTCATGGATTTCGGCGATTACTTCCCATTCGCCGGTCGTGGGAATATAAGCCACGATCTCCGAATAATTGGGATGATGGTTACACGACCACGGCATCAGCAGGTAGATGGACTCCTTACCAGGGAGTTTTTCGGATTTACGATTTTTGACTGGTTTCGGCATCGTTCGTCTCTCCGGTCACGAATCCATGATGTTCATCTCGACGAAGGCCAAAGCTTTGGCCAGCGGCCAGTAACGGCTGACATCGTCGCGGCTAAAGCCGCGCTCGAGAAGATCATGCGGCGAACAACCGCCCTGCGCTTGATAGAGTTCAACGATGGTTGAAGCCATGCGTTGGGCGAGCGGGAATTTGCCGCCGGGGTTTGAAGTCTCACTGTTTTCAGAGAAAGAATTAGGTAGGGCCGTGCGGCAAAACTCTTCGATCATTCCGGCAAGGCCGGTGGCACGGGCCGCGCCGTTTTTTTGCGAAACGCCGTCCTTCATCACCACGGCGGTGAAACCAAGGGCATGACAAAGAGTTTTTAGGTCTATCGACGTCATCTCGCGTTCCTTATCAAAAAATTGATAAGGCTAGATGCCGGGATTTGACTGTCAAAAACAACGATTGATTTTAGGTGTTTTGTACAATGCTGTTACGCGTAGATGGTAAAACAAACCGAATTACGTTTTTTCGCTATGGATTTTAATGTTAGGTGGAGGACTTGTGCCCCGCGACGGAGGCAGCCTTGTCCCATATTGAATAGAAGTGGTTTTTGTAGGTTTGGGCAATCGACATAGATTGAAACACGACGATTTTAAAAGCCCCCACTCCTTCATTCAAAATCAGGGCATGCTTGTCGCCGTAGACTAAAAAGGGCACTGGGTCGATGTAATGCTTTGAGATCATCCGAAACTGAAACGACGGCGATATGGGAAAGGATTGCAGGGTCTCAGAAATAACGAGCTTTATGTCTTTTAAGTCATTTAACTGTGCCAAACATGCCAGAATGTCTTGCGATTTGATGATGGCGACAACCTCCCCGCCTTTCTTGCTGACGGTTTGCCGGATATTCTCGATAAGATTTTCAAGGCTATCTTCACCTCGATAAACTTTAACTTCATCAAGGCGGCGGCGCACGCCCTCCGGATCAATGAATTCGAGACCGGCGTTTTCGATGGCTTCACGTACAACATTTGTCGTGGAACCGCGAGGTGATATGAAGCCCATTTCAAGATTACGAATGGTAGCAACGGACAATCCTGTAGCATGGGCCAAATCGTCCCGCGACCAATCGAGCAAAGCCCTTGCAGCTTTAATCTGTCCTGCGCGAATGGGATACATTTTACGCTACGCTTTCAAGATTATTTGCAAAATTAATATCGTTCAGGGCATTCAGAGCCTTCTGAAGCCGAATATCTTCATCGTGCTGTTGGATGTCCATTTTGATCTTCGCCAATTTTTCAATCGTCAGCAAAAGATCAAAAGCCAAATGGGCGCCATAACGCGCGACAAGATCCTGATAAGTTATCTGGTTCATGGTACTATTCCTTAAGTCGCCGATGCGTGATGGTGCGATGCGTAATTCATCGCAGCGTTCCATCGTCCTTCCAGATCATGAAGATGGTCGGCGGACATGCCTTCATGGCGTTCAAGATTTTCCAGAAGAGTGAACGCGACATGTTCGCCGTGCCGGGAAACAAACGTGTCAAAATCGATCCACTTCACACCCGCAGGCATTTTTACATCTCCAATAAAATGGCTTTTCATCAATTACCGATTTTGGGGAGGATAAGAGGGATTTTGTGTGAAAGCAATATTTAATTCAGTATAGAACTGAAATATATTCATTATAGATATGAATATCAATTGACATGTTGGAAAATTTCCAATATAAAATATGAAAATACCATTATTTAGCAGTTTAAGGGGCTTTTGGTTAATAAAATTTAGTGCTATACGGAATATTGTTCATATCTATGAGGCAATCTTGATAACAGGACGTCAAATTCGAGCTGCAAGAGCTCTCCTGGAATGGGACGCTGAAGACCTGGCGGCAAAAGCCGGTCTTAGCCGTGACACCGTTTTCAATATTGAAAAGGGCATCGTGCAAGCACGCGGCGGCTCGATGGAAAAAATCATTCAGGCTTTTGCCAGCAACGGGATTGAGTTTACGGACAATCAAGGTGTCAAGGTTAAGCCAACGGGTGTTGATATTTATGAGGGGGAAGAGCGGTTCAACGAATTTTACGACTTTCTCTATGAACACCTGAAGCTTAAGGGCGGCGAAGTCTGTTTAAGCATCGCCGACGAAACGCTTCTTTCCAAATACCGCAAAAACCCGGTAGCGCATTATGAGCGTATGCAGGATTTGTCCGACAGAGGTGTCATCAAGTCATTTCGCATCCTGGCAAATAAAAGCAATTTCGCCTCAAAATATCCCTATAACACTTACAAATGGCAGCCGAGATCAAGCATCGCGCCGACGGCTTTCTATACCTTTGGCGATTGTCTTGCACTGATTTCCTTTGTGCATAATCCGCCCCCATATGTCGTTGTTTTGCAATCGGCGCCAATAGCGGATTCTTACCGTCAGGCTTTTGACATCGCATGGGCTGCGGCAAAAGAACCGCCTGTAACTTCATCAGGAAAAAAGAAAAAATGAATGCTCAATTCCTGACATCCTCTTTTGTGCCGAATGCACGTCCTGTTATCAGGCCACTAACAGCCGATGACAGTGTGGCCTATCGTGATCTTCGCACAAAAATACTGGCCATCGGCGACGGCAAATATTTCAGCGATTCCTATGAAAGGGAAAAGCAGTTCACGACCGAACACCAATGGCGTGATTGGTGCACGGAAACACGCGAACATTGCATTATCGGCATCTTCGATGAACTAAACCTTATTGGCGTCATGATGATAACGATGCAGGGACTTCCGGGAAGCGTCGTGGCGGAATGGGAAGCGACATGGCTTGATCCAAGATACAGGGGATGCGGCATTGCCAAGCCAGCCTATGAAAAGGTGCAGCAATGGAGTCGGGATAATGGCTATGAATACGCCGTGGTTTACATCCGGGACGATAATCAGCGTTCACGTGAAATAAGAGAAAAGCAGGGCTTCACCTATGTTCGTACCAAACACGAAGAGACTTGGGCGGACGGCAGCAAGGGCGATGCACATTTCTTTGTTCTTGATCTACTGGCTAAAGATTTGGCTCATAGCCCCTATAGGCGAGCAACAGAAACCCTCGAAGAGACCCTAACAGCATTGATGAGTGAAGGTACTCCTGTCAGAAAAGCCGTATAAGTTTACAGATACCGCAGAAGTATTTTTTGCTATCTTTGTTTCATGAAAGAACATCTCACTACTCCTCTCACGCCTGAATTGGCCTGTTCAAATATTAAGGCCAGTTTGAATTTCTATGTGCAGATTTTGGGCTTCACTATCCAATACCAGCGCGAGGAAGATGGGTTTGCCATGCTTGAACGGCAAGGCTCGCGGATCATGCTGGATGAAATACGCGAGACCTCTGTCACGGGTACGGACAGAACATGGTTCGTGGCCCCTTTGGAAAAACCATTTGGCCGGGGAATTAATTTGCAAATGGAGACCAGTGATGTGGACGATCTGTACGCCAAGGTTCAGGTCTCTGGAGTGCGTATCTTTCTGCCGATGGAAGAAACATGGTATCGCAAGGACGACATGCTGTTGGGCAACCGGCAATTCATCGTGCAAGACCCGGATGGCTATCTCTTACGCTTCTTTCAGGATTTGGGATCGAAGCCTGCCTAGAGCATCGGTCTTGCGACTCCGATGCTTCGTTTTTGCCCCCCAATTTGCCCCCCAAAATTTGTAACAAAGGGAAATGGGGGCAGACAGCCGGAAACGACGCTATCAAGAAACTCAATAAAATAGGGGGTTTTGTGACATTCCGAAAAAGTGAGAAACAGACGGCCCTCGTTAGGAAACCGATGCTCTATCCAGCTGAGCTACGGGCGCTTTCTTCTGAAAGCATAATGTTAGCGAGGGGCAGAGGGAAGCGGAAAGGCTTTGCTGCCAAAAGATGCTATCGATACGCTATGTATCAGATGAAATGCCTGAGACCGATCTGAGATTTATGAAGCCGAAAATCCTTCTGACCCTTGCCATTGGTGCCCTTATCTTTTCGTGGGTTGCTTTTGCCAATGGCTATCCGCTTTTGTTTGAGGATACGCCTGGCTATCTCAGGTATGGCATGGAGATCATTCGCTTGAAATGGCCAGAGAATTACCGCCCGGTTTTTTACGGTTTGGCCATCTGGTTTCTCCATTGGGAACGAACGCTTTGGCCGATTGTGCTGGTGCAAGGCATGATGACGGCGCACATCATCTGGCTTGCCTTGCGCGTTCACGGCATCACGCTTCGCGCTCCGGGGCTTCTTGGCATTTTTATCATTCTTGCGGCAGCGACACCCCTGTCCTGGTATGTCGCGCAGGTCATGCCGGATATTTTCTTCGGCATTTTTATCCTCGGCCTGTTTCTCATCGGTTTTTGCCGGGATCGTCTCAGTCAGCGGGAAGTCATTTATCTCTTTCTGTTGGTTACAACCTTGATGTGTTTCCATCTCTCCTATCTGGCGGTTGCCTGTGCCATGACCGTTGTGAGCCTGCTTATCTGGCTTATAAGGCCCGGACTTATTCCTTCCTTACGGCCGCTTCCCTATATAGCCGCACTTATTTTGGCATTTGCTGCATTCTTCAGCTTCTCTTATGCAGGCTATAAGAAGGTGAGCTTGGCCCCGAACAGCCCACCCTTTCTTTTGGCACGCGTGCTTGCTGACGGGCCCGGCAAAGCTTACCTGCAGGCGACATGTGGGCAAAAAACCTACGCATTGTGCCCCTATCTGGATCGGTTGCCGCCGACGGCGAGTGGATTTCTCTGGCGTTTCCTGCCGCAAACAACAGACACCGAGGGAGCGGGATTCAGGAAAGCCATTGCCGATGAGCAGGCGTCGATCATCATCGGTTCAGTTAAAATGTTTCCCGGCTGGATGGTGCACAACATGTTGATCAACACGGTTCATCAGCTTGTCCGCTTTGAATCCCAAATATATTTTACCGAAGGTGACAAGGCCGGATTTTCTCAGGAATTTCCTTTTGCCGCGGCCCCTTATGCAGGTTCCATGCAAAGCAAAGGGCTGTTAAGTGATGCTGCGTTGAAGAATATGAACCTCTATCACGGGGTCGTTGCTATTGTCAGTTTGATCTTGTGTGGACTTTTAATGGTTCGATGCTGGAAGGCCCGCGAATTTCGTCCGGTCATGCTCGCGGTGTTTCTGGCGCTGAGTTTTCTGGCCAATGCCTTTGCCTCGGGGGCGCTGGGCGGCGTATTTGGCCGTTATGAGGGCAGGGGCATCTGGTTGATTCCGTTCTGTGCAATCCTGATGGGGCTTGCGTTGAAGAAAAAATCATCACCAAGCAAAATCTCTATCTGATTGCCTGGCCTGCGGCATCTCTATAGCATCCGCGTTGCGCCGTCCGGCGCGATTCTTTCGGGAGATTTTCATGTTTCTTATCGCCCTTCTGCTCGGCATCATCGAGGGGATGACCGAATTTATTCCGGTGTCCTCGACGGGGCATCTGATTTTGTTCGGCGATATTCTCGGCTTTGAAGGGCCGCCGGGAAAAGTTTTTGAAATTGTCATTCAGCTTGGCGCGATTTGCGCGGTGTGCTGGCTCTACCGCCAGAAAATTTTTCAGACGGCTGCGGGCGTTTTCAAAGGCAAAAAAACCGATATGCGTTTTTCTTTAGGTATCGCAGCTGCTTTTCTGCCCGCCATGGTATTGGGTGCATTGCTGCATCAAACCATCAAGACAGTCCTGTTCACGCCGCATAATGTATCCATCGCCCTCATTGTCGGCGGCATTGCCATTCTTCTTGTCGAGCGTTTCAAGCCGCGCGCCAAACACCATGCAATGGATAAATTTTCCCTGCCGCTCTGCTTCAAGATTGGTCTGTGCCAGTGCCTCGCCCTTATTCCCGGAACATCGCGCAGCGGCGCGACCATCATGGGCGCCATGCTGCTGGGTGTCGACCGCAAGGCGGCTACGGAATTTTCCTTTTTCCTCGCCATTCCTACGCTGCTCGCGGCTGTGCTGTTCGACATATATAAGAACTGGAGCACCATAACGCTGGACGGCGCGCAGCTGATTGTTGTCGGCTTCCTTGCCGCCTTTATCAGCGCCATGCTGGTGGTCAAGGCGGTTATCGCCTATGTCGCGCGGCATGGTTTCACACCCTTCGCACTTTACCGCATCACGCTGGGCGTGTTGATGCTCTACCTGCTGGGATAGGAAGCGGCGCAGCATCGCTATCTGGCGCTGAATCGGCAAACGTGATAGCTGAATCCCTGTGTCCAGCACCATATACCGCCTTTATCATCATCCGCTTGATGCGCCTTCGCGCCGCGTCCGCCTGACGCTGGCGGAAAAGAATGTCACCTGCGATTTGGCCGTCGAAAAGCCATGGGATCCCGCAGCGGATTTTGCGGCTCTTAATCCGGCAGGCCAGGTTCCTGTTCTAGTGGTGGAAGAAGGCCAGGAGCGCCATGTGCTTTCAGATGCGCAGGCCATCTGCGAATATTTGGATGAAACACAGGCCGCGCCGACCCTATTGGGTAAGGATCCTTTCACGCGCGCCGAGGTGCGCCGCCTCATCGGCTGGTTCGACGGGAAATTCGCCCGTGAAGTGACCGATTTTCTGGTTGGCGAAAAAGCCATGAAGCGCTTGCAGGGCACCGGAGAGCCAGACAGCCTTCGCATCCGTTCAGGTTGCCATAATATTCGCGGGCACATGAATTACATCGTCTGGTTGACCGAGCAGCGCAACTGGCTGGCGGGTGACGATATAACCTTCGCCGATCTGGCAGCAGGTGCGCAGCTTTCGGTGATCGATTACACAGGTGATGTGCCGTGGAACGACTATCCGCTGGCCAAGGAATGGTATGCGCGATTGAAGTCCCGCCCCAGCTTTCGCGGGCTTTTGGGCGACCATATTGCAGGTTTTCCTCCGCCGCGCCATTATGCCGATCTCGACTTCTAAGACCTCCCTCCCAAATCCGGTTTTCCACAACCCACCTCACGAGGCCCGCACATGATGACCCGCCTGTTTTTCGTGTTTTTGCTGTCCATGACCTTCTTCAGCTTCGCCGCCCGTGCCGACCATATGGACAGGCCCGATGACCGTTTGGTGTTCGACCTGTCGGCGGAAGACTGGGTGATGACCAAAACCGCGCGCGTGATGGTGAATGTCGAAGCTGCTGTCAGCGGTAGCACGGCGGGTAACATGCGTGCTGACATGATCAAGGCAGTGAACGACCTGATCAAGGCCGAATGGCGCTTGACGGCATTCAACCGCTCGGAAGACCAGACGGGCATGGAGCGCTGGAGCGCATCCTTTGAAGCCCGCGTGCCGGAAAGCCAGCTGAACGGCCTCGCCGATAATGTGAAGAAGGCCAGCAAGGCAGGTATGCAGCTTTCGGTCGGCAATGTGGATTTCAGCCCGACGCTGGAAGAAATGGAAGCTGCCCGCGCCGGATTGCGCACGCAGATCTACAAGCAGGCGAATGAGCAGCTGGCGGCCACTAACGCCGCCATGCCGGGCCGGGGTTACCGCATCGCGCTGGTGAATTTTACGGGCGATGATGTCGGCGTACCAATGCCGCGCGTCATGAAAGGCCGTGCCGCCGAAATGAACATGATGATGGCTGCGGCTCCGGCTTCGCCCCCGCCTTCCATGGAACGCGCGGAGAAAGTAACGCTGACGGCACGCGTTGTCTTCGCCGCTTTCCCGGATGGCAAAACCGCTCCGGCGGACGCGAAGCGCTAAGCTTCCGGGTGCTGACCGACTATCGCATACCGCCCGCGACGGGCGGCAATCCAGGGCGTGTTGTTATCTTTCTGCATGGCGTGGGCGACAGCGGCAGCGGCGGGCTGCTTTCCATCGGGCAGATGTGGCAACGGGCCTTGCCGGATTGCGAATTTCTCTGCCCCGATGCGCCTTTCCCGTTCGATATGGCGCCGCCGGATTTCGGCGGCCGCCAATGGTTCAGCCTGCAGGACCGCTCACCACAAAAAGTTATGACGGGCGTACAGACCGCCGCGCCTCTTCTTAACGACTATATCGACCATGTGCTGAAAACACGGGAGCTGACGCCGGATCACCTCGCCCTGGTTGGATTTTCGCAGGGCACGATGATGGCATTGCATGTGGCACCTCGCCGCGCGAAACCCCTCGCAGGCGTTATCGGCTATTCGGGATTGCTGGCCGATAACGGCGCGTTGGCAACGGAGAAAAAATCCTCGCCGTCCATATTGCTTGTGCATGGTACGCAGGACGAAGTTGTGCCCTACACCATGCTCGCGCTTGCGGAAAAAGGGCTCGCTGCGGCGGATATCCCCGTGCGCGCTGTCACCTGTCCCGGCATCGGCCATACGATTGACGACAGGGGGCTTGTGGAAGGGTTGGCTTTTTTAAAAGCAAACCTGCGCTGATAATTGTCAGATTTGTAGGCTTCTTATAGTTTTAGTTTTTCAGCTGGAACATAAGCGTGTTGAAGTGGCAGTATGGGTCGCTGTGCTTCGTCAACCGCCAACGTTGGCAAAGTATGGGCATAGTCTTTAGGAGGTATATTGCCAGCGCTTACATAAGACATAACAAAATTCACCTGTATGTCTCGTCCCTCTTGCCAGGTATCATCATCATTTAGGACGCCGACACTGAACTCATGTGCAAACGTGTCCATGTTATCCAAGTCATCTTTTTCCATAAGGACGAGCTTCTTTCCGCTTAGGTCTAAAGTGTTTGGACTTCCAATTTTCCCAGGTTTCATAAACTCTGTCATTGGACTATCCGGAGAGTCTTTTATGGTATCTTGAGAAATTCTTTCCGGAGCAGTCGATAAGTCGCGCAATCGGTATGATGTGTCAGAAGCAACCGCTCTCCATGAGTCAGGGGCGCACAGAACCGTACCCTTGGGAAGGCCATAAAACCATTTGTGAGAACCAATTTTGGGAGATATTTCTGCCTTCGCCGCGCTTGCCATAATAGTCTCTTTCTTATTTGAGGATTGTTTATTCTGCCTACATTTCTGAAACTGCCCTTACTTGTTGTCAACAAGCGATTGAAGCCTTTAGTTTATTGACTTCTTTACATAAAATTCACTAGATCATGGTTAAGATAATCTTGATTCGGCCTGCCGCTCACTGATTGAATGGCCGCTCCCTCAGGGGAATTGTGCAGTCAGTGAGTGGCAGGGTGAAGGAGGAAGTGGGCGTGTCACCGTCGCTTGAGAGTTGTTCGGCTCTTGTCCTCAATGCGGATTTCCGTCCGCTGAGCTATTTTCCACTGTCGCTCTGGTCCTGGCAGGACGCCGTCAAAGCGGTGTTTCTCGATCGTGTGAACATCCTTTCGGAATACGATCGTACGGTTCATTCACCCAGCTTCAAGATGAAACTGCCGAGCGTTATCGCGCTCAAGGAGTTCATCGCGCCGTCGCGCCATCCTGCTTTCACGCGGTTCAATGTTTTTCTGCGCGACAGTTTCAGTTGCCAATATTGCGGTTACCGCAAGCCGACACCGGATCTGACCTTCGACCATGTCATTCCGCGTTCGCGCGGCGGGCGGACAGTGTGGGACAATGTCGTGACAGCCTGTTGCGGCTGCAATTTGCACAAAGGCAACCGTCTGCCGGAACATTGCGGCATGTATCCGCGCCGCATGCCGTGGCGGCCCATGAGCTATGAGTTGCAGGAAAATGGCCGTGCCTTTCCGCCGAATTACCTGCATGAAAGCTGGCGGGACTATCTCTACTGGGATACGGAACTCGATCCTGTCTAGGCTGCGGGTTTTTTACAGTAAAAATCAGCCAGTCAAATTAAGGAGCCTCTTTTGTCGAAACAGAAAATACTTATGTGCGCGCCCGACCATTTTGGCATCGATTACGTCATTAATCCCTGGATGGAAGGCAATCGCGGAAATTCCGATCGCATTCTTGCCATCCAGCAATGGGCCAATCTGAAAAACGCATTGGCGGCGCATACGGATATTGCCTTTGTCGCGCCGCAAAATGGCCTTCCCGATCAGGTCTTCACCGCAAATGCCGGAATGGTTATAGGCAACCAGGTGGTGGTCAGCCGTTTTCGCGCGCGTGAAAGACAGGGCGAGGAACCCATTTTCCATGATTGGTTCAAGCAGAGTGGTTTCACCATTCTATCTTGGCCAGAAAATGTCTTTTTTGAAGGGGCAGGAGATGCCTTGCTCGATCGCGGGCAAAAACTGATCTGGGCCGGATATGGATTCCGTTCCGATGCCGCTGCCCCTGCTTTGGTGGAAAAGTTTTTTGGCCGCCGCACGATTGGGTTGCATCTGGTCGATCCGCGCTTTTATCACCTTGATACCTGCCTCTGCCCGCTGGAGGGCGGTTATGTGATGTATTTCCCGGCGGCTTTCGATGAGGCCGGGCAAAAAGCCATTGCCGCCGTTGTGCCACCGGAAAAACAACTCATAGTTGACGAGCCGGATGCGCTGAAATTCGCCTGTAATGCCGTGGATGTGAACCGCCATGTCTTTATCAATGACGCGTCCGAATCCCTACAAAACAAGCTGAGGAAGGTCGGATTCACCCCTGTTCTGACGCCCCTGTCCGAATTCATGAAATCCGGCGGTGCAGCCAAATGCCTGACGTTGAAGCTTAAGGAAGACTGGGGCTAAAAGCAGTTGCGTCCCGCGCCCGGTTCCGGCATTTTGCGACTCGATTTTCAGCTTTTGCCGACGGGATTTCATAATGCCATCTTCCGCCGTTGCCGCCAGGATGCCCATGCCAGCCGCTGATTCTCTGCACAATCTTATGGCGAATTCCATCCGTGCCCTGTCGATGGATGCCGTGGAAAAAGCCAAATCCGGCCATCCCGGCATGCCGATGGGCATGGCCGATGTGGCGACCATATTATGGACGCAATTTCTGCGTTACGACCCCGAGAACCCCGCCTGGCCTGACCGTGACCGCTTCATTCTGTCGGCGGGCCATGGGTCGATGCTGCTTTATGCGCTCACCTATCTGACGGGCTATAAAAAGATGACGCTGGAGGAGATCAAGAATTTCCGCCAGCTCGGCGCGCTGACGGCGGGCCATCCCGAACATGATGTTTCCATTGGTGTCGAGACGACAACCGGGCCGCTGGGACAGGGCTTTGCCAATTCGGTCGGCTTCGCGCTGGCGGAACGGATTTTGAATGCGCGTTTCGGTAATGAGCTTGTCGATCACCGCACTTTCGTTATCGCGTCCGACGGCGATTTGATGGAAGGCATCAGCCATGAAGCTGCGTCGCTGGCAGGACATCTCAAGCTCGGCCGTCTGATCGTTTATTACGATGACAACAAAATCTCCATTGATGGCCCGACCTCGCTGAGTTTCACCGAGGATGTGCAGGCACGTTTTCGCGCCTATGGCTGGCATGTGTTGGCCATCGACGGGCATGATCCCGCCGCTATCGCTGCCGCAACTCAGGAAGCGCTCAAGGCCACCGACAAGCCTTCACTTATCGCCTGCCGCACGATCATTGGCTATGGCTCGCCGAAAAAGCAGGGCACCAAGGATTGTCACGGTTCGCCGCTTGGCGCGGATGAAATCGCTGCCGCGCGCGCGCAACTGGGCTGGGATCACGCGCCGTTCGTTGTGCCGGACGATATTTTGTCCGCGTGGCGCAAGGCAGGAATACGCTGCCGTGCGGAAATGCAAGCCTGGCAAAAGCGCCATGATGCCGCCGGGCAGAAACAGGAATTCGACCGCGTTACATCCGGTGAATTACCGCAAAATCTTGCTTCTTCTATTGCAGAGTTGAAGCAGAAGGTTGCAACGGAAAAACCCAAACATGCCACGCGCCAATCGTCGGGTAATGTTCTGGAAGCCTTGTTGCCCGTCGCACCGGAACTGATTGGCGGCTCAGCCGACTTAACGGGTTCCAACAACACGCAGGTGAAGGGGTTTGGTCCCATCGCCGCGCCTGGCTATGGCGGGCAGTATATTTATTTTGGCGTGCGCGAACATGCGATGGCGGCAGCCATGAACGGCATGGCCCTGCATGGCGGAATTATTCCTTACGGCGGAACTTTCCTGCAGTTCGCAGATTATTGCCGCCCGTCGATCCGCCTTGCGGCGCTGATGCATCAGCGTGCCGTGTTTGTCATGACGCATGACAGCATTGGTCTTGGTGAAGACGGCCCGACGCATCAACCCGTCGAACATCTGGCGGCTTTGCGCGCCATTCCGAATTTGCTGGTCTTCCGTCCCTGCGATGGCATTGAAACAGCGGAATGCTGGGAACTTGCCCTACAAAACAAAAACCGCCCGAGCCTTTTGTCACTCACCCGCCAGGCTGTGCCGACAGTGCGCGATGCCGGGCAGAATAACCGCTCGGCGCGTGGCGGCTATATCCTTGCCGAAGCTTCGGGCGCGCGGCAGGTGACAATTCTTGCGACAGGTTCGGAAATCTCGCTGGCGCTGGAAGCGCAGGCGCAATTGCAGAAAGACAATATCGCCGCCGCGGTTGTTTCCATGCCCTGCTGGACATTGTTCGAGGGGCAGGACTCAGCCTATCGCGCTTCGGTTCTCGGCACGGCGCCGCGCATTGCGGTTGAGACGGGCATCAAGCAGGGCTGGGAACGCTATATCGGCGATAACGGCGTCTTTATCGGCATGTCCGGCTTTGGCGCTTCGGCCCCGGCGGAACAGTTGTATAAGCATTTCGGCATTACGGTTGATGCTATCGTCGCCGCTGCCAAAAAGATCCGTTCCTCCTAGAGTTCTGTCTTCCTGTGTCTGATACTGCCTCGCCCGTTCTTTCGGTCGTTATTCCCATGCTGGATGAAGCAGGAAATGTCGCGCCGTTGATTGAGGAAATCACGGCCGCACTGAAAGCCTATGCCCCGGTTGGTGATCATTTTGAAATTATCTGTGTCGATGATGCCAGTCATGATGCAACCGTCGCCGAAATCCAGGATATACAAAAAACCCATCTGCATGTGCGGTTGGTGCGCCATCCTGTATGCATGGGGATGAGTGCGGCGTTGCGCAATGGCATCCGCCGTGCCCGCGCGCCCTGGATTATGACGATTGACGGCGACCGTCAGAATGACCCGGCTGATGCGCCGCGTCTGCTTGATTTGGCCTGGGCCAAAGGGCGCGACCGCAAAATTCTGGTTGGCGGTATTCGCGCCAATCGGCAGGACACGACAGGCAAAAGGCTGGCGAGCCGTTTTGCCAATGCCATCCGTAAAACGCTGCTGCGGGATGATTGCCCCGATACGGGTTGTAGCCTGAAAGTTTTTCAGCGCGATACCTATCTGGAATTGCCGTTCTTCAACGGGTTGCACCGTTTTATGCCTGCGCTGTTCAAGTTGTATGGCCATGAAACCCTGTTCACGCCCGTCAATGACAGGCAGCGTCAGCATGGCGTTTCCAAGTCGGATTTTCTGGGACGTGCTTTGAAGGGACTGCTTGATCTGATGGGCGTGCTCTGGATTATTTACCGCACGCCTTTGCCGGAACGGGGCCGGGAAATTCCCCGCACCTGATTTAGCGTATATCGCCCCGGCTGCCATTACCCATATAACCGCCAGAAAAACGCGGTGTGGCAGTTGGTGCCGTCACAGATCCGCCGTTCGGCAATGCATGCACCAATGCGGTTCCTGTGACGCCTACGCCATAGCCGTGCCCGGCCTTGATATGGCCTTCTTCGGTTGCGGCTGCGCGATAATAAGACATAACAAAAACGCGTATGGCAGCGGTGAGGGACGTTTTATCTTCTTTGCGTCCGGCAACCAGCGTGCAGATTTCGTGCAGCGTGGCGCGTTCGCGGCGGCAAATTTCTTTCAGGCCGCTCCACATATCCGGTTCGAGCCGTATGCTTGTCCGGTGGCCCGAGATGGTGACATTGCGGCTGACCAGCGTGCTTCGCGGCTGGTTCTTCGGCTGAGAAACAGGAGTTTCGAGAGGCGTCGACAAAGTCTGGGCTGCCATGGCTGTTCTCCGTGCACGCGTATGTTGTGAAGATATACACCAATAGGTTGCACATATTGATGTACGTCTACCCATATAGCAAGATATTTTTTTGTTTCATCAACTCAAGGTTGTTGAAAATTATGGTTAACTCTATGTTTTTGAACGATTAATGATTAATATGTAATTATATTGCTACCTATTGGTGTATTCAAAAATGGTCATTTGCGTATTCATCCGGAGTCCTCAAAATGAGACTCATGGCATGCACGCGCTCCTGCATTTCGTCGGTCAGAACTGCATACACAAGCCTGTGTCGCGCAACGGAAGCAAGGCCGATAAAAGCCTTGCTCACAAGGGTAATTTTAAAATGGGTTTCGCCGCGTGGGTCGTGCCCGGCATGGCCTGCATGGCTAGCGGAATCATCCTTGATTTCCATATGGATAGGTTGAAACGCTTCGGTCAGCTTTTTTTGCATGCGGTCGTGATAAGTCGTGGATGTCATAGGCTCACCCTGGAATAATTATGGTATAATAAGCGTTTTCGCCTGGGATGTAACGATCATGCCGCCTTTTGATCCTTATGCCGATTATGATGACCGCCCGGTCAAGCTGCGCGGCTGCAACAGCCCCGGCTGTGCAGGGGTAGGGGATTACCGTGCGCCGAAGAACCGCGATCTGACGGAATATTACTGGTTCTGCCTGGAACATGTGCGCGAATATAACAGCCAGTGGGATTATTTTGCGGGTATGTCATCGGCGGAGATCGAGTCGCATATCCGCAAGGCCGCCGTCTGGGATCGTCCTTCATGGCCTTTGGGTGCTGCCAAGGTTCAGGAGCAGAACCTGCGTGACCATGTCATGCGTGAATTTTTTGGCGAAGATGGCCCTTCGCAAGCGGCTGCGCCGCCCATGTCCAAAGTTGAACGCGATGCGCTGGATGCGTTGGAGCTTAAACCGCCCGTCAATTTTGCCATGGTCAAAACACAGTACCGTGCCTTGGTAAAACGCCACCATCCGGATGCCAATGGCGGCAGCCGTGAGGCTGAAGAAAAATTCAAAAATATTAACCAGGCTTTTGCCGTGCTGAAATCCTTGTACGAGGAAGAAACGGCAGCCTGACGGATTCCCGATGAAATCCCTTGCCACTCTCATCAAGCTACAAAAAACCTATGTCGATGAGCAAAGGTTGCTGTTGGCCCGTCTGCAAGAGCAGTTGGATGCAATTGAACAAGCCATTGCTGTTCTTGAAATCCAGAAAGTCCGTGAGCAGGAAGTCGCCCGTGACAATGAAGAAGCGCGCGCCACTTATGGGGCTTTCGTAAAAGCTGCCCTTGATAAAGGAAAAGAGCTGGAAAAACACCGCCAGATCGCTGAAGCCGCCATCGAAGCGGCTCGGGAAAAACTGAGCGAATTGTTTGAAGAGCAGAAGCGTTATGAAATTGCCGAGGAAGCCCGTATCGAAGCCGAAGAGCGGGAAGAACGTCGCCGGGAAACCATCGAGCTGGATGAGATTGGCAGCGTCCGCCACACCCGCAAACAGGGTTAAAAGGTAAGGAATTACCCAATAAATACGGCAAAAAACGCTGGACTCATCGCAGATTCTCGACTACATAAGCCTCACGACGCAGGTGTGGGAGGTTGGTTCCTCGAACCAAAAGCCTGAGGAGACCGTACCACGCCAATGCATCTTCGGGTGCATCACAAGGGCTTAATTCCCTGTCGTCACAATTTGGATGGTTTCGGAAACGCGCAAGCGTTACCGGGATGATGCGTTTGGCCTTTGAGGTCAGGGCGCGGTTTTTATACGGAGTACGCTATGGCAAAAGAAGTCATCGGTCTTATCAAGCTGCAGGTGCCTGCGGGCGCCGCTAATCCGTCGCCGCCGATCGGCCCGGCTCTGGGTCAGCGCGGTCTCAACATCATGGAATTCTGCAAGCAATTTAATGCCAAGACGCAGAACATGGAAAAAGGCACGCCGATCCCGGTTGTCATCACCGCCTTTTCGGATCGCAGCTTTACCTTCATCACCAAGATGCCGCCTAACAGCTTTTTCATCATGAAAGCGGCGAAGATCGAGAAGGGCGCGCGCACTACGGGTACGGAAACCGTCGGGAAGATCACGATGGCGCAAGTGCGCGAGATCGCGAAGCAGAAGATGCAGGATCTGAACGCCAACGATATCGACGCCGCCTGTAACATGATTGTCGGTTCTGCCCGTTCCATGGGCGTCCAGGTAGTGGAGTAAACCATGATTCACGGTAAAAAATTCCGCAAGGCTCTGGGTAACGTTGATCGCAAGAAAGCCTATCCGCTTTCCGATGCCGTCAAGCTCGTCAAGCAGAATGCCTCGCAGGCGCAACGCAAATTCGACGAAACGGTCGAAATCGCGGTCAATCTCAACATCGACACCAAGCAGTCGGATCAGACGGTTCGCGCCATGGTGCAGTTGCCGCACGGTACGGGTAAGACCCTGCGTGTTGTTGTGTTCGCCAAGGGCGACAAGGCCGATGAAGCAAAGAAAGCTGGAGCAGACGCTGTTGGCGGCGATGATCTGGCCGAAAAAATCAATGGTGGCTGGGCGGATTTTGACCGCGTGGTCGCTTCGCCGGATATGATGGGTATCGTCGGTAAGCTGGGTAAGGTTCTGGGTCCGCGCGGCCTGATGCCGAACCCGAAGCTGGGCACCGTCACACCGAATGTCGGCGAAGCCGTCAAGGCTGCCAAGGCGGGTTCCATTGAATTTCGTGCCGAGAAGGCGGGCATTGTTCAAGCAGGTATCGGCAAGGCCAGTTTTGCTGAACAAGCTATCCTTGAAAATGCGCGGGCTTTTTTGGGTGCTCTCGCCAAGGCGCGTCCGACGGGCGTGAAAGGCACTTATATCAATCGTGTTACCTTGTCCTCGACCATGGGGCCGGGCGTAAAAGTTGATCTCACCACTTTAACTGGCGAAGCCTAGTTTTATTGGTTAAGTGAAGTTTTGTGTTGCCCTTTCACCCCCGAACGGGGTATGAGGGCCCCGCCTTAGCGATAAGGCGACCTGTCCGAGACTGCGGGTACTCTCTTAGGAGGGTTTAAAACGCCAGCATAGACGGGGTTGAAACAAACGCTGACGTATGCGGTTCTCCGCTTTGTGGCGTTGTTTTCGGCTTCTTCTCCTCGGACAATTTGAAATTTATCGCTTCCCGTAAGGGAAGAACGGGGAACGTTAAGGAGCTGAACATGACCCATGTAAGTGCCAACCGGATCGCCAAGGAAAAGCTGATCGCCGAATTTGGCGAAGAGCTGAAGGATGCGGGCATCGTCGTCGTCACGCAGCAAAGCGGCCTGAATGCCGATGAAACGCGTGAATTGCGCGTTCAGATGCACAAGGAAAAAGTCGGCCTGCGCGTCGGTAAGAACACTATCATCAAGCACGCTATTCAGGGCACCAAGATCGCCGGGCTGGAAAAATTCCTGCACGGTCCGACGGCGCTGGCCTATTCCAAGGATCCCATCGCTGCCGCCAAGGCTGCCGTGGCGTTTTCCAAGAAAAACGAAAAATTCAAGATTGTCGGCGCCAGCATGGGCGACCAGATTCTGGATGAAGCGCAGACACGGACGCTCGCCAGTCTGCCGTCGTTGGATGAATTGCGTGGCAAGCTCATTGGTCTCTTGCTGGCTCCGGCGACCAAGATCGCGGGTGTTCTGCAGGCGCCCGCCGGGCAGCTGGCACGCGTTATAGCGGCGCGTAGCCGTCAGGAGTCGTAAGGAACAAGGCCGCAAGGCTGCGTCGTTGTGTTTAATTTTGATCAACAAGGGAGAAGACCATGTCGAAGTTAGAAAAGATCGTTGAAGAACTTTCAGGCCTGAGCGTCATTGAAGCGGCGGAACTGTCCAAGCTGCTCGAAGACAAGTGGGGCGTTAGCGCAGCGGCTCCCGTGGCCGTAGCGGCAGTTGGCGGCGGCGGTGCCGCGGCTGGCGGCGGCGCTGCAGCCGAAGAAAAGACCGAGTTCACGCTTGTCCTGGCGAAGTCCGGCGACAAGAAGATCGAAGTCATTAAGGAAGTCCGTGCCATCACCGGTCTTGGCCTCAAGGAAGCCAAGGATTTGGTCGAAGGCGCGCCGAAGACCCTCAAGGAAGGTGTTTCCAAGGCCGATGCCGAAAAGTTCAAGAAGCAGCTTGAAGCTGCCGGTGCCGCAGTGGAACTCAAGTAATCCATTTCGGTTTTTTGAACCAATGAGAAGGGCGGGGTCGTTCCCGCCCTTTTTCATTGAGGGGTCCGAAAGCAGGTGAATTTGGGCCCATTTTCTGCTATGGAGGCCGCTTCGCAACCCGAAGCCTTGTTGCATGAACGAACAAGAAAACCTGAAAGAGCGCCTGGCGACGATGAAGGCCGAGCATCGCGATCTTGACGATGCCATTCAGGCTTTGTCGCAGCGCGCCACGCCGGACATGATCCAGATTCAGCGCCTCAAGAAGCGCAAGCTTGTCCTGCGCGATGAAATCATGGCGGTGGAGAGCAAATTATTGCCGGATATTATTGCTTAACTCTTTGATTGAGCAGAGGTTTATGTCTTTTGCTTTCATGGCATTCTTATTGTACTAAAGTGAAATCAAATTTTTAATTTATCTATTAGGAAGAGAAAGGAACTGTCATGCCAAGAGTAGGTTACATAATTTCCGCTGGCGGAGAGAGCGGGAAGGTTATTCTTCCTCAAGAATACACATCGGAAGAAGCTCAGCGCCAAGTGGAAGGGGCAAATAGAGCTGAAGCCAGAACATCAGGTACTTTGTTAGAATCAGAGCCAGCGCACTCACGGTTGCGCGCTAGTCGTCCGACGAGCATGACTGTTTGGTTTGTAACTGAAGAGCAACCGACGCCTTAATCAGCCGGATTGAAAACCAGCTCCCATGAACCTTGGGCAGCCAGCTCATCGCGCGTGCCGGACAGGGTGATGTATTTCCCTTCGCTCCACAGGCCGAACAGATCGCCGTAATGCGGTGAGGTGACATGTCCGGACTCGCCTGTGGCAATCATGAAACGCGATTGCGTTGGGTCGGCAAGATCGTAAATGCCGCGGAATCCCCCGCCATGCGTGCGGGCGAAGGGATAACGTTCGCTGGCTTCAAAGCTTCCGCCGCGATCGAGCGTGTAAAAATCGCCACTGCTTGGCGCAAAAAAGCCGCTTAGCCGTTTCATCCCGGGTATATGGCTGAAGAATTTATGCTTGAGCAGGGTGACATGCTCATTCCCCCAACGCCATTTGTTCATATCCAGCCCATGGCGTTGCGTCAGCATATCCAGCGCTTCATCCAAAGCTTGCAGGGTTACGCGGTCACAATCCGCCTCGGGGCACCAATCCTTCGCGCCATTGGTGAGGATGAAAGACATCCCCGCAGCGTTGAAGGGGCCTTTGGCTTCAAGCTCCATGCCCGTTTTTTCTACCAGCAGAAAGCGATGCAACGCCTGCATCCAACCCTCGAAAATCAAGGGCTCGGGGCGGTTTTTATCCATCGTGCCGTCCCAGCCGCGCAGCATGGCAACTGCTTCGGCGGCGCGCGGATTATCGTCATGATGCGGATAAGAAAATTGCAGGCGCAGCAGGTGAGGGAGCAAATCGCGCGCAGCAGATGAAACATGGTCATTCTGCATCGCTGCCGAGCCATCAAGGTTATGTTTTTCAACCGTGTCAAAAAATTCCTGCAGCCTTTCGGCGCGATAAGGTTCTTCCCAATCCATGCCTAGGAAATAAAACCCTGCCGAACTTGCCACGGCATTATTGGCGTTGAAAACAAAACCGGACTGCGGGTTATACAATTGCGGCAAATAGGCAAAAGGAACAGTGCCTTTCCAGTCATAGGTGCCGGACGTGCCATCGACAGGCGTCAGGCCGCGACCCTCTTTGCGCACAGGCACAAGACCGGGATTGGCAAAGCCAATATTCCCTTCGGTATCGGCATAGACAATATTTTGCGGCGGCGTTTGGTAAAGCTGCAAGGCGGAAAGAAAATCCTTCCAGTTTTTGGAAAAATTCAGGCGCATCAACGCATCGGAAGTTGTATCCGCCGCGCCAAGGCCCGTGAAGGCCAGCGCCATGACTTTGCCCTCACCCGCCAAAGCCGCTAGATCATCATCGATATCTGACAAGACAGGCCCATGGCGTGTTGAACGCACTTGCAGGGTCACATTGCCTGCGCCTTTGACGCGGATGGTTTCCGTGCGCTGCGCAAAAGATTCGCTGCCGGAAGGCGTCAAATATTGCTCCGGATTTTTGGGGTCGAGTGTTTCAATGAATAAGTCCTGCACATCGCTTCCCGTTGTGGTGAAGCCCCAGGCGATATGATCATTCTGCCCGAGCAGGATAGCCGGAAGCCCCGGCACGGTTGCACCTTTGATGGAGCCTTCCGGGGTGACGATGCGCGCCAGATACCAGAGGATTGGCGCTTCCAGCCCCAGATGCGGGTCATTGGCCAAAATAGGCTTGCCACTTTCCGTGCGTGCGCCGGAAATCACCCATTCATTCGACGCTGCATGCGTCAGGGATGTGATTTGGCCGAGTTGATCCAAAGCATCCGATATTTTGCGGTGCTTCTTGTCATGTGATTTTTTTACGGGCGGTTCGGCGATCGGTAGCTTGCTGCGCGGCCCTGTAGTAACAGGCGCGCTGCCCGACGGCAGGGGGAAAAGCGCGTTCATTTCCGCCATGGAAAGCTTTGGGGCCAGCTTGGCGCGCAGGGCTTCCAATTTATAATTTTTGCTGAGCTGCAGGCCCATCAATTTGCCCCAGACGATGGAATCGGCGGGTTTCCAGGGCTCCGGCTTCACGCGCAGCAGGAACAGTTCCGGCGGCATGGCATAGCGGTGCGTTTCCAGCCAGGTATTAACACCGCCTGCATAGGCTTGCAGGAGACTTTGCGCTTCCGGCGACAAGGCGGCATAGCTGCTTTCCGCCAGACGGTAGAGGCCGAGCGTGCGCGTGAATTTGTCGATGCCGAGCGTATCCTTACCCGTAATTTCCGCCAGCCTTCCTTGCCCGGCGTGGCGCTGCATTTCCATCTGGAACATGCGTTCGCTGGCATGCACATAGCCAAGCGTGCGGAAGGCATCATAGGTGTTGGTGGCGAAAATATGTGGCACGCCATAGGAGTCGCGCATGACACTGACCTGCGCCGAAAGGCCGGGCATAGCCTTGTTTCCGGCATAATCGGGCAAAGCGCGGTTGAAGATCCAGACAGAACCGACAATGGTAAGCGCCAGAAGGAGAAGAAGGCCAAGGCCAATACAACGCGCGCGGGGAGATAATCGCATTCCTGACGGCTCCTATTCCATATTGACCAGTACGGTCTTCTTCTTCGTGAAATGTTCCAGCATGGCTTCGAGCGAGGCTTCCTTGCCGATGCCGGAATTTTTAAAGCCGCCATAGGACAGGTTCGCTTGTACCACAAGATTCTGGTTTACCTGCACGAACCCGGCTTCCAGCCGCTGCGCCGCCTGCATGGCGGATTTCAGGTCTTTTGTCCAAATGGTTGCCGCCAGCCCGTATTCGGTATCGTTCGCCAGCCGCAGGGCTTCCTCGAAATCATCGAATGGGATGACGCATGTGACAGGCCCAAAAATCTCCTCGCGTGCCAGTTTGCTGTCATTCGTCAAGCCCGTAAAAATCACAGGCTGAGTGAAAAGACCTTGGGCCAGTTTTGGGTCTTTCGGCATCTGGCCGCAGCGATGTGCCATGCTGCCGGGAATCTTTTCGCCTATTTCGACATAGCTTTGCACGCGCTCAAACTGCTGCGGGGAGATAATGCTGCCGATATCTGTGGCGTCATCAAACGGATCGCCGATTTTCATGGCATCGACTTTAGCCTTCAGGCGTTTGACGAACTCATCATGCAGCGAACGGTGAACGAAGATGCGTGAGGCGCAGGTACAGCTTTGCCCCTGCCGTGTGAAGCGCACGCCAATAACAGCGCCTTGCACCGTGCGGTCAAAATCAGCATCTTGCATAATGATCATCGGGCTATTGCCGCCGAGTTCCAGCGTCGTAGGAATAAGTTTCTCTGCTGCTGCCCGGGCGATGATTTTCCCGGTCTCCACCGAGCCAGTGAAGCTGACTTTTCGCACCAGCGGATGTTCCACCAGGGGCCCACCACAATCGGGCCCAAAGCCGGACAACATGTTGAAAATACCTGGCGGCAAAACTTGCTGAGCCAGCTCGGCGACGCGGAGGACAGTCAATGGCGCTTCTTCGGCGGATTTGACGACGATGCTATTCCCGGCAACCAGCGCCGGGCAGACCTTCAGCGCCAGCAGCAACAGCGGCACATTCCAGGGAATGATTGCGCCGACAACGCCGATCGGCTCATGCTGCGTGAAAACCAGAACTTCCGGGCGGAAGGGTACAGTTTCGCCTTTGAGTTCCGATCCCAATCCTCCATAGAAAGTCCAGATATCGGCAGCAGCACCAACTTCAATGCGGCATTCGGTGCGGATGGCTTTTCCGGTTTCCAGCACCATAAGCTGTGCCAGCTCCTCGCCATGCGCTGTTATCAACCGCGCGACCTCGCTTATCAGCTTGCCGCGTTCGCGTGCTGGCTTTCTGGCCCAGTCTTTTTGTGTTTTGGCAGCAGCTTGAACGGCGCTGTCGACATCCGCCGCATCGCCATGTGCGGCCTCGGCGCAATTTTCGCCTGTCGCCGGGTTGAGCACCGGGAAAACCTTGCCGGACTTCGGCGCAACCAGCTGGCCGTTGATTAACTGCTTGCCGGAAAGACGTTTGGCGAGGGCAAGTGTGTCGGATGAGGCAGGCATATCTTCTCCTTGCAGGCGCTTCAGGCTAGCATGGTCGTTCCGGATTCGCGAAACAGGTTTGCATGCAGCAGCATTTCTTCCTCGGCCATAGCGCTTTGGGCTTTCACCGTGTGGCCTATATCGAATGGGGGCGGGCATCGGCACGTCCGCCCGTCATTTGCGTGCACGGATTGACGCGCAATGGCCGGGATTTTGATCGGCTGGCTGAAACTTTAAAGAATGAGACGCAAATTTTCTGTCCGGATATGGTGGGGCGCGGCCAAAGCGATTGGCTGGGCGATCCTGCGCTTTACGGCTATCCTCAATATATCAATGATACAACGGCGCTGATCGCGCGCACGGGGAAAGAGCAGGTGGATTGGGTCGGCACCTCGATGGGCGGCATTCTTGGCATGCTGATAGCCTCGATGCCGAACTCGCCCATTCGTCGCCTTGTTATCAATGATGTCGGGCCGTTTATTCCCGTCGCCGCGCTGAAGCGTATCGGCGAATATGTCAGTTTGATGCCGGAGTTTAACGGTGTCGAGCAGCTGGAGCGGCATCTGCGCCAGGTCTATGCGCCCTTTGGCGCCCTGACAGATGCCGATTGGAAACATCTGGCAGCGCACAGCCACCGCACCTTGCCAAATGGAAAATTGACGCTTGCGCACGATCCATCCATCGGAAAAAGTTTTCTGGCACTGGAGCAGGATGTCGATTTCTGGGATTTGTATGACCGTATCCAATGCCCGGTTCTTCTGTTGCGCGGCACAATGTCAGATATTCTTTCGGCCGAAACGGCGCAAGAGATGACCCGCCGCGGGCCGAAAGCCGAGCTGATGGAGTTTCCGCATACGGGTCATGCGCCCGCGCTCATGGACGTGACGCAAATAAATGTTATTGCGGAGTTTTTAAGGTCCTAATCGAAGGCGGTTCGCACATGCCGTCGCCGAACAGGGCCGCCATACCACAGCGGGAACCAAACACGGCCACAGGGTCATAACCTGCCTGCGGCACGGATGAGAAAGTCTGCCGTTTCCCAGCCGTTTCCCCGAACAGCATGGAGAGATACAGTTTATAGTTCGCCGCGCGGGCGATACGGTCTGGCCCTTCCAGCAATGCGGCACAACTGGTATCGGCCAGAATATCAGGCCCGGCGGCTTTTTCGCCTGTCAGGTAAAACACTTCGCGCAGAGGATAATTCAGTTTAATCGCATTTGCTCCTGCGCGGCGGATATAGGCATTTGCGTTGTCGAGGCCGTAACGATACGCGTTAAAATTCGGACACGCCTTGGCATCAGGCGTGCTGAAGCCGCGCTTTCCGGCCGTGGGCCGCATGGATGTGAAATACAAATAGGACGACGCGTTGGCGCTTACGAAGCGTATGGGAATATTCTGCTGGTCGAGCACATCGATGGCTTTCCCGCTGGCGGCGTAGCGCTGTACGAAATCACCGCCCGTGCCATGCCCGGCAATGACAATCTCTTTCAGATCAGGAAAAAATTTCCTGTCGCCCACATAAAGCAAAAGCAGATCCAGAGCAGTGAAAGAGCTGATGGCCTTGCGCGGAACTGCGGCAGCGGAGTCACCGCCTTCTTCCCATTGGCCAAGCGGCCAGCGCGCGAACATTTTACCCTGCTCTGGCAAGTGTTTGGCAAAACGGGCGATATCGGCTTCCAGCAGGAATTGCGGCGCGAGAATGATGGTTGAAGCGCTGGCAGGGCCTGCCATGGCGACCATCATCGCCAGCGCGCTTTCGGCGTTGCGCGAAATGTCGTGGATAATGAAGACGGCGCGCGTCAGCCCCGTATGATCGCCTTCCAGGGGTCGATTGCTGGCAACAGGCAGAAGCTGGGGTGTTTCGTCCACCCCGGCCTGCAACGGTACAATCGGAAAGTAGGATGCCGCGGGAATGGCTTCAGGCACGATCTCTGCCGCCTGGCACGGCGTGGCACAGAGCAGCCCGGATAAGACGCACAGCAGAAGATATTTTTTCATTTTCTTGATGTCAGGCAAGGCCGACAAGCTTTCGGTAGAGAGGCGAGGCATGCCAAGCATGCGCCGAAGCGATGATCTCGCGCAAGCCCAGCTTCGGCTGCCAGTTCAACGTTGTTTTCGCCTTTTGGTTGTCGGCAACGAGAAAAGCGGAATCTCCGGGACGCCGTGCGCCATAGGTCAGCGGCACGGGTTTTCCGGTAACGGCGGCGATGGTGTCGACAATTTCTTTGACACTGATGCCTGTGCCTGTACCAAGATTAATCGCCGTATTGCCGCCGCCCTTCAAAAGATATTCCAGCGCAAGAATATGTGCCTCGGCCAAATCCAGCACATGGATATAGTCACGCACAGCGGTGCCGTCAGATGTTGGATAATCCTGCCCGAAAATCGTCAAGCCCTCGGCCTTGTGCCCTAGAACGGCGAGCAAGGCGTTTGGTACCAGATGGGATTCCGGCCAGTGGGCCTCGCCCAATTCCTGCTCCGGCAGAGCGCCTGCCGCGTTAAAATAACGCAGGGCCACGGAACGCATACCTTGGATATTTCTTAGATGCTGCTCGGCTTGCAATTTGCTTTCGCCATAGGGATTGATGGGTTTCAGCGGCCAATCTTCGGCGATCACGCCCGGGCGGTCAGGCATGCCATAGACAGCGGCGGTGCTGGAAAATACCACCTTGTTCACGCCGTCGGTTTGCAGAGTCTCAAAAAGTTTTTTTGCCTTTGCCGTGTTGTTGTCCATGAAAAGATCAGGAAAACGTACGGACTCGCCAACTTCGATCAGCGCGGCAAAATGCATGGCGGCGATAGGCTTGTATTCGGCACAGATTTTTTGGATCAGCGCGCTATCGCCAATATTGCCTTCGATCAGCGGCCCGAATTTCGCCGCAGCGCGATGGCCACGGCTGAGATTATCCAGTGTAATGGGCGTATAGCCGCGCTGTTTCAGCGCATGGCAGACATGGCTGCCGATATAGCCAGCACCGCCTGTAACAAGAATAGGACCTTGGGACATAAGATTGCCTGAGACGCGTCAGGCCCCGTTTTTACCCGCCAGAACGGGACGGCGCAAGAAGGCGGGCAGATGATTGTCGTCGCTGCCTTGGTCGGTTGTTGTCGCCGGGCGCTGTTTCTGCGGTGCGGCTGCCGGGCGGGGCGCGTGTTTCGGTGCGTGCGTGGCGGGTTTGTGCCGTGTATGTCGGTGCGCATTGTCACGGTGATGGCGTGAGCCTCCGCGGCGGTCGTCGCGGCGCGGGCCACGATCAGGCCGTGGTTCGGGCAGGTCGGCAAGTGTTTCCCGCCCGACCGTTTTTTTGATCAGCTTTTCAATGGAGGCGACCAATTCGGCATCTTCCGGTGTTATGAGCGTGTAAGCCGTGCCGCTGCGTCCGGCGCGGCCTGTGCGGCCGATACGATGCACATAATCATCGGCATTGAAGGGTACGTCGAAATTGAACACATGGCTCATCGCTTCGACATCGAGGCCGCGGGCGGCGACATCGCTGCAGACCAGGAGTGTAATTTCACCGCGCTTGAATTTATCCAGCGTTTCGGTGCGGCTGGATTGATCCATATCGCCATGCAGCGCGCCTGCGTTAAAGCCATGCTTGGACAGCGAACGCTGCAACATCGCGACATCGCGTTTGCGGTTGCAGAAGATAAAGGCGTTCTGGACATTTTCGCGCTTCAGCAACAGGCGCAGCGCTTCGCGCTTCTGCCAGTCGTTGGTGGAGGGCAGGGGAATAAAGACCTGCCGAATATTTTCCGATGTCGTTGCCGGGCGGGCGACAGTGACCGTCTTCGGATTGCTGAGGAAACGGTCGGCCAGCTTGCGGATTTCCGGCGGCATGGTGGCCGAGAAGAACAGGGTCTGGCGCATTTGCGGCAGAAGGCCAGCGATTTTTTCCACATCCGGGATGAAACCCATATCCAGCATCCGGTCGGCTTCATCGATGACGAAAATCTTGATGTCGTTGAGCATAATCTTGCCGCGCTCATACAAATCGATCATGCGGCCTGGCGTGGCGATCAACACATCGACGCCGCGGTCGAGATTGCGGATCTGCTCATCCATCGTCGTGCCGCCGATCAGAAGTGCCATCGAAAGCTTGTGATATTTGCCGTAAGTCTCAAAATTCTCGGCGACCTGTGTGGCGAGTTCGCGCGTCGGCTCCAAAATCAATGAACGCGGCATCCGCGCCCGCGCGCGGCCCGTGCCGAGGACTTCCAGCATCGGCAGCACGAAGCCAGCTGTTTTACCTGTGCCCGTCTGGGCGCAGCCGAGCACATCCCGCATTTGCAGCACATACGGGATAGCCTGTTCCTGGATGGGGGTCGGGGTGGTATAACCAGCATCCTCAATGGCCTTGAGGATATCTTCACTCAGCCCTAAATCGGCAAATGTCGTCACGTCGTTTGATAAGCCTTTTCGCTTCTTTTCATCTGTTTTGCTGAGGTTGTCATAGCAGATCGGGGCCTTACAAAGCAAACCGGGGTTTAGTTTCATGCCAGACAAAGTGCCGCTTCTGTTTCTGCCGGGCCTGCTGTGCGATGCCGCGCTGTGGCAGAACCAGATCAACGCCTTGAAAAACATGGCGGATTGCCATGTTGCTGACCTGACGCAACATGACCGGATGGCGGCGCTGGCGCAGGCGGTTCTGGCCAAGGCGCCGCCGCGCTTTGCTCTCGCGGCCCTGTCCATGGGCGGTTATGTCGCTTTTGAAATTCTGCGGCAGGCGCCGGAACGGGTTCTCAAACTTTGCCTGCTCGACACCTCGGCGCGTCCCGATACCGAGGAACAGAAGAAGCGCCGCCGTATGCTGATGAGCATGGCGAAGAAAGGCGAGTTCAAGGGTGTAACGCCGCGCCTTTTGCCGACCCTGATCCATGCCGACCGTCTGGAGGATAAGGCGCTGACGGATGTGATTATGGACATGGCCGCGCGTGTCGGGCGCGAGGCTTTTCTGCGGCAGCAGGACGCCATCATCCACCGCATCGACAGCCGTCCGTTTCTGAAAGACATAAGCTGCCCCACGCAGGTGATCGGCGGAAGGCAGGATGCTCTGACGCCGCCCGAGATTGTGCAGGAAATCGCCGACGGCATTCCCGGCGCGAAACTCAACTTCATCGAAAATTGCGGGCATCTCTCGGCACTGGAGAGGCCGGAAGAAATTGTAGAGCTGATGAAGCGTTGGCTTAAGGCTTAGGCCGCCGCGCTTCGGCCATTCGTCAGCTTCTCACACGCCCGTTTGATGCGCGCGCAGGCTTCTTTCAGCGCCTCGGTTGAGGTGGCGTAGGAAATGCGGAAATAGGGGCTGAGGCCGAAGCCTGCGCCCTGCACCACCGCGACGCCTTCGCTTTCCAGCAGGTATTTGGCGAAATCCTCATCCGTTTCGATGGTTTTGCCCTGCGGCGTTTTGCGGCCGATGAGGCCGGCGCAGCTGGGATAGACATAGAAGGCGCCTTCCGGTTTGGCGCAGGTGATACCGGGAATCTGGTTAAGCAATTCCACAACCATATCGCGGCGTTGGCGGAATGTTTCGACCTGTTTCTTCATGAAATCCTGCGGCCCGTTGAGCGCCGCGACAGCCGCCGCCTGGCTGATGGAGGAAGGGTTGCTGGTCGAATGGCCCTGAATTTCACCCATCTTCTTAATCAACGCCTCCGGTCCGCCCGCATAGCCAATGCGCCAGCCTGTCATGTTGTAAGCCTTCGACACGCCATTGACGGTTAGCGTCCGGTCATACAAAGCGGGCTCAATCTGCGCGGGCGTCGTGAATTCAAAATTGTCATAGACCAGATGCTCATACATATCGTCGGTCAAAATCCACACATGCGGATGCTTGACGAGAACATCGGTCAGTGCTTTCAGCTCTTGCCGCGTATAGGCGGCGCCGGATGGATTGCTCGGCGAATTCAGGATGATCCATTTCGTGCGTTTGGTGATCGCTTTTTCCAGATCGGCGGCGCGAAGTTTAAACCCATCTTCCGCGCGCGTGTTCACCGCAACAGGCGTACCTTCGGCCAGATTGACGATATCGGGATAGGAAACCCAGTAAGGCGCGGGCATGATAACTTCATCACCCGGGCCGACCGTCGCCATGATGGCGTTGAAAATCACCTGTTTGCCGCCCGTGCCGACGCTGATCTGGTTTGGCTTGTAAGTCAGGCCGTTTTCGCGCTTGAACTTGTCGCAGATCGCCTGCTTGAGCGCGGGAATGCCATCGACCGCCGTGTATTTGGTTTCGCCGCGCTTCATGGCGGCGATGGCGGCTTCCTTGATATGTTCCGGCGTATCGAAATCCGGTTCGCCCGCCGCAAGGCCGATGACATCCTTGCCCGCGGCTTTCAGTTCCAGCGCGAGGCGCGTAATGCCCAAAGTCGGCGAGGGTTTGACCTTGCCCAGTCGCGGGGCAAAAAACGATGAATCCGACATGCAAATTTCCTTTCCGGCTATGTTTTCACATTAGCAGGAACGGAAATAAAATTCAAAGCGGGTTCAGGCTTTTTTGCTGGGGAATGGCGCGAAGGGGAAAGGCTTTTCGTCCGACGCGAAGGTCATGTAACGGATGACTTGCGCCAGATAGGCCGCGAGGTTGTCGCCAAATTCCGACAGCACGGTGAGGGACGACCCGCCCAGCAGTTTGGCCAAAAACTGAATGGCCGAGGCGAAAAGGATCACAAAACTGCAGAAATAGGCAATGATCCCGAACACCACGAGAAAGATAAAGCGCAGCCAGGTATCCTTGTCCTTGACGTGCTTTTTCAGCTCTTGTTCGTTCAGGGCGTTCATGGGTCTCTCCAGTCCGGGGAATAATCCTTGATAACCCTATTTTGGCAGAATGGCAAATGGCAGCGGGATTTGTGCGGTAGGTAGGGTGAAAGTTGCGCATCATGTTTCCTCCCGCTAAACAGATTCCATGATCCGCGAGTTTGCGCCTGCCAAGCTGAATCTGTACCTGCACATCACGGGCAGGCGTGTGGACGGCTATCATAATCTCGACAGCCTCGTCGCTTTTGCGGGCGTGGGCGATCATATTCGGTTGGGTCTGGAAGACTCGTTTGAGTTCGCTATCGAGGGGCCGCAATCCGCCGGGCTTCAGAATGAACCCCCGCATCATAATCTGGTCGTCAAAGCGGTGCGGTCTTTGGCCGAACGTGTCGGGCGTGAGCCGAATGTCAAACTGACGCTTCTGAAAAACCTTCCGGTTGCGTCCGGCATCGGCGGCGGGTCGAGCGATGCTGCGGCAGGTTTGCGGGCTCTGGCGCAGCATTGGGAATTATTGTTGGATGATCCACGCCTTTTGGCTGCCGCAGCCGAGCATGGTCAGGATGTTCCCGTCTGTCTGAAAATTGTGAACAACTATATCACCGAAAGCGGAACAGCCCCCGCGCCGGATTTGCCGCATGCCGATCTGGTGCTTGTGAATCCCAACAAGCCTTTGCCGACCGCCGATGTGTACAAAGCTTTTAAGCAGAATATGTGCCGCTTCTCGCCGGAGGCACAGTTAACTGCCCCGCCCGTCGATCTGCCAGCGCTGATCACGGCGCTCAGAGAACGCACCAATGATCTCTATGAGCCTGCCTGCAGCCTCATGCCCGACATTCGCAGGATTGTTGAAGCGCTGGAGAAAACCTCCAACTGCCTGCTGGCGCGCATGTCCGGCAGCGGCGCAACCTGTTTCGGGATGTATCCCGACCGCGCCAGCGCGCGCCAGGCAGCCGCCACTATTCTGGAAGCGAATCCTGGCTGGTGGGTAACGCCAAGCTATCTGCCTTATCGCGGGTCGGCTGTTGCGGAATCCCTTGGGAAATAAGGGCCTTGCGCGCCATGCTTGATCTGTGGATGCAGGATTTGGCCTTGCAACGCCCTAAAAAGGCGATAGACTTAACGCACTGTTCCTTTCTTTCTGCTGCGATTCGACATGGCTGAAGTTCAAGAACCCCAAGCCGCCGGCCAGGAGCCGTCGATGGAGGAAATCCTTGCCTCCATCCGCAAAATTATTACGGATGAACCCGGGGCCGAAGCCAATGGCACGAACGGCGCCGATGACGTCATTGAATTAACCCAAATGGTGCAAGATGATGGCTCCGTGGTGGATGTAAACGCCCCGAAGCCGGAAGAACCGCTTGCACCTCCAAAAACCGAGGCCGCGATGACAACGCCTGAAAAACCCGCTGGTGAAACTTTGGTATCCGACCAGGCTGCTTCGACGGCCGCGACATCTTTGTCTTCCCTTGCAAGTACGGTTGAGATTGAACGGCTGTCTTCTGCACCGTTGACCGCCACGCCCTTGGGCAATGGTGCGCGTTCGCTTGAAGATATGGTAATTGAATTGATGCGGCCGCTGTTAAAAGACTGGCTGGAAAAGAACCTGCCGGGCACCGTCGACCGCCTGGTGCAAAAGGAGATCGAGCGCATCTCCCGCAAGGCGCAAGATTAAAGCGCTTTATCCGTGAAATTCAGGGTGGAAGCCGCGCGGCTGGTAGCTCAGCACGCGAAGTCCTTCTTCGACATCAAAAATCAAATCCTGGTTCATGCGCTCGAAGATAGAGCTACCGAACGAGGATTCGCGCACAAGTCCGGTCTTTGACGCCACACGAAAAGCCCGGGAAAGCCATGTAACAGGCAGGGCAAGAAAGCGCGGCTTGAGGCCAAGCCCGGCAAAGACGCGTTCGGCCATCGCGCGGTAGGTCAGAACCTCGCCGCCCGCGACGTTGAAGCTTTTTCCATGCGCGGCTTCATTGTCCATCGCTTTCATGATTGCCTTGGCGACATCATCGGCATGGATGGGCTGGCGCAGACCCTTTGCGGGCGCTGCGATCGGAAGAAAATGAAAGCGCCGGATAAAACGTGCCATGCGGGCGATGTTCTGATCGCGCATGCCATCGTAAATCAGAGTCGGGCGCAGCAGCGTCCGGTGCACATTGCTTTTCACACACCATTCCTCAAGCGCATGTTCAGCAATTTCCAGATTGGCCGCGATGGCGCGTTCCTTGGCGTCGTTGCTAATGGTTTTGCTGAAACGGCTGGTCGACCCGGTGGCGATGATCGAATGAACGCCTATAAAGCGCGGCATATAACGCACAAGAGTCCAGAGCGGCAGCAGGCTGACGACAATGGCATTCTCCGGCGCAATCCAGTTCCGGGCGCTCCCCAGATCCATGGCCGTGAAACGGAAGCCTTCTGGCACATGCGCCTTGGTGCGCGAAACAACGTCGGCGGTGCGGCCTTCGGCGCGTAAACGCTGCATAAGCCAGGGTGCGATAAGGCTGTTGCCACCGATAATAACGAGCGGATGTTTGGACACTTGACTCCTGACTGGCCGATTCGGCATTGATGTGCCGCAATTAGGCCAAATTTTTGTGGAAATGAGAAGGCAAGAAAACAAGCGGTGAACTCATGAAAAGCGATCATTGGACAGTCAGCGATTTGCCGTGGGATCAGTTCGACGCCGGGAAGGTCGATCCTGAAATTCTCAAAATCATCAAGGCGGCGGCCCTGGTGGAATATAATGCGCATGATTACGCAAATTACCTCTGCAATGTCTTTCCGGATGACCCCGTGTTTCAGGAATCAGCCAAGGGCTGGTCTGTGGAAGAGGTGCAGCATGGCGAGGCGCTGGGCGCTTGGGCTGAGCGCGCGGATCCTTCTTTCAATTTCCGCGCTGCTGTCGCGCGCTACACCGCTGGGTTTCGCGTCAATGTTAACGCACAGGAATCCATCCGCGGTTCGCGTGCGGGGGAGCTGATCGCCCGCTGCATCGTTGAAACCGGGACAAGCTCTTATTACACGGCTCTGGCCGATGCGACCGAGGAACCTGTGCTCAAAGCCATCTGCCGCCACATCGCGGCTGATGAGCTGAAGCATTACAAATTGTTTTATGATTATCTGAAACGTTACCTTGAGCAGGAAGGGTTGAGCCGTCTGGAGCGCCTCAAGATCGGCCTCGGGCGTATTCAGGAATCCGAAGATGATGAATTGGCTTATGCCTACTTCGCTGCCAATGCGCCTGCTGATGCGGTTTATGACCGTCCTGCCTATACATCAGCCTATATGATACGCGCCTATCCGTTTTACCGCCAAAACCATGTCGAACGCGTGGTGGCGATGGTTTTCAAAGCCTGCGGGTTTAAGCCACACACGGTCTGGCAAGGTGTCGCTAACCGTGCGGCCTGGTGGCTGATGCAAAACAAAACCAAGCGTGCCATCCGGCAGGCTGCCTAATTTACCCGTCTTCCATATGTAGTAGCGCCGCATTAGCCAATGCCAGTGCCGCGAGGGGAATGGCCCAGGCCGCGAGAATTACAGGCAGGCGCTGGTTCGCGCCCAGCGCCGTTACGACATTGTTCAGCGTAAAGACCGTGCTGCCCGCCAGAACTCCTGCGATGATCGTGACAATGACGCCGCCCCGGCGGTTCATGCGCAGCGAAAAAGCGGCGGCAAGAAAGATCATGGCGCAGAGCAAGGCGGGGCGCGACAGAAGCCCCTGAAATTCCAGCTCATGCCGTGATGCGGGAAGACCGATGGCTTTCAGTGCACGGATAAATCCCGGCAGTTCCCAGAAGGAAATTGTGTTCGGCGCGGCCATGCTTTCCTGAATGCTATCGAGCGTCAGCGTTGTGCCGAGATTGTAATTGTCGATGTGCTGCGGCGGTTGCTGATCCTGGTTGAGCCAGGCGTTTTCAATTTCCCAATACCCGTCGCGCAGCACGGCCTTGGGAGCATCCAGCCGTCCGAGATAATGGTCGTTGTTGTCATACACAAAAGCGATCAGGGGTGTGAGCGTCAGCGGATTCATTGAAACCTTATCGGCATGCAACAGATAACGGCGGTCATTATCGCGCTGCCGCAGCCATAATCCAGCGCCTGTCAGCTCGAGCGTCGGCGTGCGTTGCAGGTAATGCGCTTCCATTTCTTTATAGCGGGCGTTGAAATTTGCGCCGATGGGATTGATGATCACGATATTGAGAAAGCTGAAAAGGAACGTCACCGCCAGGGCAGGCATAAGAAATTGCCAGGCCGAAACGCCTGCCGTGCGCGCGACAACCAGTTCATGCGTGCGCGTCAACCGCCAGAAAGAAAACATTCCGGCGAAAAGCACGACGAAAGGCAGGATTTTCTCAACCGTCTCGGGCAATTTATAAATCCCCATTTTGAGGATGAGGATAAAGCCCGTCTCCGGCCGTGACGCCGCGCGGCGTGTCAACTCCGCCACCTCGAACAAAAAGACAATACCCGCAAGCGCCGACAGGAAAATAACCAGCCAGAGCAGATATTGCCGCCCGAAATAGCGATTAAGAGTCCAATGCTGAATCATGATGCCCCCGCCCTATGGGCGCGAAGAAACTTAAGGCGCCGCCAGAGCATATCGCCTTTCAGCAGGCTGAGGCTCAGCGGTATGGGCGCTAGTGCGATGAGATAGGGGATGAAAGCCAGCCAGATATAGCGCAGTACCAATCCGTTCACCGACATGAAGGTCGCCTGTATAGTGACAACAGCCGCCGCAGCAAGGAGGATGCGTCGCCCCATGCCACGACGGTTAAACTCGCCTGCCAGCAGGGCGGCCAGGCCGATAAATGTGTAACAAAGGGCCAAAAGCGGTGCGGCCAAACGCTGGTTCAATTCCGCCAGCAGGTTTTCCTGCGTCGCCCGACGCTTCAGCATTTCGAGAGTCGGGTTCAGCAATTCGCTGAGAGTCTGTTCGCGCGGGTCAGGCAGGCGCTGAAATGATGCGCTGCGCAGGGAATTGATATCAAGCACATAACGCTCGAACCGCAATTCGGAAAGCTTGCCTGTCGCCAGGTCGATTTCCTGTCGCCGCCCATTGAAAATGACGATTTCGGTTTCGCCGTTATTGTCCACCACCTGGCCGCTGTCGGCCATGATGGTGACGGGCATATCAGCCTTGCGCACATCATGCATCAGGATGCCTTCCAGTGCGCCGCCCGCGCCGCGCTGCCGTGTGTAGAAAGTCAGGCCGTTGGTGACGTCATTGAAACTGCCGGGCCGCGAAAGAAAAACGGCGTAGCTATCTTTCACTTCGCGTTGCAGGGCGACAAGCCCGCGATTGGAGGCGGGCGTAATCCATAGCGTGAAGATAAAACAAATGACCGTAACAATTCCTGCCAGCACCAGGGCAGGGCGGGCTTGCTGCATAGGGCTGACCCCCGCGGCGCGCATGACAACCAGTTCGCTGTCAACGGCAAGTTTATGATAAACGAAAATGATCGCCACACCGAGGCTGAGCGGCAGAACCAGAGGCAGCATGGTGGGCATGGACAAACCCATCAGCTTGAAAAACACCATCATGGTCGAAGCGTTATCGATGACCAGCGACAGAAGGCGGAAAGACTGGGTGAACAGGACAACAAATGTCACCGCCGCGCTTGCAAATATGAAGGCGGTTAATAACTGGCGGAAAAGGTAAAGGCTCAAACGATCCATGCGGAAAGGGTACCCTTTTTTGCGTGGCTTGCGGGGCCCTTCTGGCTGCTCTAAAGAAAGGGCTTAGCGTAGGTTTACCGCGCCCCGGAACGCCTGACTACTGTCTTCTCAGCCATGCCGCGCCATCACGAAAAACGCATTCTTCCCTATAAGCCCGACCAGCTTTTTAAGCTGGTGGCCGATGTCGAGCGCTATCCCGAATTTCTTCCCTGGTGCAAAGGCGTCCGTATCCTGAAGCGCACGGATAAGGAAATGGTTGCCGATCTGGTCATCGGCTACAAAATGTTCCGGGAGACTTTTCAGTCGCGCGTAACATTTGACCGTCCGCGGGGGATCTCGGTTCACTATATGGCGGGGCCTTTATCGCGCCTGACCAATCAATGGGTTTTCAAAGCGCACGGCAAGGATAGCTGCGAATTGTCGTTCGAGGTGGATTTCGATTTCCGCTCGCCCCTGTTGCGTGGAATTATGGAGATGTTTTTCGACAAGGTGCTGACGAAAATGGTCGCGGCCTTTGAAGAACGAGCGAAGGAACTTTACAGCTCTTAGAGAACGCCCAGCATACTGGCAACCAGCGGGTGACGGACAATGTCTTTATCGTTCATCCGCACGACCGCGATGCCCGGCACCGCTTCCAGCTTCTTGGCGATATCGGCAAAGCCCGACATGCCTTGCAGCAGATCGCTCTGATCCGGGTCACCCGTCAGCACCATGGTTGAGTGCCAGCCGAGGCGGGTCAGCAACATCTTGATCTGCGTGTAAGTGCAGTTCTGTGCCTCGTCGATCACGACGAAGGCGTTGTTGAGCGTGCGGCCGCGCATGAAGCCAATCGGCGCAATTTCGATCATGCCGTCTTGCAGGCATTGCTTCAGGCGCTTGCTGCCCATCCGGTCGTTCAAAGCGTCGTAGAGTGGCCGGAGATACGGCGCCATTTTTTCGTGGATATCGCCCGGCAGAAAGCCAATGGCTTCGCCAGCTTCCACGGCGGGGCGGGTCAGAACGATGCGATCGACACGCCCGGCTTCCAGAGCTTCAACGGCGGCGGTGATGGCCAGATAGGTTTTGCCTGTGCCCGCGGGGCCTGTTGCTACAACCAGGCTGTTTTTCGCCATGGCTTCCATCAGCGCCGATTGGTTGGCACTTTGGGGTTTGATTTTACGGATGTAGCTTTGGTCGCGGCGCTCGAAGGCGGATTGATTCAGAGGATCCCAAGGGGAGTTGTTGGTATAAAGCGGCTCCACATTATGCGTCTTGTGGTGGTTGTGTTCAAAGTGACGCCGTTTTCCCATCCTTGCCTCGTTTCTGCCTGGCGGGCAGCCAAGCGTTGGAACAGGCCAAAGCAGCATGCCGTGGCCTTAAAAAACTATAGGTTTTTGGGGAACAGAAGGGGACAGACGGGACGGGGCCGCAAGCGGTCTGGATCAGGTTCTTTGTTGCTAAGGGCTTGCTAATTAAAGCCTCCCATGCCTGTCATCCTGTTGTTACTCTATCGCTTTATAGTTAATAAACGGTTACAAATTTGCAAGGGGTAAATGCCCCTTCAACCAAAATTCAACCGCATAGAACGAAATTTTTGTGTTCATTTTATGACGCAGCACAGCAAACAACATGAATGGCTAACGGAGGATTTTGACTTCGTCCTGCCGCCGGAACGTATTGCGCAAACACCCGTAACGCCGCGCGACAGCGCGCGGCTTTTGCATGTCGGTACGACGGGTCTGGCGGATTGTCAGGTTCGTGATTTGCCGAATCTGCTGCGTCACGGCGATCTGCTGGTCATGAATGATACGAAAGTCATTCCGGCACGACTCTACGGCAAGCGCGGCGCAGTGACCGTTGAAATTCTTCTCCATCGCAAGCAGGGGGCGCAGAACTGGCTGGCCTTTGCGCGACCCGGCAAGCGGCTGCGCGTCGGCGATACGGTTGTTTTCGCGACGGATTTTGCGGGGGAGATTCTCGAAAAGAAAGAAAGCGGCGAGGTCGTTCTTCATTTTACTGCGCCGGAGGAGCAGATCATTCCTCTGCTGTATAAGCATGGTGAGCCGCCGCTGCCGCCATATATCCGGCGCGAGCCCGGCACGGCAAAGCAGGACGCTGCACAGTACCAGACGGTCTATGCCGCGCGGGAAGGGGCCGTCGCCGCGCCGACGGCGGGGCTGCATTTCACGCCAGAGCTTCTGGCAAGATTGGAAGCTAAAGGCATTCAGCGCGCCACTGTAACGCTGCATGTCGGTGCAGGGACTTTCCTGCCCGTGAAGGCCGAGCGGGTCAGTGACCATGTGATGCATGCCGAATGGGGAGAAATCACCGCCGAAACGGCCGAAGCCATTAACAAGGCGCGGCAGGGAAGCCAGCGGATTGTGGCGGTCGGCACGACCTCTTTACGCCTTTTGGAAAGCGCGGTGGACGAAAAGGGCGTTCTGCACGCCTTCGTCGGGGAGACGGACATTTTTATTACGCCGGGCTACCGCTTCCGGGCGGTGGATGCCCTGATGACGAATTTCCACCTGCCGAAATCGACGCTTTTCATGCTGGTCTGCGCCTTTGGCGGGTTCGAGCGTATGAATACGGCCTATGCCCATGCCATCGCGCAGAGCTATCGCTTTTATTCCTATGGCGATGCGACGTTACTGGAGAAAACAGAATAACGCTTCTTACCAGCGGGGGCGGTTTCCTGTCGCACGGTAACGTAATTCTGCGCGGGTCGGGGCAGGCAAGTTATACAAGTTGGCCAGTTCCGTTGCGGTGCGATGTGCAAACCATGGAATGCCATCTATGCCGGGGGATTCGAGAAGTTCTTGTTTCGCCAGAGATTCTTCAAACGCTTTCCATGTTACCGGACCCATTTCTTTTGCTTCATCGAAGGCTCCGGTCAGACGAGGAAAATTTGCGGGTTCCAGAGCTTCCCTTGTGGAAATAGCGCCGATGATATTTAATTGGCCTCCATACATTTCGTAAGGTATCTCGAGTCTCGAAGGATACAGTATATCTTCATAAATGGTGATCATCGGTATGGGCTGCATATAATGGTAAAATTGGCCCTCTGTTGCGAAACGTGCAATATGGCCAAGGGCTCCGAAGTCAACGATCAATAGCTCTGGAAAATTGTTTCTAAAGTCCGCAGCATACTGATGAAAGTCCGAGACGCTGGTTGCAATAAAGAAATTTTTTCCAGCGTCCTCGAGGCCCTGCCGATGGGATTCGTCTAGGCCAAAATGGGGCAATGAAACAACTTCAAGTCCCGTAAAGGGCGGTTTTAAAATCTCGGGCATAGTTCCCTCTTGTTTTGAATGTTAATCTTTAAAAATAACTCAGCTACATGACTGCTTTTTGGTACAATAAACATGGGCTCAAGTAAAGCAACTCAAGCACTGAAAGGAATTGCCTTAGGGTTATGTGCCATTTATGGTTAAGGCCGCCGGAAAATGGCCCGGCATAGGCATCTGAAATAGGCTGGTTTTCCCCTCATGCTCTACCAACTTCTTGCACCATTCGCGCATGATTTCATCCTGTTCAATCTGTTCCGCTACCTGACGTTCCGCACAGGCGGCGCGTTGGCGACGTCGCTGATCATCTGTTTTATTTTCGGGCCACGGATTATCCGCTGGCTGCGCCGCAAGCAGAGTGATGGACAGCCCATCCGCTCTGACGGTCCCGAAAGTCATTTCAAGAAAAAAGGCACGCCAACCATGGGCGGGTTGATGATTTTGATATCGGTCATCATCAGCACGCTTTTGTGGGCGGATTTGTCCAACGCCTATGTCTGGATTGTTGTGTTCGTCACGGCAGGGTTTGGTTTTGTCGGTTTCGCCGATGATTACCAGAAACTTACGCGCCGTTCACATCGCGGCATTCCCGGCAAGGTTCGTCTGGCGATACAATCCATGATCGCGCTGCTTGCCGTCTGTTTCATTGTGGTTCTGGCGAAGCCCGATCAAGCCACGGTGCTGGCCATTCCTTTCCTGAAAGATTTTGTTCTGCAACTGGGCTGGTTCTTTATTGCGTTCGGTGCTTTTGTCATTGTTGGCGCCAGCAATGCGGTGAATTTGACCGACGGGCTTGATGGCCTTGCGACGGTTCCGGTGATGATCGTTGCGCTCTGCTTCGGCATGATAACATATCTTGTCGGCAATGCCGTTTTTGCCAATTACCTGCAGGTTCATCATGTGCCCGGCGCGGGCGAGATGGCCGTATTCTGCGGTGCGCTTGTCGGGGCATGCCTTGGGTTCCTGTGGTTCAATGCGCCGCCCGCGCAAGTGTTCATGGGCGATACAGGCTCCCTCTCGCTGGGTAGCGCGCTGGGGGCAGTTGCCGTCATCATCAAACACGAACTGGTTCTGGCCATTGTTGGTGGCCTGTTTGTGGTCGAGACGGTATCGGTGATTATCCAGGTCGCGTCTTTCAAACTGACGGGCAAACGTATTTTCCGCATGGCGCCCCTGCATCATCATTTTGAGAAGCTCGGCTGGTCGGAGCCAACCATCGTCATCCGTTTCTGGATCATCGCCTGCATCCTCGGCCTGATCGGCCTTTCGACCTTGAAGTTGCGATGATCACGCTGCCGGGCATTGAAGGACAGAGCTACGCCGTTCTCGGCCTCGGCAAATCCGGCTTGTCCGTTGCCGCCAGCCTGCGCGCCAGCAAGGCCAAACCCGTTTTGTGGGATGATAATCCCACCGCGCGTGCCGAAGCGGAAAAAGCCGATTTTGCAGTTGTCGATTTGGCTACGGCCAACCCGAAAGACTTTCAGGCGCTGGTGCTTTCGCCCGGCATTCCGCATACGCATCCTGCGCCGCATTCGGCCGTGGTAAAATTCCGCGCGGCGGGCGTTCCCATCATCGGTGATATTGAGCTTCTGTTTCGGGCCAGCCCGCAGGCGACTTTCGTCGGCATTACCGGCACCAACGGCAAATCGACGACCACGGCGCTCATCGGCCATATCCTGAAATCCGCCAGGCGCAAGCTGCAGGTCGGCGGCAATCTCGGCACGCCTGCTTTGTCGCTGGAGCCGCTTGGTGCCGACGGCATTTATGTGCTGGAATTATCTTCTTATCAGTTGGAGCTTATTCAACAAAACCTGCTCAAGGTCGCGGTACTGCTGAATATCACGCCCGATCATATTGACCGCCACGGCGGTATGGAAGGCTATATCGCCGCCAAGGCGCGTATTTTTGAAACCAATACACCGCAGACGCTGGTAATCGGTACGGATGAACCGGAAACCCGCGCGCTGGTCTTGCAGGCGCGGCAGAAAAAAAATCTCCATATCGAGGAAATTTCGGTTCAGCATCCCGTGGCACATGGCGTCATGGTCGCGGGTCAGCAGATGTTTTCTTATACGGGCGAGGAAGAGGGTGGCCTCATCACCAATCTTGGCACGCTGCCGACCTTGCCAGGGAAGCATAACTGGCAGAATGCTTGCGCTGCTTTTGCCGCTTGCCGCGCACTGGATGTTCCCACCAAACAAATTGTGCAGGGCCTCAAAACTTTTCCGGGTCTTGCGCATCGCCAGCAACTTGTCGCCGAGATCGAGGGCGTGCGTTTTATCAATGACAGCAAGGCAACCAATGCTGATGCCACAGGAAAAGCCTTGGCCTGTTATGACAATATCTATTGGATTATTGGCGGCCAAGCCAAGGAAGGCGGGCTGAAAGGGCTGGAAGAGTTCGGGCCGCGCATCCGTCATGCTTTTATCATTGGTGAGGCGAGTGAGAATTTCGCAAGCTGGTGCCAGGCTAATCATTTGGCCCACACATTGTGTGGTACATTAGATATCGCCGTTCAAAAAGCCGCGGCCACGGCCTGGAAAGACAAAAAGCCTGGCGCCGTCGTTTTGCTATCGCCTGCCTGCGCTTCGTGGGATCAGTTCAGCAATTTTGAGGAGCGTGGGCGTATGTTCACAAAATTTGTGGAAACATTGTCTTCAGTGCCCCAAGCAAAGGTTTTGCCATGATTTCGCTCGCGCGTTCAGATCGTTCCATTCTTGGCCGTTGGTGGTGGACCATCGATCGTTGGACGCTGGCGGCGCTGGCGGCAATTATGGGTTTCGGGATTCTTTTAATTCAGGCGGCGACCCCGGCGATTGCAACGCGGCGGGGCCTCGACAGTTTTTATTATGTCGAGCGGCATTTAATTATGTTGATTCCCGCCATCATCACCATTCTGGGTATTTCGCTGATGCCGCCGCGCCGCGTGCGTTTTTTGGCGGCAGGATTGCTGGCGATATTTGTTCCCTTGTTGATTGCCACGCCTTTCTTCGGCGCGGAAGTGAAAGGCGCCGCACGGTGGATTTATATCTTTGGCCTTTCCGCCCAGCCTTCAGAATTTATCAAGCCTTTGTTTGCCGTAACGGCGGCATGGCTTTTCTCGCGCCAGTGTGAGCGCAAGGGCTTTCCAGCGCTCAGCGTCAATGTTCTTCTTTACCTGCTGATCGTCGGATTTCTGGTGGTGCAGCCGGATATCGGTATGACATTCCTTGTCTCCGCCATCTGGTTCGGGCAATTCTTTTTGGCGGGATTGCCATTGGCCCTTGTCGGCATTTGCCTGGGCCTCGGCGTTGGTGGAATTTTCATCGCCTACTACGCCTTTCCGCATTTTACATCGCGTATGGACCGTTTTCTCAGCCATAGCGGCGATACCTATCAGGTCGACCGTGCGCTGGATGCCTTCATGAATGGCGGTTTGTTCGGCATGGGGCCCGGGGCAGGCACCATCAAATCCTCCATACCGGATGCGCATGCGGACTTTATCTTTGCCGTGGCGGGGGAGGAACTTGGCCTCGTTTGGTGCCTTGTCATCGTCGCGCTGTTTGCCTTTATCGTTTTGCGAGGGTTCCAGCGGTTGAAGGACGAAAACAGCCTGTTTATCCTGCTGGCGGTCAGCGGGCTTTTGATCGAATTTGGCCTGCAGGCGGTGATTAATATGGCTTCGGCCCTGCATCTGATGCCTGCCAAGGGCATGACATTGCCCTTTATATCCTATGGCGGTTCGTCGCTCTGGGCTTTGGCGCTCGGCATGGGTATGCTTCTGGCCTTGACGCGCAAGCGGTTTGGTTTGAACGAGGTTTAGGTCATGACCGGGCAATCGCCCCTCATTATTCTTGCTGCCGGAGGTACGGGTGGCCATGTGTTCCCGGCGGAAGCTCTGGCGCGCGAGCTTCTGGGCCGAGGGCTGCGTGTTGTGCTGCTGACCGACCAGCGCGGCACATCATTCAGCGATGATCTCTCCATCCCCGCCTACCGCGTGCGCGCCAGTAGCCTTGGTAAGGGCATGTTGGGCAGGGCGCGCAGCATCATCAATATGGGCATCGGCATTTTGCAGGCAGGCCGCCGCATACGGAAACTGCGCCCCGCAGCGGTTGTGGGTTTCGGCGGCTATCCTTCAGTGCCTGCGCTTTACGCTGCGATGCAGATGCATATTCCTTTTTTGCTGCATGAGCAGAACGCCGTTCTTGGTCGCGCCAACCGCGTGATGATGAATAAGGCCAGAATCATCGCCACATCTTTCCCGCATGTGGCGGGACTCAAACCCGTGCCGAATGTTCGTTTGGTGCAGACGGGCAATCCTGTACGTCCGGCTTTCGCGGCGCTGCGCGGCACGCCTTATCCAGCGCTGACGGATGACGGGCCGATGCGCATCCTCGTTCTGGGCGGCAGTCTGGGCGCAAAAGTTTTCAGCCAGGTTGTGCCGAGGGCGCTTGCCTTGATGCCGGAACATCTGCGCCGACGTCTGGTAATCGCCCAGCAATGCCGCAAGGCCGATTTGGAAGAAGCGCGTGCGGCATTTGCCGGAGCAGGTATTGAAGCTGAACTCTCTTCCTTCTTCCATGATGTGCCGGAGCGCATGGCGCAAGCGCATCTGGTTATCGGCCGTTCGGGTGGTACAACCATTGCTGAACTAACGGCCATCGGTCGTCCTTCCATCCTTGTGCCGTTTCCACACGGCCATGCTGGTGAGCAGGTCGCCAATGCCGAAGCCGTCGCCGAAGCAGGCGGTGCATGGCTGATACCCGAGCAGGCCTGCACGCCCGAAGCTTTGGCCGTGCGCCTGGAATCCCTTATGGCGTTGCCCGGCACGCTGGCCAAAACCGCCGCTGCCGCCCGTGCTTGGGGCAAGATTACTGCCGCTGACAGCCTCGCCGATTGCGTGTGCGAAGTGATTGGTTTTGGCTTGCCTTCCACGCGGCGGGAAGCGGATATTTTGGCTTCTGAAAGCGGCGAATCTCTCAATGGCCTGCTGTCCAAAAGGGAACAAGCCGCCTAGGCGTTAATGATATTTTGTTTCTTTTTTATCTGCGCCATTATTAATTTTCTTGTCGAATTTTAGTTTCGCTGCAATACATAAAAAACGGCATTTAAAACATTAAGAATAGCGAGATATTCATGTTACCGCAGTGGGATCAATTTGTCGTCGTCACCACCTTGGGACATTGTCCAAAACAGGCTGGCTATACACCTAAACATTTCTTTCCGGCTGAAACATGTGCTCGGCATGTATATGTGGGATTACAGCGTGATATTGCAGAAATTCCACAAAGCTTACTTGGGTCCAGGAAAGGTACGGAAGTTCATTATGGCTTGAATGCTTATGCATGGTTTATGGAGTTTTATTCCGGATTAAAAGGCCGCCACGAATTTGATCTCCATATCGTTCGTCAAGTACAAACGGCATGGAATTTGTACAAGGAAAGATATCCCGAAGAAAAAGCTCTTTATCCCTACATGGAAACCCTATTTCGGGATAGCGCTTTAATTAGAGAGCATCTTCCCGTTCAGTATATGCGACGCCCGACAATTCCGAATATAGCCGCCGATATAGCACAGCTTGCGCCGGATAAGACTGCGCTTATTGTTGGAGGTGCATCAACTATAACACATGAGACCGTTACGGCGCTTGGTCATAGAAAAGCGCACAATCCATCTTTCCTCGTTTTGACCCATCCCGAAAACCGTGAATTGAGCAGACTTGAACACGAAATTAGGAAACTGCCTCCTCATAGAAAGATCGCAACGACATTATCAGTTCGTCCGTTTCGTGGGGCACTGCAGGTTGCCTTGTCAGAAGCTGATGTCGTTTTTGTTTGCCACCCTATGGCGAGTGTGAGCGACACTTCTTCGTCAGAGGTTGATATCGTTCTGTGCAACGCATGGAAGGGAAGTTATAAAAAATTAGGAAATCATAGAAAAATTATTCATCTTAAGGGCAGCCCTCAAGACCGTGGTGTGACCACGGGCCCGTGGTGCGAACTTGAGAGAGAGCATTATGGTTTTGTTCCTTTAACAAAACTTCAGCATGAACGCACTCATAGAGTTCAAAGTCTGAAACAAATGATTGCTCAAACTTCTGCGACCATTCGTCGCATGGGCGAAACCAGGATGGCTGGGCAGCGTATCCGCGACTTTTCTTATGATGCTGCAACGATGACCTTTGACTTTAAAACGGCCGATGGGCCTCGGATCCGTAACCCTGAAGCGTACAAAAAAGCGCAAGCAGACCGTGCGCGAATGGCATTGACCCTCTAGGCCTTTAGCGGTCTATAATGCCCCTATGACCGTTACATCTCTTCCCGGCCTGCGGGGGTTTAGCCCGCTATCCACAGGCATCATCCATTTCACGGGCATTGGTGGCATTGGGATGAGCGGGATTGCCGAAATCCTGCATAATCTCGGCTACAAGGTGCAGGGCAGCGATCTGTCCGACAATGCCAATGTCCGCCGTCTGCGCGAAAAAGGCATTGCCATCAAAATTGGCCACGCCGCCGAAAATTTAGGTGAAGCGAGCGTTGTCGTCGTCTCTTCCGCCGTAAAACGTGATAATCCCGAAGCGATCGCCGCGCGCGCCGCGCTGCTGCCTGTCGTGCGCCGTGCCGAAATGCTCGGCGAGCTGATGCGCTTGAAATGGTCGGTCGCTGTCGGCGGCACGCATGGCAAGACCACAACGACATCTATGATCGCCACTCTGTTCGATACGGCGGGGCTGGATCCCACGGTCATCAATGGCGGTATCATCAACGCCTATGGCACGAATGCGCGACTTGGTGCGGGCGAATGGATGGTGGTGGAGACGGATGAATCCGACGGCAGTTTCACCAAGCTGCCCGCGACGATTGCCATCGTCACCAATATGGATCCCGAGCATATGGATCATTATGAGGATTTTGCTGCCGTTCGCCGCGCCTATGACATTTTTGTCCAGAATGTGCCGTTTTACGGCTTCGCCGTGCTGTGCATCGATCATCCGGAAGTGCAGGAACTGATCGCGCGCGTACAGGACCGCAAGATTGTCACCTACGGCTTCTCGCCGCAGGCCGATATTCGTGCCGTGAATATCGAAGCCAAACCAGAGGGCTCACGATTTGATATCGTCATTGCCGACCGCAAGAGCGATACGACGCGCACGATTGACGGCTTCTTTTTGCCTGTCATTGGCCGCCATAATGTGCAGAACGCCTTGGCGGCGCTTTCGGTTGGCGTACGGCTCGGTTTCCCCGACCATGTGCTCCGCTCGGCACTAGCGAAGTTTGAGGGCGTCAAGCGGCGCTTCACGCGTACAGGAACGGTCAACGGCGTTACGATTGTTGATGATTATGCACATCATCCGGTGGAAATCGCCGCGACTTTACAGGCGGCGCAGCAGGCCAAAGGCAAAACGGGTAAGATCATCGCCGTCATGCAGCCACACCGCTACACACGCCTTTCCGCCCTGTTCGCGGATTTCTGCACCTGCTTCAACGATGCGGATAATGTGATCATTACGGAGGTTTACCCGGCAGGCGAACAGCCGATTGAGGGTGCCAGCCGCGATGCGCTGGTCGAAGGTCTGCGTGCGCATGGGCATCGCGGAGCGCAACCGCTGGATGACCAGAAAGACCTCGCAGCGCTGATCGCAGGCATGGCCGAGCCAGGAGATTATGTTGTCTGCCTCGGTGCAGGCTCGATCAGCACATGGGCCTATGCCCTACCGGAAGAGTTGGAAGCTATTTTCGATAAAAGTGCCAAACGGGTGAGCCAAAAATAATGAATGCGCCGATATTAAAGGGCGTCTCGATCAGAAAACCACGAATTGAAGATTTGCGGCAGTATACCGATCTTTTTCAGCGCACTTACCAGACCGCTTATGTAAACGAAGCCATTGGTCTCACAACAAGGCATCTTTCTCCTGCCGTTTTCAACAGCGCTGATACTCAGAAATATTTGCTATCGAGGCTTCTTGAAACTGCAAGCCAGCGCGTTTGGTTGGCGTGGAGGGAGTCTGATTTGATTGGGGCTATTACTGTCGAGGACAAAGGCGATGAATGTGAGATTTTGGCTTTTTATGTGGCACCGGAATTTCAGGGCAGAGGCATTGGCAGGGTTCTATGGGATAAGGCCGTGGTATTCTGTGGTTCAAAGGACATTATTGTCGATCTTTATGCCCATAATGAGAAAACAATAGCCATGTACCGGAAATGGGGTTTTGAAATTGACGCGAAAAAGGGGGAAAACGGAGTTTTCTATCGCCATTGGCCCGAATGGCCTGATGATTTGCAGGTAAAAGCGTATTATATGCGGCGGAAAGGTGTTTCATGACCGCCGCCCATCCGTCCAGTCCGCAAGGCCTCCGTGCCGATAGTTTTCCCGATGAAGGCTTGATGGAACGCCTGCCCAAGGTGCGCGGCAAGCTGACGCCGAACGAGTCTTTGGCTGATCAAACCTGGTTCCGCGTCGGTGGCCCGGCGGAAGTCTTGTTTAAACCTGCTGACGAAGAGGATTTGGTTTTTTTCCTCAGCCATTGCCCGCAGGATGTACCGCTGACGGTGATCGGCCTCGCCTCCAATATGCTCGTGCGCGACGGCGGCATTCCTGGTGTGGTTATCAAGCTCGGGCCGCAATTTTCGCAGATCAAAGTACATGGCGCGACGATGACGGTCGGCGCGGGCGCAGTCGACATCAACGTCGCGCGCACGTCGCAGGTTTCCGGCATTGCGGGGTTGGAATTTCTTTGCGGCATTCCCGGAACCATCGGTGGTGGGCTGCGCATGAATGCAGGGGCTTATGGCCGCGAATTTACCGATATTGTCGAGGAAGTTCTGGTCGTCGATCGCTCCGGCAACCGGAAAACGCTTTATCACGATCAAATCGGCTTTTCCTATCGTCATACGAATATTCCCGAAGATACGATCTTCATTTCCACTGTGCTGCAGGGCGAAGAAGGCGATCCGCATGCCATTCAGGAAAAAATGCAGGAAATCCAGAAATCCCGCGCCGCGACCCAGCCGATCCGCGAGAAAACCGGGGGTTCAACTTTTGCCAATCCCAAGGAGGCTTCGGATAAGCATGCCTGGCAATTGATCGAGGCGGCAGGATGTCGTGGCCTGAAAATCGGGCAGGCAAAAGTATCAGAAAAACACTGCAATTTCCTGATCAATACAGGCCATGCCACCGCCGCCGAGATCGAAAATCTGGGCGAAGAAGTGCGCCGCCGCGTGCGGGAGAAATCAGGTGTCGAACTGCGCTGGGAAATCCGGCGTGTCGGTGTAAGCCGCGAGACGCGCAAAAACATCTGATACTGAAACTTAAACCAGATTATGCGAGCGGTTTAGTACCACGCCGGAGGGTCACTGGCGGGGAAGGTATCTTCGAGGGTTTTGTCGATCTGGCGTTCGCTGAGATTCTGGCGCATCGCGCGGTCTTCTCGGGCGGGGCTGCAGGGGCGGCGTGTGAACAGAAAATCCCGCACGGCATCCTGCAACAAGCCAAACGCCTTCTGCAGCGAAGAAGGACGGATGCGATGTGGCTCGGGTGGTGTGGATTTGGCCGGGTTCATCATGGGAACAGTATACACCAATTCCTGCCTTTTGCCGCCCTTTAACGAAGGCAGCAAAAAGCAGGTCAGAATATGCACAAAATAGCGCAAAGAGCGATCTAGGCCGCCAGCGGCTGGCCATAGCACAGCTTTGCGCCGCTGAGTGTGCGGGTTTCCGGAGGCGGCAAACCTTCGGATGTAAAGCGCATTTTCAGCTCCTTCTTCCGTTCAGCCATGCGCTGACCAAGCTCGTTCATATCCACGTCCGACCGTTTGGCTTGGGCGAAGATTCCCTTGATCGCTCTTTCCTCTTCTTTGACATGGTGTTTGATTTCTTCCGACAGGACGGTGACCTTGGCATCATAGAAATCATCCTGCGGCGATGCGGCCATGATTTCAGCGATCATAACTTTCGCGCTGTCATGCTCGACATAAGCTTCGTCTAACAGTTTATCATCTACTTCACCGCGAAAGAGCGGATAGAACATTTCCTCTTCGAGTAGAGCGTGGATACTCAGTTCCATGCAGACATCTTCGGCGATTTTCTGCTTGCGTGTGGGATCTTTGGCTTTGGCTTTTTCAAAAGCCTTGAAAAGCGACTCCACCTTGCGGTGATCGGCCTTCAGCATCGCAATGGCGTCTGGGCCGCTGGTGCTTTTGTGCTTTGTGGATTTTAAATTGCGACTGGCCATGTGTGCCTCCGGGCGTAAAGAGTGAAGATGCCCAAAGGTAGAAAGAGCGATATAAAATTTCGCCATGTTCTTGGCGCGTTATAATAAATTCCAGCCGTTAATTGAGGTAAAGTCAATCGAGAGGGGCCTTCGCGGGAAGGCCTCTTTTTGGCATTTAGCGTTTTTTGCCGAGATTTTTGGCAAAAGCCGGATCATCCAATTTGCAAACCGCGTTGCGCGGCAGCTTTTTGCCAAGCGTCCAAAGATATTCAAATTGTGTGCGGAAACTATCGGCAATCGCCTGATTTTTAACAATTACCACGCGGCGTGCTTCCCACATAATAAGAACGAAGCGGTTCTTGTAGACAAGGTAGGGCACCTTTCCGATGAGCGTTTTTGGCAGCCAGCGATAGCAATGCAGGTGCGTCAAAAAATACATATCGCCCTCGCGCACCAGAATTCTCTCCCGGAAATCGGTTTTCAACTGATGACTGGCGTAACGCATGACCTGATCGGGCGCGTGCTTGGGAAACATGCTTTCATCCAATGAGCAGGCAACGACTTCATCCCCCGCGCTTTGCATGCAATGAAAAAGATCATCATTTTGCTTCTCGATAAAATCCGGACCGTCATATTGCAGGATTTCAAAAGGCTCTTTCTTCAGCCGCACGCCGGAATCATCGAGAAACTCTACGCCTTGATCTTCCATTGTCTGCCGGATTTTACGCAGGGTTCCCGCGCGCGGCGAGGCAATGGCGCGCTCGATGTTGTTGATGCTGGGCAGGGAGACGCCGGAAAGCTCCGCCAGATCGGATTGCTTCCATTTCAGCAGGGCGCGCGCCGCCTTGATCTGTTCCGCTGTGGCCATTTATTTTCCTGCTATGATTTCTGGCTTTAGATTATGTATTATACATATATAATTATATATTGAAACTATTAAATGCGGGTTATTTTGAAAATGGGATCACGCATTATTACGGAGAATATTATGAAATCAGGCCAAACCATTCTTGCTGCCGCCTTGACCACGCTGATTGTTTTCGGCGGATTAAAGTTGGCAGGTATTGGCGGTGCGGGAACAACGCTGGTTTCCGACCAGCCAGCCTTTGACCGCGTGACCAAAACGCGCACGATTCGCTGCGCTTACGCCACTTGGGCGCCTTATATCACGGTAGACCCGAACACCAAAAAACTCAGCGGCTTTGCCTATGATATTTTTGAACAGGTCGGCAAGATTCTGAACATGAAAGTGGAGTGGACGGAAGAAATTCCCTGGTCGCAGGTGGCTGACAATTTAAAAACCGGACGCAACGATGTCATGTGCAATACGGTTTGGCCCAGCGGCAACCGCGCCTTGCCGCTCGATTTCACAATGGCGATTGATTACATCCCGGCCTATGCCTTTGTTCGTGCCGACGACACGCGTTTCGATGGCAATCTGACTGCAATCAACGATCCCGGTGTAACTGTGGCTGTCATCGACGGTGATTTTTCGCAAGCCATTCCCAGTGAAGATTATCCAAGCGCCAAACAATTAAGCCTGTCGATGGACAGCGACGGCGCGCAACTGTTGCTGGCGGTAACGACGAAAAAGGCCGACGTTACTTTCGTCGATCCTTTCATGGCGTTTGAGTTCGCCAAGCATAATCCGGGAACCATCAAACAGGTTGCCAATGCACAGGCCGTCCGCGTGTTCGGCGATTCCTACGCCGTGGACAAGGGTGAGACTAAACTGCGCGATACAATTAATCTGGCGCTGGAACAGCTGAATCAAAGCGGGTTCATCCGCCAGACGCTCGACAAATATCTGGGTGAACATAAAGGGATGTATTTCTACCCGGCGCAGCCCTATGAAAAATAAAGGCTAGCATTCCGCTTTTGCAAGCCGCCAAGGCATGATAGGAAGCAGGTTCCCTTCCGTCCTGTCCCGCAGTTATGACCAACGACAACCAAAACTCTTCCATCGAAGCGCGCTTTGTGGCGCTGGAGCAGGCTATCGGCTTGATCGTCGAGGCGCAGAAAAATGCTGTGGCCGTGACGCAGGAAACGGCCAAGAAAGCCGCGTTACAGGAACGGAGTGCCGCCGCGCTGCGTATCCGCAGGGGATTTGAAGAGGCCTCGAAGATTTATCCGAAAAGCCGCACCGTGATTTTCGTCGCGCGCGAATGCGGCGGCGACGGGCGTGTGGAATATTTCGGCGACAATATCAAATATGCCTATCTGGCTTTTCTGGAAAAGGCGCATGCGGAGGATGCCGCGTGCTATTTCCTGACGGATTCCGAAAGGCTGCATAAACAGCTCAGCGATGCCGGATTGCCTTGCCTGCCTTGGTTCGTGCCGGACTGGACGGCCGAGCATATGCGGATTCTGTTGAGCGCGAAGACCGCCGTGCTGTGCAATTTATTCTATCCGGTGGATGAGCGCGGTTTTATCCCGTGGGCGTTGCTGCGCGGCGCGAAGTTCATCCAGCTGTGGCATGGCATTCCACTGAAAGCGATCGGCATGGAGCAGTTGTATCCGGCAGCGGCCTATCACCCGCGCATCGCCGAAGTGCTCGGCGCATCAGGACTTTATGATGTGCTGGTTGGAACGGCGAAAGCGCAACAAGGCGAATGGGCGCGGCGTTTTCCTTCCCGGCACTATGCGCCCATCGGCTATCCACGCAATGATGCGCTGTTCCGCGAGCCTTCGGCGCACGACATGATCAATGTTGATGTTGAAAGTTATAAATTGGTAGAAAGCGCGGCGCGGGAAGGGAAGAAAGTCATTCTTTATGCGCCAACCTTCCGTGATGGCGAGTTTGGCACCTGGTTCCAGCGGGCCGGTATGGAAGCGGTGGCCGAACATTGCCATGCGCGCGGCTATATTCTGACCGTCAATCTGCATCCATTTGAAGGGCGCTATATCGAGGAATTCCGCGGTCGCTATCCACGCATCTATTTCATCGCACCCCTGACGGATATTTATCCGCTGCTGCGGCATGTGAATATTTTTGTTACGGATTATTCGTCGCTGGCCTTCGATTTTCTGCTGCTCGACCGGCCGATAATTTTCTACCGACCTGATCATACGGATTACATTGCCAAATCCCGTCCGCTGATTGCCAGGCATGAGGATTATCTTTGCGGCGATGTTGCGCAGGATACAGCTGTCTTGATCAAAGCTATCGATGCCGCCACTTCTGGAAACGATGCACGTCGCGCAGCGCGGCAGGCCTTGCGGCAAAAGCTTTATGATCATGCGGATGGGAAGGCCGCGGAAAGGCTTAATCAATTGATTTTGGAGGCTTTGGATAGTTCTGATATAAACTGAACCGACTCACTAAGCCTGCTTTTCTAAGGAATCCCTATGCCCAAAATTAAGGTTAAAAATCCGCTGGTCGAAATGGACGGCGATGAGATGACCCGGATCATCTGGCAGATGATCAAGGACTGGCTCATCCTGCCTTATCTGGAAATCGATCTAAAATATTTCGATCTGGGCATTCAGAAGCGGGACGAAACCGAAGACAAAATCACGGTCGAATCGGCTGAGGCTATCAAGCAATACGGCGTCGGCGTTAAATGCGCGACCATCACGCCCGACGAAGCGCGGGTGAAGGAATTCAACCTCAAGAAAATGTGGAAATCGCCCAACGGCACCATCCGCAACATCCTGAACGGCACGGTGTTCCGCGAACCCATTTTGATCGGCAATGTGCCGCATTATGTGCCGCACTGGAAAAAGCCGATTGTTATCGCTCGTCATGCCTATGGCGACCAGTACCGCGCCACGGATTTCAAGGTTTCCGGCCCCGGCACATTGACGATCAGTTTCCAGCCCAAGGACGGCAGCGCGCCCATCACGCATGAGGTGCATAAGTTCCCCGGCGCGGGCGTGGCGCTGGCGATGTATAACGAGGATGACTCCATCCGCGGTTTCGCGCGCGCTTGTATGAACTATGCACTGATGCGCAGCTATCCCATGTTTCTCTCGACCAAGAACACAATCCTCAAGGCCTATGATGGGCGCTTCAAGGATATTTTTGCCGAAGTATTTGAAACGGAATTTAAGGATAAGTTCAAAATCGGTAATATCACATATGAACATCGCCTGATCGACGACATGGTGGCGCAATCCATCCGCGACGAAGGCGGATTCCTCTGGGCCTGCAAGAATTACGACGGCGATGTGCAGTCGGATTCCGTGGCGCAGGGGTTCGGCTCGCTCGGCCTTATGACGTCCGTGCTGCTGTCGCCCGACGGCAATTATATCGAGACGGAAGCGGCGCACGGCACCGTGACCCGCCATTACCGGGACCATCAGGCGGGTAAGGAAACCTCGACCAACCCCATCGCCTCCATCTTCGCCTGGACGCAGGCGCTGCAATATCGCGGCAAGCTGGATAACACCCCGGACGTCGTGAATTTCGGCAAGACGCTGGAGCAGGTCTGCATCAAGACGGTAGAGCAGGGCCATATGACGAAGGATCTAGCCCTCCTGATCGGGCCGAAGCAGGGCTGGCTCAACACCCGCAGCTTCCTCGAAAAAATCACCCAGAATCTTAAGGCTTCGTGGCAGTAGCCTGAATTTCCTCAGGTTTTTCTGATCATCCAATTTATGTATTAACCATAAGCTGGGATGAAACTATTGGGGGAATGGAGGGGAATATTGTAAAATCCGCCAGCTTTTAAAATTAAACACGGAGCATTTTTAATGCCTACTTTTAAAAATAATTTTGTACCTGCAAACAAACGGCTTCCCAAACACCCCGGTTTCCGCAGGGCGGCTGTTGCAGCCACTGCAGTTGTAGCGGTTATTGGTATTGCAGATGTCTTGATGCTTTCTCAAGCTGCGTTTCATGCTTTTGAAAGCAACGCACAAAGCTCTGCTAGGAATATAATTCAAGGGAATCTTCAGGAAACTGGAAGATGTCCAAAAAATCTAATTGATAGAGTTGAAGCTACGGTAACAGATCCGCTGGGTTTATATGAGAAGACATTATCTTTCCGGATAACGATAAATGCTACGACAAACAGAAGCGGTGACAGGGTTTATTATCGTATAGAAGCAGATAACGGATACAGTTCAACGGTTGCGTTTGACTGTCCTAAAAAAGATTCTACACCATCTTTACCAGACCATGGCGCTTCTTCCCTGCGCTCAGGCGCGCAGCGCCAGAAGCGTCAAGGTCTTGAGACGTAATCACTGCCGTTAGCGAAGTCACAGGCTTATCGTTCAGGCGCACGCCGCCTTGTTCGATAAGCCGTTTCGCTTCGCCGCGCGAGGCGGCAAAGCCCAGAGCCACCACCACATCAATCACCGCGGGCGATGTGCCGCGCGGAAATTCAAACACCGGAAGATTGGCGCCTTTGCCGCCGCCCTCGAAAGTTTCGCGGGCGGTATCGGCGGCCTGCTGCGCCGCTTTTTCGCCATGCGCCAGTTTGGTTGCCTCGAAGGCCAGGATTTTCTTGGCTTCGTTGATCTCGGCATCGCGCAATTTTTCCAGCTGGGCGATTTCATCCAGCGGCACATCGGTGAAAAGCTTGAGGAAGCGTCCGACATCGGCATCTTCCGTGTTGCGCCAGTACTGCCCGTAGTCATAGGGGCTGAGCCTTTCCGGCTTCATCCACACCGCACCTGCCGCCGTCTTGCCCATCTTGGCGCCTGAGGTGGTGGTGATCAGCGGCGTCGTCAGGCCGAACAGCTCCAGCTCGCGCATACGCCGCCCAAGCTCCACGCCATTGACGATATTGCCCCACTGGTCGGAGCCACCCATCTGCAGCGTGCAGCCATATTTTTTCTGCAACTCCACGAAGTCATAGGCCTGCATGATCATGTAATTGAATTCGAGGAAAGTGAGGGGCTGTTCGCGCTCCAGCCGCAGCTTCACAGAATCAAACGTCAGCATCCGGTTGATTGTGAAATGCCGCCCGATCTCGGAAAGGAAGGGAATATAGCCAAGCCCCTCAAGCCAGTCGGCATTGTTGACCATCACGGCATCGCGCGGCCCGGAACCGAAAGTAAGGAGGTTGTCAAAAATTGTTTTAATGCTGGCGATGTTGTTCTTTATCTGTTCGTCCGACAGAACCTGCCGCATATCATCCTTGCCGGACGGATCACCAACCTTTGTGGTTCCTCCACCCATTAGCACAAGCGGTCGGTGCCCCGTCTGCTGCAAACGGCGCAGTAGCATGATGCTGACCAGGCTGCCGACATGCAGGCTGTCGGCCGTGGCGTCAAAGCCGATATAGCCCGTAAGGGTAGTTGCGGCAGCTTTCTCATCCAATGCTTTCAGATCGGTGCATTGGTGGATGTAACCGCGCTCTTTTATCAATGTTAAGAAATCGGACTTTAACTTTGTCATCTCTGGAGCCTCGGACGAAATTTTGTTACCATTGTAAAAGGGACTCAACGGCCATGAAAGCGAAACTTTTCCGGGTCATAGGCTTGATGAGCGGTACATCCATCGACGGCATTGATGCCGCCTTGGTGGAAACGGACGGACTCAACCATGTGCGTCCCCTGGCTTTCCTGCCCAACCCCTATGAATCCTCCTTCCGCAAGAAGCTGCGCAGCCATCTGGGCAATATAGCGGGTGTGCGTGATCCTAAAGTGGCCTCGTTCGAGCGTGAGTTGACCGAATTGCATGGCGAGATTGTCAGGAAGCTGCAAAGCCAGGTGAACGGGAAGGCGGCGGACATCGATCTGATCGGTTTTCATGGCCAGACAATCTGGCATCAACCGAAGAAGCGGGCAACCATCCAGCTGGGCGACGGTGCGCTGCTGGCAAAAATGACGCATATTCCCGTCATCAATGATTTCCGCACGGCGGACGTCAAAGCCGGGGGTAATGGCGCGCCGCTGGTGCCGCTTTATCACCGGGCGCTAGCAGCCAAATTGCCCAAGCCTGTCGCCATCGTGAATATCGGCGGCGTTTCCAACGTAACCTGGATTGGCGGTTCGGGGGATGATGAGATTGTGGCATTCGATCTTGGCCCGGGCAACGCCCTGATTGATGACTGGGTGATGCACCATACCGGCGAGGCTTATGATGAATATGGGCTGCTGGCTTCAGCAGGACATCCCGATCTTAAAATCGTCGATCAGGTTCTGGCGAAGCCGTTCTTCAGAAAAAAACCGCCCAAATCCCTCGACAGGGACGCGTTCAAGGACATTATTCCCGCGCGCTTTGGCCTGAATGACGGCGCGGCGACTTTGACGATGATCACGGCGCGCGCGATTGCGGCGGGCACAAAATTCATGCCACGCAAGCCACGCTGCCTTTACGTGACAGGCGGGGGGCGACATAACCACACGCTGATGCGTTGGGTCGCTGACTTTGCACAAATTCCCGTTCATTCCGTGGATGATCTGGGCTGGAGCGGCGATGGGCTTGAAGCGGAGGCCTTCGCTTATCTGGCGGTGCGCTCGCGCCTCGGCCTGCCCTTAAGCGTGCCGGGCACAACGGGAGTGCCTAAGCCCATGACGGGCGGAAGATTTCATAGACCCTGATCAACGCGACAGGGAATCCAACGCTCCCTGCAGAATGTAAGCTGCTGCAGCCTTGTCGATAACGGCATCGCGGCGCTTGCGGGACATATCATCATCCAGGAGCATGCGTTCGACGGCAGCGGAGGACAAGCGCTCATCCCAGAAGGCAACAGGCAAGGTCGGATCGGGTAGATTACCACGTTCCAGCAGGTTGCGGACAAAGGCGCGGGCCGATTGCGCCGCCGGGCCTTCGGAGCCATCCATATTTTTCGGCAGGCCGACGATAAGACCGCCGACATTTCTCTCACGGATAATTTTGATAAGTGCGGCAGCATCCTCGGCGAATTTGGCGCGCATAATCGTGGTTAGCGGCGAGGCCACGCGTAGGCCGGGGTCGGATATGGCGACGCCAATGGCGGTACTGCCGGGGTCGAGCCCCAACAGGCATTGGCCTTGTTTCAACAGTGCGGGCAGGTCGGACAGGTTGCAGATGGGCATAGCGGATGATAGCTTGCCCGTCATTCCGGCGGAAGCTGGAATTCGTGGCTTTCTCGCATGTTATGATATGAAAAAATCTCCCATTCTTATTGTGGTTGCCTTTCTTGCGGGCCTTGCCGGAGCTTGGGTTTTTCAAAGTAAAAACGCTACAGATAAACCCGCCCATGAAAACACCTATGACCGCGTGATGCGGACCCAGACTCTGCGCTGCGGTTATGCTGTTTGGACGCCTTTTCTGCTTAAGGACCCGAATACCGGCAAACTTTCAGGGTTGTTTTACGATTATACGCAAGCCTTAGGTGAGATCCTGGGTTTGAAAATTGAATGGACAGAGGAAGTCAGCTGGGGCGAATTTCCGGCGGCGCTGGATGCAGGACGCATCGATGCCATGTGTGGTGGCGCTTATCCCAACGCGGCTCGGGCGCGCGTGATCGACTTTGTGCGTCCCATTCTTTATCAGCCGATTTATGTGTATGCTCGGGCGGGAGATACCCGTTTTGATCATAACCACTCCATCATCAACGATGCTTCAATAACCCTGACTGCCGTTGAAGGATCTATGGTTGGCCGTGTGGCGGTTACAGATTTTCCAAAAGCTAAAGCTATTATGCTTCCCGAACTGACAAGTTTGGCTGAAACTTTTGTCAATGTTGCTTCCCGCAAAGCCGATGTAACGGTTTCAAATTCAGCAACAGCCGAAGAATATATGGCCAATAACCCGGGTAAAATGCGCCGTGTAGCCGGGAAACCCCTGCATCTTGCATGGAACAGCATAGCCATTCCCGGTGGGCAATACCGTTTTCGCCAAATGCTCGATATTGCAACCGAAGAATTGATTGCGAATGGGCAAATTGAAACTATTATTGCCAAGCATGAAAAATTCCCCGATACGCTTCTGCGGCCTGCTTTGCCATACCGCAGCAGTTCTGTTCACTGAAGAGTAGATATCTATGTCCATCGACACCAAAACCGTTGCCAAAATCGCCCATCTGGCGCGGCTCAAAATCCCCGAAGACGAGCAAAAGCATGTTGCGGGGGAGTTGAGCGGTATCCTGAAATGGATTGAGCAGTTGAACGAGGTGGATGTCACGGGCATCGAGCCTTTGGCCAATGTGAATGACGAAGCGCTCCGCCGCCGCGAGGATGTCGTGAATGATGGTGGCAAGCCGGAAGATATTCTTGCCAACGCCCCCGCCAAGACGGCCGATTTCTTCACCGTGCCGAAGGTAGTGGAATGAGTAAGCTGACCGACCTTTCCGTCACCGAAGCCGTTGCAGGTCTTGCCGCCAAGAAGTTCAGCGCGGCGGAACTGACCGAGGCGCATATCGCTGCCGTTGAAAAGGCGCGGTCGCTCAACGCCTTCATCACGGAGACGCCCGAGATTGCTCGCAGGCAGGCGAAGGAATCCGATGCGCGCCGCGCCGCGGGCAAGGCGGGTGCGATGGATGGCATTCCCATCGGCGTGAAGGATTTGTATTGCACCAAGGGCACGCGCACGACGGCGGGCAGCCATATCCTCGACAATTTCGTGCCGACTTATGAATCGACCGTATCGCAAAAACTGTTCGACGCTGGTTGCGTCATGCTCGGCAAGCTCAATCTCGATGAATTTGCGATGGGGTCGAGCGGCATTACCAGCCATTCCAAGCCAACCATTAGTCCCTGGTCGGGTGCCGATCCGGCGAAAGCCGAGCGCAAACTGGTGCCGGGCGGTTCATCCAGCGGTTCCTCGGCGGCAGTGGCGGCGCGCATTGTCATGGCGGCTACGGGCACGGATACAGGCGGTTCCATCCGCCAACCCGCGGCCGTAACAGGCACAACGGGCATCAAGCCAACCTATGGCCGCTGCTCACGCTGGGGGATTATTGCCTATGCCTCGTCGCTCGATCAGGCGGGGCCAATGACGCGCACGGTTGCGGATTCCGCACTGATGCTCAAAACCATTGCAGGGTTCGACCCCAAGGATTCCACATCGATTGACCAGCCTGTGCCGGATTTTCCCTCAGCCATCGGGGCATCGGTTAAAGGACTGAAAATTGGCATTCCCAAGGAATACCGCATTGAAGGTTTGAATGCTGAAGTGGATGCCTTTTGGCAGAATGGCATCGCCATGCTGAAAGATGCGGGCGCCGAGGTTGTCGATGTCAGCTTACCGCACAGTCAATATTCGCTTGCGACCTATTACATCATCGCGCCTGCCGAGGCATCGAGCAATCTGGCGCGTTATGATGGCGTGCGGTTTGGCCTGCGCGTGCCAGGTGATAATCTGATTCATATGTATGAAAACACGCGTGGCGCGGGCTTTGGTAAGGAAGTGCGCCGCCGCATTCTGATCGGCACCTATGTGCTGTCGGCGGGTTATTATGACGCCTATTACCTCAAGGCACAGAAGGTTCGCCGCCGCATTCGCAATGATTTCGACGAAGCCTTTAAGAAATGTGATGTCATTCTAACGCCGACGGCGCCTTCAACGGCTTTTGCCATTGGCGAGAAGCAGGGTGATCCGATCCAGATGTATCTGGAGGATGTGTTCACGGTTCCGGTTAATCTTGCCGGGTTGCCGGGCATGTCGGTGCCGATTGGACTCGCCAAGAACGGCCTGCCGTTGGGGCTGCAGCTTATCGGTCGGGCGTTTGATGAAATGACAATCTTCAAAGCGGCTTCGGCGCTGGAAAAAGCGGCGGCCTTTACCCACAAACCACCTTTCACGGCGTAAGACATGGCAACAATTCAGGGCAATACGGGCGAATGGGAAATGGTGATCGGGCTGGAAGTCCATGCCCAGGTCGTTTCCAATTCTAAATTGTTTTCTGGCGCGGCAACGGAGTTCGGCGCGGCCCCGAACGCGCAGGTGAGCCTTGTCGATGCGGGCTTTCCGGGCATGTTGCCTGTCATCAATAAAGTGTGTGTTGAGCAGGCAGTGCGGACAGGACTTGGCCTTAAGGCGCAGATTAATCTGACGTCTGTGTTTGACCGGAAGAATTACTTCTATGCCGATTTGCCCGCCGGGTATCAGATCAGCCAATACAAGCAACCCATCGTCGGAGAAGGCGAAATCCTGCTTGATTTGCCGGATGGTTCTTCGCGTAAAGTTGGCATCACGCGCCTGCATCTTGAGCAGGACGCGGGCAAGAGCATGCATGACCAAAGCCCGACGGAAACTTTCGTCGATCTTAACCGCGCAGGCGTCGCACTGATGGAAATCGTGTCGGAGCCCGACATGCGTTCGGCGGAAGAAGCCGGTGCTTACCTCAAAAAACTGCGGGCGATTTTGCGTTATCTCGGTACCTGTGATGGTAATATGGAGGAGGGCTCCATGCGCTGCGACGTGAATCTGTCGATGCGCCGTATGGGCGACAGCAAGCTCGGCACGCGCTGCGAGATCAAGAACGTCAATTCCATCCGTTTCGTGCAGCAGGCGATCGAATATGAAGCCCGACGGCAAGTAGAGGTGCTGGAGGGTGGCGGCAAGATCGACCAGGAAACGCGCCTCTGGGATACGGGCAAGG